>CAISXF010000050.1 GCA_903889445.1 uncultured Pseudomonadota bacterium
AGTCTGCCACTTGGGAAATAGGTGAGGTAATAATCGCCATGCACAGCCTGCCCGAGTGATATACAAAATCGCGTTGATTAAATTCTCGGGCGACCACCATCCAACGCTGGTGGTAATAATGGACCACACAAGCCCATTTTTGGTTCAGTTTGATACTTTTAAAACACGCACTAAAATTGAAACGCATCCTGCAAACCGTTGGCGTTAGCATCTCGCGTAGAAAGCGGCTTTAAATCAAACCGGTTTTCAATCAATTTCAAAATCGAAGTGGTATCGTAAAGCGTGTGATCGATATGCCCTTTTTTCGCAAACGGTGACATGATAATCGCCGGAATGCGTGTTCCCGCGCCCCAACGATCCAATTGAGGTGGCGCGACGTGATCCCAAAAACCGCCGAATTCATCGTAAGTAATAACAATCGCTGTTTTAGACCAGCTCGAGCTGCCGCGAATGGCTTCAACAATTTCTTTCACTTCCGCATCCGCATCATGAATCGTCGCATAACCTGGATGTTGATTTTTACTGCCCGATGGTTTGAAAAAAACGACTTTCGGAAAATCGTTTTTTAAATCAACAAACAACTGACTTCTATCTTTCAAATGCTCATTTCTAGCGGCACTGTTGGGCGCAAAATTAGCATAATAAACAAAAGGCTGATGATGATATTGAAAATTATCGTCGGTTTTGCGTTCGGCAACGGCATCGTTCCAACCGCCGGCATACCACGCCCAAGAAACGCCTTTTTCAGATAATCTGTCGCCAATCGTTGCCTGATATTGTGGCGGCAATCGATTTTCGGTGTATTCCGTATCAAACGGCGGATAAAACGGTTGAATCGTTCCCACTGCATAATCGTCCTTTGTCACAAGCGGATCTTTCGACGGTTTATTGGTGAGCGTGTCATTTCGCCATGCTTTGAGTTCTTCGGGCGCGTCTTTGAATTCAGGCGTGCAAGCGCAAATTAACCATTGATGATTCAAAAATGAACCGCCAAACGCCGCTTGAAAAAAGTTATCCGCCAAAGTGAATTCTTTCGCGTATTCCCACAATGCCGTGCCGGATAAATCGTAATGTCCCATCGTCAACGCACTCGCCGAAGATAATTGAGCAAATCGATCATTTTTTCCGCCATCAATTTGCATTTGATGCGTAAAAAATCGGTGCGTCAAATCGGGATGTTTGGCATCCAACCCGACGTAACGCGCAATGTCAAAAGGTTCGTTGGGTAAATCCTCTGGAAAACGGTCATCGTTTTTGACAGCAGGCAAGGTTTTGTAAATCTGCCCCGATTCGTCTATTTGAGGCGGCGCATTTTTCGCATTTGCCAACCCGTTCGCGTTTGGAAACAAGCCAAACAAACTATCGAAACTGCGATTTTCAAGATAAATCACCACGATATGTTCGATTTGATTCAAGCCTTTGGTTTCAGCGTATGCGAACGTGGGCAACACAGAAATTGAAAGAGCCAACGCGGCAGTTATTTTCATGATTTTCATTGCTTATCCTTTTCTATTTTTTAACGCATGACTGGCTAAATTTTTGCCTAAATCCCAAATCGAACCGCCAATTTTGTGGGTGTCGGCGATAGTTTTATCAAACGCGCCAATTATTTTGTCGTGGTCTTTTTGGGTTAAATTCAACGGCGGCAATAACTTTACCACGTTCATGCCATGCCCCGCGACTTGAGTCAAAATGAGATGTTCTTTGAACAACGGAATCGTCACCATTTGGCAGAAAAGCCCTTTGTTCGCGGCTTCCAACATTGCCCACGCCGCTTTGAGCGTCAAACTTTTTGGCGCGTGGAATTCAACCGCAATCATCATTCCTTTGCCGCGAGCTTCTTTTAAAAACTCGTAACGGTTCGACATTGCGTTCAAATTATTGATGATTTCTGTGCCGATTTTTAGGCTATTTTCGACCAAGTTTTCATTTTTCATGACTTCCAAGGTCGCCAAACCTGCCGCCATCGCCATATTATTTTTGGCGAAAGTCGAACCGTGAACGACGGCTCTGTCCATGCGGTTATAAACGGTGTCCATGATTTTGGTGGTGATTGCTACGCCGCCCACTGGCACAAATCCGCCTGATAACGCTTTCGCCATACAAATCATGTCGGGTTGTACGTTCCAATGGTCAACCGCCCAAAATTTCCCCGTGCGTCCCAAACCTGTTTGCACTTCGTCGGCGACAAACAACGTGCCGTATTTTTGGCATAACCGTTCGACTTCGGGCAAATAATTATCGTCGGGAATGTTCACGCCTTTACCTTGAATCGGCTCAACGATAAACGCCGCCACGTCTTTGCCGCTCAAGGATTTTTCTAACGCCACTAAATCGTTAAACGGAATCGCTTCGCAGTTTGGCAATAAGGAACCAAAGCCTTCTTTGAAAATGTTTTCGCCGTTCAACGACAACGCACCCATCGTCAAACCGTGATAACCGTGGTCGCAGAAAACAATTTTGTCGCGTTGCGTGGTGAAACGGGCAAATTTAATCGCCGCTTCCACCGCTTCCGTGCCTGAATTGCAGAAAAACATTTTGGTTAAATTTTCAGGCGTGGTTTTCAGAATTTCTTTTGCCAGCAAACCGCTCAAAATCGACACGTCGAGCTGCACCAAATTAGGCAATTCCAATGTGAGCGTTTCTTTTAACGCTTCGATGACGGTCGGATGATTTCGCCCAATCGCAAACACACCAAAACCGCTCAATAAATCGAGATATTCCGTGCCTTCTTGGTCGTAAAGATATTGTCCGACCGCTTTTTTGTAATGGCGGTCGTAACCAATGGTTTTTAAAACACGCACCATTTGGTTGTTCAAAAATTGTTCGTGCAACTCAAATTTATCGTTGCTGTGTTCGTTTAATAGGGTTTCGATGCTGAATGTCATAATGGTTTTTAGTTTGTGAGTGTAGTTGTTAAAAAGTGAGTTCTTTTAAAAATTCTGGCGCAAAATCCGCTCCGTTATTCCAGCTTAATGTGTGACCTTCGAGGGCAAATGATTGAAAAAAAGATTTGTCTTTTAACGGTTCAAAAACTTCACCATCCAATTCATTCGATAAATCGACTTCGCCGTTTGAACCATCATTAAATGAAAGTTGCACACGATAATCTTCGATATATTTTGCAGCGGTAACATGAATAAACATTGATTACTCCAAGGGTTTTATTTTTGATAAAGGTTTTTTGTTCATGGCGGCTTGCCAATTATTCAGCAATTCTTCTTTGTTTAGCAAATACCATTCGAGTACAACCATCAATGCACGTCTTGGAAATTTACCTGTGACAACGCCTGTTTCAATGTCAACCGTGATTTCATATTCGCCATATTCAGCATGAAAATGTGCGGGCGGATGTTCTCGAAGATACATCCGAATAACAATTCCTAAAAATCGACTAATTTCTGGCATCTTAAATCCTCTTCCCGCTCCATGCGGGTAACACAATCAGTGAACAAATCACCGTAAAAAATAGCCCAATCGACAACAACAAGCCCATGCTCGCCATGCCTTGATGATGGGTAAAAGACAAACTCGAAAAACTACACAACGTCGTAATCGAACTGAAAATAATCCCGCGCGTCGTGCTGCTGTGCAACAGATTTTCGTCTTCGTTTTTATTAAAATGTAGGCGGTGCATGATTAAAATACTGCTATCAATCCCCATTCCGAGCAACAACGGCAACGCAATCACGTTGGCAAAATTGAACGGATTATCGAGCAACACATTCGTCGCGCCCGTCAGCAACGCCGCCAACATCAACGGCGCAATCACCAACGCGGTATGTTTGAAACTGCGATAAATCACCAAAAGCAATAACGTAATCGCCGTGAACGCGCCACCGAACGCTTGTAAAAATGCTTTCACCACCGCGCCACCGCCCGCTTCATTTGCAATTGGCAAACCCGAAACCGCGTCATCGACACTTTTAATTTGTTCGACAAACTCTTTCATATTCGCTTCGATATTTTGGTCTTTCGCAGGCGTGATTAACACTTTATACAAGCCATTTTCACTCACCCAATGCGAGCGAAGTTCATCAGGAATGGCATTTAAATCAAACGCCGTCGCGCTCAAACTGGTTCGCAAACGTTCCAACGTGTAAGGCAACAAACCCAATATATTTTTTTCTAATTGCGTATAAATCGCGGGTTCATCATTGTGCGCGTGCAGAAAAATCTCAACGTGACTTTGTAATTTTTCCAGCGTTTCAAGCGGCGCGTTCGGGGTTTTATCTGAAATCGCCTTTTTCAATTGCTCGTTAAATTTAATTAACGCGGCGCGTTGTTCATGATTTTCAGGCAGTGAAACATTGAAATTTTCCAGCTGATTTCCCAGCATCAAATTTACATCGTCGATAATCGCCAATTTTTCATTCTGATTTTCAGCGACAAAACTGCTCAACGTAATCGTTTCGTGAACGGCTGAAAGCGTTTTCATTTTCGCCGCCAACGCATTCGCCTCATCCAAATTATTCGCCAAACCTGTGACGGAAAATGGCGAATCGTTTTTCGATTTCAGCAAATCTTTAATCGTCGAAACCGATTCACTTTGCGGGTCACGCAAGTTAATCGGATTCGCGTCGAACGTTAAATTCGTCAACGCGCCACACGCGCCAATCGCCAATAAAATCGACGCAACACGAATCGATTTTGCATAATGAAATGGAAATGTGACGATAAATTGTGGCGCGAAAGCCGATTTAATCGGTTTCGGATTATTCACTGGCAAAATGCAAAGCAACGCAGGCAAAACCGTCAGCGAAATAATCAAACCGATAAAAATCCCGCCGCCTGAAATAATCCCTAATTCTGAAACGCCCGCATAATCGGTTGGAATAAACGCTAAAAATCCCAATGCCGTCGTCAATGCACACAAAAATAACGACGAACCCACGCCTTTCATACTGTGGTGAATCGCTTCCGCATTGGAATAACCGCGCGTTTTGCGTTCACGATAATACAAACAAATATGCACCGCGTAATCCACGCCCAAACCAATATACAAACTGGCAAACGCAATCGAAATTACGTTTAAATGCCCGACCGTAATCGCCGCAAATCCCGCCGTTAAAATTAGCCCCATAATTAAGACGATGTAAGTAATTACCAGCAAGCGCAACGAATGAAAACCTACCCATTGCACCGCAAATGCTAAAATCAACGAGGCAATCCCCGCGACTGTCGCGCCATTGCTGACGCTTTCGAGTTCTTCATGTTCCAACGCACTTTCGCCCGTAATCCGAACACGCACGGTCGAATTTTCGCTCATGATTTGATTGGCAACTTCACGCGCGGCAGTTTGGGCTGCTTCAACAGGTAACATTTCATCAAAATGCACCACAGGTTTTGCCACAATTAAAACCCGTTTTGCATCGTCGCTGAGTTTGTTATTCGCCAACAACGTTTGCCACGATAACGACTGCGCTTTGTTATTGAGTTGCGCGTTAATCGTGTTATCCACCGCCAGCAATAACGGATTTAAATCCATCGGCAACGTATTTTCTTTTTCGTTTAACGCTTGTTGAATAATGTCGAATAAACCATCCAACGAATAATTTTGCGCCAAATGCCCAATAAACGGCTGCGCGTCGGTGAGTTGTTTTGTAACGGTTTCTAAATCGGGCGTTTCCAAATATAACAACGCTTGCTGACGAAAAAAATCATTGTCAGTCGGAATATAAACCGACGCAAAACGGTCTGGTTTGGCGCGAAGTGAATTCACCAATTTCGTCGCACTTTGCGTGGCTTCTTCTGGCGAATTCGCATCGACCACGAATAATGTCGTGTACGCATCTTCAGGAAATGCTAAATCGATTTTTTTTTGATTTTGCTGAAAGGGCAAATCGGGCGACAACATTTCGGCGGTATTCGTATTCACCGTTAAATGTTCGTAAACGTAATAACTCGTTTCCGCACAAAGTAAAACAGCGGCTAAAACAATAAACCAAGGAAAATGAATAATCTGTTGTTGGCACCAAGCAGTAAGGCGCGAGAAAAAGCGGGGATGTTTCATGAATTATGGGCAATCAAAAAGGAAAAATAATTCTGAGAATTATAATCTATATGTTCATTTGTTTTGGCATTCATACCCGCGAATTGCGACATAGTGATAACATCGAACAATCATTCACTTCATTCAAAAATTTATTTTATGAGCAAAAAAACTAAAACGGCTTTCGTTTGTGATCAATGCGGCGCAGATTATCCGCGCTGGAATGGACAATGCACCAGTTGCGGCGAATGGAACACGATTAAAGAAATTCGTTTAGCCAGCGCGACACCTGAAAAACGTCCCGCGAGTCACGGTTACGCGGGGAATCGTTCCGAAGTGAAATTTTTGTCGGACGTAAATTTATCCGAAGCCGAACGCATTTCAAGCGGTATTTCAGAATTCGACCGTGTATTGGGCGGCGGCATTGTACGCGGCAGCGTGGTGTTAATCGGCGGCGCACCTGGCGCGGGAAAAAGTACATTATTATTGCAAGCCATCGCCAACATTGCCGCCCGCGATATTTCTGTTTTGTACGTTTCGGGCGAAGAATCGTTGCAACAAATCGCCGAACGCGCCAATCGGTTAAAATTGCCTGCGGATAAAATTATGATGTTGGCGGAAACGTCGGTGCAGCGGATTTGCGACGTATTGGATGAAATTCACCCGCAAATTTTGGTGATTGATTCCATTCAAGTGATGCACACGCAAACGTCCGATTCGGCAGCGGGTTCGGTGTCGCAAGTGCGCGAATCGGCGAGTTATTTAACGCAATACGCGAAACAACATAACGTGTCGATTTTCATGGTGGGACACGTCACGAAAGATCATTCGCTCGCGGGACCGATGACGTTGAGCCACATTGTCGATACACAAGTGATGTTGGCTTCGACTGACGACGCGCGTTATCGGGTGTTACGCGCGGACAAAAATCGGTTTGGCAGCGTGGGCGAATTGGGATTTTTCGCGATGGATAACACGGGTTTGAAAGAAGTGAAAAATCCGTCCGCGATGTTTTTAAATCGGGCTGAAAAACCGTCTTCGGGCAGCGTTGTCACGGTACTTTGGGAAGGTACGCGCCCATTATTGGTAGAAATTCAAGCTCTTGTCACCGAATGCCAATACGGAAATCCACGCCGTTTAGCCGTCGGTTTAGATCAAAATAGATTGGCGATGTTGTTGGCGGTTTTAGCGCGACACGGCGGAATTGCGACGGCGAGCGATGAAATTTACGCCAACGTGGTCGGTGGTATTCGCGTCACGGAAACCAGTTCAGATTTAGCGATTGTCGCCAGCATCGTGTCGAGTTTGCGGAATAAAATTGTATCGCAAGAAGCGTTTTTCTTTGGGGAATTAGGCTTGAACGGTGAAATTCGTCCCGTTGCAAATGGTCACGCGCGGTTAAATGATGCCGCCAAACATGGATTTAAAAAAGCCGTTATTCCAAAAGGCAACGCGCCCAAAAAAGCGATTGCGGGTTTAGAAATTCACGCGGTTTCCTCGTTATCGGAAGTGTTAGATATTTTGTTTGAAATTTAGATTTAATGCGCTAAAGTCGCGCTTTTCGTTTTCACCTTTTCACGAGTTTTTTATGACCACGCAATTTAGCTTTGAATTTTATCCGCCTAAAACACCTAAAGGCGCAGTCAATCTGCAAAACGTGCAGCAACAACTCGCGCCATTGAATCCTGAATTTTTCTCAGTGACGTTTGGCGCGGGTGGTTCGACTCGCGATAAAACATTTGAAACCGTGATTGATATTCAAAAACGAGGCGTTCCCGCCGCGCCACATTTATCGTGCGTGGCTTCAACTAAAGAAAATATCCGCTCGATTTTGCACGATTATCAACAACACGATATTTCTAAAATTGTCGCCTTGCGCGGCGATTTACCGTCAGGAACGATGTCGGCAGGCGAGTTTCGTTACGCGAATGAATTGGTGGATTTTATTCGCCAAGAAACGGGCGATTATTTCGAGATTCACGTTGCCGCGTATCCCGAAGTGCATCCGCAAGCCGCCAATTTCAACGACGATTTTAAAAATTTCAAACGCAAAGTCGATGCGGGTGCGAATGCCGCCGTCACGCAGTATTTTTATAATGCCGAAGCGTATTTTCATTTTGTGGATCAATGCGAAAAAGCGGGCATAACGATTCCGATTGCGGCAGGAATTATGCCGATTACGCAGTATTCGCAACTGTTTCGATTTTCTGAAATGTGCGGTGCCGATATTCCGCGTTGGTTACGCAAACGATTGGAAAATTTTGGCGATAATCGCGAAGCCGTACAAGAATTTGGCTTGGAAGTCGTCAGTCGTTTATGCCAGCAATTGTTGGACGGCGGCGCACCGAGCTTGCATTTTTACACGATGAATCAAGCAGCACCGACGTTGGCAATTGTGAAAAATTTGAATGTAAGCGTGTGAAAAATTCGGCTTTAAAAATGAAAATAAAAATGACGGTTTCGCATTCCATTACCATTATGTGTGTTCAATGGTTATAATTGTGCGTAACGCTGTATTCATTACTAACCGCCCTCACACTTTTATTCTAAAACCATTATTTTGATAAAATATTTTTCCATTTCATGTGTAACTCGTTTTTCGATAAGGTTTTTTTTAGCCGCTTCGTTATTTTCACTTTGTTTTAACACATGAAAAAAAAATCCAGTTTATTTTCACGCTTTCTGTTGTTGTACACCGTCGTGGGTTCAATAGCGGTGACGGCGGTTATCTTTAAATTGGTCAAAGACGAAGTGCAATCGTCGCGTTATCAAGCGCATTATTTATCTGAAATCAGCAAACAACTCAGTTTCAAACTCGAAAATAAAGCCAGCAATTCCATTCGTTATCCCAATCATGGTCCTTACGATCAGCGACTAGGTTATACGCTGCTTTCAGACCAAATTGACCGATTACAAAAAGCGGGTTTTGGCATTACCGCGCAAGCAACCGCGTCACCCATGATGACGCAATTGATGGACGAATACGGTTTATTTCCGTTGTATCACGAAAAAAATCAAGCGGGTTTACGTTTAGTGGATAGCGCAGACAAACCGCTATTTGCTGCCGTTTATCCGACTTACGGCTATTCCAATTTCGATGTGATTCCGCCTGTTATTTTGCACACGTTGTTGTATATCGAAAACCGTGAATTACTCGACGAAACCTTTAAAAACGTCAATCCAGCAGTTGAATGGGAGCGACTAGGCTTCGCGGTGTTGCAAATGATGGCGAAAAAGTTGGGCGCAGATGTGAACGTTCCAGGCGGAAGTACGTTAGCGACGCAATTGGAAAAATATCGCCATTCGCCCAACGGTTACACCGAATCGATTGTGGAAAAAGTGCGCCAAATGGCGAGCGCGTCAATTCGCGCTTATTTGTTGGGTATCGATACGCGCCAAATGCGTCGGCAAATTGCGTTGGCGTATTTGAATACGATGCCGTTGGCTGCATCAGAAAAATCGGGTGAAGTTCACGGGTTGGGCGATGGTTTGGTGTCGTGGTTTGGCGCGGATTTTAAAGAAACAAATAAACTGCTCGCCGCCGAAGCCCTGCAAACGCTTACGCCAACCCCCGAACAAGCTATCGCTTATCGACAAGTGTTAAGTATTTTGTTATCGCAACGCCGCCCAACCTATTTATTGGGCGCAGGTTATGACGCGCTGCAAACTTTAACCGACAGTTATTTGCGTTTACTCGCAACGCAAGGCGTGATTTCACCCGCGCTGCGTGATGCCGCGTTAGCGGTGAAAGTGAATCGCGTTCCGAAAAGTAGCACGCATTATTTATTTGTTACCGAACAAAAAACCCAAAACGTGCTTCGCGCTCGTTTGGCGCAAACGCTGGGAATTAAAACCAATTACGATTTAGACCGTTTAGATTTAACGGTGAAAAGTACGATTGATTTTGATATGCAGCAACAAGTCACCGCCGCGTTGAAGAAATTAAGTGAGCCTGACAACGCCCGCGCAGCAGGTTTATTCGGCGAACGTATGTTGAACGCAAATACGCAACTAAGTTCGATTGTTTACAGTTTGATGCTGTTTGAACGCAGCGAAAAAGGGAATTTGCTGCGCGTACAAACCGATAATTATGATCAGCCGCTTGATATTAACGAAGGCATTCGGTTAGATTTAGGTTCGACCGCGAAATTGCGAACGCTGGTGCATTATCTTGAATTGATTGCTGAAATTTACCAAACTTATCAAGGGCAAACGCCGCAAGAATTAGCGAAAATTCAATTTCATCCGCGTGATTTTTTATCAATATGGACGGTTGACCAGCTCAAAGCACATCCCAAAATCACACTCGAAGAAATGTTGAATCAAGCCTTGGAACGTAAGTATTCCGCCAGCCCTGGCGAGTCTTTTTACACTGGCGGCGGCGTGCATCATTTCAATAATTTTAGTGAAAGTGACGATTTTAGAATTTTGTCGGTGCGTGATGCGTTGCGAAATTCGGTGAATTTAGTGTTTATTCGGATGATGCGTGACTTGACCTATCATCATTTGTACAAACCCGAAGGCATTGCACGCTGGTTGGAAAATCCCGAAGACGATAAACGCCAAGAATATCTGGCGCGTTTTGCCGATAAAGAAGGTTTGGTGTATTTGCGTCGTTTTTACGCCCGATATAAAGGCAAAAGTACCGACGATAATCTGGAAACATTGACGCAAAAAGTATATCCAAAACCGTCACGATTAACGATGCTTTATGAATCCATTTATCCAGAGCGTGATTCCGCAGCTTTGACTGAGTATTTGAAAGAACATATTCCTGCGTCTGTTTTAGCGACGGAAAATGTCGATAATTTATTTTATAAATACACGCCTGACAATTTCGATTTGCAAGATCAAGGTTATATCACCAAAGTGCATCCGTTGGAATTATGGATGGTACGTTATTTGTCGGAACATCCCGCTGCGACGCGCGACGAAGTGATTGCTGCTAGTGCCGAACAACGCCAAGATGTGTATCGTTGGTTGTTTAAAAATACGCACCATTTCGCCCAACAACGCCGTATTTTGACGCTGTTGGAAGACGATGCGTTTAAACAAATTCATGCTGCGTGGGAACGAGTTGGTTATCCGTTTGCATCTCTGACACCGTCTTATGCCACGTCGATTGGCGCGTCGGGTGATCGTCCCGCTGCCCTCGCCGAATTGATGGGAATTATCAGCAATGATGGGGTGAAATTACCGTCCGTGCGTTTTTCAAATTTACATTATGCAAAAGACACACCGTATGAAACGGTGTTGGATAAAACGCCAGAAAGCGGACAACAAGTTTTATTGCCCGAAGTTGCCCACGCTGCCCGCAGTGCGTTGATTGGTGTGGTGGCAAATGGTACGGCGGGCGCAATGAATGGAGTTTATAAAGATGCTAATGGCAAGTGGCTAACCGTTGGTGGCAAAACAGGAACCGGCGATCATCGTAAAGAAAAATGGAGTGCTAGCGGGCAATTGATTGAATCGAAATTTATCAGTCGTGCTGCCACATTTACCTTCTTTTTAGGTGATAAATTTTTTGGCGTCATAACGGCTTACGTCGCCGGTGAAAACGCAGGCAGTTATCATTTCACCAGTTCGTTGCCTGTGCATATTTTGAAGTTTTTAGAACCGACGCTTTCGCCAATGTTGAACAAAGCTGATTTGCAACCTGTGAAAACACCTGTTACTGCGCCAACTGTTGAGCAGTGACACAAAATTTTTATGGTATGCTACGCGCCATAATTTTCCTTTTTATTAACCCACGAATTCAATGAGAACACGCTTTAAAATTTGCGGCTTCACCGATGTAGATTCCGCCGTTTATGCGGCGCATTTGGGTGTTGATGCGATTGGTTTAGTTTTTTATGCCAACAGTTCGCGCCACGTCAGCATTGAAAAAGCTATCGAAATTACCCAAGCCTTACCTCCGTTTACAAGCGTGGTGGGGTTATTTATGAATGCTGACGAAAACGAAATTCGGAATGTACTCGCACAAGTGCCGCTCGATTATTTACAATTTCACGGTGACGAACCCGCCGCCGATTGTCGAATTTATGGCAAACGCTACATTAAAGCGATAAGCATGAAAGCAGGTTTAAATTTTGACGCATTAAATTCTGAATATCATGATGCAAAAGGACTAATTTTAGACGCTTATCATCCTGACGCAAAAGGCGGAACAGGAACATTATTTGATTGGGCATTGATTCCCGCCAAACGTCCGATTCCGATTATTTTGGCGGGTGGTTTAACAGTTCAAAACATAAAAAGAGCGATTCAAATTGCTCATCCCTACGCGGTTGATGTCAGTAGCGGAGTAGAATTAGAAAAAGGTAAAAAGGACATCGTTAAAATGACTGCATTCACACAACAAGTTCAAGAAGGTGACAGAGAAACACTATGACAGAAAAATATAATATGCCCGACGCTCGGGGACATTTTGGGGTTTACGGCGGCATTTTTGTCGCAGAAACGCTGATGCCTGCGATTCAAGAATTAAACGCCGCTTATCAGCATTATATGGAAGACGCTGAATTTATTGCGGAATTAGATAAGGATTTACAGCATTACGTCGGTCGTCCATCGCCGCTTTATCATGCAGAACGTTGGACAAAAGAACTCGGCGGCGCACAAATTTATTTGAAACGTGAAGATTTAAATCACACCGGTTCGCACAAAATTAACAACACCGTCGGACAGGCTTTGCTCGCCAAACGGATGGGAAAAACCCGTATTATTGCTGAAACGGGTGCAGGTCAACATGGCGTAGCCACCGCAACCGTCGCCGCACGTTTAGGGCTGGAGTGCGTGGTTTATATGGGTGCGATCGATGTGGCGCGTCAATCGTTGAACGTTTATCGTATGAAATTATTAGGCGCGAAAGTGGTTGCGGTTGAATCCGGTTCAAAAACTTTGAAAGACGCATTGAACGAAGCGTTACGCGATTGGGTGACGAATATCGACGACACCTTTTACATTATCGGAACCGTTGCTGGTCCTCATCCGTATCCAGCAATGGTGCGTGATTTCCAAGCCATTTTGGGGCGTGAAGCCAAAGCACAGTGTTTAGCGCAAGCGGGGGAATTGCCCAATGCGTTAGTGGCTTGCGTCGGTGGCGGTTCAAATGCAATGGGGCTTTTCTATCCCTTCATTGACGATGCGGACGTGAAAATGATTGGCGTGGAAGCGGCGGGTGATGGCATTGAAACGGGTCGTCATTCTGCGCCACTTTGTGCAGGTCGCCCTGGTGTATTGCACGGAAATCGGACTTATTTAATGTCTGATGACGACGGTGAAATTATCGAAACGCATTCAATTTCAGCCGGTTTAGATTATCCAGGTGTTGGGCCGGAACACGCTTGGCTGAAAGATTCGGGGCGCGCTCAATATGTGAATATCACCGACGACGAAGCACTAGGTGGTTTTTACGCGCTGACTCGAATGGAAGGCATTATTCCCGCATTGGAATCCAGTCACGCAATGGCTTACGTCACGAAACTCGCGCCCACCATGAAATCAGACGAAATTATTATCGTGAATTTATCGGGTCGCGGCGACAAAGATATGCAAACGATGGCAAAACGAGAAGGAATAGAATTATGAGTCGATTAGCTGGATTAT
>CAISXF010000051.1 GCA_903889445.1 uncultured Pseudomonadota bacterium
GCAATTGTTTGAAGATAATCAACACGTTTTGGATGCTGAAAACATTTTTGCCTTAGCGAAAACGATGGCATGAACATCGAAATTTTACGCCAAAACGCCCACCAAATTTTTCACGCGGGAATTGCAGCGGCGAATCCTTACGAAGCTGTGAAACAGCATTTTGTTTTGGATGAAAACTGTTCAAAAATTCACATTATCGCTTTCGGAAAAGCCGCTTGTTCAATGGCGAATGCCGCGCAAGAATTGATTCCTGCCAATTTATTGGGCGAAGCAATTGCGGTGACTAATTACGAAAATGTGGTGGATATTGAAAATATCGAAGTGATTGGCGCGTCGCATCCGTTGCCCGATTCTGCTGGTTTTTCAGCCGCGAAACGTATCGCCAAAATCGCCAAAAATGCCAAATTCGACGAATTAGTTTTGGTGTTAATTAGCGGCGGCGGGTCGGCGTTAATTCCGTATCCGGTCGATTCCATTTCGCTCGACGAAAAAATTGCTACGACAAATTTATTGCTGTCGTGTGGCGCGACCATTCACGAAATCAATTGTATTCGTAAACATTTGTCCCAATTAAAGGGCGGGGATTTAGCGAAAATAATTTCGCCGGCAAAGTGTCACGCGCTGATTTTGTCGGATGTTTTAGGCGACGATTTAAGCGTGATTGCAAGCGGCACGACGGTTGCGGATAAATCCACATTTGCCGAAGCCATCGCCATTTTGAAAAGTAAAAACGTGTGGCATGACGCGCCTCAATCGGTGAAAAATTATTTAGAAAAAGCGATTTCAGAAACACCAAAAGTGATTGAAAATGTCACGAATACGTTAATTGGCAGCAACGAAATGAGCGTTGAAACAGCGGTAAAAGCCGCGCAATTATTGGGTTACGAAGTCATTCGTTATGATTATCCGTTGTGTGGCGAAGCGCGTGAGGTGGCGGAAGAGTTTGTTTTAGCAGCAAAAAATACGCGCTTTGAAAATGAAAAAATTGCTTTAATAACAGGCGGCGAAACCACCGTCACATTGCGCGGAAATGGTAAAGGCGGACGCAATCAAGAAATGGCATTCGCGTTCGCCATCGCCGCAGAAAAACACGGTTTAACAAACGAATGGGTATTTCTAAGCGGCGGCACAGATGGAATTGACGGTGTCAGTCCTGCGGCAGGCGGAATTGTTGACGCGGGAACATTGCAACGCATGAAAAATGCGGGCGTAAATCCAGCCGAATTATTGGAAAATAACGATTCTTACCACGCCTTAAAAAGTTCACACGATTTATTGATGACGGGCGCGACGGGAACAAATGTTGCAGATTTACAGATTTTATTGATTCACACAAAATAACCACGGAGAGAAATTTATGAATACACAAAAAATTGGTTTTATCGGCGGCGGGAATATGGCGATGAGTTTGCTTAACGGCTTGATTGCGAGCGGTCATCCCGCGCAACAACTGTGGGTTTCCGATACCAATGCCGACACGCTTTCACATTTAGCGGACACGCTTAACGTCAATACCTCCATTGATAACGCCGTGATTGTGGATGCTGTAGACGTGATTGTTTTAGCCGTTAAACCGCAAGTTTTAAAAAGCGTCGTGCAAACTCTCGCCGCTGCGATTCACGCCAAAAAATTACTCGTAGTTTCCATTGCCGCTGGAATTTCACAAGCCAGTTTAAGTGTTTGGCTGGGTGATGAAACGGCGATTGTGCGCTGTATGCCGAACACGCCCGCGTTGGTTTTGACAGGCGCAACGGGTTTGCACGCGAATTCAAATGTCACCGACGAACAAATTGATTTAGCCGAAAGTATTTTGCGTTCGGTCGGAATTGCGTTGTGGGTCGAAACAGAAAGTGAACTCGATGCCGTCACCGCTGTTTCAGGAAGTGGCCCCGCGTATTATTTTTTATTGATGGAAGCAATGGAAAAAGCCGCGTTGGAAATGGGATTGAGCGCGAATGTGGCGCAATTATTGGTTCAACAAACGGCATTAGGCGCGGCGAAAATTGCACTCGAATCGGCTGAATCCCCAGAAAGTTTGCGTCAGCGCGTCACGTCGCCAAATGGTACGACACAAAAAGCTATCGAAACATTTCAAGCAGGCGGTTTTGTCGAATTAGTTGCCAAAGCCTTGCACGCCGCGCGTGATCGTTCCATCGAATTATCCAAACAAGAGGTTTAAAAAGATGGGCATGAATTATTTTTCCAATCCAATTGTGTTGATTTTGAACACCGTTTTTTCGTTTTATATCGGCGTGCTGATGCTGCGTTTTTTGTTGCAATGGTGCCGAGCGGATGTTCGCAATCCGATTTCAAAATTGCTAATTACTATCACGCATCCGCCGTTGAAAATTCTGCGTCGATTTATTCCACCGATGGGCAACATTGACACGTCGTCGCTGGTGTTAATGTTTGCGTTGCAATTGTTAGCGGGTGGCGCGTTAGGGATTTTGCAAGGCGTATCGTTGAGCATTGGCGGTTTGATTTTGACGACGTTCGCGCAACTTATCGCGTTGTTATTAAACGTGATGTTTTACGCCGTTTTCGCCCGCGCTTTATTGAGTTGGTTTAATCAAGGCACGTTCAGCGACATCTCGAAATTGCTTTATAGTTTGACCGAGCCAGTGTTATCGAATTGCCGCAACATTTTACCGAATTTGGGCGGCTTGGATTTGTCGGTGATTTTGGTGATTTTGGGCATTCAAGTCATTGAAATGCTGATTTTGCCGCCGTTGTATCAATTGGCGAGTTTGATTTCTTGATTATGAAAAAAAGCGACTTCCATTACATTTTGCCCGAAGCGTTAATCGCGCAACAACCGTTATCCGAACGCACCGCCAGCCGTTTATTGGCAATGAATCGCGACACGGGCGAATTGGTTAATCGTCAATTTAGCGATTTGCTTGACTTAATCGAAGCCGACGATTTACTCGTTTTCAATGACACGCGCGTCATTCCCGCTCGTTTATTCGGCACGAAAACGACGGGCGGAAAAATCGAAATTTTGATTGAGCGTATTTTGGATAATCACCACGCGCTGGCGCATATTCGTTCGAGTAAATCGCCCAAAGCGGGGGCGCGAATTGAATTAGATAATTGCTATTTTTGCGAAGTGGAAGGGCGCGATAACGATTTATTTCAGCTGCATTTTGATAGCGAAAAATCGGTGTTAGAAATTCTGTCTGAAATTGGACACATTCCATTGCCGCCGTACATTGAACGTGCCGACGATGAAAATGATTTCACTCGTTATCAAACTGTTTTCGGTAAAAATTTAGGCGCGGTCGCAGCACCGACGGCGGGATTGCATTTTGATGAATTGATGCTGGAAAAAATTCATGCAAAAGGCATTCAAACGGCATTTGTGACGTTGCACGTTGGCAGCGGCACATTTCAACCCGTGCGGGTCGAAAATTTGTCTGAACACATTATGCACAAAGAGTTTTTCGCAGTGCCGCAAGAAACTGTGAACGCGGTAAACAAAACGAAAGCACGCGGCGGACGAGTGATTGCGATTGGTACAACATCGGTTCGGGCGTTAGAATCGGCTTCTCGTTCGGGCAGTTTGCAAGCGGGTTTTGGTGACACGGATTTGTTCATTTTGCCGAGTTACGAATTTAAATCAGTCGATGTATTGTTGACTAATTTTCATTTGCCAGAATCGACATTGTTAATGTTGGTCGCCGCATTTTCGCGTTATGAATTTGTGATGCACGCTTATCAGCACGCGATTGAGCAGGAATATCGGTTTTTTAGTTACGGCGACGCGATGTGGATTTGTCGGTAAAATTGAGCATTGGCAAACCAAGGTTTGCACTCCATTTTCGGAGTACAAACCTCGGTTTGTGCTTAATGCGTGCGTTCAAATTCCTGCATAAAACTAATCAACGCATCAACGCCACTTTCAGGCATCGCGTTGTAAATGCTGGCTCGCATGCCACCGACAGAACGATGACCTTTTAATTCATTCAAACCAGCCGCTTCAGCAGCCGTTAAAAATTCTTTATCCAACGCTTCATTCGCCAAAATAAACGGCACATTCATCCGTGAACGGGACACGATTTCAACTGGATTACGATACAAAGTTGAATTATCAATCGCCTGATAAAGTTTCGCCGATTTCGCGATATTACGTTCTTCCATAGCCGCCACGCCGCCTTGCGCTTGCACCCATTTCAACACCAAACCCATTAAATACCAGCTGTACGTCGTCGGCGTGTTGAGCATCGATTGATTTTTCGTTTGTTCGGCATAATTGAAAACGGGCGGCACGGTTTTCAAACACTGCCCCAATAAATCATCTCGCACAATCACAACGGTTACGCCTGCTGCACCCATATTTTTTTGGCTGCCTGCGTAAATTAAACCAAATTCACTCACATCAACAAACCGCGACAAAATGTTGGACGACATATCACAAACGAGCGGTAAGCCTTTTGCATCGGGCGTAGTTTGAAATTCCACACCGTGAATCGTTTCGTTCGACGTGTAATGTAAATAAGCGGCTTCGGGGTCACAAACCCAATCCGCAACATTTGGAATGCGCGTGTAATTGCAGCCTTCTGATTCCGCGCTGACCACCACGTCACAATACGATTGCGCGTCTTTAATCGCTTTTTCTGACCACGCGCCCGTTTTAACGTAACAGGCTTTTGTTTTTGCGCCCAAGATATTTTGCGGAATAAATGAAAATTGTGCCGACGCGCCACCTTGCAAAAATAGCACCCGATAATTTTCAGAAATTCCCATTAACGAGCGTAAATCAGCTTCTAATTCGGCGGCAATACTTGAAAATTGTTTGCCGCGATGACTCATTTCCATGACGGACATTCCGCTTCCGCGCCAATCGAGTAATTCCTGTTGCGCTTGTTGTAAAACGGCTTCAGGTAACATCGAAGGTCCTGCACTAAAATTATAAATTCGCGACATAATTAAATTTCTCCCGTAAAAATCAGCATTAAAAATGCAGTCATTATAATATGCGCCACTCAATTCGGTTTAAAATAACCGCTACTCACGTTTTTTTGCACTGACCGACCATGCCTAATAATTTATTAAATCTCCCGATCCCAACCGCTCAACAACCCGTCGTAAATTGGTCAGGTTTTAGCGGTTGCGCCGACGCGCTGGCTTTAGCGACGGCGATTCAAACCAACCGCCGTTTATTTGTGATTATTACGCCCGATGCTCACAGCGCATTGCGGTTGGAACATGAATTAGCGTTTTTTCTCAATCATTCGCAACCGATTTTGCACTTTCCTGATTGGGAAACCTTGCCGTATGACGCATTTTCGCCGTTGCCCGAAATTGTGTCGGAGCGTTTGCAAACGTTAAACGCTTTGCCAGCCGTAGAAAGTGGCGCGTTAATCGTGGCGGTTAACACGTTGATGAATCGTATAACGCCGCCCGAATTTTTAGTCGCACAAAAACTGGTTTTTAATTGCGGCGATTCACTTTCGGACATTTCCGAAAAATTAAAACAACGCGATTACCAATCGGTTTCGCAAGTTTTCACGCACGGTGAATTTGCTTTGCACGGTTCAATTTTAGATATTTTCGCAATGGGAAATCGGGTGCCGTTACGTTTGGAAATGAATGAAAACCATGAATTGATAGGATTGCGAGCGTTTGATGTTGAAAGCCAACGGGCATTTTCAACCAATGAAATCATTACCTCGTTGACGATTTTGCCCGTTCGCGAATTTCCGTTGGACGACGACAAAAAAGCGACACTGTTTGATTATTTACCAGAAAATACGTTGCTGGTGATGTTGCCGAATTTAAAAACAGCCATTTCTGATTTTGACGCAGCGGTGAAAAGCCGTTTTGAATTACGAAAAAATGATTCCGAACGCCCTGCCCTTTCACCCGAAAAATTATTTTTATCGCCGAAAAATTTGGCAGATGAATTTAAAAAGCACGAACAAATTATTTTAGACGTTTGCGCGAAACTTCCCGACATCAGTTTCAACGCCCATTTTAAACAACCCGCCTACGCTTTAACGCAATTCGTCGCGGATTTTAAAGGCAAAATTTTGTTTGTCGCGGAATCTGCTGGACATCGTGAAGCCTTGTTGCAAACCTTAAAACGGGAATCAATTTATCCCAAAATCGTCGCGGATTGGCACACGTTTTTAAACAGCGAACACACGCATTGCATCACCGTTGCCGCGTTGGACGTGGGTTTGTTATTGCAAAAACCGTTGTTGGCGATGATTACCGAAAGCCAATTATCGGGTGAAAAAGTCGCGCAACGTCGGCGGCGCAAAACGTCCGCACGACAATTAGAAACACTGGTCGCGAACTTAAACGAACTCACGATTGGCGCACCCGTTGTGCATTTAGAACACGGCGTGGGGCGTTATTTAGGCTTGCAAACGCTGGAAGTTGGCGGCATGAGTGGCGAATTTTTAACGCTCCGTTACGCCAACGACGACAAACTTTATGTTCCCGTCGCGGCGTTGCACGTCATTTCACGTTACACTGGCATGAGCGAAGAAAATGCGCCGTTGCACAAATTAGGCAACGACCAATGGCAAAAAGCAAAACAAAAAGCCATCGCCCGCATTCACGATGTCGCCGCAGAATTGTTGGATATTCACGCCAAACGGGCGTTGCAAGAACGTCCCGCTGTGCCATTATTTGAACGCATCGACGAAGGCGAATATCTCAGTTTCGCGCAAGGTTTTCGTTTTGAAGAAACACCCGATCAAGCTCGCGCCATTCAAGATATTATCGAAGATTTCAACCAAACTAAACCGATGGATCGCGTAATTTGTGGCGACGTGGGTTTTGGCAAAACCGAAGTGGCAATGCGAGCGGCATTTTTAGCGGTTCAAACAGGAACACAAGTCGCGGTTCTTGTGCCGACGACGTTATTGGCGCAACAACATCATGTGAATTTTTGCGATAGATTTGCCGATTTGCCGATGAAAATTGAACTGATGTCGCGGTTCGTTACGCCAAAAGAACAAAAAGGCATTTGTGAACAACTCGAAAAAGGCACGGTTGATATTTTAATCGGCACGCACAAATTACTCAGCGAAGGATTGAAATATAAAAATTTGGGGCTGGTGATTATCGATGAAGAACACCGTTTTGGCGTGCGGCAAAAAGAACAATTTAAAAAATTACGCAGTGAATTGGATTTGCTCACGCTGACCGCCACACCGATTCCGCGCACGTTAAATATGGCGATGAGTGGTTTGCGTGACATTTCGATTATTGCCAGTCCGCCACCGAATCGGCACGCGATTAAAACGTTTATCAACGAATGGCAAGACGAACAAATTCGCGAAGCCTGTCAGCGTGAAATCAAACGTGGCGGACAAATTTTTTTCTTGCATAACGACATCAAAAGCATGGAAAAAATGGCGGAGATATTGAGCAAGTTGATTCCCGAAGCGCGTCTTGAAATCGCTCACGGACAAATGCACGGAAAGGAACTCGAACGCATTATGTTGGATTTTTATCATCAACGTTTTAACGTGTTGTTGAGTACCACCATTATCGAAAGTGGTATCGATATTCCGAGCGCGAATACGATAATTATCAATCGGGCGGATAAATTGGGGCTGGCGGCGTTGCACCAATTGCGCGGGCGCGTCGGGCGTTCACATCATCGCGCGTATGCGTATTTTATTGTCCCTCCGAAAGCGTTGATGACTGCCGATGCGATTAAACGCCTCGACGCGATTGAAGCGGCGGGCGATTTGGGTGCGGGTTTTATGTTATCGACGCACGACATGGAAATTCGTGGTGCGGGTGAATTGTTGGGCGACGGTCAAAGCGGACAAATTCAAGAAATTGGTTTTACGCTTTACACTGAACTTTTAGAACGGGCGGTTTCAGCGTTGAAAGCGGGTAAAAACCCCGAACTTGAAACGTCGGCAAACAATGGCGCGGAAGTGGAATTACAAACGACAGCGTTAATTCCCGAAGATTATTTGTTCGATGTTCACGAACGTTTGGTGCTTTATAAACGCATTGCGAATGCCAAAACGGCAGCGGATTTGCGGGATTTACAAATTGAAATGATTGATCGATTTGGTTTGTTACCAGAGCCAACGAAAATGCTTTTCAGTATTGCCGCACTTAAACAACATGCGACGGCGTTGGGCATTAAAAAAATTGATGTGCATTCGGAAGGCGGACGAGTTTTGTTTGAGTCCGAACCGAATGTTGATTTAGGGCAATTGATTTCGCTGATTCAAACACAGCCGCTGGTTTATAAGTTGGATGGTCAAGACAAACTGCGATTTGTACAAAAATTTGAAAAGACTGAGCAGAAAATTACGTTTTTGGTGACGTTATTGGAAGCATTGACGATTAAAAAATGACGCAAATTGAATCAAAATAGCAGCGAAAAGTAACAAAAATCATGAATTTGGTTGTCATCGTGCGGTTATTAGTTATAATACGCAGGTCTTCAGCCAATCGGCTGACATCATTATGGTAGTTGTATCGGTTCTCTCGCAACGATACGCTGTGAACCCCGCCAGATACGGAAGTAAGCAACGGTAACAGCAGATTCGTGTGCCGAGATGTAGCTGGTACAATTACCACCCAAAACTCCCCCAACACGAAACATCCCGTCATGAATTATCAGGTTCTAGCTCGAAAGTGGCGACCGCATAATTTCACAGAAGTCGTCGGACAATCTCACGTTATTACTTCACTCACCAACGCTTTAAAACACCAACGCCTGCATCAAGCCTATTTATTTACAGGTACACGCGGCGTAGGCAAAACCACGTTGGCGCGAATTTTAGCAAAAGCGATGAACTGTGAAAATTTGCAAGATTTCAACCCCTGCGGACAATGCGACATTTGCCGCGCCGTAGACGAAGGACGATTTTTAGACTTAATCGAAGTCGATGCCGCCTCGCGGACAAAAGTCGAAGATACCCGCGATTTACTCGATAACGCACAGTACGCACCAAATCAAGGACGTTACAAAGTTTATTTAATCGACGAAGTTCACATGTTATCGGGGCATAGTTTTAATGCCTTGCTCAAAACACTCGAAGAACCACCCGCTCACGTTAAATTTCTCCTCGCCACGACCGATCCGCATAAAATTCCCGTGACGGTGTTGTCGCGCTGTTTACAACTCAATTTGAAACGCCTTTTGCCGAGTGAAATTTTTACGCAAATGGGTTTTATTTTGGGTCAAGAAAACATTGCGTTTGAACCAGATGCGCTAAAACTGATTTCCCGTGCCGCCGATGGCAGTATGCGTGACGGTTTGAGTTTGCTGGATCAGGCGATTGTTTATGGCAACGGTCAAGTTAATAAAGACGATGTTCACGCGATGCTGGGTTCGATTGCTCAACAACCGGTTGAATCGATTTTGCAGGCGTTAGCGAACGCCGATGCGCCGGCTATTTTAAATCAAATTGACGATTTAAGTCAGCTCAGTCCGGATTTCAGCGATTTGTTGCAGCAGCTTTTACAATTTTTGCATCGTATCGCCTTAGTTCAGCACGTTCCGAACACGCTCACGCACGATTTAGATGTTGAAGTTGTCGCGCAGTTGGCGAACATCATGACTCCCGAAGACGTGCAGCTTTATTACCAAATTGGTTTGCTTGGGCAAAAAGATTTAGAACTCGCGCCCGATCCACGCAGCGGTTTTGAAATGGTGATGTTGCGAATGCTGACCTTTCGTCCAATGAAAAACGGCAATAATCCGCCGATCCAACAAACCATCGCACCAACTTCTCAACTGCGTCCACAAGCGCAAATTCAATCGCCACAAGTCGCTCAAATGCACGCGCCACACCCTGCGCCGATTTCAGAAATGCCACAAATGACCGATAGCTGGGAAAATATTTTGGTGAATTTGAACGTGACTCGTTCTATTAAAGAATTTGCGAAACATTGTATTTTAGAATCTATCAACGATACTGAATGCCACTTAAATTTAAACCCTGAATTTCAGAGTTTACTGGATTCGGATTACACACAAAAAATAGAAAAAGCGTTGCGTGAAATGTTTGGGAAACCGTTAAAACTTCACATCGAAGTTAAAACATTGGCGGCTCACACACCCGCGCAACAAGTCGTTCACGCGCAAGAAAATCGTCAGCAATCCGCCGTGGAATCTATTCAAAACGATCAAAACGTGGCATATTTGCGAAATAATTTTGACGCGCAGATTTTACATGAAACTATTCAACCGTATTAACTTTCAAAACAGGAAACACAAATGAAAAATGCTTTAGGCAATTTAATGCAACAAGCGCAAAAAATGCAGGAAGATTTAAAAGCCGTTCAAGATGAATTGGCATTGATGCAAGTGGTCGGCGAATCGGGCGGCGGTTTAGTCAGTATTATCATGACCGGTAAACGTGAAGCGCGAAAAGTCACCATCGATCCGTCACTTCTTGGCGACGATAAAGATATGTTGGAAGATTTAGTGGCTGCGGCGATTAACGATGCCGTGCATAAAGCCGACAAAATGAAAAAAGAAAAAATGGCTGCCGTGACCGCTGGAATTCCGTTGCCAGCGGGTTTTAGTTTGCCATTTTAATTCGGAGCGAATGATGAACGATTGCCTATTTTGCAAAATGGTTACTGGTGATATTACGCCAGACGTGGTGTTTGAAAATGACGAGTTTTTGGCGTTTAATGACATTAACCCACAAGCTCCGATTCATGTTTTGATTATTCCGAAGCGTCACATTTCAACATTGAACGATGCAGATGACGCGCTTTTATTGGGTAAATTGATGCAAACGGCGGCGCAATTAGCGAAACAATTTGGCGTGGCGGAAGCAGGTTATCGCACCGTTATCAATTGCAACGCGCACGGTGGGCAAGCGGTCTATCATTTGCATGTGCATTTATTGGCTGGGCGACAAATGTTGTGGTCGCCTGGTTAATTTCTTAAATTTTTAAAGCAGACGAGAACGAAACATGAACAATCGAAAAGTATTATCAGCAGCCATTTTGTTAATTTTGGCAAAGTCTGCTTTAGCTATTGAAGTCGAACCCAACAACGACTCCGGTCATGCCAACAAACTCGGCAAAGAAAACGTCGGCAAACTCAATCGCGCCAGCGATGTTGATTTTTTCTCAATCGATTCGTGTGTGAAAGATGACAAAAAACAATGCGTCAAATACACCGCAGCCGATGAAACATTAAACCCGTTAAACAAGGCTGGTACAGATAAACGCCGCGAAGATGTGTCGCTTTCTTTTACTTGTAACAACCGCTCGGCGGCAACAAATACCAGCGGCGGTATCGCAACGGCAACGACCACAGGCTGGTTTTTAGGGATTCATGATTCAAACGGTGAATTACAAGAAACCTATCCCGTCGCTCCTGCCGATTGCATCGTGAGTGACACCACGCAAGGTGCATTTAATTTTAGATTTCCCAGTTTAGACAGCCAAAATTATTACGTTTCCGTCGTGGCGGATTGCGCGGCTCCAATTTACAACACCATCACCGACCCAAAAGACCCCACAAAAACTATCGTCACCGTAAATAAATTTGTCGCGGCGGCACTCGCTAAACAAACCGATATTGATGCCACCAAAGAAGAAATGGTCTTAGCGCAAACCGCAATTGATGCCGCCGAAACCGATTTAAATACCGCCTCTTTTCCCGTCATCAATTCAAACGCAAATATCAAAAACTTAACCGACGCGCTGGCAGCAGCAAACAACATTACAAGCATCGCGTCATCAACGTTAACGCCCGCCACAAATATCTCTGCGGCAAATTCAACCGCAAAAGCAACTGAGATTGCAGCGTATGCAATGCAATTTTCAATTTATACTCATGGGCAATTTTTAGTTGCTCAAGTAGCAGCTCAAAATCCAATTATTGTGGCAAACATTGAGACCGCTGATGCCGCCGTTGCAACGGCTACAAATAACGTTCAAAAAGCCCAAACAGCTATTACCAATGCAGATGCCGTTATCACAGATGCTAAAACGGCATTAGCCGCCGCTGTTGCCGGCGTGGTTACTGCAAATAGTGCCGTAAACACAGCAAATAAAACCTTGCAAACGGCAAAAGAAAATTCCACGTCATTACCTGCTGCCATAACAAGCGCACAAGCCGACGTGGATAGCGCAAAACTAAATGTAACTACTGCTCAAACCGCCCAAACGGAGGCATCAATTGTAAAAACTGCCGCTGACAATGCAAAGCAACCTTTTGTATTAGCTAAAAATGCCGCCGATGACGCAAAAACAGTCGCTGAAAATGTACAAAAAGCGGCGAACAACGTTAAAACCGCCGCTGATAAAGTCCTTACCGATGCCACAGCAAAAGACACCGAAGCCAAAACAAAATTAACCGATTCATTGACGGCTTTGGCTGATGCAGTGAAATCTTTGAATGACACAGTTAAAGCCAACATTGATGCTGCGAATACCGCTGAAAACTTCGGCAAACGTTTTGATTCGGCGTGCAAAGATAATAATTACAACACAGGCATTTACACCATCAAAGATAATCCTGACAACGAAATCAAACGCCTTGAAGACATTACGTCGAAAGAACAGAAAAATCTCGGATTAGAACAATCGGGACAAATCAGTTCAATTGATGACATGGATATTTACGTTGTCGATAGCGACGGCACCGCTGAAGTGCCATTATTGTTCACTTGTTCGGCATTAGCGTTGCGCCAAACGAATGATTGGAAATTAAGCATTTACAACGACGCAAACGGTTTAGTCAGTTCAACATTGATTAACGGCAGCACTTGCGGTTCAGTGTTTATCGGCGATAAAGGCGGTCAAAGTGTCAAATTGCCAAAAGGTTCGCAACGTTATTATTTAGCGGTCGAATCATCGTGTGCATCATCGACCAAAAAAGATTGTGTGGTTGATACGGCGGAATACAGCATTTTGCGTGACGTGGACAAAGTTTATTCTGGCAAATTGGCTAAGAAAACCATCGACTTAACTACCAAAATTTCTGATTTAAAACTCACGAATTGTGGTCTCAATAATAATGCGGTGATTTCGATTCATACTGAAAATGTGAATTTAGTGGATGCCACAAAACTACCGATTAACGTTCAAATAGGTAGCACCGCGTGTCGAGTTTTCACGCCCGATTTATCTTCCCAAAACCAAAAAGATGCGATTATTGGCAGTGTGGCAGATTCGTCTGAAATTATTGATTCAGCTTTCACTGCAAAAGACAGCACAAAAATCACGCTTGGCTATTGCGGCAGTGATCCTAAATCGAAAGTCACATTGACCGGTTCAAAATTGGATTTGGTCAATTTCAATCCTAAAAATGCAGCGGATTCGGTGGTCATTCCCATCAAAGTCAATATCGGGGAATTCCATTGTGAAACGAAAGAAGTGTTTTACATCACACCCGATGCGACAGGCACAGCGACTTACAGCAACATTTCACCGGATGACGTAACACAACCGACCGTTCCCGTAGATACAACTGGAACCGGCGATACGACGGTAGACCCTATGATTGCAGTGTTTGCAACGGCAAAAAATGTGGGTGCGTCACAAACAAACGCTCTCAAATTAGCAACCGATATTCAAGCATATTACGTTGATACCGGTTTGACAGCGGCTGTTGATTTTACGTTTAGTTGCCCAACATCAACCCGTTTTGCTAACGATTGGGTTTTGTCGATTTACGATAATGCGAAAAAGTTAAAAAGTTCGCAAACGATTAACGGCAGTGATTGTGGCACCGGATTATTAGGTGACAACGGCACATTTGGTTTTACATTACCCACAAATTCACCCCGCTCGTATGTGGTCATTACGTCAGCGTGTGCGGTCGATGATAAGAATTGCGCTGTCGATACGTCGCAATATCAAATCAAACGTTTGATTCCATCATCGACAGCACCCAGCGCAACGACAGCGGCACCGTGTTTTCATGGGACGTGTGATGCAGTGACAACCTCTGATTTCCCTGTGTTTGGAGCAAAATAAAATGAATCAACGCAAAATGTTGTCGGCAGCCATTTTGTTGATGTTGGCAAAGTCTGCCTGGGCAACTGGAAATTCTGAATATGTTGGAACACCTTATGAAAATATCACGTCACAAAGTCCTAAAATTCTAAAAGAAAACACCAATCGAACAGGTCAAATTGGCAAACAAGAAGTTGATTTTTTTGAAATTCTAAATAACGCCCCCGGTTCTAACATTCCATTTCCAATTGCTGATGTTGAATTAGAATTTTCATGTCCACAAGCTGAAACAGACAATGGTTATTTTGGTTGGTACATTAGTATTTGGAAGCATTACAAGAATAAGACCAATGAATACTTGAAAGGTTATAACAATGTATCTTCAAAAAAATGTGCTAGTAAGTTTTCAATGCTTATCGATCAAAATGACGACAACGTAAACGAAGTATCCTCGTATTACATTGGGATTCAATCAGCTTGTGTTCAATTTCCAAATACAACCATCCATAACCAATACGATAAACCGCTTTACGTTGGTACAGACAGACTTACAAATCAACCGTGTGATACCTCTGACTACAAATTAAAAATAGGAATAATTCCAAAAAAAATTATTACTGATACGAACACTTTAACAGCCGTCCAATTACAAAATTCCATCGCGCTTGGTTCGATTAAAACGGGGCAAATCACCTCGAATACAGACAACAAAATTTACTCTGTCGAAACCTATTCAACAACAGACACAGCGGGAACAAACGACGTTCCGCTGCTCTTTTCGTGTACAGCGGCGGCGGCACGTCAAACGAATGATTGGAAATTAACTGTTTATGACGATAAAAATACTGTCGTCACCGGTTATCCACGTTATATCAACGGCAGCGATTGTGGTTCGACGTTGGTGGATGATAAAGGCGGTTTCAAATTTACCTTGCCGAAAGATTCCCCGCGTTATTTTGTGTCGGTTCAATCGGCGTGTGATTCGCAATCGAAAAAGAATTGCACCGTTGAAACGTCGCAATACAACATTGCGCGTGACGTGACGAGAATTTACACGGGAAATTTGTCTGCAGCTAAAAGCATCACCGCGACGAATGCGAGTTTTAAATTGACGCGCTGTGGTTTAAACAGTAATTCGACGATTGCTGTGAAAGTTGAAAATGCGGATTTGAGAGACATGTTCAAAGCGACCACATCTGCTGATAAAAAACCGATTAAACTTCAAATTGGAACGATGGCTTGCCAAATTTTAACGCCGAATTCGTTTGCGCCCGCTGAATTGATGTTAGGCAGTATTACCGGAAATGCGGAAATTATCGATGCTCAGTTGATTGCGAAAGACAGTGTGACGGTTACACTCAGTGACTGTATTAGCAGTAATGCGCCGGACTTTCCCAGCAAAATCACATTAACGGGAACGAAATTGGATTTAGAAAATTTAAATCCAAGTCCAACAGTCATAGATACAACAATAGCTACAAACAACTACAACTACAACACCGGTCACACCGATAAGTGATTCGGTAGTTATTCCTGTGAAAGTAGACATTGGTGATTTTCATTGTGAAGGTCGAGACGCATTTTATATCGATACCGACAAACCTACCGTGGGCGATAAAACCTACAGTTTAATCAGTGAAATGGATTTAGTTATACCTGTTGTAGACCCGATGATTACAGCATTATCAACAGAAAAGAATCTGGGCGCATCACAAAAGGGACAAATTAACACGTTGACCGATACACAAATTTATCGCGTTGATACTGGCACAGCCGATGCGAATTTAACGTTCGGTTGCTCATCAAATACTGTTCGTTATCAAAACGATTGGAAAATGTTGATTTACGACAGCGCGAAAACCTTGAAATCGACCACGTTGATTAACGGTAGCTCATGTGGAATTGGGCAATTAGGCGACACCGGCACTTATCCCATTCTTTTAACGAAAGATTCGCCAACGTATTATGTGGTGGTAAAATCCGCGTGTGAAAGTAACGACACAACTTGCGTGATAGATAAATCGCAATATGAAATCAAACGAATTACACCAGCACAAGCGGTTGTCGATGCCACCATAAAACCCTGTTCCGGCACAGGTTGCACCATTACAAAACCCGCCGTTAAACCGTTTTTTCACTAAGAAGCATGAAGCGCATCGTCGTATTTGGTTATAGCGTGATGTCGTTGGAGGCAATGAATCGATTGCCAAAAGACGAGTGCAGCATTTTATTTATTGCCAATAACGAAGCCGAAGCCGCGTTAGTCGCTGAAAAAGGATTTGAAACGCGGGTGATTGATTTTCGTAATGACGATGATTTGGTTTCGGTCGGTATCGGCGACAATGTCGATATTATTTTTTGTTTTTATCCCAAGGATTCGGACAACGTATTTTTGACGATTTCAGCCCGCGCCATTGATAAAAGTTTAACGATTATCGCGATTGTCGATGAATCCGAATCGGAAGATAAATTACTGGCAGCGGGTGCCAATAAAATTATTGATCCGTATGAAATTTGTGGGCGAAAAGTTCACGAAATGCTGACGAAACCCGACATTAGCAACATTTTGGATCACACGGTTTTTGGGCGACACGATTTGAACATGGCGCAAATTGAAATCCCGATTAAATCGTATTTGGAAGGCGTGATGGTCAGTCAGTTGAATTTAAAAAACGAAAAATACAATTTGATTTTGATTGGTGTGGTGGATCGAGAATTGGACGAACAGTTGCATTTTACTAATGGCGAAACGGATCACAAACTCAATGCGGGCGATGTGTTAGTGGTCATGGGACCCAGTCGCGGTTGTCGATTATTTAGAAACGAGGTGGAACATCATGGAAATCATTAACGCGATTAAATTATCGCCCAGAATTTGGTTTTTCTTAGGCAGCGCGGGTTGCGTATTTTTATTGAGCATGGGCGCGTATTTTCAATTGGTGCAAGGTTTGGATCCTTGTCCGTTGTGTATTTCGCAGCGCATCGCGATTTTTTTAACTGGGTTGGTTTTTTTAATCGCTGCCGTTCATAATCCAGCCCGAATCGGCATCAATCGTTACGCTATTTTAGGCGCGTTGACGGCATTCGGTGGCACGTCTATTTCGACGCGCCACATTTGGATTCAACATTTACCGCCCGACAAAGTGCCTGAATGCAGTCCCGCGTTGGAATATATGTTGGAAAATTTCCCGCTGCTGGACACGGTTAAATTGATGCTTTCAGGCACGGGCGATTGTGCGAAAGTCGATTGGACAATGTTCGGTTTCAGTATGCCAGAGTGGACATTGGTGGCGTTTTTAATGTTGGCGACTTTGAGTTTGGTGCAAATTTGGAATCATGACTAAACCGCTCATTTTAAAAGTCGCGATTCCTGCTGTTCCTTTTTTTCAACACTTTGAATACCTCGCCCCCGACGATTCCCAACATTTACAGGCGGGCATTCGCCTCGAAGTGCCGTTTGGCAAAACCTCAAAAATCGGCTTTTTAATCGCCACCAGCTTTAAAAATGATTATGCCATCGAAAAACTAAAACCGATTACTCGCGTTATTGATGACGTGCCGTTGTTGGCAGAAATCGATTTGAAATTATTGCATTGGGTCGCAGGTTATTATCATCATCCGATTGGCGAAGTGATGAGCGCGGCATTTCCCGTGGCGTTGCGGCAAGGCAAAGACGCGGTCATTAAAAAATTGCCCAAAATTGTTGAAGTCGAAACGAAAAATTCCCCGCTAATTTGCAATGAAGCCCAACAAAACGCCATTGATAAAATCAGCGCGACATTGGGCGAATTCAACGTTTTTGTTCTCGACGGCGTAACGGGCAGCGGCAAAACCGAAGTTTATATGCAGTTGATTCAAACCGTTTTAGACCGCGAACAACAGGTTTTAGTTTTAGTTCCCGAAATCACGCTCACGCCGCAATTACAACAACGTTTTCAAGCGCGTTTCAATACGCTGATTGCTATTTCACATTCCAAACTGACCGATTTACAGCGCAAAAATGCGTGGCTGTTGATGCAACGTGGCGCGTGTTCGTTGTTGCTCGGCACTCGTTCCGCGTTATTTACGCCGTTGCCGAATATCGGGCTAATTATTCTCGACGAAGAACACGACAGCTCATTCAAACAACAAGAAGGCTTTCGATTTTCAGCGCGAGATGTGGCGGTGATGCGCGGCAAATTGGCAAATGTGCCAGTCGTTTTGGGTTCCGCTACGCCGTCGTTGGAAAGTTTGTACAACGTAAAAAATCAGCGTTATCACCATCTTTTATTGCCTGAACGGGCGGGAAATTCTCTACCGCCGTTGGTTCACGTTATTGATATTCGTCAGCAAAAATTACAACAGGGTTTGTCTACGCGCTTGATGACAGAAATTCACGCGACGTTGGCAAAAGATGAGCAGGTTTTATTATTTTTAAATCGACGAGGATTTGCGCCCACGTTGATTTGTGACGGGTGCGGGTGGGTGGCGCGTTGCACACATTGCGATGCCAATTTGGTGATTCACCGAAATAAAAATTTGCTGCGTTGTCATCATTGCGGCACGGAACATCAACTAATTTCAACCTGTCCAGCGTGTCAATCGCCTGAATTAACGTCCTTGGGATTGGGAACAGAACGATTAGAATCGGTGTTGACGCGCTTATTTCCCGACAAAATCGTGTTGCGTTTAGACCGTGATTCGACCCAAAAAAAAGGCGCGTTGGAAGATTTTTTAACGCAAATTCACGACGGTGAAGCGCACATTATTTTAGGCACGCAATTGTTGGCGAAAGGGCATCATTTCCCCAACGTCACGCTGGTGGCGATTTTGGACGTGGACAGTGGATTATTTAGCACCGATTTTCATTCGGGCGAAAAGTTAGCGCAATTGATTGTGCAAGTTTCAGGGCGTGCGGGACGCGAACTCAAACAAGGCAAAGTGTTGTTACAAACGCGCCAACCAGACCATCCATTATTGACGGAATTATTACGCGACGGTTACGCGAAATTTGCGGCGTTGGCATTGGCAGAGCGTGAAATGGCGAATTTGCCACCGTTTAGTTATCAGGCGTTGCTTCGCGCTCATTCTGAAAATGAAGAATTACCACAAACTTTTTTAAACGCGGTGGCGGAATTAGCGCAAACTTTCAACCCGCAAAAAGTGCAGATTTTAGGCGCGATTCCTGCACCGATGGCACGCCGCGCAGGGCTATATCGTTTTCAATTATTATTTCAACACGCTAATCGGAGCGCGTTGCATCATTTGTTAAAACAACTCGTGCCAGAAATTTCGACGTTAAAATTGGCTGCAAAAGTGCGCTGGTCGCTCGATGTTGATCCGGTGGATTTGTATTAAAAACAAGTTGAACTGTTTTGAGGATAAGATTAGTTTCTTGTTTGAAAAATGTTGGATGAAGTTTAAAAAACCTTCTTGCGTGGTTATTCTCTCATGGAAAGAGAAAATCCGGTTATTTTTACAATTTGTTCGTCAGTCATCGCCGCGAGTAAGTTTTTAGCGATTTCAATTTTACCATGTGTCAGAATGGTCTTCGGCTATTATTCAAATTTGAAAAGGGTTTTCATGAAAAAAAATAGGGGATTATTCGTGGGTTTATTCGTGGCAATAGTTTCAACGACTCACGCGGAAGAAGCAGCGAAAAATGCGTATATGATTGAAAAATTTGATCACAATGGTGATCGCGTGGTGACGCAAGAAGAATTTTTAGAATCCGCCGCTGAACGTTTTAAAACGATGGATGTGGACGGCGATCACGCCATTGAACAGGCGGAATTTTTGCAGCGTTACGCCGAACATTCACATTCCACCACCACCGATTCCGGTGCAGAAGTGGGGCAACGAGTGTTTGATAAATTGGACGAAAATAAAGACGCGCAAATCAGCGAGCAGGAATACAACCAATCACGTTTGAAGTGGTTTACCGAAGCGGATAAAGATAACGACCAGCGGATTGAACTAGGGAAATAAGAGTACAAACGCACAAACCAAGGTTTGTACTCCCGTCATGTAATGATTACTTTTTAATGATTTCTTTGCCGTCAACAATTAGCTCAGAAATACCGCCTAAAGTGGCTTTTAACGTGCAACTCGCGTTTTTAAAGCCACCGTTTGCAGTATTTTCGCCTTCCCACATTAGCGTAATGTAAGTGTTTTTATCACTTTCCGTTTTACTTGGGAAAAACACTTGTTCGCCCGTCGCACTTTCAATCGCAGCAGGACATTTTTGATTTGCCATGCCTTGAATGTTAGCGTAGTTGCGAATCATCGATTCGGCTTCCATTTCGACCACTGTTTTTTGTTTGCTCGCGCCAACCAGTGTAAAACCCATCACAAAAACGCCCACGACGGCAATCACGATTTTCATGGTGTTACTAATCATCGGTTCTTTTTCTTCGCTCATTATTCCTTCCTCATTGTAGTTTTAAAAATCGATGCCCTGCTCTGCTTTCACGCCTTGCTCGAAAACGTGTTTCACCTTAGTCATTTCAGTGACGGTGTCCGCCACCGCAATCACTTCGGGCGACGCATTCCGTCCAGTCAGAATTAAATGTAACCACGACGGTTTTTCTTCGGTAATAAAATCAGCAATTTCTTGTCCTGAAATCCAACCGTAGCCACAACAATAGTTAATTTCATCGAGTAACACAACATCAAACTTTTCCGACAAAATCTGCGCTTTCGCAAAATCCCAAATTTCACGACTGGTTTTAATATCTTGCTCAGGATTTTTTGTGTCCCAAGTAAAACCATCGCCCAGCGCGTGCCATTCGATATTTTCAAAATTCTGCGCGGCTTTTTGTTCGCCCGTTTGCCATTGCCCTTTGATAAATTGAATCACGCAAACATTCATTTCCCAACCAGCGGCACGAAATACCATGCCGAACGCGCTCGATGATTTTCCTTTGCCTTCTCCGGTGTTGACGACGGTTAAACCGTGTCTTCTTTCTCTTGTTTTCAAATTTTTTCTTCCTGTGATTTGAACGATTCCACCAACATTAACGCCACGCCAATCGTAATCGCTGAATCCGCGATATTAAACGCGGGCCAATGCCATGTTTGATAATACACATCCAGAAAATCAATCACATAACCGTAAGCCAAACGGTCAATTAAATTTCCCATCGCGCCACCTAAAATCAGTGACAACGACACGGCGAGTAGCGTTTCGTGTGCTTTCAAACGTGTCAGCCACAACGTCATAATCGTACTCATGATAATAGCCAATGCCGCAAAAAACCAACGTTGCCAACCGCCCGCTTCGCTTAGAAAACTAAACGCCGCGCCCGTGTTGTGAACGTAAGTCAGATTGAAAAACGGCATCACCGCAACCGATTCATAAAGTGCGAACGATTTATCAACCGCTAATTTACTGGCTTGGTCTAAACCTAACAATAACGCGGCAAGCCACAACCATTTTAATTTTGGAAACTTAGGCATAAAGACGTTTTTCACCTTCGCCTGCGATATTTTCAACACAACGTCCGCATAATTCGGGATGTTCAGCGTGTGAACCTACGTCAGCGCGTTGATGCCAACAACGAACGCATTTTTGTTCGGTTGATGGCGTGACTTTGATTTTTAATGAATCCGATTTTGTAATTTTTGCGCCAGACGTAATAAATACAAAACGCAATTCGTCGCCCAATTTATCCAGCGTTTCAAACGTTTTCGCATCACATTCCAATTCCACATTTGCCGCCAATGACGAACCAATTTCTTTCGTCGTGCGGCTATGTTCAAGAGCCTGACTGACTTCGGCGCGAACCGTCATCACCGTTTGCCAGAATTCGTGATTGAATTCTGCATCCGAATCTAACGCGGTTAAATCTTCGTACCACGTTGTTAAAAATACCGATTCTGGGCGATTTCCAACGGCGGGCAAATGTTGCCAAATTTCTTCAGCGGTATAACTCAAAATCGGCGCAAGCCAGCGCGTCAATGCTTCTAAAACGTGGAACATTGCAGTTTGTGCGGAACGTCGCGCCAAACCATCGGTTTTGGCGGTGTATTGGCGGTCTTTGATAATATCCAAATAAAAACTGCCCAAATCAATCACGCAAAAATGATGTACTTTTTGGAAAACTGTTTGAAATTGGTAATTTTCGTAAGCCGCTTTCACTTCGTTTTGTAACGTCAACGCGCTATCCAAAACCCAACGATCCAGCGGCAACAATTTCGCGGTTTCAACTAAATCTTCAGCAGGATTAAAATCATTCAAATTCGACAACAAGAAACGCGCTGTATTTCGTAAACGACGATAACCGTCCGATGTACGTTCTAAAATTTCGTCTGAAACACGCATTTCGCCACGATAATCGGTCGAGGCAATCCACAAACGCAACACGTCCGCGCCCAAACTTTTCATGACTGATTGGGGTGGAATGACGTTGCCTTTCGATTTCGACATTTTTTCGCCTTTCGCATCAACCGTAAAACCGTGTGTTAAAACGGTTTTGTACGGCGCAACGCCATTCATCGCAACGGACGCGAGCAATGACGATTGAAACCAACCACGATGTTGATCCGAACCTTCCAAATATAAATCAGCCGGGAATTGCAATTGTTCACGACGATTCAAAACCGCCGCGTGCGTCACGCCCGAATCAAACCAAACGTCTAACGTGTCGGTCATTTTGTCGTAATCGTTGGCTTCGTCGCCTAAAAATTCAGCGGCTGTGGCATCAAACCACGCATCAATGCCCGATTTTTCAATTTTTTGCGCGACTTGTTCAATCAATTCAGCGGTGCGCGGATGCAATTCACCGGTTTCTTTATGCACAAAAAACGCAATCGGCACGCCCCACGTCCGTTGGCGCGAAATACACCAATCGGGGCGATTTTCCATCATGCTTTCAATTCGCGCTTGCCCCCATTCTGGCAACCACGCGACTTTTTTCACTTCGGCAAGAGCTTGTTCACGCAATTGTTTTTGGTTCATCGAAATAAACCATTGCGGCGTGGCGCGGAAAATAATCGGGGTGTGATGTCGCCAGCAATGCGGGTAACTATGCAGAATCGTTTGTTGATGTACCAACGCGCCACGTTCATGTAGCACTTCTAAAACATGGGCGTTGGCTTTGAAAACGTGTTCGCCTGCGAAAATTTCAACGTTTGATAAAAATACGCCGTCGCCACCAACAGGACAATCGACCGGCAAATCATAAACCCGTCCCACCACATAATCTTCTTGACCATGTGCTGGCGCGGTATGAACGGCACCCGTTCCCGCGTCAGTCGTGACGTGGTCGCCCAAAATAATTGGTACTTGGCGAGCATAAAATGGATGTTGCAAAAGCTGATTTTCTAACGCCACGCCTTCGCATTCCGCCAAAATCGTGTAATCCAAATTGCCGTAACGAAGCATGGCGGATTCCACTAAATCTTGCGCCAAAACTAAACGCTCGTCGCGATATTGAACCAAAACGTAAGTCAATTCTGGATTTAACGCCACAGCTTGATTCGCAGGCAAAGTCCACGGCGTGGTTGTCCAAATCACGACAGAAACTTTTCCATGACCTTGCGACGAACTAAAATTCAACAGAAATTCTGCCGAATCCACCGCTGCAAAACGCACATCAATCGCGGGCGAATGTTTGTCTTCGTGTTCGACTTCGGCTTCGGCAAGTGCTGAACCGCAATCGGTACACCAATGAACAGGTTTCGCGCCTTTGACAATGTGACCATTCGCGGCAATTTTGCCCAACGAGCGCACAATGTCGGCTTCAAAGGCAAAATCCATTGTTAAATACGGATTTGCCCAATCGCCAAAAATGCCCAATCGCACAAAGGCTTCTTTTTGAATTTCAACTTGTTTGGCGGCATATTCGCGGCACGCATTTCGGAAAACTTGTGGCGACACTTTCGCGCCCGCTTTGCCAATTTTCTTTTCAACTTGCAATTCAATCGGCAACCCATGGCAATCCCAACCAGGCACATAAGGCGCGTCAAATCCGCTCAAGGTTTTCGATTTCAAAATAAAATCTTTTAATACTTTATTGACCGCATGACCGATGTGAATTTCGCCATTCGCATACGGCGGACCATCGTGCAAAATGAATTTCGGGCGGTCTTTCGCTGTTTCACGAATTTGTTGATATAACGCGGCGGTTTGCCATTTTTTCAATTGTTCGGGTTCACGTTGCGCTAAATTGCCTTTCATCGCAAAGCCCGTGCTGGGTAAATTCAGCGTTTTTTTATAATCCATAGTCATGTTTTTAATCCAAATAATAAAAAAATTTTACTTAATCCGCCTGCAATAATTTCAAAAAATCATCTGCGGGTAACGGTTTACTTTTAATATAACCTTGATAAATATCACAGCCTTTTTGCTCTAAAAAAGCCAACTGTTCCGGTCTTTCAACGCCTTCTGCCAACACTTTAAAACCTAAAATTTTACCCATGGCAATAATCGTCGCCGTAATTTCCATGTCGTCTTTGAGTTGCGGAATGTCGTCAATAAAACTTTTGTCGATTTTTAGCACATTCACTGGAAAGGATTTCAAATACGCTAACGATGAATAACCGGTGCCAAAATCATCAATCGCTAATCGAATGCCTTGCGCTCGGAGTTGATTAAGAATGGCGACGACTTTTTCCTGATTTTCCATGAGACCACTTTCGGTTAATTCTAATTCTAACCGCTCGGCAGGAAAACCCGTGTCACTCAACGCACTTCTCACTAATTCATTCAAATCACAACGTCGAAATTGAACGGGCGACACATTCACCGCAATCGTTAATTCGGTAATGCCCAAATCCATCCAGATTTTACCTTGCCGACACGCTTCATAAACGACCCATTCGCCAATTTTTTCGATTAACCCCGTTTCTTCCGCTAACGGAATAAAAAAATTGGGTGGAATTAAACCATTTTCAGGATCAAACCAACGAATTAACGCTTCTGCACCAATAATTTTGCCAGTTAAAATGTCAACTTGCGGTTGATAATACAGCCGTAATTCGTGATTAGTAATCGCACGACGTAAGCGCGTTTTTAACTCAATTCGTTCTCGCACCGCATGAGTCAAATCATCTGAAAAATACGCAAACCGTCCACGTCCCGCGTCTTTCGCATGATAAAGTGCCGTATCGGCGTGATCGATTAACAATTCTGGATTGTCACCGTGTTCAGGATAAATACTGATGCCAATACTCGCACCACTAAACAACCACCAGCTCAAGCTGGTGGGTTAGTGAGCTAAGAACTAAAAGTTCAGGATACACGTCGGCTAAACGACGTGTTGTTAAGGTTCAATATCAAAATTACTTCCCGTATCTGGTTCAAAGTGATGTGCGAGA
>CAISXF010000052.1 GCA_903889445.1 uncultured Pseudomonadota bacterium
CGAACAATTAACCACAGTTCAACAGATTCAAGGTGTCCTTACGGCAGCTATGGTTTATCACCACGTTGACGAGTAGACTTAGCGTGTCGTTTAAAACTAACAGAGGAGCGAAAAATGACCGTAACACGAAGAGAATTTATTAAACTCAATGCGATTGCTGCAACCGCCGCCGTCGCAGGTTTAAATATGCCGAATCTTGCGTTGGCAAATGAACAAAATGAAAGCGACGAAGTGCGTTGGGATAAAGCACCGTGTCGATTTTGCGGCACGGGTTGTGGCGTTTTAGTCGGCACACAAAATGGGCGCGTCGTTGCCACGCAAGGCGATCCAGACGCAGAAGTAAACAAAGGTTTAAATTGCGTAAAAGGTTATTTTTTATCGAAAATAATGTACGGACACGACCGTTTAACCAAACCCATGTTGCGAATGAAAAACGGGCAATATGACAAAAATGGCGAATTCACGCCAATTAGTTGGGAACAAGCATTTGCCGTCATGGCGGAAAAATGGAAAGCCGCTTTAAACACAAAAGGCGCAAGTTCAGTCGGGATGTTTGGTTCGGGACAATGGACAATTTGGGAAGGTTACGCTGCGTCAAAATTGATGAAAGCGGGATTTCGTTCCAATAATTTAGACCCAAATGCGCGACATTGTATGGCTTCAGCGGTCACGGGAATGATGCGAACTTTCGGCATCGATGAACCGATGGGCTGTTACGATGATATTGAACACGCCGATGCGTTCGTTTTGTGGGGTTCAAATATGGCGGAAATGCACCCGATTTTGTGGTCACGCATTACCGAACGCCGTTTGTCGAATCCCGATGTTAAAGTCGCGGTGATGTCTACTTACGAAAATCGAAATTTCGATTTAGCCGACATTAAAATAGTTTTCACGCCACAAAGTGATTTAGCGATTATGAATTATATTGCGAATCACATTATCCAAAGCGGCAACGTCAATCAGGATTTCATTGCGAAACACGTTAATTTTCAACAAGGAAATACCGATATTGGCTACGGTTTACGTCCAACGCACCCGCTCGAACAAGCGGCGAAAAATGCGGATAAAGCCAACGATTCCACGCCGATTGATTTTGAAACGTACAAAAAATTTGTTTCGGAATACACGCTAGAAAAAGCACACGAAATTTCAGGCGTTCCGATTGAAGAATTAAAAGCTCTCGCGGCGTTGTACGCCAATCCGAAAATCAAAGTTACGTCGTTTTGGACGATGGGTTTCAATCAGCACACGCGCGGCACTTGGGCGAATAATCTGATTTACAACATTCATTTATTGACGGGAAAAATTGCTGAACCTGGCAACAGTCCATTTTCACTCACGGGACAACCGTCGGCGTGCGGCACGGCGCGAGAAGTGGGCGTATTTTCACACCGTTTACCCGCCGATATGGTGGTCACGAAAAAAGAACACCGCGATATTGCCGAAAAACTTTGGCAACTTCCCGAAGGCACGATTCCCGATAAAGTCGGTTTTCACGCCGTCCAACAAAATCGAATGCTCAAAGATAGCAAACTCAATGTGTATTGGGTGATGTGCAACAACAATATGCAGGCGGCGGCGAATCTCAACGAAGAAACCTTGCCAGGTTATCGCAATCCTGAAAATTTCATTATCGTTTCTGACCCGTATCCGACCGTGACCGCGATGGCGGCAGATTTGATTTTACCAACGGCAATGTGGGTGGAAAAAGAGGGCGCGTACGGTAACGCCGAACGTCGCACCCAATTTTGGCGGCAACAAGTTAAACCGCCCGTGGGTGCAAAATCCGATTTGTGGCAATTGGTTGAATTCGCCAAACATTTCAAAATAAGTGAAGTGTGGACAGAAGAATTGATGGCGAAAAAGCCTGAATGCCGCGACAAAACACTTTACGACGTTTTATTTGCTAACGGCGAAGTGAACAAATTCCCGCTGAGTGAAATCGCGCCAGGCTTTGATAATGACGACGCGCACGATTTTGGTTTTTACATTCAAAAAGGGTTGTTTGAAGAATACGCTAAATTCGGACGCGGTCACGGTCACGATTTAGCTCCGTTCGATATGTATCATCAAGCACGCGGTTTACGCTGGCCAGTGGTCGATGGCAAAGAAACAAAATGGCGATTCCGTGAAGGTTCCGATCCCTATGTGAAAATGACGGACAGCACTGCGCCGACCGATTTACACGCTGCCAGCACGCATCCAAATTTAACGGTTGCGAAAGGTGACGTGAGTTTTTACGGGAAGCCCGACGGACGCGCGATTATTTTTGCGTTGCCGTATGAAGCACCGCCAGAAATGCCTGATAAAGAATTTGATTTATGGCTTTCCACGGGGCGAGTTTTAGAGCATTGGCATTCTGGTTCGATGACGTTGCGCGTTCCCGAATTGTACAAAGCATTTCCAGACGCGCTGGTTTTCATGCACCCCGACGATGCCAAAGCACGCGGTTTACGTCGTGGCATGACGGCGGCGATTAGTTCGCGACGCGGCAAAATTCTCGCGCAAGTTGAAACGCGCGGGCGTAATCGTCCACCTGTTGGTTTGATTTTTATTCCTTGGTTTGATTCAAAACGGTTGGTGAATAAATTGACGTTGGACGCGACGTGTCCCATTTCAAAACAAACCGATTACAAAAAATGTGCGGTTAAAATCGAACGAGCTTGAGGAGAAAATCATGAAAAAAAGTTTGTTTGTTTTATTGAGTTTGCTTTTTACATTGTCGGTGAATGCCGATGATTTAGAAGTGAAGCGCACGTTGAATGGCGCGTCGATTTTAGAAAAAATGTCGCCACAACCTGAAATTAAAAAGTGGCACGACACCGAGCCGCAACCGCGTAATTATCCGCAACAACCGCCGATTATTCCGCACACAACAAAAGGTTATGTAATTAACCAAAAGTTCAATAAATGCCTGACGTGTCACAGCGACCAAGATTCTAAAATCAGTGGCGCAACGCCCGTGGGAAAATCACATTATCACGATCGTGACGGTTCACCGACGACGAAAATTTCAGCGCGGCGTTATTTTTGTGTGCAATGTCACGTTCCACAAGTCGATGCAAAACCATTTATGGAAAACGATTTCAAAGGAGAGGAGTAAGCCATGACGATTTTTAAAAATATGTGGAATTGGCTGAAAAAACCTTCTGCGCGTTGGGCGGCGGGAACAATTTTAGTTGTTGGTTTTATCGGTGGCGTGATTTTTTGGGGCGGATTCAATACCGCGTTAGAAGCCACAAACAAAGAATCGTTTTGTATTTCGTGCCACGAAATGCAGGAAAATGTTTATAAAGAATATCAAAACACGATTCATTACAGCAACCGAAGCGGCGTGCGTGCGACGTGTCCCGATTGTCACGTTCCGAAAGATTGGACGCACAAAATGATTCGCAAAGTGCAAGCGAGCAACGAAATTTTTCATAAAATTTTAGGAACGATTGATACACCTGAAAAGTTTGAAGCGAAACGTTTGGAATTAGCGCATCACGTTTGGAAAAAGATGAAGGAAACCGATTCGCGTGAATGTAGAAATTGTCACGATGAAGACGCGATGGACTTTTTAGAACAACGTCGTCGGTCGGTAAAACAGCACATCAAAGGCTTTGACGAAAACAAAACCTGTATCGATTGTCATAAAGGCATCGCGCATTCGTTGCCCACGATGTACGAAGACGATCCGCAAGCCGCATTGTTGGATAAACGCGAAAAATAGGTGTTTTTGATTTTTGGCGATAACATTTTGTGAAAAATGTTATCGCTGCATTCAAAAAATTAAAAACTAGAAACAGCTCGGTAGCCTGCCACGCCAGCCAATCCCAAAAAAAACACGCCACTGATTTTATGCAGCCACGCCAACGAGAATTTTTGTAAAATAGTTCGTCCAGCGATGCAGCCCAAAATCGACGTAAACACCAACCCCAACGTTGAGCCAATCCAAACCGCCAACGGTAATTGCGTGCTACTCAACGCCACGACGGCTAATTGTGTTTTGTCGCCAAATTCCGCCACCGTAATCAATAAAAACGTGGTGAAAAAAATGCTGTGACTGCTTTTTTCAAGCACCGTTTCTTCGTCTTCATCGTCGCTGTTGGCGCGTAAAACATGAACACCAAATGCCAAAAATAAAATTGCCACTACGCCAGAAACTACATAATTCGGAAACCAATTTGCAATCGCTACGCCAAACACCACAGCTAACGTATTCAATAACGCAAACGCGGCAATCGCGCCCAAAGCCACTGGCATCGCCCGATGACGTGCCGCCAAAGTCATACAAACGAGCTGACTTTTATCACCCATTTCAGCCGCCACAATTAACAAAAAACTCGTCAACGTTGGCGCAGATAATTCTTGAAGATTGATATTTTCAAGCGTCGAAAACCACTTTTCATACAGTGCAAACAGCGTGTCATTCATTATTTTTACCGAATTTAACCAATCAAATTATCAAGCATCATCATAATGATAAAACCACCCATCAACGAAAAGGTAGCGCAACGTGAACGCCCTTTTGAATGCGTTTCTGGAATGATTTCTTCGCTGATGACAAACAACATCGCACCGGCTGCAAAACCCATCGCCAAAGGCAAAATAGGTTTAAACGCAGTCACCATCGTAATGCCCAACAATCCGCCAATCGGTTCAACTAAACCCGTCAATGTGGCAATGCCGACCGCTTTCCATTTGTTATAACCCAAACCGACCAACGGCAACGCGACGGCTAAACCTTCGGGAATGTTTTGTAACGCAATCGCACTCGCCAAAACAAAACCATTTTTCAAATCACCCGCACCAAAACTCACGCCAACCGACATGCCTTCGGGAAAATTGTGAATCGTAATGGCGATAATAAACAGCCAGATTTTTTTCAACGAATTGAGTTGTGTGTCGGACATGGAATCAAAATGAACGTGCGGCAATTGTTTATCGGCAAAATGCAAAAAAAGTGCGCCGATGATCATACCGCCCGAAACGATGTAAATTCCTTTTCCCGCCACAATCGCATTGCCGTATTCCAACCCTGGAACGAGTAACGAAAAAGCAGTTGCCGCCAGCATGACACCTGCCGCGCCACCGAGCAAACTGTTGAATAAATTGTTCGAGATATTTTTAAACCACAACGCCGGTAACGCGCCCACACCGGTGGCTAATCCTGCCAAAATACTCGCTAAAAAACCGATAACTACAATCGAACCGAACGTTAAATATAACGTGCCAAAAACGATAATTTGACTGACTAAAAATAATCCCGCCCACGTCGAATAACGTTGCAACGGCGGCAAGGCTTGCACTTGTTGGAACTTCGGGCAATTTTGAATTTGCGTAATTTTGCGTTCCGAATACGCTTGAAACTGGGTAATAAAGGGTGCGGAGGCAGACATGATTTTTCCTTTTGAAAATGTGAATAAATAATTGCGTTCCGTTTATTTTATCACCGCCTAATTGAAAGCGTGCAAACGATGTTTAAACTTGAAACGAGTGCGTGGAAAATAGGCAAGTGCTAAGATTGCGTGGGTGAAATACCTCAAATAAATCGACGACTAAAAAACCATGACCAATTTAGAACTTTTTCAAGCATTTGTCGCACCCGCGATTTTCATTTCGGCGGCGGGTTTACTGGTGCTTTCTATCAATGTGCGCTTGATGGGAATCGTGACGCGATTACGCGCTTTTCACAAAGAAAAACATGTGGCAGCAATAGCTGGTAGAAAACAGGAGGTTTTGGTTTTACAAGCGCAAATCAAATCCATTGAACAACGCGCCACTCAAATCAAAAATGCTTTCTTCTTTACGTTGTTAGGCATTATTGGCGTGATGTTGACGTGTTTAGTGCTTGGTTTGACTTTGTACGTTCCGCAGGCGTGGATTATCGCCATCGTTATTTTCGTTTCTTCGGTTTTATCGATGTTGGTAGGAATGTGTTTTTATATTTCCGAAGTGGCGGTTGGCTTATCCTCAGAAAGAGAAGAAGAACAACTTTATGATTTGATTGATGTGATGTCAGAATTCACCGATTAAAAACCCTAAGCACCTGTCTTTTTGTGATACGCTTTCACAGTCGGTTTTGTTATAGTTGTCACAGGTTTTAGTAACATTTAAACTACTTACTTTTATTCATTTGGAGACTTTTTTATGACACAAAAAATTGCAATCAACGGCTATGGTCGAATTGGACGTTGTATTGTCCGCGCAATCTATGAAACGAATCGCAGGGGCGAATTTCAGATTGTCGCGATTAACGATTTAGGCGACGCGAAAACCAACGCACATTTGACGAAGTACGACACCGTTCACGGAAAATTCCCGTTTGATGTCAACGTTGACGGAGATTACATCGTGATTGACGGCGACCGAATTCGGGTGTTGGCGGAACGCGATCCATCAAAATTGCCGTGGAAAGAGTTAGACGTTGACGTAGTCCACGAATGTACTGGTTTATTTGTCAGCAAAGCTAAAGCGCAAATGCACATTGATGCAGGCGCGAAAAAAGTCATTATTTCTGCACCAGGTGGAACCGATGTGGATGCGACGATTGTTTTTGGTGTCAATCATCACATTTTGAAAGCCAGCAACACCGTGATTTCCAATGCTTCCTGCACCACCAATTGTTTGGCACCGCTGATTAAACCGTTGCTTGACACGATTGGCGTAGAACATGGTTTGATGACCACGATTCATTCCTACACCAACGACCAAGTGTTAACGGACGTATTCCACAAAGATTTGCGTCGGGCGCGTTCAGCGACACAATCGATGATTCCTACCAAAACGGGGGCAGCTTCAGCGGTCGGTTTGGTTATTCCAGAATTAGTCGGTAAATTAGATGGTTTTGCGATGCGCGTGCCAACGATTAACGTTTCAATTGTAGATTTATGTTTCCAAGCGGCACGCGACACCACGAAAGAAGAAATCAATGACATTCTAAAAACCGCTTCTGATGGCGCGTTGAAAGGTATTTTAGCGTACAACGACGAACCGTTAGTTTCGAGCGATTTCAATCATAATCCTGCGTCTTCAATTTTTGAATCGTCTTTAACGAAAGTCACCGGCGGTAATTTTGTGAAAGTATTGTCGTGGTATGACAATGAATGGGGTTTTTCAAATCGTATGTTAGATACGTCTTTAGCGTTAATGAACGCGAAATAATCCATTTTAATCAAACAGGTATCACACGATGAGACGCACTAAAATTTTAGCCACATTAGGCCCTTCGACAGACAAAGAAGGTGTGTTAGAAGCCTTATTCGA
>CAISXF010000053.1 GCA_903889445.1 uncultured Pseudomonadota bacterium
CTAACCTAACCGCTATGCCATCTTCTTTTACCATTTTGACTGTAGCTAGCTTCAAATTTACGTCTTTCTTTGGTCATTTTTTCACTCCTGGGTTGGTATTTTACAACCTATAAGCGTGTCTGTTTTTATTAGACCATGACAGTCGTTACAAATAAAATTTAACGCCGACTGTGATGGGCTTTCGGACGCGCTTTAGAATTCGTATGTTTAGCCACATGGTGATGTCTGTGTCTAATATGATGACGCACTTCGGGTTCGACATAATGCGCCGCCCGACTGGCACAATCCAACTGATGGGGCGGCAAACCGGCAGAATTTGTCGGCATGGTGCCAATGTTAGAAATCACGTTGTAATCGCCATCAAAACCGTGATCCATTTGGCTATTCATGAAATTATAACGCTCGTTACTGGTCATTCCGCCCAAAACCACGCCGATTAAATGCCGTCCATTTTGCGATGCAGAACTCACTAAGTTATAACCGGAATTGCAGGTAAAACCGGTTTTCATTCCTTCCGCGCCTTCATACGTCGCGGTAAATCGATTGATACCAAACAATTCACGCCCTTTGAAATTAAAACTGTGTGCGCCAAAATAATGGTAATACTGCGGGAAAGTTTGTTGCAATTTCAAGGCTAATAACGCCATATCTCGCGCGGTAGTAACTTGCCAATCATTCGGTAAACCCGTCGCATTCATGAAATACGAATTATACATTCCCATCGAATGCGCTTTTGCGGTCATGCGAATGGCAAAATTATCTTCCGTTACGGCTAAATATTCAGACAAAACCACTGACGCATCATTCGCAGAACGTGTCACCAACGCTAAAATCGCTTCTTCCACAGTAATACTTTGACCGGTTCGCAGACCCAAACGACTTTGCGGTTGTTGTGCGGCATGATGCGAAGCGTGCATGGTGTCGTTCAAATGAATTTCGCCATTCACGAGCGCGTCAAATGTCACATAAAGCGTCATCATTTTGGTCAATGACGCGGGATACCACGATTGGGTTGCATCGATTTCGTGTAAAACATTGCCATTTTCAGCATCGATTAAAATCTCAGCATGACGCGCTTGACTGACTTCTGACGCAAGCAATAAACAAATGGCGTTAAGGGTAACTAAAAATAATTTCACGTTAAATTTTGGGAGTAGTGGTTAATGTGGAAGTGAAACGTGGCAAGTGTAAGGCGGCGTACTTTGGCATAATCCCCAAAATCGCCCAAAATCTCCTTCTTCTTTGTTGGCTTTCCAATTTTCTGAAAAGGCTTCAAATGCCACGCCAGAAATATTTTTTTCGGCTAATTTTTTAAATGTCGATTGAATCACGAGTTGCTGATTTTTTTGGCTCGCAACGCCACCGCATTCTTTTTGGGTTTTTAGGTTAATTTGCGCTTTGCCTTCGGGAGCAGAAACCCAGCCAAATTCAGTCATAATCACTTCTTTTGTTGGATTGGTTTTTTTTACTTCTTGCCAACGCGCCACATGAAAATCCGCTGCTTCATTGGCATTCACGCACGGAAATAAATCGGCGTGACGATTTTCCCACCACGGAAAAACGTTAATCCCAATCCAATCGACTTGTTTGCTAAATTGATTTTCGTGACAGGGTTGCGTGCGATTGCACCATTCCCACCAAGTATCAATTACACCAATTGGTTGCGTGACTTTCGCTTCGCGCAACGCATTTAAACAGCGTTCGGTTTCGCCATCAAAACGCAGTGTGTGGCGTGTCCGAACTTCCGAACCGCAACTTAAACGGATAATCGTTTCAGGATATTGTCGCGCCAACGCGATGCCATGTGAAATCGAATCGCTGTTGACGAGTTTATCTTTATCAATCCACAAAATCGCAATGACTTTAATGCCACGTTTTTTGGCGGCGGGGAAAATAGCTTCCAAACCGTTCAAAACACCATAACTCATAATGCAACGAAACGGCGTTTCTTTAATAAGCGTATCGAGCAATGTGTCGATAATTTCAGCATTCGGAGTCGCGCCATAATTCGGCGTGAGTTGATTCACATACGGACTAAATGCCACGCATTGTAACGGTTTTGGAGAATTATTTTTAGCGTAGATTTGTGGCGCGTGGCATAACGATAAACTTAATAATGCGAGCGTTTTGAGTTTCATGCAGGCAAACCAGTGATTTGAATGGTGTCGGTATGAATGGGATTATTAAAATCGTAATCCGCAAATTGCAATAATTCGATATTCGTTAAAATATCCGTGCCTTCGTCTATTTCGCTATTTTCACCATTGCCGACGTATCGCACCGTAATTTGATCCACGCCGTCCGCGTCAGGATTGCGAGCAATTTGGTAATTTTCTTTTTTGCTGTAAAAAACCGCTACGTCTGCTGTGCCGTCGCCACCGTCAATGCTATCATCGCCTGCGCCGCCTTCAATTGTATCGTTGCCGCCTTCGCTCGAAATGGTGTCATCGCCGCCGTTGCCGACAAAATGATTGGCGATTTTTCCTTTGTCTATTTCCATCAATAAATTATTCGCGTCATCGCCGACACCCGTCACCGCCGTGCCTGAAAGCTGCAAAACTTCCACAAATAAACTTTGATTCAAATCGTAATCGACGCTCGCCCAAATTTGGTCTTGTTCGCCGCCATTTTTTTCTTCCATCACGGTGTCAAAATCGTTGTTAATCATGTAAATATCGTCATCGTTTCCGCCGATTAACGTGTCTTTTCCTTTGCCACCGTCCAAGGTATCCGCGCCATCTTTGCCAAGCAATTTATCATTTCCTGCCATGCCTTCGAGTTTGTTGTCGCCGATGTTGCCAGTGATTTGATTGTTTAATTCATTGCCTTTGCCATTGTTATTGTCGATTCCTGCCAGCACTAAATTTTCGATATTTTTGCCGAGCGTGTAAGTCGAGGTGCTTTCAATGGTGTCGTTGCCGCCGAGCGTATTTTTGTTTGCTTCGCTCACCACGTCTTTGGAATTATCGACAAAGTAATAATCATTGCCGTCGCCCCCGTCCATATTGTCTACGCCAAAACCGCCTTTTAAGGTGTCGTTGCCTTGTTCACCGATTAACGTGTCGTTACCGTTTCCACCGTCCAACAAATCATTGCCACTGCCACCATTTAATGAATCCAGCCCTTCGCCGCCGCTTAAATCATCGTTTCCACTTTCACCGACTAACGTATCGTTGCCGCCTAAACCAATCAATTTGTCGTTGCCCGCTTTGCCGAGCAATTCATCTTTGCCAACATTGCCCGTCAACGTGTCGTTTTTTTCGCCGCCAATCAATTTATCGCCACTCAAAATAACAGCTTTTTTGTCGTAGCCTTTTGAACCCGTGGGCGTTTCAATCACAGGTTTTACGACCACTGGCACAACTTCAACAGGTTTCACAATTACCACAGGCGCAGGCGTAATACTCGTATCTTTTACTGATACGCTTTGATTTTCGCCGCTGTTTAACGTTAAGGTTAAGTTTTCTGTGCTGCCGTCGGTGAATTTATCCGCCAAAAACTTTACGGGCAACGACGCTTTGCCGTTGGCATCGACGGTAAAAATTTTGGTTTTCAATCCACCCAACACATCCGCATTTGAAATTGAACCGCCAAACGAAAACGGAATTTCGGTGCCGTCCGCCACATTTTCAGTTTTTAAATTAAACGTGACTGTGTCGCCTTCGTTCGCAGCTGTTTTATCGACGCTTAACGTGTAAGTCGGAGGCAAAATTTCTTCGGGTTTTGGTTCGATTAACGCCGTCGCGCTGCTCGTGGCAGTTTCCAATTTGTTCAAGCCGTCGGTGTAACTCACTTTCGCCGTGATTGCTGTGCCAATGTCATTTTCTGAAAGCGTGTAACTCGATTGCGTCGCGCCGCTGATGGCTTTGCCATTTTGTAGCCACGAATTACTAAACGCGCCTAAACCGTCTTCGTCTTTTAACGTGTTTTGAATTGTCAGCGTTTCATCTTGAATCGCATTGCCGCTGATTGAGATTGTGCCGGTGTGTTGATGTTGAATTGGGACAGGTGTCGCGATGATTGGATTGTTACTCACGATTTCTGTAGAACCTGCTATGTAATTAGCTGTCAGGCTGTAAGAATCGCCACTGTAGTAACTGCTATTGATAGCGACATAATAATCGCCAGCGGTTGGCGTTGAAACTTGATAGGTTTTGTCCTGACCAGTCGTGAAATGATTAA
>CAISXF010000054.1 GCA_903889445.1 uncultured Pseudomonadota bacterium
ACCAGTTTGCTTGGTGACCATAGCGAGCGTGAACCACCCGATCCCATCCCGAACTCGGAAGTGAAACCGCTTAGCGTCGATGATAGTGTGGCAGTTTGCCATGCGAAAGTAGAGAATTGCCAAGCTCTTAATTTTACGAAAAGCCCAAAATCCGATGATTTTGGGCTTTTTTGTTTGTATTGAAAGGCAATATTGGCTATCATGCAAAACTTTTGTACCATTCATTTTCTTTGGAGCTTTACTATGAAAAGGTTATTACTTACCTTAGTTTTATTTACTACAAATACTTTTGCCACACCCGTCAATATCAACACAGCTGATGCTCAAAAAATAGCTGATTCGGTATCTGGTTTTGGTTTAAAAAAAGCGCAAACAATTGTCGATTACAGAACTAAAAACGGCGACTTCAAAACTCTCGACGATTTAAACAAAGTTTCTGGAATTGGCGACAAAACTATCGAAAAAATCAAAGGCGATATTTTATTTTCAGAAGCTGGTTTAGTAGCAGTCACGCCAGACTCAGCAAGTGTCACACCTCCTAAAAAATAGCATAAAAAAAGCGATGCTTAATTTGTTATCGAGCATCGCTAACATTTCAATCAAAAATAATTAACGCTTCATTGATTCAAAAAATTCACTATTCGTTTTAAAATCCTTCAACTTACCAATTAAAAATTCCGATGCTGCCATGTCATCCATTGGATGTAAAATTTTTCGTAGAATCCATGTTTTTTGCAATGTCTCCGCATCTACCAAATACTCCTCACGTCTCGTACCAGAGCGATTGATGTTAATGGCAGGATAAATACGTTTTTCGGCAATTTTACGATCTAAATGCAATTCCATATTTCCCGTGCCTTTGAATTCTTCAAAAATCACATCGTCCATTTTAGAACCCGTATCAACTAACGCGGTCGCTATAATTGTTAAACTACCGCCTTCTTCGATATTCCGTGCTGCTCCAAAGAAACGTTTCGGTTTTTCTAACGCATTTGCATCGATACCACCAGTTAAAATCTTTCCAGAAGACGGTACTACCGTGTTGTAAGCCCTTGCCAATCGAGTAATTGAATCCAATAAGATCACAACATCGTGTTTGTGTTCGACTAAACGTCGTGCTTTTTCAATTACCATCTCAGCGACTTGAACGTGACGAGTAGCAGGTTCATCAAATGTACTCGAAATAACTTCACCGTGTACACAACGCTCCATTTCGGTTACTTCCTCAGGGCGTTCATCAATCAATAACACAATCAAATAGCATTCTGGATTTTTTTCAGCGATTGCTTGTGCCAAACTCTGTAAGATCATAGTCTTACCAGCTTTAGGCGGGGAGACGATGAGTCCGCGTTGACCTTTACCAATAGGCGCAATCAAATCGATCATTCGCCGTGTTAAATCTTCGCTGGTGCCATTACCTTGCTCTAAAACAAACCGTTGATGGGCAAATAATGGGGTTAAATTGGAAAAAGTAATTTTATTTTTAGTGTTTTCAGGTGGCTCAAAATTGATTTGATCGACTTTTAACATCGCAAAATAACGTTCATTATCTTTCGGAGGACGAATTTTACCTGTAATAGTATCGCCCGTTTTGAGTGAAAAACGACGTATTTGACTAGGCGAAACATAAATATCGTCAGGTCCTGCAAGGTATGAACAGCCAGGAGTTCGCAAGAAACCAAAACCGTCTTGTAAAATTTCCAATACACCATCGCCAGAAATATCGTCGCCTGCTTTTGCTTGTTTTTTCAAAATAGCGAAAATTAAATCTTGTTTACGCGATCGCGCAACATTTTCCAGCCCAAGGGATTCAGCAATTTCGATAACTTCACTGATTTGTTTTAGTTTTAACTCGGTAAGATTCATAAAAAGACAGCTCAAAAGAAAAGAATAACGTTAGGAATTAAAATCGTAACGATTAGGGGTAGAAAGAAATTAGGGGTATTTATTGAAATGATGTGTTTTTGAGTACGCACGACTGTGAGCGTGTTAAGTATAGCTTAACCTTGCTATATCGTCCAACCTAAATAGACAAAAAATCCGTTCAAGCTCTTTTTTGTGTTATATTTATGCACCATAAAAGAGCATTTATTTTGCGATTCCGCAGTCATTTTTCCTTATCAAACCACCGTGAAAACTACCATTGAATGAATTAGAAACCATTTGGATTGTTGATGATGACAAATCCATACGCTGGGTTGTGGAAAGAGCTTTGCAAAAAGCGACCATGATTACTCGTAGTTTTGTAAATGCTAAAGAATTACTCGATGCTCTACAGCATGAAATTCCTGATGTATTGATTACCGATATTCGTATGCCGAATATGAATGGCTTGGAATTGCTGAATAAAATTCAAGCGGATTATCCTGAATTGCCCGTCATTGTGATGACTGCACATTCTGATTTAGATAGCGCAGTAGCAGCTTTTCATGGTGGTGCGTTTGATTATTTGCCTAAGCCTTTTGATATTCAAGAATTAGTCGAATTAGTACGGCGTGCGTGCGTTCACGCTCAACAGCAACGTGAAATGGCAATCAATCCAATCGCTTTAAAATTGGGCGTTATTCCAGATATTATCGGTGAAGCACCCGCAATGCAGGAAGTTTTCCGTGCGATTGGACGTTTGGCTCGCTCGCAAATTACCGTGCTAATTAACGGCGAATCAGGAACAGGAAAAGAGTTGGTTGCTAAAGCGTTGCACCGTCACAGTCCACGCAGCGCAAAACCGTTTATTGCGTTAAACATGGCGGCGATTCCAAAAGATTTAATGGAATCCGAATTATTTGGTCACGAAAAAGGCGCATTTACTGGCGCAGTTCAGCGCAGGGCAGGGCGTTTTGAACAAGCGAATGGCGGCACATTATTTTTAGATGAAATTGGCGATATGCCCGCCGAGCTACAAACGCGCTTGTTGAGAGTGTTAGCGGACGGTGAATTTTATCCAGTCGGAGCCTATGCCTCGACCAAAGTAGATGTTCGAATTATTGCGGCAACGCATCAAGATTTAGAGTTGCTCGTTGAACAAGGGCGATTTCGAGAAGATTTATTTCATCGTTTAAATGTAATTCGGATTCATATTCCCCCGTTACGCGATCGCCAACAAGATATTCCATTGTTATTGCGCTATTTTTTACAGCAAGCGGCGCGTGAATTAGAAATGGAAACCAAAATTTTAAAATCGGAAGTGGAGGATTTATTAAGCACTTTGGATTGGCGTGGAAATGTACGACAATTAGAAAATACTTGCCGTTGGTTGACTGTCATGGCTTCGGGAAGAGAAATTCATGTGCATGATTTGCCGCCCGAATTGTTAATCACAACGGTTGAAAAACAGGCTTTAAATGGTGATTGGCAAAGTTTACTTAGAGCAGAAATTAATCAGCACTTACTAAACAAAACGACTGAAATTGCGAAACATATCATTCCAGTTGTCGAAAGTATTTTGATTAAAGCAGCGTTAGATTTTACAGGTAATAAACGTCATGAATCCGCTATTTTATTGGGTTACGGGCGTAATACATTAACGCGAAAAGTCAATGAATTGAATATAGTGGTTGAGGATTAAGCAAAAAATTTACCGTATCACACTTGCTGCAAAGATAGTGTGATATTATGCAGCCCAATTTTTAAAGTGAGGAATTAAGCGATGCAAGCTACTGTTAAATGGGTTGATGGCGTGATGTTTGTAGGTGAATCAGGCAGTGGTCATGCAGTCGTTATGGATGGGCCGCCTGATTTGGGTGGTCGGAATATGGGTATTCGTCCAATGGAAATGCTGTTGATTGGTGTAGGTGGCTGTTCCTCGTTTGATGTAGTGCAAATTTTACAAAAAGGACGCGCCGATTTAGTGGGTTGCGTGGCAGAATTAACCGCTGAACGTGTCGATGCGGTACCAGCTGTATTTAGTAAAATTCATGTCCATTTTGTAGTGAGTGGACGGGATTTAAAACCTGCCGTTGTTGAACGCGCAGTAAAATTGTCAGCAGAAAAATACTGTTCTGCGGCGATTATGTTAGGAAGCGCAGGGGTCGAAATGACCCATGATTTTGAAGTTATCGAGGTTTAATCAATTGAATACAAAATTACAATTACACGGTTTTAATAATTTAACCAAGTCACTCAGTTTTAACATTTACGATATTTGTTATGCACCTGCTGAACAGCAACAGGCTTATATTGAGTACATTGATGAAGCGTACAACGCAGATAAATTGACGCAGATTCTGAAAAATGTGGCTGAAATTATTGGCGCACAAATTCTCAATATCTCTCGCCAAGATTATGATCCACAAGGCGCGAGCGTCACGATGTTAATCTCAGAAGGTGATTCGCCACCGCCACCAAATATGAACAGTCAATCGCCAGGCCCGTTGCCAGAAACAGTTTTGGCGCATTTGGATAAAAGCCACATTACGGTTCACACTTATCCTGAAAGCCATCCCGATAACGGTATCAGCACCTTTCGCGCGGACATTGATGTTTCGACGTGTGGACGTATTTCGCCGTTGAAAGCATTGAATTATTTGATTCACAGTTTTGAATCAGACGTGGTGACGATGGATTATAAAGTGCGTGGTTTTACGCGCGATATTGAAGGTAAAAAGCATTATATCGACCACAATATCACGTCGATTCAAGATTACATTGCGTTAGATACGCAAGAAAGTTATCAAATGATTGATGTGAACGTGTATCAAGAAAACATTTTCCACACCAAAATGATGTTGAAAGAAACAGAGTTGGAAAACTATTTGTTTGAAAAAGAATGTGATTTATCGGCAGAAGAAAAAGCAGAAATTGAAAAGAAATTACAGAAAGAAGTGACAGAGATTTTTTACGGTCACAATTACCGTCAGCAATACGACTAAAGTCGGTTTGACGTAAAAAGGTTAAAGGTGAATTTTTGCCTTTAACCTTTTAAAATTCGTTAAAGTTGCCGCGCCAATAATACAATCGGATGCACAACCTCGATATTGTCACCCCGTTCTCGTAATCCTGCCGCAATATGCAGCGCACAACCAATGTTTGAACTCACTAAATAATCGGTTGGTTTTTCCAATGCCGATTCCAATAATTCATTCAACAATGTTTGCGCCATTTTTTCATGTCTTAAACCGTAACTTCCTGCCGCGCCACAACATTGTACCGTTTCCAGCAAGGGCGAAATGTTCGCGTTAGGAATCTGTTTTAATAATTGCGCCACGCTTTTATCGGTTCGCAATCCATTTTTTAATGAACACGGCGAATGCAATCGCACGTTTGTCGCTAACGGTTTTAAAATTTGGCTAAAATCGATATTCGTTTGCAGTAAAAAATGGCTAATATCCATCACTTTCACGGTGAAATTTTTCGCGGTATATTCGCGCAACGTACTCCCGCAACCGCTGGCAATCGAGATAATTGCTTGTAAATTGTCGCTGGCAAAAGCGAGTTGATTTTGATTAGCTAAATTTTGCGCGGTTTCGGCATCGCCATCGTGTAACGCTAATGCGCCACAACAGGTTTGCGATTCTGGCAAATGAACATTAAAACCAACGTGCGTTAACACAGTAATCGCGGCATTCACCGTTTCAAAATCAAACAGTTCGCCCATGCAACCAACAAATAATCCCACGTCGCCTTGAATTTCACCGCGTGCGGAATAATAGTTTTTCAAGGTTTGCGTTTCTTGGTAATCAGGCACTAATCGTTCTAGTTTTTTCAATCCGAACAAAGACGGAACACGCAGCAATCGTGCGGTTTTTTGCAGATTATTTTTTTGATAAAACCTTAATCCAGATTTCAACCAACGCTGAACGCGCTTATTTTCAGCAATCGTTTTCACCAGCTGCACCGAAACGGATGTTTTCTGATCTTCACGCACTTCCGCCCGAAAATCATCAATCAATTTTCCATAAGGCACAACCGCTGGACAGGATTTTTCACAAGCGCGACACAACAGGCAAGTATCAATATGCGTGAGAAACTTATCGGTAATCGCCAACTGCCCGCCCGCCCAGGCTTGAATCAGCGCAATACGTCCGCGTGGAGATTCATTTTCATTTTGCGTATGCGTATAAGTGGGGCAATGCGGCGCACAAATTCCACATTTCACGCAACCATCGGCAATCGCCAGTAATTCTTTTTTTGCGTTAGTCATTTTCATTTTCCGTCAAAAGGGTAAGTGCGTCGTGAATTTGTTGATATTCGTTTAATTTTGGGCGATACAAAAACACGCCTAAAGCTGCTACGCCAGTCAAAATATGCAGCGTATTAAAGCCGTCACCCAAATAAAATATCGTTGCAGCGAGACAGCCAATAAACAACATGGCTAACATCGAAACGCTGACCGTCAGCGCATAGCGAGTTTGAACGACGCGCTCTAAATTAGTGGGTTCAAGCGGCGGCATCGTTTGATTTAGACGCAAAAAAATGTGGCGTAATAAATTGGTTATTGGCAAAGTTAAAAGCGCGAGAACGTAAAAAATAGTACGCCAAAAAATACGCGCTTCTTCGGCTAGTGGTTGTTGCCATTCTGCGCCGTAAAAGTGTGCTAAAGCCACGCTAATGCTGAATAGCATTACGACGAAACTACTAATTAGCCAAGGTAAACGTAAAGGATTGGATTGTAAAGCGGTCGATTTCAAAAGCTAACTCGTTATAAATTTGAGAAAAGCGTATTTTATGCTTTAAAGTGACTTTCTAACAGGCAATAAAAAGCCCGCATTAAGCGGGCTGTACTTGAGCAATTATTTTTATTGTTGTCTTGTCGTTCTGTGCATTTTGCCCAGCGACGCGGCTCAAGTGAAGGAGTTTCTTACTATTTATTGTTATTATTTAGCTTTGTTTTAAAGCTACCCACCTAAACTTTCTCTCGAAAGCGGGTGCATTTTAGCTGTAAAAAAAGCATTGTGTCTATTTAAAAAATAGATTATTTCCAAAAATATAAACTTAATCCAATAAAGGTTAATAAATACAATTTATTAGCCAATCACATTTTTAATGAATACAGGCAAAACGTGCGGTTAATTAACCTTCTTTGCCATCCGCTCGAACTTTCGTCAATATGGGCGCGTAAACAAAAATAAATAATGCAAACGCCGCCAACCACGCCAGTGTTGCGATATAAACCAAAACATTCGACCAAGACGCAATCGTCAACGGTAATACAACTCGAAATAGTGCCGCGATGTTCATAAATACAAACGCAACAGCAATCGCATTCGAGGCTTTCATTGCGCGTCCCGTATGACCTAACGCTACTCGCGCCATCATGCCCAATGTCAAAATACCGATTCCGCCCACCGTAAAAGCGTGCAACGCCAACGAAGGTAAAACCCATTCCCACGCTGCGAACGCCGTGAAAATAAAACCTAAAATCAACCAACCGTAACCGAGATACAACACCCACAACAGCGGCACAAACCAAATTCTAAACACAAACCAACTCGCCAATCGCCAACCGTTTAACGCTGCCGTCATTATCGCTGCTATCGCTAAAAACGTGCCTGAAACATCGACTAATTGTAATGTGAACAATAATGCTGCGCTGCCAATCGCTAACGCATCGAGCATCGAATTACGCGGAATCAAAATGCCTTTTAACCCTTTTTCTGTGAAAAAAGGAAACACCCGACCCATAATCACCAAAATCATTAACACAATCGTCGCGATGACCATTTGAATTCCGACCGCCGCGCTATGTTGACAAAGTGCCAGCATTTGCGCGTGAATCAAGCCATTGCCAAACATTAACAACGCTAACAAACCGACAAATACCAAATTTTTATAATTTTTCGTGCGGATTAACGTGTTCGCAATGACGTAAATCAGCACGGGTAAAAAGGCGAAATCGACCAACGCAATCAAACCGTCTGGCAATAATCCCGCGTAAAACGGCAAAATTCGCCCGTACAACCACAATAAACCTAAGCCCGCTAACGCATCGCCTTGTAATGTTATTTTTCCCGTCCAATTGCTAACGGCGGTCAGTAAAAAGCCCGCAATCACTGCGACGGTGTAACCGAGCAACATTTCGTGCGCGTGCCAATAAGTGCCAGTGAAATACGCGGAATGACTGATTGTGCCTTGCGTCATGCCTTGCCAGATAATCAGCAACACTAACGCAGCAAAACCAGCCAGTAAAAAAAAGGTTCTAAAACCTAAAGCAAATACTGGGTAATTAAAAACAGGGGAGGATTTCATAATTTTATTCAATGTTTTGGATTTGCTCGCGCATTTGTTCGATTAACACTTTTAACTCAATCGCAATTTGCGTCATTTCAATATCGGCGGCTTTTGATCCAAGTGTATTTGCTTCACGATTCATTTCTTGCATCAAAAAATCCAAGCGTCTGCCCACGGGTTCGGTCTGTTTTACAATCCGTAACACTTCGTTAATGTGCGTATTCAAGCGATCCAATTCTTCGGCAATATCGAGTTTTTGCGTCAAATGCACCAACTCTTGTTCAAGGCGATCAGGATCTGGATTTGCGACTAATTCTGTGACGCGCTCTTGCAACTTTGTACGAATGTTGACCAACACTTCGGGCATACGTTGTGCGGCTTGCGCGACAAATGTCTGCATTTTGTAGCAGCGTTCTTCAATCAATACACCCAAATGACGACCCTCGCGTTCACGAGTTTCAATCAATTGCGTAAGCGTGCGTTGAATTAACGTCACCAAACCATCGTGCAATAATTGTCTATCAACGCTGGCTTCGTGTTGAATGGCGGGTAATGCCAAAATGTCCAACGCGGAAAATCGGGCGGGAGCTTGCATAAGATGTTCAATTTGTTGGGTCGCTTTTAACAACGCCGCAACAGCTTCCATATTGACGTTAAACGATTGTCCGTCACGACTTTGTTTTTTGTAACTTAATGCACATTCGATTTTGCCGCGATTGAGTTTTCCGCTGATAATGGCGCGTGCGTCGCCTTCGATAAACCGTAGTCGTTCTGGAATTTTCAGCGTAATATCGCAATAACGATGATTTACCGTTCGCAATTCGCAATTAACTATCAAATCACCCAATTCCATTTCACCATTTGAAAACGCTGTCATACTTTTAATCATTTTTTTGCCTATATTTTTGATAAAGAAGTACGTCATTCTAACCGTGCGCGGCTGGGCTTGCACCTTTTAACTCGACGTTCACGCGCCATCGTTATACGTTATACTGTGCGACAACTTTATTCTGAGGAACTAAATCGATGAGACCGAGTGGACGCGATGCCGCGCAATTAAGAGAAATTAAACTGACTTGCGGTTATACCAAACACGCCGAAGGGTCGGTGTTAATTGAGTTTGGCGATACGAAAGTGTTGTGTAACGCCAGCGTGGATAAAAGCGTGCCGCGTTTTTTAAAAGGTAAAGGCGAAGGTTGGGTCACGGCAGAATACGGAATGTTGCCGCGTGCGACACACACCCGTTCTGGACGTGAAGCCGCAAAAGGCAAGCAAACAGGTAGAACATTAGAAATTCAACGCTTAATCGGGCGTTCATTACGCGCGGTGATGGATATGAAAGCGTTAGGCGAGCAAACGATTACGATTGATTGCGATGTTTTACAAGCGGATGGCGGCACACGAACGGCGGCAATTACGGGCGGTTATGTCGCGTTATGTCTCGCGGTGCAAACGATGTTGGCGCGTAAACAAATTAAATTTAATCCAATTCACGGACAAATTGCGGCTGTTTCGGTGGGAATTTTCAACGGCGAACCCGTTTTAGATTTGGATTATGACGAAGATAGCAACGCAGAAACCGACATGAATATCGTCATGAATGACGCAGGCGCATTTATTGAAATTCAAGGCACGGCGGAAGGTCATGCGTTTCGTAAAGATGAACTTGATGCGTTGTTAGTCTTAGCGAATAGCGGAATTCAAACGTTATTAGCCAAACAATTAGAAGCCTTAGAATCAGTCAAGAAGTAACAAAAAGTTGTAGCGTAAGTGCGGTTAAAAACGCACATTTTTTTAATTTTGTAATTTTCAAAGAGGATTTACCCATGTTATACAACCAAGAATTATTAGACGAATTGAACGTGTTAGCACGTTACCATTTGACCAGCACACAAGAAGGCATCAAAGTTCACCATGATGCAGATGCGAGTGTGATTGCAGCGACAGCTCGTTTGTTTCACAAAGGTTTAATTGATCACGAAGACGGCGGTTATTTAACGCATTTAGGATTGGAAACAGCTGAAAAAGTTCAGGCTGTTTTGACCGTTCTTTGCACTAAAACGGCTTAACCTTTTAGTTTTTGGGGTTCAAAATCTTGAACCCCTTTATTGCACATTCCCCCGTTCACCCTCTATAATCCGCGCTCGCTTTCAGGTGTTGGCATTTCAAATGCCGATTAAACGGGAATTTGGTTAAAGTCCAAAACTGCCCCCGCAACTGTAAATTAAGTTAAGCGTTTTCGTGCAATGTCACTGTGAAATTCATGGGAAGACAGAAAACGTCGATTTTTAAAATCGCTTAATGAGTCAGGAGACCGACCTCAAAGTGTTTATTTCGGACAGCGGAGGGCTGTATTTGAAAGAACATCACACGCTCAAACGCCAGTCATTTTGTGGTTTTCTTTTGCCTTTTGCTGCCTATTTCTTCTTTTAAATCCTGCGCGGGCGGCGCATTAAGGACAAATTAAAATGCAAAAAATCATTATTCCCACCGTTTTATTCGCGTTAAGCGGCACGTTACACGCGCAAGAACAACTCCCCGAAAATCTACCCAACATGGTAGTTACAGCAACTCGTGCGGGTTCAGAATCCAAAAACTCACTTTCGACAGCCGCAACCATTTACACACGCGAAGATATTGACCGTTTGCAAGTCCGAACGTTACCCGAATTATTACGCGGCTCAACGGGCGTAGATGTCGTGCAAAATGGCGGTTATGGTCAACCCAGCGGCGTATTTATTCGCGGCACAAACTCCGATCACATTTTAGTGTTAATCGACGGCATCAAAATGGGTTCGGTGACGACGGGAACTGCCGCGTTTGAAAACATTCCGATGGAAAGCGTTGAGCGCGTCGAAATTATTCGCGGCTCGCAATCCAGTTTGTACGGTTCGGAAGCGATTGGCGGCGTAATTCAGATTTTCACTCGAAAAGGCAGCGACAGCGAAATACCCAAAGTCACACTCGATGCAGGCGGCGGCTCTTATTACACGCACCGTTCAGCGGGTTCGATCAGTGGAAAATACAAAAATGCGTGGTACAACGTAGGCGCGTCACATTTGGGCAGCGAGGGTTTTTCAGCGCAAACTTTACCCGCCAATCAAGATAAAGACGGTTATAAAAATACCGCTGTGAATGCGCGAGCGGGTTATAAATTCGACAACAACGCCGACGTTGAAGCCACGTTTATGCGGGCGCAAGGAATGAATGAATTTGACGGTTGGAGCAAAGATTCCGAAAATAAAAAGGAATTCGTGAATCAAGTGATTTCGTTATCTGGCAACATGGATTTAATGAAAAACTGGCGTTCAACGTTGCGGCTGGGGCAAACGAATGACGAAGGACAAAATTTCACGCCGAACGGTCAATTTTCGAGTTTGTTTGAAAGTACGCGCTGGAATGCGAGTTGGTTAAATCAATTCAACGTCGCGGATAATCATCAAGTGATTATCGGTTCAGATTATCGTGTTGACGAAGTGAGCAGTAGCAAGCTTTACCAACAAAAATCGCGTTACGATGTGGGTGTTTTTAGTGAATTGCACAGCCGATTTTTCGACGATCATTTTGTGAATGCGTCGGTGCGTTGGGATGAAAATGAAGCGTTTGGCAATTATGTGACCGGCAGTGTTGGCTGGCGTTTCAACTGGAAACACGGCATCAGTGTGTTGGCGAATTTTGGCAATGCGTTTAAAGCTCCATCGTTTAATCAAATGTATTGGCCGCGTGATGATTGGGGCGGTGGCGGCAATCCGAATTTGAAACCCGAAGAATCGAAATCGTATGAAGCGGGTTTAGTGGGCGACCATAATTGGGGGCAGTGGGAATTACGCGCGTATCATATCGACGTGGATAATTTGATTGCGGATTGGCCGCCCGTCAATATCAACAAAGCACAAATTGAAGGCATCGAAGCCGAAATCGGCACGGAAATTTTAGGCTTTCGTCCGAAACTCACTATGAATTTGTTAAATCCCGAAAATAAATTGACCGGAAAAGTGTTGCCACGACGTTCCGAAAAAACGTTAGCGTTTGATGTGTCGAAATCGTTTGCCGATGTTGATTTGGGCGCAGCGGTGATTGCACAAGGTCAGCGTTTTGATGATGTGGCGAATAAAACGCCCGTCGGTGGATTTGTGACGGTAGATTTGCGTTCAGCGTACCATTTCAACAAAAATTGGATGTTGAGCGCGAAACTCAATAACTTGCTGGATAAAAATTATCAAACCGTGAATACTTACAACATGGCGGATCGGAACTTTTTCGTTTCCGTTCACTACAATAATTAACGAGGATTTTTTATGAATTACAAAACGGCTTTGCCCTTAGTTGCCTTGATGGGCGCAACACGAATGCACCATTTTGGCGATGCGTTTTCATTACCGGATGCGTCATTAGCGGTGTTTTTTTTGGCGGGTTTATTTTTCAATTCACGCGCGTTTTTTGGCGCGTTGTTGCTTGAAGCGAGTTTGCTCGATTACGTTGCGATTTCACATTTAGGCGTGAGTGATTTTTGTGTTTCACCTGCTTATGCTTTCCTGATTCCAACCTATTTTGCGATGTGGTTTGGCGGACGCTTATCGGCGAATTTCAAATCAATGCAAGGCTCAGAATTCACGTTGTCGATTCCCGCAATGGCAACGTTATTCGTAGCGACAAGCAGCGCGTATTTGATTTCAAATGGCAGTTTTTATTGGTTATCGGGTAAATTCCCGCAAGCCGATTTCGCACAATACGCAGAACGAGTGTCACATTATTACGCGCCTTATGCTGGTTATGCGGTGATGTACGCCGTTGTGGGCTTTGCTGTTGTTAGAGTTGTAAAATCTTTACCTGATTTGATGGCGCGTAAAACCGCTTAATCCTTTTAAATCGTAAGGGCGGGGTTCTAAACCCGCCCTGTATTCACTCACACAAAAGGGCGGGTTTAGAACCCGCCCCTACAAAAATTATTTTTATGAATACTTCCACACACGGTGGCGACATTTACGCCTTTGCTGAAAAAATAGGTTGTTCACCCAGCGACATTATCGACTTTTCATCCAACATTCATTTTGAACAAGCTGTGAATTGGCGCGAATTACCGCTAAATCTTCAGCCTTACGCCGATCCGCATTACACCGACTTAAAACACGCCATCAAACAGCGTTACGCGCTGACTGAAAATGTTGATTTAGAGGTTTTTAACGGGGCAAGTGCTGCAATTTTTGCGTTGCTACGACATTTAAGACCAGAGAAATTGGTACTGTACGCGCCGATTTTTAGTGATTATGAACGTGCAGCAAGTGCTGCCTTTGGATTTGATCCAGAGTATTTTGAAGACGGCATTGAAATTATTGACCGTTTTGACGATGAAGGTTATTTCGAACCCGTGCCAGAAAACAGCACAATTATTTTTACAAATCCCGCCACGCCTGACGGCAAACTTTACGATTTAACGGCATATTTAAAATTTTGGAAAGACGCAAGCTGTACGATTATTATCGATGAATCGTTTTTAGATTTTTGCGATGCGCCATCGATGATGCAATTTATTAAAGAATATAAAAAACTTTTTATTGTGAAATCACTCTGTAAATTTTACGGTTGCGCGGGTGTTCGAGTCGGTTTTATCGCGGGAAATGGTGTTTCAAATATCCATAGTTACGAACCATCGTGGTGCATTTCGACTTTCGACAGTGTTTATATGCAAGCTGCCTTGCAAAATACCGCGTTCATCGAACACACTCGAACTGAAACCAAACGTTTACGCGCTTTGTTGGAACAGGTTTTAAGAGATTCAAATTTGTTTGAAGAAATTTATGACGGTTCAGCAAATTTTGTTTTGGCGCGATTAAAAAATGATGAATTAGATTTGCAAAAGCAGCTGGCAAGTTCCCGAATTCTGATTCGTGAATGTGCAAGTTTCGACGGTTTGACGAATCAAGATATTCGTTTTGCAGTGAAATCCGAGACGGACATTAAAAAATTAGCCGACGCATTATCATGTTTGAATTAGCGTTTGCCGCGTATTTGATTGATAAACTATTTGGCGAATTACCATGTAAACATCCCGTGATGTTTATGGGCGATTTCATTTCGGCATTTGAAAAACGATTTTATCAAAACAGCATTTTGCGTGGCGCGATATTGGTTTTTAGTCTGATTTCTATATCGTGGCTGGTGAGTTTTTCGATAATTCAACTCAGCTTATTTTTACCCGAAAATCTGCAATTTTTTGTTTTAGCAATTTTCGCGTCGAGCGGTTTGGCGATGAATATGCTTTTTTCGAGCGTTCAAGATGTGGCAAAAAGTGATTTTCCGCAGATTTCCGTCAGTCATTTGGTCAGCCGCGACACGGAAAATATGACTAAAAATGACGCTTACAAAGCGGCATTGGAAACGTGGGCAGAAAATTTAAGTGACGGCGTAATTGCGCCATTATTGTATTTAACGCTGTTTGGTTTGTCGGGGATTGCGATTTACAAAGCAATTAACACGCTGGATTCAATGATTAGTTATCGCACGGCGCGTTATGAAAAATTTGGCAAATTCGCGGCACGTTTGGACGACGTGGCAAATTATATTCCCGCCCGTTTGACGGCAGTGTTAATCGTTTTATTGATGCCAAATAAAAAACACAGTTGGCGAATGTTGTGGCGCGACGGGCATAAATTAGAGAGTCTCAACGCAGGTTATCCGATTGCGTCATTGGCGGGAAGTTTGCGAATTGCTTTGGGTGGCGCAGCGTATTATCACGGAAAATTAAAACTCAAACCCAATTTAGGTGACGATCTTCAACCCATTTCACACGCTAAAATAAACGACGCGCTAACGTTGCGGTGGCGTTTAGATTTAACGATTTTGTTATTTTTATGGGCGATGTTCATTTTTCTAATTTGACAACTAAGACAACTGGTCGTATTATCCGCGCATGAAAAACATGAAACAAAAAGAAATCAATCGAGAAAGTTTGCTCAACGAAGGCGTGACTTTGTTGATGCAACAAGGTTATCACGGCACGGGATTGAAAGAGATTCTCGACGCGGTGCAAATTCCAAAAGGGTCTTTTTATAATTATTTTGGCAGCAAAGAAAATTTCGCTGTCGAGATTGTCGCGCATTACATTACGCCTTACATTACGCAATTAAACCGATATTTAGACGAATCTGACGATGACGCATTGGCGGTATTGAAACGTTATTTAGAAGAAGGCATTGACGAATTAGAGCGCACGGAATTTAAAGGAGGTTGTTTATTGGGAAATTTAATTGGCGAAGTGGGCGACACGAGCGAAGTGTGTCGCGTGGCATTGCAAACGGCGTTAAATCGTTATCGCGATGTGTGGGAAATTGGATTGGGTCGCGCTCAATTGGAAGGGTCAATTCGACGCGATAAAACGGCGCGTGAACTCGCAGATTTTTGGGTGAATGCGTGGCAAGGCGCATTATTACGGATGAAAATTGAACAATCAACCGCGCCATTAAAACAATGTTGTGAGCAATTATTGGACGATTTTTTTAAAGCGTAATCGTCGATTACGTTTTAACAAGAAGTTCATTTTTTAACTTTAATTCAATGAGGAATTATCAATGCCAAAATATATCGTCGAACGTGACATCCCCAACGCAGGTTCTTTGACAGCTGAACAATTGCAAGGTATCGCGCAAATGTCGTGTGCTGTTTCAGCGAAAATGGATACAACAATTAACTGGGTAGAAAGTTACATCACGGATGACAAAGTGTATTGTGTGTTAATCGCGCCAAACGAAGAAGCACTGCGTGAACACGCTGAAAAAGGTGGCTTTCCTGTCACAAAAATTTCGCGCGTAACAGGCATGATTGACGCAAGCACCGCAGAATAAAAACGTACGGGCGGGGTTCTAAACCCGCCCTTATTTCACAAAACACGGATATTTACACGAGCCATACGACAATGATTAAAAAAACAATAACCCACGCATTGTGCAGCCTATTATTACTCGCGCCAATCATCAGTTCCGCTGAAATGTTGGCGATGGTCAATTACGAAAGTAAGCCCAATCAAACCCCGCGTAAAGAAGGCGTTGCGATTATCGACGTTGATCCCGATTCGGCAAATTTCGGCAAAATCCTGAACGATTTACCGTTGCCGCCTGACGCGGTCGCGCACCATATTTTTTACAACAAAGATTTAAGCAAAGCCTACATCACTGCGTTGGGAAATGGCGCGTTGCGGGTCATTAACATGAAGCACAAACCCTACGAAATCGAATCGCTCAACGTGCCAGAATGCCAAGTTGCGGAAGACATGGTTTTTACCGCCGACAAAAAAACGTGGTATTTGACCTGCATGGGTTCAAGCAATGTTATCGTTGGCGACGCGCACACGGACAAAGTCAAACAAGTCATTGCGGCAAATGAAAAAGACAAATTTATTAAATATCCGCATGGCATTGGTTTAAACGAAGACATCGACAGAATGATTGTAACCAGCACGGTTCGCGCTTCCGACTTGGGCGACGCGGGCGAAACGGTGACAATTATTAAAGCGACAACGGGCGAAGTGTTATCCACGCACAAAGTCGGCGGTGCAGGTTCAGCAACGGTTGAAGCGGTTTTTGTTCCGCACGCGAATCCGCCAATGGCTTATGTGAACACCATGTTTGAAGGCAAATTGTGGACGGCGACGTGGCAAGCTAATCATGATAATTTTGATTTCCAACCTGCTTACGATTTCGCAGACGTAAAACAAGGCGTGCCATTAGAAATTTATTTCAATCAAGCGCACGACAAATTATTCGTGACCACCGCAAATCCTGGCGCGTTGAACATTTTTGACATCAGCGAATCCGCCACAAAACCGAAATTCTTAAAATCCATTCCCACAGCGGGCGGCGCACATCACGTTGTATTTTCACCTGATGAAAAATACGCCATTGTGCAAAACAGTTTTTTAAATTTACCGAATATGGATGATGGTTCGATTTCGGTGATTGATTTGCACACAATGGAAAAAATAAAAAGTATCGATACCTTGAAAAATAAGGGTTTCAAGCCGAATTGCATTGTGATGTTACCGCAATGGCACACGGATGATGCACACTAAAATGTGAATGTTTATTGTCGCTGAGGCGTGAGATTTGTTATTGTGTGTGGCGCGAGTTTTCGCGCCATTTTTTATTTCTCATTTTCTCATTTGGACTTCAAATATTATGAACAAGAAAACCAGTGCATTTGTTAATAGCGTCGTTTTAATTTCGCTCGCGTTAGGTGGAATTGCTACCGCCGAGGCGCAACGTTTAGGCGGGGGCAAGTCTTTCGGCAGCAAACAATCTTACAGTGCGCCCATGCAACGTTCCGCGTTGCCGCCCAGTGGCCGAACAGCCGCTCCGCCGCCAGCCCAAAATTATCAACAACCGCAACGACCACAACAACCCGCAAATTCCAATCAAGCATGGAAAGACCGTGCAATGGGTGCAGCAGCGGGTTTAGCGGTCGGTGGTTTAGTCGGTTCAATGGTGGGTGGGAATTCTGAACACACGGCACCCGCCCCGCAACAAAATCCAGAAGAGGTCAATACACAGCCACAACAACAAGCTCCACAACAAGGTTATGCACAGCCACAGCAATCCGCACCTGTACAACAAAACCAACAAGGTTTCGCGCCACCTGCACCACAACAAGGTTATGCGCCCGCGCCAGTTCAACAAAATCAAGGCTATGCCCAATCCTCCCCCGTTTACAGTGACAATAACGGCGCAACGAAAAGCGGCGGTTTTGGCTGGTTAGGTTATTTATTGCTCGGTGGTTTAGGTTATTTGGCGTATCGTTTTTTTTTCGCAAAGAAAACACCAACCGCGCCAACCTCTCAAACTAATTATCAACGCACCACCAACGAACCCGCGTATTCTGCGCCAATGGCTTCAAGCGGCAGTTCAGCGGATTTCAATACCGATATTATGTTTAAAAAAGCCGATTCCACCGTGTCATTGTCAAAAGTGAATTTGGCAAAATCGCGTCAAACTGCCACACCCGCCGGTTTCGATACGTTCGCATTTTTAGACGAAGCGAAACACCGTTACATGAATTTGCAACGGGCGTGGGATGCGCGTGATTTTGCGGAGATTCGCGGCTTAACCTCGGACAAAGTGTTTGCCGAAATTCAGCAGCAATTGAAAGATTCCAACGAAATGAATCACACCGACGTGTTGAATTTAGACGCGGATTTGTTAGAAATTCGCGAATTGAATTCGGAATTTGAAGCGGTTATTTTATTCGATTCTGTTATTCGTGAAGGCGCGAATGAACAAGCCAATCAAGTAAGCGAAGTGTGGTATTTTGTGAAATCGAAATCTGGTTTTAATGCCCAGTGGACGTTGGACGGCATTCAACAGTTGGAAGATTAACTTTCAGCATCGAGGCGTAGCGATATGCCTCGATTTTCACCGCCATAAATTATTCACTTTTGTTTTCACCCGTCAATTACACTCATGATTTCTATACGTTCATTCAAATTACTTTTTTTATTACTCACAGCAACGCTGACGGCGTGTGGTTTTCATCCACGCGGCGCGTATTCGTTGCCACTCGAATTAAAACAAATCTATCTCGAAGGCGGTTCGCCCGCATTACGCGAACAAATGCAGCAGCAATTGCGTGAATCGCACGCGCAACTTGCGTCGTCACGCGAAAATGCCAGCATGGTGCTGAAATTGTTCGACGAAACCTTCAAACGGCGGGTTTTATCATTAAGCGAACGCGGCAAAACCAACGAATATGAATTGCTGTATCGATTGGAATACGAACTCGCTACGCTGAAAGACGCGGTTTTGATGCCGCGTCAACCGTTGGAAGTACGCCGAGATTATTACAACGATCAACAAGCGATTTTGGCACGCGATAACGAAGAAAACACCTTGCGAGCCGAAATGTCACAACAAGCGGTGCGAACGTTGTTAAACCAAGCGCGTTTTGCCTTAGAAAAAAGTGAAAAATAATGCGCCTGAAACCCGAACAATTAGCGAATTCGTTACAAAAAAGCCTGGGAGCGGTGTATTTATTGAGTGGCGATGAACCGTTGCAGTTGGTCGAATTATCCGATGCTATTCGCCAAGCCGCCAAAAAAGCGGGATTTTCTCAGCGTGAAATTTTTTCGACTGACACGGGTTTTGATTGGTCGGAAATGACAACGGCGGCGCGTTCGATGTCGATTTTTGACGATAAAAAAGTATTGGATGTGCGTGTTCCGAGTGCGAATTTTGGTACGGAAGGCTCGAAAACGTTGATTTCGTATTGCGAAAAATTGCCCGCTGATACGGTTTTGTTAATCACTTGCGGCAAATTAAATGCTGCCGCAATGAAAACAAAATGGTTTGAAGCGGTTGATAAAATCGGCGTAACCATTCAAGTTAAACCGTTGGAAGGCGATGAATTACTGCAATGGTTGCAACATCGGCTGCAACAACGCGGTTTGAATACTGACCGAGGCGGGTTGGAATTATTAGCTGCGCGAATCGAAGGGAATTTACTCGCCGCCGCGCAAGAAATTGAAAAATTATACGTTCTCTACGGCGCAGCGTCGCTCACTCAAGCGCAAATTTTCGACGCGGTTGCGGACAGTTCGCGTTACGACGTATTCAAATTGATTGATGCCGTTTTGGCGGCAAATGTGAATCGTATTTTTAAAGTTTTGGCGGGTTTGCAAGCCGAAGGCGTGGCTGCGCCCGTGGTACTTTGGGCGTTAATGCGTGAAGCGCGGGCGTTGTCTAAAGTCAAAATTGCGTTGTCAGCGGGACAAAGTAAAGACGTGGTTTATCGTAATAATCAAATTTGGGACAAGCGCGTGGCGTTGGTGGATAAAGCGATTAAACGGTTGACGAATAACCAATTATTCGAGATTTTGACACTCAGCGCGAAAGCCGATCGACAAGCGAAAGGTCAAGAATTCGGCGATGTGTGGGAAACCATTTTGGCGGTGTGTTTATTGTTCACGCTTTACACGACACATTTTGAGAAATAAATAATGAAACAACTTTTTCGCACTAAAGCGATTACGCAAGAATCTGAAAGCACGCTAAATCGCTGTTTATCAAAATGGGATTTAACTTTTTTAGGCGTTGGCGCGATTATCGGCACTGGCATTTTTGTTTTAACGGGAATCGCTGCCGCCACGCAATCTGGCCCCGCTGTCGTTTTATCATTTATCGTGGCAGGATTTGCGTGTACGTTTGCGGCGTTGTCGTATGCGGAATTAGCCGCGTCAGTCGGAGGTTGTGGCAGCGCGTACGGTTACAGTTACGCCGCATTCGGTGAATTGATTGCGTGGATTATCGGTTGGGATTTGTTGTTGGAATACGCGATTTCCGTTGCCGCTGTGGCGAATGGTTGGGCGGGATATTTTAATAACGCGCTCACCGCAATTGGTTTTGCGCTGCCCGATGCGTTAACCAAAGCTCCCAAACTCGGCGGCATCATCAATTTACCCGCGACGTTGATTATTTTGTTTTTGATGAGTTTGTTAATTTTTGGCGTGAAACACAGCGCGAAAATCAATAACATCATGGTAGCGGTGAAACTGGTGACGATTACCGTGTTTATTGGGCTGGCGATGTTTAATGTCAATCCTGAAAACTGGCATCCATTTATTCCATTTGGTTGGTTTCAAACTTTGCCAGACGGAAAAACCATTGGCGTATTTGCGGGTGCGTCGATTGTGTTTTTCGCTTACGTTGGATTTGATGCCGTTTCGACCGCTGCCGAAGAAGCACAAAATCCACAAAAAGATTTGCCGTTTGGAATTGTAGTGTCGTTAGTTTTTTGTACCGCGATTTATATTATTGTGTCGGGTTTATTGACGGGCGTGGTGCATTACAGCGATTTAAATGTGTCGTCGCCCGTCGCGCATGCGTTGAAATTATTGGGTTACAATTGGGCTTCGGCATTAGTTGCCACGGGTGTGATTGCGGGTTTAACGACGGTGATGTTGGTGTTGTATTACGGTTTAACGCGGGTGATTTTTGCGATGGCGCGTGATGGTTTGTTGCCCGAATTTTTCAATTCTGTCCACGAAAAAACCCAAACGCCCGTGCGCGTGATTGTGATGTGTGGCGTGATAATGGCGATTATTGCGGGACTCATTCCGCTAGGCGATTTAGCCGAATTGGTCAACATTGGCACGCTCGCGGCGTTTGTTTTGGTGTGTTTCGGGGTGATTGTGTTACGTTTTACGCAGCCCGATTTGCCCCGCCCATTTCGTTCGCCTTTTAGTCCGCTATTTCCCGCGTTGGGCATGATTTCATGTGGCGCGTTAATGGCGTTTTTACCCGCGCAAACGTGGTGGCGATTTCTGATTTGGTTGGCGATTGGGCTGGTGTTTTATTTCGTTTATTCCAAACAACACAGCAAACTTAAACCGCTTTCGTCAACGCATTAACGGCACCATCGATTCCACAAACAACGTGTTAAAATCGCCGTTTACACTCGCCAAAAAATACAAAAATTAGGAATGTTATGACGTTAAAAATTGTAGTGCCGCATTTGCCCGAATCCGTCAGCGACGCAACGCTTATTGCGTGGCACAAAAAAGTCGGCGATACCGTGTTGAAAAATGACAGTCTGGTGGATTTAGAAACCGACAAAGTGACGTTAGAAGTGGTCGCGCCGGAATCGGGAATTTTGCGTGAAATTCTAAAAACAGATGGCGCGATTGTCACCAGTGGCGACGTGTTGGCGATGTTTGAGGTTCAAAAAATTGACATCAAAACGCCAAAAATTTCAGAGGATTCGGACGATTTTGATAATCCGCTCACCCCATCGATTCGGCGTTTATTGCGTGAATACGATTTGAATGCCGCTGAAATTATTGGTACCGGCAAAGATGGACGTTTGACCAAAGCCGATGTTTTAGATGTGGTAAATCAACGCGCGTTACAGGAAGCCGAAGTGATTTTGCCCGTTGTCGCGCCGGTTGTGGCTGAACCGCTGAAAGAATTAGAACCGACCACGCCCGCTGTGAATTTGCGTCCCGAACAACGGGTGCCAATGACGCGATTACGCGCCAAAGTTGCCGAACGGTTATTGCAAGCTCAACAAAATGCCGCGATGTTGACCACGTTCAACGAAGTAAATATGCAAAACGTGATGGATTTACGCAACCAATACAAAACCCGTTTTGAGCAAAAACATTCTGTGAAATTAGGGTTTATGTCGTTTTTTGTGAAAGCGTCGATTGAAGCGTTAAAACGTTTTCCCATTATCAATGCGTCGATTGACGATAACGATATTATTTATCACGGTTATTACGATATTGGCATTGCGGTCAGCACCGAAAAAGGGCTGATTGTGCCAGTTTTACGCGACGCGGATCAATTGGATTTTGCTGGAATTGAACAAAGTATTGTCGAGTTTGGCGAAAAAACCCGTTCGGGGCGATTGAGTTACGACGATTTAAAAGGCGGTACGTTTACGATTACCAACGGCGGTGTGTTTGGTTCGATGTTGTCCACACCGATTTTGAATCCGCCTCAATCGGCTATTTTGGGCATGCACGCGATTAAAGAACGCGCTGTGGTTGAAAATGGGCAAATTGTCATTCGCCCGATTATGTATTTGGCATTGTCATACGATCATCGTTTGGTGGATGGGCGCGACGCGGTGCAGTTTTTAGTGACGATTAAGGAATGTTTGGAATCGCCCGCGCATTTGCTGTTGAACATTTAACGAAAAAATGACGCAAGCAAGCGAAAAGTTATGTGGTGATTTTTAAGCGATGTCAACCGTTTATTTGCTGACAACCCGCGAGTGCATTGCGCTCGCGGGTTTTTTACTGCCTAAATTTTTTCAATTATTAGCGGATGTTATGCTGGACTAAAGCAAAAGAAAATCCCCCAGCGGCTATCTTCAAAAAGGGGGACAAAACGGCAAAGCAAAAGCCGTTGCTCTTTACTCTTTCGCCCCTTTTTTGAAGGGGGCTGCCCGATAGGGCTGGGGGATTTTCTTTTATTTCCATGTGAAAGGTTAAAACCACCAGCTTTAGCTGGTCAGATTTCATCATCAAATTGTACTAAAATGACCAATTTTAGGGATCAATTATGGATTATCGCTACGGTAGCCATACCGTTTTTAAAATTGAGTATC
>CAISXF010000055.1 GCA_903889445.1 uncultured Pseudomonadota bacterium
GAGAGATTGGTGGCATCTTAGCAACCGTTTGAGTCGCAAAATACTCGCGCATATTGTTTGCTCATTTATAAACTGTCAGTTATGCCGTCCAGCTACACAATTTGATGGTTTAGTGAAAATTTAAAAGTTGAGCATCGCGTAGTAATGTGATTTTACGTTGATGAAAGGCTTCAGCACGCGATTCGTGCGTAATAGTAAGAATCGCCGACTTGGGTAATTCTTGGCAAATTAAACGCAACATGGCAATTTCATCATCCGAATCCAGCGAATCAAAGGCTTGTTGTAATAAAATCCATTTCGGTTGTTGCAATAATAAACGCACTGCGCCCAAACGCTGTTGCTGCTCGCGTGACAGCGTCGCATCCCAACTGTCCACGTTGTCATCTAAATGTTTACGCATATCGGACAACCCCACCGCCACCAATTTTTCTTCTAATTCGTTTTGGTTTACATCGGAAACAGTCAGAGGGTAACAAATGGCGGCGCGTAACGTACCAATCGGCAAATACGGACGCGGTGGCACGAATACCACTTCATCATTTGGCAATTCAATTTTGCCTTCACCCCAAGGCCAAAAACCAACAATCGCTTTAAACAGTTTTGAACCCGTGAACGCATTTCCGGCAATTAAAATCCGTTCACCCGCTTTGATTTCTAAATCAATTTTTTTCAAACACACCACGCCATCTAAACGCACAATGCACAAATCATGTAGGCGTAAAATGGGCAAATCAGTTTGAATGCGTTCAATTCGTTTCGGATCGCGATGAGCAATTTCTTCTTCCAATTTATCCAAAGCATCAACCAAACTTAACACCCGCTCAACGGATGCTCGCCATTCTGCAATTTTCGCCATGTTATCGACCGGCCAAGAAAGTGCTGAAGCCATTTGTTGAAAGGCTTGCGCGGATTGCATTAACCCGCCGAGTGAAATGCTACCGAGTACAAATCGTGGCGAAGAAACTAAAATTGGAAATGCCATGAGCAAAATGGAATGTCCCGACGTGAACATCAGAATGTTCGATTGGGCGGTAGTTTGTCGTTTCCAAGCGTCAATAATATCTTTGAATAAACTATAGCAACGATGTTGTTCGGTTTTTTCACCGTGAACGAGTGAAATGGCTAATGAATTTTCCCGCGCATTCACCAAACCAAATCGAAAGTTGGCTTCCACCGTTTGTCGTCCATTCGTGGCTTGTGTTAATGGGCGACCAATCCACCAACCTAACATGGACGCACCTGCTGCATATATCGTTGCCAACCAAACCAAATGTCCGTAAACCGGAATTTCGATAAACCCTAAATTGAGCGTCACGACCCCCGATAATGTCCACAAAATTTTGGTAAAACTAATCAGCAGCAACGAGCAAAAAACTAACGAATGCACTAAATCAATCGCCGATTCCGTCGCGATTCGTACGTCTTCAGCAATGCGACCGTCGGGATTATCAGACGACGCATTGCCTTGAATGTGCGTCACCAAATAATGCCGTCCGTCATTCATCCATTGCGCGATTAACTTTGTCGTCAGCCAGTTTCGCCAATCGAGTTGCAACGTCCGTTTGATTTTGAAATGCGTCACCGTCACCGCGATATTGGCAATAAAAATGAGAACAATCAGTCCCACTTGTGTCAATACGCCCGACATGGAACGCTGTTCTAGCGCATTAAATAAATCCGCGCTCCATTCAGTAATGAGTACCGCGATAGTAATTTGTAGCACGGTCAAACCAAACAACGCGAACGTTAAGCGTCGAATGGTAGTTTTGTTTTCGGATTGCCAAAACGGCGCAGCCAATTGAATAAATTGAAAAAGAAATCCAGTATTCATATTTCAAACCAGCACGTTTGATTACGACCCGAATGTTTGGCCGTGTACATCGCACTGTCAGCGTAATTAAAGACTGTTTTGCTAGTTGTATCGCCTTCACATAAAGCCGCCGCCCCAATACTTACCGTTATCCGCACCATGCCTTTTGGATGATCCATTTCAATTTCAGAGACTTGTTTACGCAATCGTTCTGCCACTGCCATTGCTTCTTCGCGCCCTGTACTCGGTAATAAAAGAGCGAATTCTTCACCACCCAAACGGGCTGGAACATCAATCGCGCGAGAATTTTTTTGCAGCACTTCGGCAAATTTTTTTAAGACATCATCACCAACAGAATGTCCGTAAGTGTCATTGATGTGCTTAAAAAAATCTAAATCCAACATCAACAATGCCGCAACCCCACCCAAGCGTGAAATGCGCTCGGATTCTTGCGTTAATCGCTCTAAAAATACCCGCCGATTAAATAAGCCCGTTAAGGAATCAGTACTTGCGAGCTTGTGCAACATTTGTTCTGTGCCTTTACGCTTGCTGATATTTTCTTTAATTCCGATGAAATTCGTAATTTCCCCCCGACTATTTTTGACGGATGCGATAGTTAATTCTTCGTGATATAACTCGCCATTTTTACGTTTGTTGATGAGTTCACAACGAAATTGTTTTCCCGCCAGTAATCTTTTCCACATCGTTCTGTAAAACTGTGCCGTTTGTACGCCCGATTTCAGTAATTCACTAGGGTTGTGTCCGATGGCTTCTTCTAAGCTATAACCGGTTAATCGACTAAAAGCGGGATTTGCCCATTTGATATTCGTGTCTTTGTCGGTAATGATAATGGCATTGCCCGCCGCATTTAAAGCGGAAACTAATAATTTATTGTGCGTTTCCATCTCAACTCGTAATAACGAATAATGAATTGCACGCCCCAAACCATTGAAACCAAAATCACCTTTGACCATATAATCGGATACACCCGTTTTCAATGCCGTTAGCGCAAAATCGGTATCGGCGTGTCCCGTCAGAATAATAATGGGCGTATCCATCGCGATATACTGTATCGCTTCCACCGTTTGTAATCCATTTGAATCGGGCAGTGATAAATCCAACAAAATGACATCAAAATTGGTCGTTTCTAAGGCTTCTTTTGCGAGGGCTAACGACTCCACCCATGTAATTTCAAAATGGTTTTTGTCGGACAATTTTAATGACGATTTAACCAAATAAGCATCGCCTTCCTCGTCCTCAATCAGTAAAACCCGTATGATTGCGGCTGTCATAAATTATGCCCTAAAGGTAAACGAACGAGCGTGAACCAGTATTCGCCCAATTGACGAACCGTATCCACAAATTTTGACATATCTACCGGCTTTGAAATATAACTGGACGCGCCCAATTTATACGCACGAGAGACATCGCTTTCCGCCTCTGACGTTGTTAACACAATTATGGGAATACCATCTAACGCGGGATTTTCTTTAACGGCGATTAAAAACTCGTAGCCATTCATTCGCGGCATATTCAAATCCAACAAAATTAAATCTGGACGCGGTGAATTGGCGTATGTTCCTATTTGTTGTAAAAAATTCAAACCCTCACGCCCATCGACAACATGATGCAAATTCGCCGTGATTTTGCTTTCTCTCAATGCCATTCGGACTAAATACGCATCGGCGGGTTCATCTTCTAATAATAAAATTTCAATCATGAAAATACCTTTAAACATTATTAAAAATTTCCTAACGTTAACGTTGTTAACTATGCTTTTCTGTTACTCGCGAAAATCTAATATCACTGTTGTGCCACCATATTTGGTTTCACACAAACTGACGGCACCATTACAACTTTCCATAATGCGGCGCACAATCGCTAAATCGACACCCGTTGAATCTTGATCGTCATTGACTTGTAAACGTTCAAATACTAAAAAAACTTGCTCGCGATATTCAAATGGAATGCCAATGCCATTATCCTCGATATAATAACGCACGCCTCTTTTTTTATGTTCACCGTAAATGTAAATGTGCGGAATACGATCCGGATGGTGATAACTCAACGCATTACTAATCAAAACGTTAAAAATATCATACAAACGGGGGCGATCCATCAGCACGGAGGGTAATTCGCCCAATTCAATTTGTGCGTGCGTCGTTTCAATTAACCTCGCTATAGCGGTGATGTCTAACACTTTGGTCAAAATTGTCCCCACATTCACGTTTTCCATCGGCATACGAGGCTGACTTGCCGCAAGATAAAGTTGAATGTCGCGCACCAACGCACGTTGCCGTAACGTACTTTCTCTTATAAAGTTCAATGCCGACAACACGTCTTCATTCGGCTCTGGCATTTGTGCAATTACGTCTTGTAATCGTTGCACAAAAATCATGATTCGCCGCGTGGGTTCTTGTAAATGATGCGCGGCAACGTGGGTGAATTGTAATAAATCGGCGTTGCTCATCGCTAAATTTTTTTCACTCATTTTTAAAGCTAATTCGCTTTCATAATGTTCCGTAATATCCAAACACGAACCCACATAACCAATGAATACCCCATCTACAAAGCGCGGCACGCCGGTGTCTAAAATCCAACGGTATTCGCCGTCGTTGCGTTTCAAACGGTATTCTACTCGAAACGGCTGATGTACCTCGAATGCGTCGCGGTAAATATGCACACTTTCTTGTAAATCTTCAGGGTGAATATCATCAGCCAACCCATTTTCTTGTAATTGTTTCAGCGTGCGACCGGTAAAATCTAGCCACATTTTATTAACATAATTGAACCGTTTATCTGTTCCGGATGTCCAAATCATGACCGGTGCCGAATTCGCTAACAATTCAAAACGATATTCACTTTCGCGCCATTGGGAGGTTAATTTATAAGCGATTCTCGCATCAATAATTTGCATCGAAAAGAAAGCGCGTAACAGAAAAAATGCCAATAAACTAAACAATGTTCCCGTACTTAAAGCCAACCAAACTTTGCTGTAATCTATCGCCCCTTCATCGTCCACGAATCGATCAAAATGTAACGTCCATGTTGTGTCGTAAAATTCCACATACATATCGTAGCTAAAAAGCGGATTAAATTGGTCATGCGTAATGGTGGATTCTTCACTTTCATACAATAAACTTTCCAACGGGTGTGCTGAGTTGTGCAAATGTTTCGTCATGCCATCATACACCTGAAGATGTAAATGTCCGACGTTCACATCGTGACTATTGAGCAAAATGTGATGCAGTAAATCAGTCATACGAAAAGGGCTGTAAACCCAACCGAAAATAGCCTTGCGGCGTTGTTCAACGGTCTCAATCGGTTTATTTTTTTGATAAACTGGCGCATACATAAACGTTCCCGTTTGAATATCAGTCGATTCTTCTTGAAGTAGCGTTACTTTGCCCGACAAGCTCACCGTTTGATTATCCATCGCCCAATTCATAGCCGTTCGGCGTATCGGTTCGGAATACATATCGTAGCCAAAAGCGCGTAAATTTGAAGCTTCAAACGGCTCAATATAAACAATTGGTGTGTATGCGTTACGCTTCCCTTCGGGTTTAACCTGATAATCGGGGAAACCTTCTTGGCGTATATTTTTTTCATGCTCGGCAAGTTGTTCGGGTTTAATCCACAACGAAAAACCGAACGCTTGCACGCCATCTAATTCACGATTTAAACTTAACCGCTCCACATACATTTTCCACTCATCACGACGAACCTCTTCAGACGCATTAAACATCGCCGCGCCACTTAATAACATTTGTTTGTGTGTCATCAGTCGCGCTTTAATTTTCAATTTGATTTCTTCGCAACGTGATTCGAAAGATTGCCTTTCACGAAAATCAATGTCCTGTTTGAATTGGTATGAAATAAATCCCGTCAATATCATTCCGAGCAATAACACCAATCCCATTAAAAAAACGCGCCATTTCGAGACGTTAATAGCGGGCATTTTAGACTTTAATTCTTCCATAACACTCAATCAGTAGCGGGTTTAGTATTCGCATTGACGATGGGGAATTCAACCCAAAACACACATCCTAATCCTTCGCCGTCGGATTCCACACCAATTTTTCCACCGTGATGTTCCATAATTTTCCGACACAACGCCAAACCTACGCCCGTTCCTTCAAAACGACTACGGGCTTGCAAGCGTGAAAACACTTTGAATAATCGCTCCATTTGCAATGGATCAATGCCAATGCCGCCATCGTGGAATTCAACTCTAAAAACAGTCTCTTTCACGCTGGCTAAAATATCGACTTGCGGCGGTTTATTTTCATTGTGATATTTCAGCCCGTTATCGATAAGATTTTGAAACAAGCGTGTTAATTCGTCATGGCTCGAAACCAAATCAATCCAATCGCCGGATACGATGATACTTCCGCCGCTGCTTTTCAATTCAGGCTCTAAAAATAAAAGAGCTTCATCCAGTGCCGCACGAGTAGAAACGCACACCAATGGTTCTGTCAGTCGCGCCACCCGTGAATAATCGAGTAACGACACAATCATCGCATCCATGCGTTTCGCGCCATCCACGGCAAATTTGATAAATTGACGGGTTTCGTCGTCTAATGTTTTCGCTAACGCTATTTCAATGAGCGATAAATAACTTGTCACCATGCGTAACGGTTGCCGCATATCGTGTGAGACGGCGTAAGCAAATTGTTCTAATTCGGCATTGGAACGCTGTAGTTCGGATTCAATCAACCGGCGATTAGTCGCATCCCGCGCGGAAGAAAATATAAATTCATGATTACTGGACGCGACCATTTGCCATTCTAACCAATGATAATGCCCATTTTTATGCCGAAACCGATTCGAGAAATTTAGGATTGTCCCATTTGAAAATAATTTATTCATTTCCAGCATGGTTACGTCACCATCGTCGGGGTGAATGAATTCAATTAACGAATGTGTTAATAATTCTTCCATGCTATAACCTAAGACGTTTTTCCAAGCGCGATTGACACTCAAAAAACGCCCATCCGGCGAAAAGAGGCACAATAAATTGGGAATAATATCCAAGAATTTTTGTAATTTTTCCTCGGTCTGTTTACGCTCGGTTATGTTGCGGGATAATACAATAAAGCGGGGTTGATGGAGTGGCAAATTATCAGTGATTTTGGTGGCAACGGATAATTCAAACCATGTTTCGCCTTGAGGAAGTGGCAATTTAAATTGTTTGCCAATCGAGCGATTTTTTTCCAACGATTCGTGTAAAGCAGACATCGCTATATTCGCGGCTTCGGATGGGAAAAAGTCAGAAATATTTTTGCCAATTAGCTCATCGGCAGGTGCAATCAATAAGTCGGAGTTTGCCGTGTGAACGGCGTAATAATGACCATCTAATCCGATTTCAAACATTAAATCTGGAATCGTATCCATCGTCGCTTGCAAATGATTTTTCGCGTCGATTAGCTCCATTTCTTTTTGTTTACGTTCCGTAATATCCATCACAAAACCGTGCCAAAACGTTAAACCATCGTCATTACGTTCGGGCAATGCCGACCCGAATAACCAACGTTCTGTTCCGTCAGAAAATTTCAACCGATATTCATCATGCCACGGTGTTAAATCACGCCCTGACGCTCGAATGGTCTCAATATGATGCGCCAAATCATCGGGGTGAACCTCGGCAAAAAGAGCGGCGGCATCATCCAAAACGTCTTCGGGTCGAACGCGATAAATCGTATTTAAGACTTCGCTGGCATACGGCACATAAAAACTACCATCCGCACGCATACAAAGTTGAAAAACCAAATTAGGCAATTGATTCGCAATTTTATGTAAGCGTTCGGCATCGCCGTGTAATTTTTTGTGATTCCGCATTTTACGCCACCAATGGCTGATAAATACTACTGCCATTGAAATCAGCGCAATATAGACAACGTGTAACCCAAATGAATCAATTGATAGTGACATAAGAATTTGATTTGTAAGTTAAGAGAGAAAAGAAGCGGCATATCAGCAGCATATAAATAGTAAAAACCTTCTTTGTTAAGTTTCCATTTTGTGAAAAGTGCGTCGCTAAATGCGCCACAAACTGACGGAATCCAACGCCTTGAACGATGCCGTGAATTTCAATTTGGGAATGAACGCGCAATTTAATCTCTACGCCAGCGTGTCGAACCATCGGGCGAATCTTCTAAAATCACGTTTTTGGCTTTTAATTCGTCACGGATTTGATCCGCTAACGCCCAATTTTTCGCTTTTTTGGCATCGATTCTGGCTTGAATTTGCGCCTCAATTTCTGCATCGTCGCTCGATTCGCCTTTCAAAAACGTTTCTGGATTATCGTTTAACAAACCCAAAATGCCTGTCAATGATTTTAAGGTTGCCGCTAAAATTCGCGCTTTTTCAGGTTCAGATTCTTTGGCTTTATTCAATTCACGCGCCACATCGAACAAAACCGCTAGCGCAACGGGCGTATTAAAATCGTCGTTCATCGCGCATTCAAAGCGAGCTTTAAACTCCGAATCGATGTCAGTTTCGATGATTTCAACATCACGCAACGCCGTATAAAGTCGCATCAAACCTGCGCCTGCATCGTTTAATTGTTCCTCGGAATAATTCAACGGGCTGCGATAATGGCTGGTTAAAATGAAGAAACGAATAATTTCAGGGCGATATTGTTTTAACACTTCGCGGACGGTGAAAAAATTGCCCAACGATTTCGACATTTTTTCTTCGTTAATTCGCACGAAGCCGTTGTGCATCCACACATTCACAAACTTTTCACCCGTCGCGCCTTCGGATTGAGCGATTTCATTTTCATGATGCGGAAACTGTAAATCCATGCCGCCGCCGTGAATATCAAACGAATTTCCCAGACAACACGTTGACATCGCGGAGCATTCAATATGCCAGCCAGGACGACCATTTCCCCACGGCGATTCCCAAAAAGGTTCATCGATTTTTGCCATTTTCCACAACACAAAATCCATCGGATTACGTTTTGCCAAATCCACATCGACGCGCTCGCCCGCTTGTAAATCGTCTAAATTTTTACCTGATAATTGCCCGTAATTTTTGAACTTTTCAACCGCATAAAACACGTCGCCATTCGTGCCAATGTATGCAAAATCTTTGGCAATGAGCGTTTCAATCATAGCGATAATGTCAGGAATCGATTGCGTGGCGCGAGGTTCAATATCGGGCGGCAAAACCGATAACGCGCGTTCATCTTCGTGCATGGCGACAATAAAACGTTCTGTTAATGCGTGAAAATCTTCACCATTTTCGTTGGCGCGATGAATAATTTTGTCGTCAATGTCGGTGATATTTCGCACATAAGTGACTTCATAATTGGAGTAGCGCAAATAACGCACGACGGTATCAAACACCACCATCACGCGAGCGTGTCCGACGTGGCAGTAATCATAAACCGTCATGCCGCAAACGTACAAACCGACTTTTCCGGCAATGCGCGGCGTGAAAACTTCTTTGGCGCGAGTGAGCGTATTGTGTATTTTTAGCATTCTTTTTGAACCGTAAAATGTAAAGGATGTGGCAATTTAACAAGCCACCACTTCTATTTCAAGTTAAAACCACCTAAAATTCGTCACTCTTAAAACATTTTCTAGGAAACAAATGCGAAAATTATTGCTCTCAATGTTGTTTCTTTTCACGACAACAACGGCTTTTGCCACGGAAAACAAAATGACTCAAACGCACCCAAAAGTGAAATTAACGACCTCAATGGGCGACATCACGATTCAACTCAACCCAGAAAAAGCTCCGATTAGCAGCGCGAATTTCTTAACGTATGTGAAAGAAGGTTTTTATAACGGCACGATTTTTCACCGCATAATCAAAGATTTCATGGCGCAAGGTGGCGGTTTTGACACCGATTTTAAACAAAAAGACGTTCACGCGCCGATTGAAAATGAAGCTGATAACGGTTTGAAAAATACCCGTGGCACGATTGCGATGGCGCGGACAAATGTACCAAATTCGGCGACCGCGCAATTTTTCATCAATTACAAAGACAACGGATTTTTAAATCACACGGGTAAAAATGCCAACGGTTGGGGTTACGCCGTATTTGCTGAAGTGATTGAAGGCATGGATGTGGTTGATAAAATGGCGGCTGAACCCACCAGCACCCGCAACGGCAATCAAGACGTACCGAAAACAAACATCGTGATTGAAAAAGCTGAAATCCTAGAGTAAAAAAATTCACCCGATGATTTCATTCATTTCAGATTTACATTTGTCGTTCGATAAGCCGAAATTGACGCGCCATTTCGTGCATTTTTTGCGAACCAAAGCGCGTCAATCGAGCGCGGTTTATATTTTGGGCGATTTGTTTGATGCGTGGGTCGGCGATGATGATTTCACCGCGCCGAATGCGGAAATTCGTCGTGAATTAAAACAATTAACCGATTCGGGCGTGGCGGTTTATTTACAACGTGGCAATCGAGATTTTTTAATTAGCGAACGTTTTGCGCGAGGAACAGGCGTAATTTTATTGGACGATTACGCGGTGATTCAGTTGGACGGCAGTCAAACATTATTAACGCACGGCGATTTATTGTGCAGCGATGATGTGACGTATCAAGCCTTCCGCACTAAATCACGCGCTTCCGAATGGCAACAAAACGTACTTTCAAAACCGTTGTGGTTGCGATTATGTGCGGCGCGTTGGTATCGAATCCGCAGTTTTTGGCACAAACAAAAACAATCCAATTACGTCATGGATGTGAATCAAATCACCGTGGAAAATCTGATGGAAAAATATCAATGTACACGCTTAATTCACGGACACACGCACCGTCCCGCGAAACATGAATTTATGTTAAATGGCAAAAAAGCACAGCGGTTTGTGCTTTCCGATTGGAATAATGACGGCGGTGCGGTGTTATGTTTTGGAGGTGAAGCGTGAGTAAACGAAAATCGGGTTTAAATGTTCATGGGATTATTTTGTTGGACAAGCGTTTGGGCATTTCGTCAAACAAAGCGTTGCAAGAAGTGCGGCGATTATTCAACGCCAACAAAGCGGGACATACGGGCAGTTTAGATCCGCTCGCGACGGGTTTATTGCCGCTGTGTTTTGGCGAAGCAACCAAGGTGTCGGCGTTAATGTTGGACGATGACAAACGTTATCAAGTCACCGTGAAATTGGGCGTGATGACGGACACGGGCGATGCCGAAGGGCAAATTATCGAAACGAAACCCGTGCCGCCGTTATCGCTGGAAGAAATTCAAGCGTGTTTGGCGAAATTCACGGGCGCACAAGCGCAAGTTCCGCCGATGTATTCTGCGTTAAAACATAACGGCAAAAAATTGTACGAATTGGCGCGTGAAGGCATTACGATTGAACGTGAACCGCGCCACATTACAATTTACGAATTGAATTTACTCGAATTCACACCAGAAACATTGACGCTCGATGTCGCCTGTTCTAAAGGTACTTATATTCGTTCGCTCGCGGAAGATATTGGGCATGATTTGGGTTGTGGTGGCACGGTGACGGCGTTACGTCGCACGCAAGCGGGACAATTTTTTTTACATGAAGCCAAAACGATTGAACAACTCAGCGCACTGACTTCGGATGAATTACACGCCAGCTTAATGCCCGTCGATAAACCGTTGGGAAATTTACTTGCCATTCATTTGTCGCCCGAGCAATCAAAGGCGATTTCTTTTGGTCAAGCGATTGATTTTAAAACTAATGAAAGCAAACAAAACGTGCGTTTATATGCAGAAAGTTTGTTTTTAGGTTTGGGTGAAATTGGATTAAATGATAAACTAACGACTGTTAGATTGTTCAATTTGAACGATTAACATTTCAAGTTTCTACACCCTATCGTGGAAACGCTTTTTCCATTAACTGCCGAACAGGCAGCTTAGAAATAACGTGGAAACTTTTTACTTTATTGTTACATTTTAATCTTAGGGATTACTCGCAATGCCATTTACAGCAGAACAAAAAAAAGCCGTCGTTGAAGCGTATCGTCAATCAGAAACTGATACGGGTTCATGTGAAGTTCAAGTCGCATTATTGACCGCGCACATTCATCATTTAACACCGCATTTTGCGGCGCACAAAAAAGATAACCATTCACGTCGCGGTTTGTTACGCATGGTTAATCAACGTCGTAAACTGTTGGATTATTTGAAAAATACAAAACTCGAACGTTACCGCACGTTGATTGCACGCTTAGGGTTGCGTAAATAAAAATTACCTAGAAAACGGCACATCTTGTGCCGTTTTTGTTTTAGCAAAAACATAAATTTATTCTCATTTTTCAACACCCTTCAAACAAAGGAAACCCAATAGTGAATCCTATTCGGAAAGAATTTCAGTACGGCGATCAAAAAGTTACTCTCGAAACTGGTGAAATTGCCCGTCAAGCTGACGGCGCAGTCATGATTGATATTGACGGCACGTCTTTGTTAGTCACGGTTGTCGGCAAAAAATCTGCAACAGGTGGCGACTTTTTCCCTTTAACCGTTAATTATCAAGAAAAAGCCTACGCGGCTGGCAAAATTCCAGGTGGATTTTTCAAACGTGAAGGTCGTCCTTCTGAACAAGAAACGTTAATTTCTCGCTTAATCGATCGCCCGATTCGCCCTTTATTTCCTGAAGGTTACACCAACGAAGTGCAAATTATTGCCACCGTGGTGTCATTAAATCCCGAAGTTGATACCGAAGTTGCCGCATTATTAGGCGCATCTGCTGCCTTAGCAATTTCTGGTTTGCCATTCAATGGCCCAATCGGTGCTGCGCGTATCGGTTACAAAGACGGTCAGTATTTGTTGAATGCTACGCCCGACGTTTTAAAAGCATCTGATTTAACCTTAGTCGTCGCCGGTACCGCACACGCGGTATTGATGGTGGAATCTGAAGCAAAATGTTTGTCTGAAGAAATCATGCTCGGTGCTGTGTTATTTGGTCACGAACAAATGCAAGTCGCGATTAACGCCATTAACGAATTTGCTGAAATGGCAGGTCGTGGCGTGGTTGAATGGGTTGCGCCGGAAGCGAATCACGAATTAAATCGTTTGGTGGCTAATGCAATCGAAACGGACGTAAAAGCGGCGTATTCGATTCCAGAAAAATTGATTCGCCAAGAAAAATTGAAAGCGATTCGTACTGCAATTATTGAAAAACTCACCGCCAATGAAGCCTACGAAGAACGCGAAATTAAAGGCGTAATCGAACAATTAGAATATGACGTGGTGCGTGGCGCGATTTTAAATGACGGTCAACGTATCGACGGGCGTGCGCTCGACAAAGTGCGTCAAATCAGCATTCGCACGGGCGTTTTACCCCGCACACACGGTTCAGCGTTATTCACACGCGGCGAAACGCAAGCATTAGTCGTCGCGACATTAGGCACAGCACGCGATTCACAAATTATTGATGCGCTCGCGGGTGAATACAAAGAACCGTTTATGTTGCATTACAATTTCCCTCCGTACAGCGTCGGGGAAACCGGTTTTGTGGGTTCGCCAAAACGTCGTGAAATTGGTCACGGTCGTTTAGCAAAACGTGGCGTGTTAGCGGTGTTGCCAAATATGGAAGAATTTCCGTATTCCATTCGCGTGGTATCTGAAATCACCGAATCAAACGGTTCGAGTTCAATGGCTTCGGTTTGCGGTAGCAGTTTAGCGTTGATGGATGCAGGCGTTCCATTGTCTGCGCCAGTGGCTGGAATCGCGATGGGTTTGATTAAAGAAGGCGACCGTTTCGCAGTAATTTCTGATATTTTGGGCGACGAAGATCATTTGGGCGATATGGATTTCAAAGTTGCGGGTTCTGCGACTGGTATTACCGCGTTGCAAATGGACATCAAAATTGACGGCATTACTGCTGAAATTATGAAAACGGCTCTCGCACAGGCGAAAGTCGGGCGGTTACATATTTTAGACGAAATGAATAAAGCGTTAGCGGTTTCACGCGAAGAAATGTCAGATTTCGCGCCACGCATTATCACTTTCAAAATTGACCCAAGCAAAATCCGTGAAGTTATCGGTAAAGGTGGCGCGACGATTCGCAGCATCACTGAACAAACGGGCGCAAGTATTGATTTGTCTGATGATGGTGTGGTGAAAGTTGCGTCCGTTGATAAAGCAGCGGGCGAAGAAGCGAAACGTTTAATCGAAGAAATTACCGCAGAAGTGGAAGTCGGTAAAATCTACGAAGGCAAAGTGATTCGTTTAATGGATTTCGGTGCATTTGTGGCGATTATGCCTGGCAAAGATGGCTTAGTTCATATTTCACAAATTTCGGATGAGCGCGTTGAAAAAGTCAGCGATCGTTTAAATGAAGGCGATGTCGTGAAAGTGAAAGTTTTGGAAATTGATAAACAAGGTCGAGTGCGTTTGAGTATTAAAGAAGCGATTAAAGACGCAGCTGAATCGGCAGCATAATCCGTAGGGGCGAATAACATTCGCCCTTTTCTAATTCTGTCATTGGGGAAATGTTATTTGCCCCTACAATTTTTCAAGTCTGCAACTCCAAAATATAATCTTCCAAATCATCCACATTTTTAATTTTCGTTTCTGAAATCGCGAAATCACTCACCGAAACCCCCGCTTTTTTCACGCTATTTTCACGTTTAGAAATTAACGGATGCCACGCGGGTAATTTTTCGCCGTCATTCAATAATCGGTACGCACACGTTTTGGGCAACCATTGGTATTCTTTAAAACTCACCGCGTGTAATTCCAAACAATCCGGTACGAGATTGATTCTGCTCGTGTAATTGGTACAGCGACACGTTTTTAAATCTAATAATTTACACGCCACGCTGGTGATGTAAATGTCGCCGGTGTCTTCGTCTTCCAGCTTGTGTAAACAACAGCGTCCGCAACCATCGCACAACGATTCCCATTCTTCGCGGTTCATTTCTGCCAGCGTTTTAACTTCCCAAAAATGGCTCATTGCCACAATTCCCAAACGGGTTTGACATTATCAGGCAGGGCGGCAACTCGTCCAAGTTCAAGCCATTGATTCGTCGGGCTGTGAAAATCGGAACCGACGGAACCCGCCAATTCAAATTGATTGGCGTAATTTGCCAAAATTCGCATTTCGTCTGGATTATAACGACCGGTGACGACTTCAATAGCTTGTCCGCCCATATTTTTAAACGCGCCTAGCAATTTTCTCATGCGCGTCGCAGTCAATTTATAACGTAACGGATGCGCGACAACGGGAATTCCACCCGATGCCCGAATGGCTTGCACCGCCGTTTCTAACGGTGTCCACGTTGTCGAAACAAACGCCGCTTTGCCGTCACCTAAATAACGATCAAATGCTTCTTGGGGCGTGGCAACGTGACAATGTGACACCAAAAAAGCGGCAAAATGGGTGCGTGTAATCATGCCGTCGCCGACCTCCTTTTGAATGGCGAGTAACGCTCCGAGAATGCCTTTTTTTTCTAATTTTAATGCGATTTTTTCCGCGCGTTCTTGCCGCATAACTTGCGAATCGAGAATCACTTTTTGTAACGTTTCATGCTCCGGGTCAATGTTTAAACCGACAATATGCAAGCATTGTTTTTCCCATTGCACCGAAATTTCAATGCCGTTAATTAACCGAATAGATACTAAGTCGGCGTGAATTTTAGCCTCCGCCAATCCAGCCACCGTGTCGTGATCGGTTAAAGCTAACGTCGTGACCGCATTTTCAGCGGCACGCGCCACTAATTCACGCGGTGATAACGCGCCATCGGACGCGGTGGAATGGCAATGTAAATCATAAATTTTTGTCATGCGTTTTTGTACTCTTAAAAAATGGCAGGCGTTAAAACAACGGCTTATAATTACGCCATTATAAGGTTTTTAAGAGAAGAGAGGCACGGATGTTGAAGTATCGTTCGTTTTATTCACGCGGTTTTACGCTGATTGAAGTGTTAATTGCGATGGTGATTTTAGCGATTGGATTGTTGGGATTTGCTGCCATGCAAGCGATGTCGTTGCGGGATAATCAAGACGCTTACTATTATCAACAAGCGACATTGCTGGCTTCTGAAATGCAGGATAGGATTCGGGGGAATAGCGGCATTACTTGGACAAGTATTACACCAAATTATTTAGCTACTGCCTGCACACAAGCGGCTCCATGTAGTTCAACTGCAATGGCAACGAACGATTACGGCTATTGGCAAACTAGTGTAACAAATATTTTACCTGCACCAACGGGTGTAGGTGCTAAAGCGGTCGATATTCAGTTAAGTAGCAGCGTGATGAAATATGCCTGCCAGGGAACATATCCAACGTCGCTCTGTTTAATCACAACGTGGGGGCGAACAAACAGTAAAAGTTTTGGCGTTCTTTCAAATGATTCAACCTATTATTTAGAGATTACGCCATGATTAAAAAACAACGCGGTGTGACGTTAATTGAGTTATTGATTGGCATGGTGTTGGGTTTAGCGTTAATTTCGGGGCTTAGTCAGCTATTTATTCAGTCGCAAACTAGTTTTAAATTACAACGAAATTTGAGCGACATGACCGATGATGCAGTTTTTGCTTTAGAAGATTTGAAATCAGGTCTTCTTTTGGCTGGGTATTCGGCAGATAACAATCCCGTTACTAACTACATCGGCTCTAACAACACAAATAATGATGAATTGTTTTACAGCTTTAAATTAGGTAATAGTAGTCAGCGTAATAATTCAATTTGCCTCAAGGGGTCTTCTACTAATATTGGTGGCACAATCAACGTTGATATTTTCATCGAAAACAGCAATGACTTGTCCTGTGTTTCTGGTACTGCGACGCAACCTTTAATTCAAAACGTGGAAAAATTAGTTTTTAAATATGGTATTCGGAACGGCACTTCGCCAAATTACAGGTTTTATTACACGGATAAAACTGGTGCTACAGGAAATTGGCAAAACGTTTTTGCAGTCAAAGTTTTTCTTGTGATGCGGAGCGCAGACGATAACTTAGTTCATAATCAAACTGGTTATAAAATTGATGGGGTGCAACAATTGCCCGTACCAACTAATAATCGACTTTATAAAGTGTTTTCAAAAACGATTTTTTTGCGTGCCGCACCATGAAATTTCATAATTTTAAAAAACAACGTGGCGCGGTGCTAGCGTTTAGTTTGGTGATGTTGTTATTGCTAACTTTAGCGGGAACACGCATGATTCAGCAAAACAAACAGCAATTGGCAATGGCAAATAATATGCGGATTTCAGCACAAGAATTTGCCAATGCTGAAAGCATTTTAGCGAATGCTAAAACTCAAATCTTAACAGCCTGTAACGCCACCGGAACTGGTTTTTTGATGGTACAGAACGGTACAACTTGCACAATTACCGTAACAGTTAATGGCATCAAAATTGATGGTGCTTACGATATGAGCAATAACAATAAACAGAAATACTGGAAAGAGATGATTCAATAATGGCGACTAAACAACCACCAGCTCAAGCTGGTGGGTTAGTGAGCTAAGAACTAAAAGTTCAGGATACACGTCGGCTAAACGACGTGTTGTTAAGGTTCAATATCAAAATTACTTCCCGTATCTGGTTCAAAGTGATGTGCGAGA
>CAISXF010000056.1 GCA_903889445.1 uncultured Pseudomonadota bacterium
CCGACGTTTTGGGTTTACGCGCCAAAAACCCGCGATATGTCTACGTTGAATTTGTATGAATCGATTGCGAATCCGTTGTTGCGTGTGCCGTCACCGACGATTCGCGTGGAACAAGACGACGTGGTGTGGATTGTGTTGGAAAACACGCATTATTTGCCGCATTCGATTCATTTACACGGCGTGGATCATCCGTTTATGGATAGTATGGATCACGGCAATGATGGCGTGGGACAAACTAGCAACATGGACACGATGCCTGGCGAAAGCAAAACGTATGTGATTAAACCGCGCCAACCTGGCACGATGTATTATCACTGCCACGTTCAGCCGCACACGCATATTCCGATGGGTTTGCAAGGCATGTTCATTGTCGAAGAAAATCGTCCGAACAATTTTCCGCAAGTGTTAAATGTCGGAGCGGGGCAGGTGCGTCATCCTTCGGTGGCGGTGTTGGAAAAATATACACGCGAATACGATTTGCATTATCAATCAGTGGATAAAGAATTGCATGAAGTTGTGGCGCGTTCGGCGAATGACCCGCGTTTAATCGCCAAACACATGAATATGGAATACGACACCACCGATGCGACCGACGATTATTTCATGTTGAACGGGCGTTCCTTTCCGTACACGTTGCGTGAATCGTTGATTCACATGAAAGAAGACGAAAAAGTGAAATTGCGTATTTTGAATGGTCACACCGAATCGTTAGCGGTTCACATTCATGGACATAAACCCACTGTGACCCATTACGATGGCGTGGATAATGGCCCGGGTTCGTATATTCAACGCGACGTTCACGGCATGGTTCCGGCGCAACGTTTGGATTTAGAATTGAACGGCAAAGATGATGGTTTGAACAGTTTTGGGCAAGGGATTTGGATGTTCCACGACCACGTTGAAAAATCATTCACCACAAACGGTATTGGCGAAGGCGGCGACATTAGTTTGGTAGTTTATGACGGATTTATCGATGACAAAGGCATTCCAATGTCACACGGCATGAGCCTTGCGCCGTATTTCACCAAAGAATATTGGAAAAAAGGCGGTTATCCAATTTGGCAAGATTATGACGAATGGCGCAGCTTAGGTTTACCCGATTTAACGGCTGAAGTTACGCCTGCCAGAGTTGCCGTTCAAACGATTGCGCCAAAAATGGAAGACGTTGCAAAAGCCAAAGCCGCTGCGGAACTCGCGCAAGGCAATGACGATTCTGTTTTGGGTAAATTGTTATACGGCATGTTCTTAGGCGTTGCAGGTTACGGGGCATTTGTGAAACGTGAAATGTTGATAGCACTGGCAAAAAGCGTTTTGTTGAAATACAAAAAATAAGAGTGATGGATGGTGCAATGACAAGACAAGACAAGACAAGACAAGACAAGACAAGACAAGACAAGACAAGACAAGACAAGACAAGACAAGAGCTTAGAGGAAATATGTGATATGACTCCACCGATTACAGACTTACCAAACTTACCCAAGTTGCTTGAAATTTGTCTTGATTCATTGAATGATGCCATTGTCATTACAGAAGCTGAAACAATTGATAAACCTGGGCCAAAAATTATTTGGGCAAATAAAGTTTTTTACGAGCGTAATGGATACACGCCAGAAGAGATTATTGGGCAATCGCCTCGCATCCTCCAAGGCCCAAAAACAGATCGTGCGACGTTAGATAAGGTGCGTACTGCTCTTGAGAAATGGCAGTCAATTCGTGTAGAAATACTAAATTACCGCAAGAATGGCTCTACTTATTGGAATGAATTTGAAATTGTTCCTATTGCTAATGAGAAAGGCTGGTACACGCATTGGGTATCAGTGCAACGTGATATTACCGAGCGTAAAAAAATTGAATACCAAATACACCAGCTTGCTTTCTACGATGAGCTTACCAATTTACCGAATCGTCGTCTACTGAGTGACAGATTAAATCAATCTATTTGTGCTAGTAAGCGTAGCGGTTTATACGGGGCAGTCATGTTTCTCGATTTGGACAACTTCAAATCGCTTAATGATAAGCATGGGCATAAAGCTGGCGATTTGTTGCTTGTAGAAGTAGCAAGCAGACTAACAAATTGTGTTCGGGAAGTAGATACCGTTGCTCGTTTTGGTGGTGATGAGTTCGTGATTGTACTTTGTCAGCTGGGGGAGGACAAAGAAGTCTCTAAAATACAAGCCGCTATCGTTGCAGAGAAAATTCGTACCACACTGGCAAAACCATATTCGTTAATGCTTCACGCAGAAGAAAATATCGAACATCGTTGTACTGCTAGTATTGGTGTGAACTTATTTATCAATCATGACGCTAGTGAGGATGACATTCTTAAATGGGCTGATATAGCGATGTATCAAGCAAAAGAAGCTGGTCGTAATTCGATTCATTTTTATGAGGCAAAAGCCGAGTGACTTTCAAAGTTTACGATGATTTACAACTACAAAATTTAACACATAACGGGTATCAATTATGAATCCTTCAGATAAATCCAGACCACCCTTTCCGCCGTTCACCGCTGAAACCGCCGAGCAAAAAGTGCGGGCGGCTGAAAATGGGTGGAATTTACAAGTGCCTGAAAAAATTGCGTTAGCTTACAGCGCGGACAGTGTGTGGCGAAATCGTCACGAATTTTTGCAAGGACGCGACGAAATCACCGCATTTTTGCAACGAAAATGGGCGCATGAATTTGATTATCGCTTAATCAAAGAATTGTGGGCATTTCATGAAAACCGAATCGCGGTGCGGTTTGCGTACGAATGGCACGATGTGGAAGGGCAATGGTTTCGTTCGTACGGCAACGAAAATTGGGAATTTAACGACCAAGGTTTGATGCAAAAACGTCACGCGAGCATTAACGATTTAGCGATTTCAGAAAGAGAGCGTTTATTTCATTGGAAATTCAAAACGCCACGCCCTGACGATTATCCTAGTTTGTCCGATTTGAATTTGTAGCGGTATTTTCAGACGTGTATTTGACCTTTTTTCTGTCTGAAAAGACGGAAATTTCTAACCACATTCTATGACTCAACAATCCCCATTTTCTGAACGCACCGCCGTTTCGCTAAAAATGTTAGTCGATTTGGCCCGACCCGCCGCAGGTTTAACGTTTAATCACAGTAAAATTCGCGCCAAACAATCGGGCGGTTACATTTCGCGTTTCAAAGGACGCGGCATGGAATTCGATGAAACTCGTTTGTATCAAGCGGGCGACGATATTCGCAGCATTGATTGGCGCGTCACCGCTCGAACCGGCAAAACACACACTAAAATTTTCCGTGAAGAACGTGAACGTCCGGTTTTTATTTCAGTCGATCAACGTGCCACCATGTACTTTGCGACGCGCGGCGTTTTTAAATCCGTGATGGCAGCAAAATTGGCGGCGTTATTGGCGTGGACGGCGCATCATCACGGCGATAGAATCGGCGGACAATTGTTTTTCGACGCGCATTGCCACGAATTAAAACCGCAAAATGGTAAACAATCGGTGCTGCATTTTTTGAATGCGTTGGTGAATCCGCCTGTTTTAAAAAGTGGTGAGTTGCTTTGCGATACGTTAGAACTCGTTTTAAATCGTTTATTGCACCACGTCAAACCGAGTAGTTTGGTTTATCTGATTAGTGATTTTCGTGGGTTAACGCCGCACGCGGAAACGCAACTCGCCAAACTCGCGCAACATTGCGACGTGGTTTTATTATTTATTCACGACAATTTAGAACAAAATTTGCCCACGTCGGGACAATATCGTTTCACGCAAACGGGTCACGATGTCATTCTTCAAGCGAATGCGAAAAATTCGTTTGATTACCAACAGCATTTTTTAGACAAACAAGCGCATTTGCAGCAATTCGCCAAACAACGCGGGATGGTTTTTATTCCCGTCAACACGCAAGCCGATGTGTTGGCTTGCTTAAAAACTTAACGCCTTCGCCATGCCACCAATTCAAGATTTACCCCTGCGCGACATTCATTTACCCGAAACAATCAGCTGGTTTCCACCTGCAATCGGCTGGTGGTTTGTCGCCATTTTGATTCCAATTAGCACTTATTTTTTGATTGCGTTAATCCAACGCTTACGCCAAAAAACAGCCGTTAAAGCCGCTCGAAACGTATTGAAACAACTGCAACAAAATGATTCATTGAACGCGCTGGAAAAAGTCCGTGAATTATCGATATTGTTGCGCCGCGTCGCCGTCAGTCATTCGCCAAATTCAGAAATTGGTGGTTTAACGGGTCGCGCGTGGTTGGATTATTTAGATGGTTCGCTCAAAAATGCAGAATTCAAAAATGGCATTGGGCGATGTTTGGCAGACGCGCCGTATCAAAAAGAATTACCAAACGACGTGGATTTGCCTGCGTTATTTCAGTTGGCGCAAACGTGGCTCAATGCTCAACATTCCACTCGTTCACGACCCAAAAAAATCGCATGATTCAATTATTCGCCCCGTGGTTACTCGTCGCCTTGCCTTTTCCATTGCTGATTTATTGGTTGACTCCCGCTAAATTAAACGCAAATCAAAGTGCGTTGCGCGTGCCTTTTTTAGGTGATTTTGCCCAAAATGAAACCATTAAAATTCACTCACCAAATCGCACGCGCCTTTATTTAGCTGCGTTAGCGTGGACATTTTTAGTTTTTGCGGCGGCGCGTCCGCAATGGTTGGGCGAACCGATTGAACAAGCGATGAGTGGACGCGATTTAATGTTGGCGGTCGATTTGTCGGCGAGTATGCAAGAACAAGATTTCGTTTTAAATAAACAAACGGTTGACCGTTTGACGGCGATTAAAGCGATTGCGACCGAATTTATCAATCGGCGAGTGGGTGACAGATTGGGGCTGATTTTGTTTGGCACGCAAGCGTATTTACAAACACCGTTGACGTTTGACCGAAAAACCGTCGCAACATTGTTGAATGAATCGGCGATTGGGTTGGCGGGCGATAATACCGCGATTGGTGACGCGATTGGGCTGGCGGTGAAACGGTTGCGAAATGAATCTCAAAATAGTCGCGTGTTAATTTTGCTGACCGATGGCGCAAATACCGCTGGCGAAGTATCACCGTTAAAAGCTGCTGAACTGGCTGCCGCAAATCATTTGAAAATTTACACGATTGGCGTTGGTGCGGACGAAATGTTGGTGGGCGGATTTTTTGGTTATCGCAAAGTAAATCCCTCCGCTGATATTGACGAAGGCACGTTAATCAAAATCGCCGAAAGCACGGGCGGTTATTATTATCGCGCCAAAAGCTTAGATGAATTAAACAACATTTATTTGCGCCTCGACGAACTCGAACCTGTCGAAAAAGAAAAACAGTATTTTCGCCCAAAACGTGAATTGTATTTTATTCCGTTAGCCATTGCGTTGGCGTTAGCGGGTTTGTTGAGCTGGAAACGGAATTTTAGTTGAATGGCATTATTTGTGCGTGACATGATTTAGTTGCATTAACGCGCCAAAGGTCTGGCACGAAATTTTTGTAGGTGCGGCTTCAGCCGCCTATTTGCGGCTAAAGCCGCACCTACGTTCAGAAATGCAGCAAAATTCCCATTAACCCAGGACAACAAGATGATTCTTCCCCAAAAAGCGATTGCACCGAATGCCGCAATGATTGCCGCAGTTCAACCAATGAGCAACACCGCTAAAATCCTGGCACCCGATGCAATAACGAACGTCGAAATGACGTTAAATTTAAACGGCACCGACAAACCTATCACGAAAGCGTTTTCGTTTTTGAAACACACCGACGATTCTGCGCCGTATGTGCCAAATCCTGACACGTTCAACGATGTTGTTTCAATGAACATTGCTGATTCACAAGGAAATGAACACGTTTTTTCAACGTATTTTGCGAAAACCGCTGTGGCGAATGAGTGGAATGCTTATGTTTTCATTGATGACAGAAGCATTGATACTTCAATTGGAAGAAACTTTTTTGTTATCGATGCTAATGAGCGCACTTCAAATTCAACTGTTTTGCCAAAAGGCGAAATTTCGGCAAATCCGTTACAAGTGTCTTTTAACAACGAAGGAAAATTATTTAACGTTGAAGACGGTCATGCACTAAAAGCCTTTAATGTTGTCACTAACGCCCCACTAACAATGTCGCGTGTATTTTTCGACAACATCGATTTGTCTGCAATCAATCCTGCTTTAACGTCCGAACCATTAAATATCGCCGTTGATTTTTCAAATTCAACACAATTTGCAACGCCATTCACTGTTAATGATTTGAAACAAACATGGGGATTGAGAGGCACCGATCAAAATGACACCATTGTGGGTTCAGTGGGAAATGATTGGATTGTCGGAAGCATGGGCGTAGATAAAATGACGGGCGGATTGGGCGCGGATACGTTCACATTTTACAACGCAGAAGAATCGGGATTAACAGCTAAAACGCGCGATATTATTACCGATTTTAAACACAGCGACGGCGATAAAATTGATGTATCGCTGATGCTTACCGAACCTGCAATGCACGATTTTTCGTTTATTGGTGCAAAAGCCTTTAGTAAAACCGATGCCACAGGCGAATTACGTTTTGATGCGGCAACACATATTCTTTATGGCAGCACCGATGCAGATAATAAAGCGGAGTTTTCAATTCAATTAAACGGTGTGAAAAGTTTGGTTGCGAATGATTTTATTTTAGTTGGTGATTGGTAATTTTTTTGTAATTTGTTCGATTGTTTTAGGGCGTGATTCTTGTCACGCCCTTTTTTTATTTTTAATGGTTAAATTATTGAGTTGGAGAAAATCAAAATGACAGAAATTCTAACGAATTTTCATTTTTTAAGACCGTATGCGTTTTTGGCTTTGATTCCGTTGCTTTATTTAGCGATAAAAAATTATCGTCAACATTCCAATTCAACCGCGCATTGGTCGAAAATTTGTGACCGCGAATTGTTGCCATATTTACTCGAAAAAAGCGATGGAAAACATTCACATTTTGCCTTGTGGTTGGGAAGTTTCGTGGCGTTTGTTGCAATTTTCGCACTCGCTGCCCCGACGTGGCAACGTTTACCCGCGCCTGCTTTTCGTAACAATTCCGCGCTAGTCATAGCATTAAATTTATCCGAATCCATGAACGCCGAAGACGTAAAACCGAGCCGTTTGGTGCGAGCGCGTTACAAAATTGCTGATTTACTCGCGCAACGCAAAGACGGACAAACGGCGTTACTCGTTTATTCCGGTGCCGCGTTTACAGTCACGCCATTGACCAACGACACCGAAACCATTCACAGCCAATTGGAAGCCTTGACCACCGACATCATGCCGAGCGCGGGGAATAATCCTGTCGCTGGTTTAGAAAAATCGGTCGAATTATTGAAACAAGCGGGTTTGCCGCAAGGACACATTTTGTTAATGACCGACAGCGCAGAATCAGCGCAAGCTGTGCCGTTTGCGAAAAAATTAGGCGCGTATCGTTTGTCGGTTTTAGGTGTAGGAACAACCGAAGGTGCGCCAGTGGCGTTACCGGAAGGCGGATTTGCTAAAGACGAAACTGGACAAATTTTGGTGCCAAAATTACAAACCGCCGAATTAAGCGAACTCGCGGCAGCAGGAAATGGGCGATTTCAAATTTTGACAGCGGACGATAGCGATATAAAAAGTTTGTTGCGAACCTTTGACACGCCTTTAGCGCAAATGCCCGACGATAAAACAACTTTGTTTCTCGACCAATGGGAAGATAACGGCGCGTGGTTGATTTTGCTAGTTTTACCGTGGGCGGCGTGGCAATTTCGGAAAGGCGTAATATGTTTGGCGATTCTATTTTTATTGCCGTTGCCGAAAAATAGTTATGCGCTGGAATGGCAAAATTTATGGCGAACACCTGATCAACAAGCGCAGCGCGACTATCAACAACAGCAGTTTTCACAAGCCGCCGATAAATTTCAAAATCCCGAATGGAAAGCCGCCGCGAAATACAAAGCTGCTGATTTTGACAACGCCGCCGCGCAATTTCAAAGTTTGGGAAATGCCTATAATCAAGGCAACGCGCTAGCAAAAAAAGGACAATTAAAAGAAGCCTTAGCGGCTTATGAACAAGCGGTGAAAGAAAATCCTGACAACGCAGATGCAAAATTTAACAAGGAAATTGTCGAAAAAGCGTTAGAAAAACAGCAGAAACAAAACGAAAAAAATAAACCGAAAGATTCGCAACAATCCGAGCCGCAACAAAAAGAAAAATCGGACAAAGGCTCTGAAAAACAAAAATCGGGCGATGAAAAAGAATCCGATTCCAAACCTGAGCAAAAAGAAGAACACAAAGCGGGGGAGAATCAAGAAGCTAAAAAAGAGGATTCAAAAGAAGAAAAAGCGAAATCAGACAGTGCGCCTGAAAAACAAAATGAATCGAAATCGTCGCCTAAAAATGACGCGAAAAAACAAGTTGAAGCGGAAAAATTAACCACTGAACAACAGCAAGCTAATGAACAGTGGTTAAAACGAATTCCCGACGATCCAGCCAGTTTATTGAAACGAAAATTTAAATATCAATACAGCCAACAGTAAAAATGTAGGTGCGGCTTCAGCCGCATTTAGTTTTGTTAATCGCGGGCATTGCGGCTAAAGCCGCACCTACAAGAATGTTATTTATCCAAACCGACAAAATCCCAAAGTCGATGCGAAAAAGTGGCGTTTTCATTTTCAGAAACGGGCGCACCATTCGGATAATTTTGGTCGTAAATGCGTTTGGCATCGTGTGCTAAATCGGTCATGTTGAGCTGCGTGTACGCTTCTTGTAACACTTCCAGCGCAAACGGTGTTGCCATCGTGCGCGGATATTTTTCAATCACTGTTTTGGCACGATTTACTGCCGCAATGTACGCGCCACGCTTGATGTAATAACGCGCAATGTTAATTTCGTGCATCGCTAAATTATTTTTCAATGCCACGGTACGTTGTTGCGCGTCGGCGACGTAATGACTTTTTGGATAACGGCGCAATAATTCCGCGAAATTTTCCAGCGCGTCATTTGCGTAAACTTGGTCACGTTGCGACGTATCTGTTGGCAAAAAACGATCGACAAAAGTAATACCGCGATTGTAATTCACCAGCCCTTTCAAATAATACGCATAATCGATGTGAGCATCACGCGGATAGGTTTTGATAAATCGATCAGCGGCAGCCAACGCGGCTTCGGCATCGTTATTTTTATAATACGCATACGCGCTATCGAGTTGCGTTTGCGGCGCGGCATTGTCAAACGGATAACGCGCTTCAAGAGCTTCGTAAAACTTAATCGCTTTGTCAAAACTACTGGCTTCAACAGCCGTTTTGGCTTCGGTTCGGAACTTTTCCGCGCTCCAACCGGTGTAATCTTCTTTGTCAGAAGAATCGTCACCCGCTAAACTTTTCAGCGTTTCACAACCCGATAAAACCGATAAAGAAAGAATTAAGCAACAAACAGTGAAAAATTTAATTAGAATGGTGTGCATAAAGTAGTAAATTTAAAAATGATTTTGCGCCAATCAACAGCGGCGAAAAGCCGGTCAATCAGCATGAGTGTTGGCGCGAGTATAACTTAAACAACAAGTGATTAGAAATGGTGTGTATGACAGTATTAACAACAGAAGTCCCTTTAGACATGGCTGGAATGCGTTTAGATGCGGCATTGGCGGAACTTTTTAGCGAGTATTCGCGCAGCAAATTACAAACATGGGTGAAAGCGGGGCGCGTCACCGTCAATGGCGAAAGTTTAAAAACGCGCGACAAATTAGAAGGCGGTGAATTGATTACGTTGGACGCGGAAGCCGAGGTCGTGATTATCGCTGCGCCAGAAAATATCCCGCTGGATATTGTGTTTGAAGATGACGATTTTCTGATTTTGAATAAACCCGCTGGCTTAGTCGTTCATCCCGCGATTGGGAATTGGAATGGCACATTATTAAATGCGTTGTTGCATCATTCGCCACAATTGGAAACCTTGCCCCGCGCGGGCATTGTGCATCGAATCGACAAAGACACCAGCGGTTTATTGATGGTCGCAAAAACGTTGCAAGCACACAATAACCTAACAGAACAATTGCAAGCACGAACGATTCACCGCGAATATCAAGCGATTACGCACAATCGCATGATTGCAGGCGGCACGGTTGATGAACCGATTGGACGACATCCGACCGACCGATTGCGTTACGCCGTGCGCGATAATGGCAAAGAAGCCGTGACGCATTATCGCGTCATTCATCGTTTTAAACGCCACACGCATATTCAAGTCAAACTCGAAACTGGACGCACGCATCAAATCCGCGTCCACATGGCGCACATTCGTTTTTCGTTGCTGGGTGATCCACTTTATAGCGGTCGTTTTCAAATGCCGGCGAATTGCAGCGAACAACTGGAAGGTGTTTTACGCAGCTTTAAACGTCAAGCGTTGCACGCCGCAAAATTAGGTTTGGTGCATCCGACCACCGGCGAATACATGGAATGGGAACAGCCGTTGCCGCAAGATATGGTAAATTTATTAGCGGCATTGACGCAAAATGATGTCGAAGAACGCTAACTTTATTTTTCCAAATTGGAACGCGCCTCCCAATGTTCATGCGGCAATGACGACGCGAAATGCTGGCGTGAGCAAATTGCCTTACGATAATTTCAATTTAGCGACGCACGTTGGCGACAATTTAGAATCTGTTTTAGAAAATCGCCGCTTGCTCAAAACAGAATTGAATTTACCTGTTGAACCCTTTTGGCTTGAACAAATTCACAGTAATACAGTTGTCGAAGCGTCAGCCAACTTGATTTTGCCGAAAGCGGACGCGAGTTTTAGCCATCAAAAAGACGTGGTGTGTGTCGTAATGACGGCGGATTGTTTGCCGATTTTAATGTGTTCAGCGGACGGTTCACAAATTGCCGCGATTCATGCGGGTTGGCGCGGTTTAGAAAACGGCATTATTACGAATACGGTTGCCGCATTGAAAAACACCGATTTAATCGTATGGTTCGGTGCAGCAATTGGCGCGGAACGGTTTGAAGTGGGCGACGAGGTACGCGATGCGTTTTTAAAAAAATCGGCAAATTATGCAGCGGCATTCAAAAAAAATGGCTCAAATTGGTTGGCGGATATTTATCAGTTGGCGCGAATCGAATTGGCGAGTTTAGGAATTACGCACGTTTTCGGCGGCGAATTTTGCACAATGACCGACGCAGAACGTTTTTATTCTTATCGCCGCGAAAATCAAACTGGACGCATAGCAACGTTGATTTGGCGAAGCTCTTAATTTATCTCAATATCCACAGGTTCAATGACTTCTTTACCTTTGCTACTCCTGATTATTATTTTCACCGCAGTCGGCGGCGTGTTGAGCGTGTTAGCCGCAGGAATTTTCCTACTTTTACCCGAAAAACACCGCCGAAAAGTCTTGCCGCACGGCATCAGTTTTGCGATTGGCGCGTTACTCGCGGTGGCATTTTGGGGCTTGATTCCCGAAGCATTTGAACACGCCAAACCCGAACAAATTCAAATGTTATCTGGCACAATTTTAGCGGGAATTTTAGGTTTTTTCGTGCTGGAAAAATTGTTGATTTGGCGACATTGTCACTCTGGCGAATGTGAAGCGCATGGCGATGATGAACATCAACATCCTGAACATTCGCACAATCACGGACATTCGCACGGACACAGCGCGAAAACGGCGGGTGCGTTTATTATTTTGGGTGACAGTATTCACAATTTCGTCGATGGCGTGTTGATTGGCGCGGCATTTTTGATGGATGTTCAGCTGGGAATTGTCACGAGTTTAGCGGTGGCGACGCACGAAATTCCACAAGAAGTCGGCGATTTTGCGATTTTGCTCCAAAGCGGTTATTCACAACGCAAAGCTCTTTTTTATAACGTGTTGGCGAGTTTAACGACGGTTGTCGGTGGCGTGTTGGCGTATTTTAGTTTGGATTCGCTGCACGATAAATTGCCGTATTTTCTGGCGTTGGCGGCTTCGAGTTTTATTTATATCGCCGTAGCGGATTTGATTCCGTCTTTGCACAAAAAAACGGACATGAAAACTTCGCTGCAACAAATTGTGTTAATTGGTGCGGGAGTGGCGTTGATTTGCACGATGCACAATATCGCGCACCATTACGAAATGTGATTGGTTCAAAACAACCACGCCGGTTTTATTCCCCCGTTTTTATCCGCTTCAAAATCACCGCATCATTTCTAAAAACCGCTAGCGTTCAAGGCATTACCGCTACTTGAAACGCTTGGCACGTTAATCGCAATACTCAAAATAACTTTTTATTTTTTGTAAGTGCAACGAGGTTTTTATGAATGATGCCACCACAGCATCTTTGCCAGCGACGGGTTTAGCCGCTTTAAAAGCGCATTGGCGCAATGATTTACTTTCTGGTTTTTTAGTCTTTTTAATCGCCTTGCCATTGTGTTTGGGGATTTCGATGGCTTCTGGTTTTCCACCTTCTGCGGGAATTATCACGGCGATTATTGGCGGCATGATTGTTTCTCGCGGAAGCGGTTCTTTCATAACGATTAACGGTCCCGCTGCGGGTTTAATCGTCGTGGTTTATGACGCAGTTCACAGTTTGGGCGGCGACGACGCGATGGCGGGTTATCGTTACGCACTGGCGGCAATTGTCGTTGCTAGCGTGATTCAAATTCTCATGGGCGTATTTAAAGCAGGGCGATTGAGTTCGTTTTTCCCTGCGTCGGTGGTTCACGGAATGCTTGCCGCGATTGGGATTATTATCATGGCGAAACAAATTCACGTCATGTTGGGCGTGACTCCTATAAAGGGCAGCAGCATCCTTTCTACCATCGCGCAAATTCCCGATAGTTTTGCCAATTTGAATTTAGAAATTGCGATTATTGGCTTTGCGGGATTGGCGATTCTCATCATTTGGTCATTGTTAAAAGATGGCATGTTAAAAATGATTCCTGCGCCACTGATTGTAGTTTTAGTCGGAATGGGATTGGGACATTATTTTGAATTAGAGCATCAACATATTTATTTATTATTACCTGACGGCAATTACACCCATTCACACACGGATTCATTAGAAGTCGGGCCTAAATTTTTGGTCGCCATTTCTGACAATTTCACCTCCAGCTTTTACTTTCCCAATTTTGGTAAATTTTTTACGTTGGAATTTTGGGAAGCGGTGGTGGCAATTGCATTAGTGGGCAGTTTAGAAAGTTTGTTGAGCGCAATGGCGGTGGATAAATTGGATCCGTACAAACGTCATTCTAATTTAAACAAAGATTTAACCGCTGTCGGCGTAGGTAATTTAATCGCTGGTTCAATCGGTGGTTTACCGATGATTGCAGAAATCGTGCGGAGTTCAGCAAATGTGAACAATGGCGCGAAAACTCAATGGGCGAACTTTTTTCATGGTTCGTTTTTGTTAATTTTCGTGGTTTTCTTCCCGCATTTAATTCACAGTATTCCCTTAGCGGCACTCGCGTCGTTATTGGTTTTCACGGGATTTCGTTTGGCTTCACCGCGCGAATTTGCGAACGTGATGGGCATCGGCAAAGAACAATTGTTTATTTTTATCGCAACGATTATCAGCGTTATTGCGACGGATTTATTGATTGGCGTAGCGATTGGCATTTTGGTTAAACTCGCGATTCATTTGATGCACGGCGCAAAACCTAACAATTTATTCAAAATCCATTTCACGCAAAACGTTCAATCGGACGGTTCAATTTTAGTCCATATTCAAGGCGCGGCGGTTTTCTCAAATTTCATGGCGTTAAAAGAAGCATTGGCGCAAATTGAACACGGAAAAACGCTGATTTTTGACAAAAGCGAAGTGACGTTAATCGATCACACGGTGATGGAATTTTTTCATGAATTTCAACATGACTACGAATCACAAGGCGGACATTGCGAATTTCAAGGATTGGATGCACACGAATCATTTTCAGATCATCCGTTGGCGGCTCGTCGGATTAAATCAGGGCAGTAATGATTGTATGTGGCGTAATGATGTAAGGGCGGGTTCTAAACCCGCCCTCCAATAGCGCAATTATTCAAAATTGCCAAATTGCGTGAATGACAGGGCGGGTTTAGAACCCGCCCCTACGAAATTATCTGGGGAAACCAATGATTTTATTTTTAGCTTACAGCGCGGTTTTATTGAGTTTTGCGTCGGGTGGCGTGGCAATCGCGCATTTGCAATTTCCAAACGTGCAAAAAAAATCGGTGTTTTGGTTATTAGGCACATCGGGTTTGATGGCAATTTTTGCAGGTTTGGGCGAATTGATTTATCCCGAAATTCGCCTCGATACGCTCAATTTGGGTTTGCCGTGGCTGCCGTGGCACGTTCATTTTGATGGTTTGTCGGCGTTCTTTTTTCTGATTATTGGGATTGCGGTGTTTGCGGTCAGCCTTTACGCGCCCCATTACACGCACCACGAACAAAAAGACGCTCAAGGTTTTGCCGTATTGAGTTTGTTCACGGGTTTATTTGTCGCAGGAATGATGCTGGTGTTGCTGGCTGACGATGCCTTTATGTTCATGATTGCGTGGGAATTGATGTCCGTAGCGAGTTATTTTCTGGTTGCGTTTCAACATGAAAATCCTGCCAATCGTCGTGCCGCTTTTTTGTATTTGTTAATGGCAGAAGTGGGTGCGTTGCTGATTATTTTGGCATTCGGTGTGGTCGCGAGTTTTGCTGATGGTTTTACGTTCGATGCTTTACGCGCTTCGACGATTCCAACGACGTGGATGAGCATTGCGTTTGTGTTGGCGTTGATGGGTTTTGGCATGAAAGCGGGTTTAGTGCCGATTCATGTTTGGTTGCCCGAAGCCCATCCTGTCGCGCCGTCGCACATTTCAGCGTTGATGAGTGGCGTAATGTTGAAAGTCGCGTTGTACGGGCTGATTCGGTTTTGTTTCGATTTATTGCCCGAAGTCCATTGGCAATGGGGCGTGGTGTTGTTGATTGTCGGCACGATTTCCGCGTTGAGCGGGATTTTATACGCGATGATGCAACAAAATTTGAAACGGTTGCTCGCTTACAGTTCGGTTGAAAATATCGGCATTATCGTCATGGTGCTAGGTTTGAGTATGATTTTTCTCGCCAATCATCAGAACGAATTGGCGGCTTTAGCCTTACTCGCCGCGTTATTTCACGCTTTCAATCACGCGCTATTTAAGAATTTATTATTTTTAGGTGCGGGCATGATTCACCATCAAACGCACGAATTGAACATTGATATGTTGGGCGGCTTAATTAAAAGAATGCCGAAAACGAGCGTGATTTTTTTAATCGGCTGCATGAGTATTTCATCGTTGCCATTGTTCAACGGTTTTGTGTCGGAATGGCTCGCATTTCAAACGGCGTTGCAAGTTGATGTGTTAGATAACGCCGTGTTACGCAGTCTAATTCCTGTTTCTGCGGCGGCGTTGGCATTGACCGCCGCACTCGCCGCAGCGTGTTTTGTAAAAGTATTTGGTTTGATTTTCTTGGGCGTGCCACGTTCACGTCATGCCGAAAAAGCCAAAGAAATCGAAGATAAAGGCATGCTCGCTGCGCCAGCCATGTTGGCATTTTTATGTTTTTTCTTTGGGATTTTTCCCAGTTCGATTTTGCATTTAATCGATAACGTGGCGAAACAATTACTCGGTTCAAACTTGCCAGCTCAAGCCTCGTTATCGTTGTTTTCACTCGCCCCCGTTGCGACACAAAACGCTTCATATTCTGCGCCATTGATTTTAATCGGTGCAGTGTGTGCGGCAGGCGTTTGTTTTTGGTTATTAACCAGAAATTCAGAAACCACGATGCGAATTGCACCAACGTGGGATTGTGGTTTTGGTGGCTTAACGCCTCGAATGCAATACACTTCCAGCGCATTTACGATGCCGTTGCGTCGCATTTTTGCAACGGCATTTTTGATTGATGAAAAAGTCGAAAAAACCATGCGTGAAAATACGAAATTAAACGTGGCGGATGTGCGTTACACCTTGCATATTCAGGATCATTGTTGGGTTCGGGTTTATCAACCGATTGAACGCGGCGTAAATGTTGTTGCTAAACAAGTTGGGCGCATTCAAACGGGCAACATTCGGACGTACCTCGGTTATTCGTTGGCGACGTTAATTCTTCTTTTATGGGTGGTCAGTTTATGAACTGGTTAATCGCTATTTTACAACCCGCGTTATTTGTCGCGCTCGCGCCATTATTGGCGGGTTTCATGAAATTCTGCAAATGCCGATTACAAAATCGACGCGCCCCGTCGTTGTTGCAACCGTATCGGGATTTGCTCAAATTAACCCGCAAACAACCCGTGATTTCTGAAGATGCGTCGTGGTTATTTTGTGTCGCACCGTACATTATTTTCACGGCAATGGTTTTAGCGGCTTCGGTTGTGCCGTTTATTGCCGTGGATTTACCCACTTCTGCGGAAGCCGACGTAATTGTATTAGTCGGATTTTTCGCTTTTGCACGATTCTTTTTAGCGTTGGCGGGTTTAGATATTGGCACCGCATTTGGTGGCATGGGTTCGTCGCGCGAAATGACGATTTCGTCGCTCGCTGAACCCGCGATGTTGATGGCAGTTTTCACGTTAACAATGACTGCTTCGACAACCAATTTATCGGGCGCAATCGAACATGTTTTGAATGAAGGCGTGGTTTTACGTCCGTCATTTGTGTTTGCATTATTCGCATTGTTATTGGTTGCCGTAGCAGAAACGGGGCGCATTCCTGTTGATAATCCGACGACGCATTTAGAATTAACGATGATTCACGAAGCGATGATTTTAGAATACAGCGGGCGGCATTTGGCGTTAATCGAATGGGCAAGCCAATTGAAATTCATGCTTTACGGCGTGTTAATTTCAAACATCTTTTTTCCGTGGGGCATCGCAGAAAGTTTCGGTTTATCAGCGTTGGGTTATGGCTTGTTGGTGATTAGCGGCAAACTCATTTTACTTTGCATTTTCCTCGCATTCGCTGAAACCGCCGTCGCTAAAATGCGTTTATTCCGCGTGCAAGAATATCTCGGTTTCGCGTATTTATTGGGCTTGTTGGGAATGTTAAGCCACATCATTTTGGAGTCCACACGATGAACATTGAATCTCAAGATTTATACACGCAGGCGATTTTGTCGATGTCGGCGTTGGTGGGTTTGACTTCGTTTTTGATGCTCGGACAAGGGCGATTATTACGACTGATTTTTGTGTTTGCGGTGCAAGGATTGTTGCTGACGTTGACGACTTCGATGGCTGCGTTTAGTTTGGACAATCCGCATTTGTACATTTCCGCCGTGTTGACGCTCGCGTTGAAAGTGGTTTTTATTCCGTGGATGTTACGAAAACAAGTGTTAGCCATGAATATGCACCGCGACGTGGAAGCGTTGAAAAATAACACGGCGATTATGTTGGGCGGCGCGAGTTTGATGGTGTTTAGCTATTACGTTTTACAGCCGATTATTCACACGTCGTCGATGATTATGTTGAATGCGTTGGCGGTGAGTTTGTCGGTGGTTTTGTTGGGATTATTGCTGATGATTTCACACCGCCAAGCCGTCGCACACGTTGTCGGTTTTATGTCGATTGAAAACGGTTTGTTTTTCGCGGCAATTGTGGCGACAAACGGAATGCCTATGGTGGTTGAATTGGGCGTGGCGTTTGACGTGTTAGTTGCCGCTGTTTTATTCGGCATTTTCTTTTTACACATTCGGACCAGCATTGATTCGCTTGATGTCGATATGATGAACAAATTACACGAAGTGGAAAATTAAAAGCGCATTTCAGCTGCTGCCAAAACCAATTCGTCTATAAAATGTTGCCCGTAAAGCGGCAAATAATTATTTTTCAAATAGGCGATTTTGGTTTTGGAACACGGGATTAAATGCGATAAATCTCGCGCCACTAAATCCGCATCAAGCGTTTTATCGTAAGCCATTCCCGCAATAATTCCCACGCCTAAACCCAGCCGAACGTAGGTTTTAATGACATCCGTATCTGCTGCCGACAAAATAATATCCAATTCACTGGTTGAGTCTTTAAACGCCATTTCGATATTGGATCGTCCCGTAAAACCAAAACTGTAGGTTAAAATTGGAAAATCCGCTAATCGTTCCAGCGAAATATCACCTTCTGCGAGCGGATGATTTTTCGGCACAATCGCCGCGTGATGCCATTCGTAACACGGTTTCACGGCTAAATACGAATCATCGGCGACCTTTTCGGTGCAAATCGCAATATCGGCTTTACCCGTATGCAATTTGTTAATCAATTGTTCGGGCGACGCTTCGTCCATATAAATTCGCACGCCAGGATATTTTTCACGAAAACGCACAATCGGTTTGGGCAAAAAATACTTCGCTTGCGTGTGTGTCGTCGCAATATGCAAAACGCCGTGACTGCTATCAAGAAAATCTGCCGCTAACGTTTGAATGTTGTTTTTGGCTTGGTTAATCGCGTTCACTTCCAGCATGATTCGCAACCCGAGCGGAGTCATCGCAATCAATTTTTTGCCTTTGCGTTCAAACAATGGCGAACCCACTTCGGCTTCAAATAATTGCAATTGCCGACTGACCGCCGATTGCACAATGTGCATTTTTTCAGCGGCTTGCGACAAACTAAAATTTGTTTCCTGCAAAATTCGCAAGAGTTCGATTTGACTTAAATTCATGTTAATTAAA
>CAISXF010000057.1 GCA_903889445.1 uncultured Pseudomonadota bacterium
AGTCTGCCACTTGGGAAATAGGTGAGGTAATAATCGCCATGCACAGCCTGCCCGAGTGATATACAAAATCGCGTTGATTAAATTCTCGGGCGACCACCATCCAACGCTGGTGGTAATAATGGACCACACAAGCCCATTTTTTGTCGTTTAAATCTGTTGGATAACGTTTTACTGGTCGAGGTCGCTTCTTTTTCATGCTTGCAAAATTGTGTATGTTCACATTTTTGGCTCAGTTTGATGCTTTTAAAACACGCACTAACAACGGTTTCGTGAAGATTCATATCTTTGCAGACTTGGCTAACCGCTATGCCATCTTCTTTTACCATTTTGACAATTTGCAATTTGTAGCAGGCTTCAAATTTACGTCTTTCTTTGGTCATTTTTCACTCATGGGTTGGTATTTTACAACCTATAGGCGTGTCTGTTTTTATTAGACCATGACACTTTCAAAAAAGCGTATTTTGATTGAAAACGTTAACCGTCAATGCAAAATTTTCCGAATTGTCAAAGATACTTGTCGAGGCAAACATAAAAATTACGCACTGAATTGGCACTTAATCACTTAATCATCGCCGCCATTGTTAATTTTCGTTGTGCCGCTGTGTAGAACGATTTATTTAGTAGAGATGTCTATTATTCGACTTTGGACGAATTAGAGGGCGTTTTGAACAAGATAACGCAAGATAGAAACAAATGAATCAAGAAACAGCCTTGATTTAACTTAGTTCGCTCTATATAATCCACGCCATGTTCAAACCCCTTAAAATTCACAAATGACTGCAAATACGTCATCGATTATTAAAATTCTCAAGTATCAGATTTTAGTGATTCTGGCAGTCAGCCTCGCTTTATCGCTGGCATTAGATTTTGTTTCAGGTGGGTTCGCGTTTTTAGGTGGTTTAATTGCTTTTTTACCCAATGCTTATTTAGGATTTCGTATCACTCAAGCGGTGAAATTAGAGGCAAAAAAATTCATCAATTCTTTTTACGCTAACGAGTCGATTAAATTAGTTTTAACGGCTTTGTTTTTTTTGTTAGTGTTTAGAATTCCAAACGTCAAATTATTACCGCTGTTAGCGTGCTATGTCAGCGCGTTATCAGTATTTTGGTTCGCATTATTGATGCGTTAAATTTTTCAAGTTAGAAAATCAAATAGAGAGGAACGATGGCTACTGAAGCTCACGCCGAAGGTGCAACTGGCTACATTATTCACCATTTAACAGCACTGCGTATTGGTGAAGGTTTTTGGAGTTTGCATCTTGATACCTTGTTTTTCTCAGCGTTGCTAGGTGGTGTATTCATTTGGTTTTTTAAAAATGCCGCTGAAAAAGCCACCGCTGGCATACCTGGATTAGCACAAAACTTTGCTGAAATGCTGATTGAGTTCGTTGATCAACAAGTGAAAGACAGTTTTCACGGGCATAGCAAATTGATTGCGCCGTTAGCCTTAACGATTTTCTGTTGGGTTTTCTTGTGGAACTTCATGGATTTATTCCCTGTGGATATTTTGCCGTTAATCGGTTCGATGATGGGAATAGAGTATTTGCGTGTTGTGCCAAGTACCGATTTGAACGCGACGTTTGCAATGTCGATTTCAGTATTCTTTCTGATTATTTTTTACAGTATTAAAATTAAAGGGCCGATTGGTTTTGCAAAAGAGTTGATGTTCCAACCTTTTGGACCTTGGTTGACACCGTTTAACTTGCTGTTGAAGTTAGTTGAAGAAATCGCAAAACCTATTTCGTTAGCGTTACGGTTATTCGGTAACTTGTATGCGGGCGAGCTGATTTTTATTCTGATTGCTTTGTTGCCTTGGTACGTTCAACCGTTGTTGAGTTTCCCTTGGGCAATTTTCCACATTCTTATTATTACCCTTCAAGCGTTTATTTTCATGGTACTCACGATTGTGTACTTGAGTATGGCGCACGAAGATCACTAGAATGTTCGGATTTGGCAAAAAGCTAATTTCAGTAATTTTTGCTACAGGTTTATTGGCGAGTAACGTTTTTGCAGCTGATGTTAGACTTTCGGGTAGTTATATTTTTTCGTTAACCTTAACGCCACCTTCTGAGAGTCGCGGCATTCCGTTAATTTTTCAGGCGAAAATAACACCGAACAAGGTTGGTGCTAATAATGGAAAAATTGTAATAACACGCACGAGTATTGAAGACATTGATGGTATTAGAGCTGTATCAGAAGGTGATGTGGTTTCGTATTCAAGCACGCCTACGACGATGGCAGTTTCAGCTCCTTTTGTTGATTGGTGTGCGGGAAGGCATTTAGTATCTACGAACTGTAGTAATGAAAGTAAATTTGATGTTTACTACGGTGGTATAGATAGCAACAAAGTTGCTCACCAAGCAATTATTCATGGGAAATTTCAAATTCCTATCGGTGTCGGTGTCGTGAATCCCGAATTAAGCGCAATAGCTGGTCTGGCTTCAATACAACAGACAGGTTATATAACTGTTTTTGGAAGTCTAATTAGACAATAATTTTTATAGATTTTTTATTTTTCACATTTTTTTATTAACAATACGTTGGAGGTATTATGGAACTCGCAAAATTGATTGCTGATGTGCAGGGTATGACTGCAATCGCGGTAGGTTTGGTTTTAGGTTTAGGCGCATTAGGAACTGCTATTGGTTTCGGTTTATTGGGCGGCAAATTTTTGGAAGGCGCAGCGCGTCAACCTGAAATGGTTCCTATGTTACAAGTAAAAATGTTCGTTGTTGCGGGCTTATTGGACGCGGTAACAATGATTGGCGTTGGTTTGGCTTTATTCTTCACCTTCGCAAATCCATTCTTGTCAGCAGTGGAAGCGGCGGCAGGTAAATAAACCTGTTTCATTTTAATCGCAACAAGAGGAACGCATCGTGAGTATCAATGCTACTCTGATTGGACAAATGATTACCTTTGCACTTCTGGTGTGGTTTACCATGAAGTACATTTGGCCACCGTTATTTGACTCTTTAGAAGAACGTAAAAAGAAGATTGCTGATGGTTTAGCGGCAGCTGAAAAAGGTCAAGAGCAAATTATTTTGGCTGAAAAAAAGGCTAAAATTGTTCTTAAAGAAGCTAAAGATCAGTCTTCGGAAATTGTGACGCTTGCTCAAAAACGCGCCAATGAAATCGTAGAAGAATCAAAACACACCGCGAAACAAGAAGGTGAACGTTTAATTCTCGCGGCAAAAGGGCAGATTGATCAAGAATTGCAACAGGCAAAAGAAGGTTTGCGTAAAGAAATTACGACGTTGGCATTATCTGCCGCGCAGCAAATTCTAGGTGCGGAAATCGATAAAGCTAAACATCAAGACATTCTCAATAAAGTCTCTAGTCAATTAGGTTAATCATAATGAGCGAACTAGCAACATTGGCAAGACCTTACGCCGTAGCGGTTTTTAAGCGAGCGAAGGAAACGGATTCTACTAAAAATTGGTCAAAGAATTTAGCTTTTTTAGCTACTGTGTTGAGTGATGAAGCAATTTCTGGTGTCGTTGATGACCCTAAAATTGGTAAATCTAAGTTATCGACACTGTTGCTGGATATTTGCCAAGATCAGATTGATAAAGAAGGCGGTAATTTCTTAAAGCTACTGATTGAAAATAATCGCTTGAGTTTGATTGCGGCAATTGCCGAGATATTCGAAACCTATAAAGCCGAAGATGAAGGCTCTATTGATATTGATGTAACGACGGCTTTTGCGTTCACCAAAGAATCTAAGCAGAACTTTAATGTGACGTTAGAAAAGGCTTTCGGTAAAAAAATCAATATGAAAATAGCGGTTGATTCGTCACTCATTGGTGGCGTTCTAGTTCGAGCAGGTGATCAGGTGATCGACGGTTCGGTTAGAGGTCAGCTTCAACAATTAGCACAAAGACTCTAAATTTAGAGCGAGAAAAAGTATGCAATTAAATCCATCTGAAATCAGTGATCTGATTAAAAAGAAGATCGAAAACTTCGATTTAAGTACGCAAGTACACACCGAAGGCACCGTTGTAAGTGTAACTGACGGGATTGTGAGGGTTCACGGACTTTCACAAGCAATGCAAGGTGAAATGCTTGAATTTCCTGGCAATACCTTTGGTATGGCACTCAATTTAGAAAGAGATTCGGTTGGTGCTGTCGTTTTGGGTAGTTACCAACATATTTCTGAAGGTGATACCGTTAAATGTACTGGTAAAATCTTAGAAGTACCAGTTGGTGAAGCCTTATTAGGTCGTGTCGTTGATGCGCTAGGCAATCCAATTGACGGTAAAGGTGCTATTGATACTACCGAAACGTCTCCTGTTGAAAAAATTGCTCCTGGCGTTATTGCCCGTCAATCTGTTGATGAACCTGTTCAATTAGGTTTGAAATCAATCGACGCGATGATTCCAGTTGGTCGCGGTCAACGTGAGTTGATTATTGGCGATCGCCAAACTGGAAAAACAGCAATTGCCATCGACGCGATTATTAACCAAAAAGGCACAGGTATTAAGTGTATCTATGTTGCTATTGGTCAAAAACGTTCGTCTGTTGCTAACGTTGTTCGCAAATTGGAAGAGCATAGTGCGCTAGCTCATACGATTATCGTAGTCGCTTCGGCATCTGAATCAGCGGCATTACAGTTCATTGCACCTTACACAGGCTGCACAATGGGCGAGTATTTTCGCGATAAAGGTGAAGATGCGTTAATTATTTATGACGATTTAACCAAGCAAGCGTGGGCATATCGCCAAGTTTCGCTATTGTTGCGTAGACCACCAGGTCGTGAAGCGTATCCTGGTGACGTTTTCTATTTGCATTCTCGTTTATTGGAACGTGCTTCACGTATCAATGCAGCTGAAGTTGAAAAGTTAACAGGCGGTAAAGTAAAAGGTAAAACCGGTTCATTGACTGCGTTGCCAATTATTGAAACACAAGGTGGCGACGTTTCAGCTTTCGTACCAACTAACGTTATTTCGATTACTGACGGACAAATCTTTTTAGAAAGTAACTTGTTCAACTCAGGTATCCGTCCAGCGGTGAATGCAGGTTTATCTGTTTCACGGGTAGGCGGTGCAGCACAAACGAAAATCATCAAAAAGTTAGGCGGTGGTACTCGTTTAGATTTGGCGCAATACCGTGAGTTAGCAGCATTTGCTCAATTTGCATCAGACTTAGATGAAAGTACACGCAAGCAGATTGAGCGTGGTCAACGTGTCACTGAATTGATGAAACAAAATCAGTATTCACCTATGTCTGTTGCACAAATGGCCGTTTCTTTATTCGCAGCGAATGAAGGCTTTTTAGATACTGTTGAAGTTAACAAGGTTTTAGATTTTGAGGCGGCATTGCAGTCTTATATGAAATCAGAACACACCGAATTGATGACTGACATCAATGCAACGGGTGATTTCAGTAGCGATATTAGCAAGGGCATTCGTTCAGCTATTGAAACGTTTGTAAAAACTCACAGTTGGTAAAAAGGTCTTCTTATGGCTGTTGGTAAAGAAATACGCACAAAGATCGGCAGTATTAAGAATACTCAAAAGATCACTCGCGCTATGGAAATGGTCGCGGCAAGTAAGATGCGTAAAACAAAAGAAAAAATGCTGGCAACCCGCCCGTATTCAAAAAAGATTGGCAAGATTATTAAACATCTCGCGCATGCCAATCCTGAATACAAGCATCCTTTCCTAGTTAAGCGTGATGTAAAGCGTATCGGTATAATTGTCGTTAGCTCAGATCGTGGTTTGTGTGGTGGCTTAAATTCTAATTTATTTAGAAAAACTTTAGGGCAGCTCATGAAATGGGATCAAGCGGGCATTGAGGTTGATGTTTGCACTGTCGGTACGAAAGCGTACAGCTTTTTTGCTGGTCTGAGTAAAACGACTGTCATCGGGCATACCGCCAAGCTGGGTGATACACCACATCTAAATGACATTATCGGTATTATTAAAGTCATGTTGGATGCGTATCATGCAGGTCAAATTGATGAATTGCACGTTGTTAGTAACGAGTTTGTTAATACCATGACGCAACGCCCTACTGTTGAACAGTTGTTGCCGATTGTGCCAAGCGAATTAGACGAACAATTGAGCAGTCGGCATTGGGACTACATTTACGAGCCAGATGCGAAAGAGGTTTTAGATTACCTGTTGACACGCTATATTGAGTCAATTGTTTATCAAGGCTTAGTTGAAAATAATGCATGTGAGCAAGCCGCTCGAATGGTCGCAATGAAAAGCGCGTCCGATAATGCGGGTAATTTGATTAAAGAATTACAACTGATTTACAACAAAGCTAGACAAGCCGCTATTACTCAAGAAATTTCAGAAATTGTCGCTGGGGCAGCCGCTGTTTAAGTTGGCGAAAAATAAGTAGCGTAATGATCCCCCGTAATTTGCGGGGGTATTTCGAGATTTTCAGAAAAATATTTCCCTAAAGTAGGGTTGTTTCGAGGACGAATTTTTATGAGCGGTAAAATTGTTCAAATTATTGGGGCGGTTGTTGACGTGGAATTTCCACGCGACGAACTGCCAAAAATTTATGATGCCTTGATTGTCGAAGGCAAAAACTTAGTGTTAGAAGTACAGCAACAATTAGGTGACGGTGTCGCTAGAACGATTGCAATGGGTACAACTGATGGCTTAAGTCGTGGTTTAGAAGTTACTAATACTAAAGCTCCTATTTCTGTTCCAGTCGGTCAAGAAACGTTGGGACGTATTATGAACGTTCTCGGCGAGCCAATTGATGAAAAAGGACCAATTGGCGAAAAAGTCAAATGGGCGATTCATCGTGAAGCTCCAAGCTATGCGGATCAAGCAGCAGCGACTGAATTATTAGAAACTGGCATTAAAGTTATCGATTTAGTTTGTCCATTCACCAAAGGCGGTAAAGTCGGTTTATTCGGCGGCGCGGGTGTAGGTAAAACCGTTAACATGATGGAATTGATTCGTAACATTGCTATCGAACACAGCGGCTATTCTGTATTCGCTGGCGTTGGCGAAAGAACGCGTGAAGGTAACGATTTCTATCACGAAATGACCGATTCAAACGTTATCGATAAAGTATCGTTAGTTTACGGACAAATGAATGAGCCACCTGGAAACCGTTTGCGTGTTGCCTTAACTGGTTTGACAATGGCAGAATATTTCCGTGACGAAGGTCGTGATGTTTTATTCTTCGTGGATAACATTTACCGTTATACATTGGCGGGTACTGAAGTATCTGCGTTGTTAGGTCGTATGCCGTCTGCGGTAGGTTATCAACCAACGCTTGCTGAAGAAATGGGCGTATTGCAAGAACGAATTACATCAACCAAAACAGGTTCGATTACGTCTATTCAAGCAGTTTATGTTCCAGCGGATGATTTAACTGATCCATCGCCTGCAACGACTTTCGCGCATTTGGATGCAACGGTTGTATTGTCGCGTCAAATTGCAGAATTAGGTATTTATCCTGCGATTGACCCACTTGACTCAACCAGTCGTCAATTGGATCCATTGGTTATTGGTCAAGAACATTACGACGTAGCGCGTAACGTTCAAGGCACATTGCAACGTTATAAAGAATTACGCGATATTATTGCGATTTTGGGCATGGACGAATTGTCTGAAGAAGACAAATTGCTTGTTTCAAGAGCGCGTAAAATTCAACGTTTCTTGTCACAACCCTTCTTTGTTGCTGAAGTATTTACCGGTTCGCCAGGTAAATATGTTTCGTTAAAAGACACCATCATAGGCTTTAAAGGCATTTTGGCTGGTGACTACGATACGATTCCAGAGCAAGCGTTTTATATGGTTGGCACAATTGACGAAGCATTAGAAAAAGCCAAAACGATGAAAGCGTAAGGCTTGTTGTCTACTAACTTTAAATTTTTAAGGTAATAAATCATGACTATGACAGTGCATGTAGACATCGTGAGTGCGGAAAAAGAGATTTTTTCGGGTTTAGCAGAAATGATTTTCGCGCCTGCTGAATTAGGTGAGCTTGGTATTACACCTCGTCACGCACCGTTAATTACAAAGCTAAATCCAGGTGAAGTTCGTGTGAAAGTAAGTAGCACTGAAAGTTATCCGTTTTTTATTTCGGGTGGTTTGTTAGAAATTCAACCGCACGTTGTCACAATTTTGGCAGATACCGCAATTCGTGCGAAAGACATTGACGAAGCGGCAGCAGTTCAAGCCAAAGCGTGTGCTGAAGAAATTTTGGCGAACAAAACCAGTCGTGTGGATTACGCTTCGGCTGAAAAACAATTGTTCCAAGCGATTATGCAATTACGCACACTCGATAGATTTAGAAAACGCGGCGGCTAACGATTTCAGTTATCGCTCGATTCTTAAAAAAAGCCCGATAACGTCTGACGCTATCGGGCTTTTTCGTTTATTTTACGGAGAAGCAAAATGAACCTTACTACGATTATTCTTGCCGCTGGTAAAGGAACGCGAATGCGTTCGGAGTTACCGAAAGTTTTGCATTCAATTGGACATAAACCATTGTTGCGGCACGTTTATGATTTGAGTGCTAAATTAGAAAATAATACGATTCACATTGTAATTGGACACTGTTCGGAACAGGTTAAAAAAACGCTGGCGGATTTGTCGGTAAATTGGATTGAGCAAACGCAACAATTGGGTACGGGTCACGCGGTTCAACAGGTTAAGAATCAACTCGACGATAATTCGATGGTGCTGATTTTGTACGGCGACGTGCCATTATTGCAAGCCGAAACGTTGCAACTTTTGCTGTCGAAAACAAATGAAAACACGCTCGCACTTTTGACGGTCAATTTAGCGAATCCAAAAGGCTACGGGCGAATTGTGCGCGATAATTCTGGAAAGGTTTTGCGGATTGTTGAGGAAAAAGATGCGAATGCAACAGAAAAAGAAATTACCGAAGTAAATACTGGAATTTTAGCGGTAAAAGGTGACGCGCTGAAAAAATGGTTGTCGCAACTTAATAATGACAATGCACAAGGCGAATATTATTTAACCGATATTATTGCGTTAGCAGTTGCCGATTGTTTTGAAATTGCGACAAGATCACCAGAAAATGAAGACGAAGTTTTAGGCGTAAACGATAAAGTGCAACTCGCGCATTTGGAACGTGTTTATCAGTTGCAACAAGCAAAAAATTTAATGCAACAAGGCGTTACGTTGCGCGACCCGACACGATTTGATTTGCGCGGGACAATTACGGAGTTGGGACAAGATATTGAAATCGACGTGAATGTTATTTTTGAAGGTGAAAATCGACTTGGCAATAACGTGAAAATCGGTGCAAATTGCTCCATTAAAAATGCGACGATTGGCGACAACGTGATTATTTTACCGAATTGTGTGATTGAAAATGCAGTCGTTGGTGCAAATAGCCGCATTGGTCCTTTCGCACGGTTGCGCCCTGAAACGGTTTTAGCGACCGACACGCACATTGGTAATTTTGTCGAAATCAAAAAATCCATCATCGGGCAGGGTAGTAAAATCAATCATTTGAGCTACATCGGCGACAGTTTAATCGGTAAAAAAGTAAACATCGGCGCGGGAACCATTACTTGCAATTATGACGGTGCAAATAAATTTCAAACTATCATTGAAGACGGCGCGTTTATTGGTTCGGACACGCAATTAGTCGCGCCCGTCACCATCGGAAAAAATGCGACAATTGGTGCAGGTTCAACGATTACCAAAGATACACCCGATAACCAATTAACGCTCAGTCGCAGCAAACAAATGTCGCTCGAAGGTTGGCAACGTCCCGTCAAAAAGGAGAAATTATAATGTGTGGCATTATCGCAGGAATCGCGCAACGCAACGTCATTCCGATTTTACTGGAAGGCTTAAAACGGTTGGAATATCGTGGCTATGATTCGGCGGGTTTAGCGGTTTTGCACGAACAAACGATTGTGCGTCAACGTGCAGTCGGTAAAGTTAGCGGTTTGGAAACGTTGTTGCGTGAAAATCCAACGTCGGGAAATATCGGTATTGCACACACTCGTTGGGCGACGCACGGCAAACCGAGTGAGGAAAACGCGCACCCGCACGTTAGTTGTAATGCCGTCGCTGTCGTTCATAATGGCATTATTGAAAATCACGAGCAACTTCGCGCGGAACAACGCCAAAATCATTACGAATTTACGTCCGAAACGGATACCGAAGTGATTGTGCATGAAATTTATCACGCGCTAAAAACGTCATCGAATTTGTTGCAAGCTGTCAAAATGACGTTGCCAAAACTCGACGGTGCGTATGCGTTAGCGATTATGTCGAGCGATGAAGCAGACACTTTGATTGCGTGTCGCAAAGGCAGCCCGCTTGTGATTGGTGTGGGAATTGGCGAGTATTTTGTCGCGTCAGATGTCGCAGCATTATTACCCGTCACGCAACGTTTTATCTTTTTAGAGGAAGGCGATATTGCAGAAATTAAAATTGATTCGCTGACCATTTACGATTCAGAAAATAACGTTGTGCAGCGTCCCATTAAAGAAAGTCAGCTCAAAGCGGACGCAGTCGAAAAAGGCGAATATCGGCATTTTATGCTGAAAGAAATTTATGAACAGCCGTTCGCCATCACGCAAACATTAGAAGGGCGATTTATTGAACAGCGCGTGCAAGATAGCGCGTTTGGTTTCGATGCAGCACGGATTTTCGATGGCATTAAATCGGTGCAAATTTTAGCGTGTGGCACGAGTTTTCATGCAGGTTTGGTCGCACGTTATTGGTTTGAGGAATTAGCTTGCGTGCCGTGCAACATTGAAGTCGCGAGCGAATTTCGTTATCGGCATCCTGTTTTAGCTCCAGACACGTTAATTGTGACGATTTCACAATCGGGCGAAACGGCGGATACGTTGGCGGCATTAAAAGAAGCAAAACGATTGGGCGCGAAACACACGTTGGCGATTTGCAACGTACCAGAAAGTTCGCTTGTTCGAGAATCGGATTTAGTTTTACTGACTCGCGCGGGGCCTGAAATTGGCGTAGCGTCAACAAAGGCGTTTACCACGCAATTAGTGTCGTTGATGTTGCTAGTTTTGGCAATTGGTCGGCGATTTGAATTAAATGAAACGCTGGAGCGACACATTACCGACGAATTATTCAAACTGCCGCGCCAAATGGAACAAGTGTTACAGCTCGATAAAGAAATTGAAATGTTAGCCGAACGTTTTGCGGAAAAACATCACGCACTATTTTTAGGGCGCGGTTCACATTATCCAATTGCAATGGAAGGCGCGTTGAAATTGAAAGAAATTTCCTATATTCACGCCGAATCCTATCCCGCAGGCGAGTTGAAACATGGGCCGCTCGCCTTGATTGATGCCGATATGCCAGTGATTACGGTTGCACCCAATAATAGTTTGCTGGAAAAATTAAAATCGAATATGCAGGAAGTATCAGCACGCGGCGGACAATTGATTGTTTTTATGGATGAAACATTGTCGCCCACGCCCGACGATAATGTGCAAATTATCAAAGTGCCACAAGTAGATAATCACATTTCACCGATACTTTACACGTTGCCGTTACAATTACTGTCCTATCATGTCGCTGTTTTGAAAGGCACAGATGTTGATCAGCCGCGTAATTTAGCGAAATCAGTTACAGTTGAATAAACCAAAAAGGAGAAACTCATTTTGCAAAAATATAATACCGACGATTTACGCATTTCGGGTATGAAAGAAGTGATTGCCCCGTCGGAAGTTCACACGGAAATGCCGCTTTCTGAAACGGCGGCGCAAACGACATTTCAAGCACGTCAGGCGATTCATGATATTTTGACTGGAAACGATGATCGTTTAGTTGTTGTTGTTGGGCCTTGTTCGATTCACGACACGAAAGCCGCGCACGAATACGCCCATTTGTTAAAAAGTGTGATGGCGGATTTAAGCGACGATTTGTTGATTGTAATGCGCGTTTATTTTGAAAAACCCCGCACGACGGTTGGCTGGAAAGGACTGATAAACGACCCCGATTTGGATTCGAGTTTTAACATTAACAAAGGATTGAGAATCGCGCGGCAGTTATTACTCGATTTGAATAACATGGCGATTCCTGCGGCGACAGAATACTTGGATTTAATCACGCCACAATATATTTCAGACTTGATTGCGTGGGGCGCGATTGGCGCGAGAACGACTGAAAGCCAAGTGCATCGGGAATTAGCGTCGGGTTTATCGTGTCCTGTTGGTTTCAAAAATGCGACCGATGGCACGATTAAAATTGCGATTGATGCGATTGGCGCGGCAATGAGTCCACATCATTTTTTATCGTTGACGAAAGCGGGACATTCGGCGATTTTTTCGACCACGGGAAATGAAGACGTGCATATTATTTTACGCGGCGGAAATCATAAGCCAAATTACGATGCGGTCAATGTCAATCAAGTCGCGCACGGCATGGAAAAAGCAAATCTGCGCCAAAATATCATGATTGATTTCAGTCATTCCAACAGTTTAAAACAATGCCAACGCCAATTGATTGTCGGTGATGACGTTGCCGCGCAAATCGCGGCGGGTGATAAACGAATTATGGGTGTGATGATTGAAAGTCATTTGAAATCGGGTTCTCAATCTGTCGTTCAAGGGCAAGAATTAGTTTATGGTCAAAGCATTACCGATGCGTGTTTGTCGTGGAATGATACGTTGCCGCTGTTGAAAACCCTTGCGAAGGCAGTTCAAAAAAGACGGAGTGTAAAAATATGATGATTTATATCAATGGCGATGCGCGGGAAATGGCTGAAAATAGCCGAGTTTCTGATGTGATTATGGAATTAGGTTTAACGGATAAAAAAATTGCGTTGGAATTGAACGAGGAAATTTTACCGTTTCAACGTTTTGCCACGCACGTTTTAAATGCTGACGATAAATTAGAAATTGTTCACGCGATTGGCGGTGGACAAGATGATTCATTTTTAATTGCGGGCAAATCGTATCAATCGCGCTTATTGGTTGGCACGGGCAAATATAAAGATTTAGAAGAAACCCGCTTGGCGATTGAAGCGAGTGGCGCGGAGATTGTCACGGTGGCGATTCGTCGCACCAATATCGGACAAAATCCGAACGAAGCCAATTTGCTCGACGTGATTTCGCCCGATAAATATACCATTTTGCCCAACACGGCAGGCTGTTACAGCGCGGAAGAAGCGGTGCGGACGTGTCGATTGGCGCGTGAATTATTAGGCGGACACAATTTGGTGAAATTAGAAGTGTTAGCCGACCAAAAAACGCTGTTTCCAAATGTCGCTGAAACGTACATTGCCGTTGAAATTTTGGTGCGCGAAGGGTTTGAAGTGATGGTTTATACCAACGACGACCCGATTGCCGCGAAACGTTTGGAAGAAATGGGTTGTGTCGCGGTGATGCCGCTCGCTGCGCCGATTGGTTCAGGGTTAGGCATTCGTAATCCGTACAACATTTTGACGATTGTCGAAAATGCCAATGTGCCGATTTTAGTGGATGCAGGTGTGGGTACTGCGTCCGATGCCGCATTGGCAATGGAATTAGGTTGCGCGGGTGTGTTGATGAATACCGCGATTGCCGAAGCGAAAAATCCAATTTTAATGGCTTCAGCAATGCGAAAAGGCATTCAAGCAGGACGCGAAGCATTTTTAGCAGGTCGAATGCCGCGCAAACGATTTGCTTCCGCATCGTCACCGATTGACGGGTTATTTTTTTAAAGTATGACAATTTCCGCCCTATAATGTGGCGTTGTTTTATTAACAATTAGGTTTGATATTTATGCAGATTATTCAAGAAGCGTTGACGTTTGACGATGTTTTATTAGTTCCCGCGCACTCAACAGTTTTGCCTCGCGAAGTGTCGATGCAAACCCAATTGACACGCGGCATTAAGCTCAATATCCCGCTTGTTTCAGCGGCAATGGATACCGTAACTGAATCACGCTTGGCAATTGCGATTGCTCAAGAAGGCGGCATCGGTATTATTCATAAAAATATGACGGTTGAACAACAAGCATTAGAAGTGCATCGTGTCAAAAAATACGAAACTGGCGTGATTAAAGATCCCATCACCGTTGCGCCGAATGTTAGTATTCGTGACGTGTTGCAACTCACGCAAGCGAATAAAATTTCGGGCGTTCCTGTTGTTGACGGTGACGAATTAGTCGGAATTGTAACCAGTCGAGATTTGCGTTTTGAAACCCGTTTTGATGAGCCAGTTTCCAGTGTGATGACACCGAAAGAACGTTTAATTACGGTAAATGAAAACGCGGATCGCAAAGACGTTTTAGCGTTATTACACAAACATCGTATCGAAAAAGTGTTAGTGGTGAATGAAGATTTTCATTTACGCGGTTTGATTACGGTGAAAGATATTCAAAAAGCCAAAGATTATCCAAATGCCAGCAAAGATAATTTAGAGCGTTTGCGTGTTGGCGCGGCAGTTGGAACGGGTAGTGATACCGCAGAACGTGTCGCGGCATTAGTAGAAGCGGGCGTGGACGTGATTATTGTCGATACCGCGCACGGACATTCGCAAGGCGTTTTAGATCGCGTGCGTTGGGTAAAACAAAATTATCCAAATTTACAAGTGATTGGCGGCAATATCGCCACAGCAGCAGCGGCTTTGGCATTAGTTGAAGCAGGCGCAGACGGTGTAAAAGTGGGAATTGGGCCAGGTTCGATTTGTACGACACGGATTGTGGCGGGTGTTGGTGTGCCACAAATTACAGCGGTGAGCAATGTTGCTGAAGCATTGAAAGGCACAGGCGTAACCATAATTGCCGATGGCGGCGTGCGTTATTCGGGCGATTTAGCGAAAGCCTTAGCGGCAGGCGCACACGCCGTTATGCTTGGCGGTTTGTTTGCAGGAACAGAAGAAGCTCCTGGCGAAGTCGAGTTATTCCAAGGGCGTTCGTATAAATCGTATCGCGGCATGGGGTCACTGGGCGCAATGTCGCAATCTCAAGGTTCGAGCGATCGTTATTTTCAAGAAGAATCTGCGGATTCAGTTGAAAAATTAGTCCCCGAAGGTATTGAAGGTCGCGTGCCGTATAAAGGCAGTTTGTTGGCGGTTGTGCATCAATTACTTGGCGGAATTCGTGCCAGCATGGGTTATACAGGTTGTGCGACGATTGAAATTTTGCATGAAAAAGCGCAATTTGTGCGCGTCACGTCGGCGGGAATGCGTGAAAGCCATGTTCACGACGTAACGATTACCAAAGAAGCTCCGAATTACCGAATGGAATAAACGTTTGCGAATTTCGTAATTTTTAAAACGCTTTGACGGGTTAAAACTCTCAAGGCGTTTTGTTTTTTCAAGCCCGCTAATCTTTTCAAGGAAAAATCATGAAAGAAGTTGCCTCATTGCAGTACGGTGTTATTTTTAAAAAAGCATTTTGCGACGTGGATGTTTTTAAAGGGTTTGTGCGCGATATTTTGGGCATTGAGCTAAACATCGACAAAGTTGAAACCGAAAAAGAATTTAAACCCACGATTGGTAAAGTGGCGGTAAAATTCGATTTGTACGCGCAAGATAATGAAGGGCGGGTTATTGTTGAAATTCAACATCAATACGCTGCCGATGACCATTACGACCGATTCCTGCATTATCACTGCGTCGCGCTGCTCGAACAGGTAAAAAAAGCGAAAAACTACAGACCACCGCTCGCAGTTTATACGATTGTTGTTTTAACTTCTGCTGATACGAAATACCGCGAAGATGTTTTAACGATTGATTTCGATTTGAAAACCAAAACGGGCAAAGCGTTAGGTGAAATTCCACACAAAGTGGTTTTTTTGTGTCCACGTCATGTCGATGAAAATACCCCAACGGCTTATCGTGAATGGCTAGATGTGATTTTCGACAGTTTAGATGGTAGTGTCGATGAAACCCTGTATCACAAATCCGAAGTTCAAAAAGTCGTCGAACACATTGAAGAAAGTGGCGTGTCACCTGAAGAAAAAGCTCAAATGATTGAAGAGTATAATTGGGAAGAATTCAAAAAGAACCAAGAAAAACTACTTCGGGACGCTTTGAAAAAAGGCGAAATTAAAGCATTGGCGAAAGGATTAGCCGAAGGGAAAGCCGAAGGGAAAGCCGAAGGAAAAGCTGAAGGAAAAGCTGAAGGAAAAGCCGAAGGGAAAGCCGAAGGGAAAGCCGAAGGAAAAGCTGAAGGAAAAGCTGAAGGAAAAGCTGAAGGAAAAGCTGAAGGTGAACAAACCAAAGCATTTGCCATCGCTAAAAATTTACTCGAAACGGGTTTAGACATCGAAACCATTGCGAAGGTAACAGGTTTAACTCACGATGAAATTGAACAATGCTAAATAATCACCCGCGCGAAAAATTACGTTTTATTATTAAAGAATATGGATTTAATTTATGAGTACACAAAAAATTATTGCGTTTAAAACCGCGCAAGTTTCACCGATTGTAAAATCAACACCTCTTATTTCAACACCGCAACAAATTGGCAAATTCATTATTCAAGATGGAATTGCAACCGATACCGAAACGGGCTTGATATGGTTGCGTTTTGCTCATGGACAACGCTGGGAAAATGGCAATGTTGTCGGAAATGCAGAAGAGGTAAGTTGGTACGATGCACTGAAAACGCCTCAATCATTTAACACACAAGGTTATGCAGGTTATAACGATTGGCGCGTTCCAACGCTTGAAGAATTCAAAAAATTGTCCATTGACGCAGATATTTTTCCTAAAAATGCGGGAACATCTTTTTGGTCTTCTTCTGCCGTCGATGATGATTTCAATGTGCCTGACGATGGTTTCAATGCGCGTTTTGCTAGCTTTGTTTATGAATACAAGGGCAGTAATCGTTCTTTTGTTATGGCATTCGGTCACGCTAGGTCTATTAGTTATAAAGTTCGGTTGGTTCGTACATCAACACAATCTAATTTAACAGCAATTCCCCTGTCAGAAACAGTGATTAGTCAACAAGGCGGACAACGTGGTTCAGATTTACGTTATAACCTCGAAATTTCCTTAGAAGAAGCGGTCGCAGGTACCGAGCAAAAAATTCGTATTCCTGTATTGGTGACTTGCTGTGATTGCTCAGAAAATGGTTCTTTGTCTGCAACGTGTTCAACGTGTCACGGTAAAGGGCGCATTAAAGACGAAAAAATCTTATCCGCAAAAATCCCTTCTGGTGTAGATACAGGTGATCGCATTCGCTTATCGGGCGAAGGTGATGCTGGACAAATTGGCGCACCATCAGGCGATTTGTACATCGTAATTCACGTCAGACCACACGCTATTTTTAAACGTGATGGCGCGAATTTATCGTGCGAAGTGCCGATTAGTTTTGTCACGGCGTGTCTAGGCGGAGAAATTGAAGTACCGATATTAGGCGGCAAAACCTTATTGAAAATACCATCCAAAACAAAAACGGGAAAATTATTTCGTCTACGAGGTAAAGGCGTAAAACCAGTTCGTGGCGGATCTGTCGGGGATTTAATTTGCAAAGTTCTAATTGAAACACATGTAAATCTAACTACTGAGCAAAAAATTGGCGATAACGAACAACATTTCGTGGAAACAGATTCGATGGATGAACTCATAGAAAATGAATCACAGAGTCTTAATGTTTCAACCGTATTAAGTATTTCTAATTCACAAAATTTAGTCGAATTTCCGACTAAATCTGTACCTTTGTTAAAAGACGAAGCCACCCAAGATTTTGAGGATATGTTTTGAACAACGAAGAATTAGACGCAAAAATTAACGCGGCATTTAGCGATTTGGTAATTGATAAAGCCTTGGTGCGAAGTTTGAAAATCCGCGACAAACGCACGATTCCAAGTTTTGTTGAAGAGTGGTTAATTTCACGCTTTCAAAAATCAGGCAAATCACATGAAGACATTTATCACGATGTCACGGCGTTTATGAGCAAACATTTACCCGCCAAAAACGAAAAAGACCGCATCAAACATGAATTACAATCGGGCGAACGCTTGACGATTTTAGATCGTTTCACGGTTCGCGTGGATATTGCCAAAGACAAAAAAATTCTATCTATTCCGTGTGTTGAAGAAATGAATGCGCGGGTGTCGAATGACGTTATCAACAAAAATCCGTTGCTTTTAGAAGGTGGACAATGGGGCGCGGGGCGTTTATTTGTACGTCCAGAAGGCAAAATTAACGTCATCGAAATGACTGAATTTAATCCGATGCAATCGGGCAAAGTCGATTTACAAGCGTTAATCAAAGCGCGTGAACAATTCACCACTCGCGAATGGATTTATTTATTGTTACGCACGATGGGTTATGAGCCGTCGGCTTATAAAGAATCCGAGCAAGATAATTTGATTTTGCGGCTGTTGCCATTGGTGCAAAACAATTTGAACATGATGGAACTTGCGCCAAAAGGCACGGGGAAATCGTTTATTTTTTCAAATTTGAGCCGTTACGTTTGGGTGAATAGCGGTGGCGCGTTGACGCAAGCGCAGTTGTTTAAAAATCTGAACACCAAAGAAATCGGTTTAATGGGACGTTACGATTTGTTGGTGTTGGACGAAGGGCAATCGATTAACTTCAAAGGCGCGGACGATATTCACGCGAAATTCAAAGATTATTTAGAATCGGGGCATTATTCGATTGGCAACGATAAAATCACCAGCGAATGCGGATTGATGATTTTAGCAAACATTGATTTGCACAGTGGACGACCACGCCGACCGGATTTCATTCGCCATTTGCCGAGTATGTTTCACGATAGCGCGTTAATTGACCGATTTCATGGCATTATTGCGGGTTGGGAAATTCCCCGTTTTACGACAGATTGCGCCGCACAAGGCGTGGGAATTAAAGCCGATATTTTTGGCGAATACTTGCATCAATTACGGTTAGTGAGCCACCATGATTTTCCGTTTGGTGAATGTCCACCGTTGAAAGGCGATAGCCGAGACGTGAAAGCGGTTGAACGTCTTGCGAAAGCGTTATCAAAATTGCTTTTGTTAAATCCTGACCACGAAGATTATGAAAGATTCGTTTTAATACCTTCAAAAGCCTTGCGCCAACGTGTTCGTTCACAGCTTGTTGAATTAGATTCGCATGAATTTTCAGGTTGGCTAGATGTTTCGGTTTAAAATAAAAACGACGATTATTGAATACAATTACCCAAATCTAAAAAAGGAAAAACTATGTTACTTATCCCTGCGATTGATTTAAAAGAAGGAAAATGTGTGCGTTTGCGTCAAGGGCGCATGGAAGATGACACCGTATTTTCAGATAATCCTGTTGAAGTCGCTGGACGCTGGGTTGAAGCGGGCGCAAAACGGATTCATTTAGTGGATTTAGATGGTGCGTTTGCTGGCAAACCGCGAAATGCTGACGTAATTACGGCGATTGCCAAAGCGTATCCGAATTTACCCGTGCAAATTGGCGGCGGCATTCGTGACGAAGCCACGATTGAAGCGTATTTAAACGCGGGCGTTCAATATGTCATTATCGGCACAAAAGCTGTTCAAGAACCACAATTTGTGCGTGAAATGGCGGCGAAATTTGCCGGTCATGTCATGGTCGGATTAGACGCAAAAGATGGCAAAGTGGCAACCGACGGTTGGGCAACGGTTTCACAATTCGACGTAATCGAATTGGCGTTGGAATTTCAAGAAAATGGCGTTGCCGCGATTATTTATACCGATATTGCCCGCGACGGCATGATGCAAGGCGTGAACGTGGAAGCCACGGCACGTTTGGCACGAGCCATTTCAATTCCCGTGATTGCGTCAGGCGGCATTACCAATTTGGACGACATTTACGCGCTCGGAAAAGTAGCAAACGACGGCATTATGGGCGCAATCACAGGACGCGCGATTTACGAAGGCACGTTAGATTTTGCCGAAGGTCAACGAATTGCAGACCAATTTTAGGAAATAAAAATGAGTTTAGCGAAACGAATTATTCCCTGTTTAGACGTGGATAACGGGCGCGTCGTCAAAGGCGTGCAATTTGTAGACATCCGCGACGCGGGCGATCCTGTTGAAATCGCTCGCCGTTACGACCGCGAAGGCGCAGACGAAATTACCTTTTTGGACATTACCGCAACGCACGATAATCGCGCCACAATGGTTCATGTTGTCGAACAAGTTGCCAGCGAAGTGTTTATCCCGTTGACGGTCGGCGGTGGAATTCGCACGTTGGAAGACATTCGCCGAATGTTAAACGCCGGTGCAGATAAAGTCGGCATAAACAGCGCGGCGGTTTTCAATCCTGATTTTGTCAAAGAAGCGGCAGACAAATTTGGTTCGCAATGTATTGTCGTGGCGATTGATGCGAAAAAAGTCAGCGGAGAAGGCGAGCCAAATCGGTGGGAAATTTTCACGCACGGAGGACGAAAACCAACCGGTTTAGACGCAGTCGAATGGGCGCGAAAAATGGTACTTTTTGGTGCAGGCGAAATTCTTTTAACCAGCATGGATAAAGACGGCACGAAATCCGGTTTCAATTTGCCATTAACTCGTGCAGTCAGCGAAGCCGTTTCTGTTCCCGTGATTGCGTCAGGCGGTGTGGGGAATTTAGACCATTTAGCAGACGGCATTTTAGAAGGTAAAGCCGATGCAGTTTTAGCAGCAAGTATTTTTCATTTTGGCGAATACACGATTGGGCAAGCTAAACAACGGCTGCGTGAACGGGGAATTGAGGTGCGTTTATGAGTTGGTTGGATGAAATTCGCTTCACCGAAGACGGTTTAATTCCCGCGATTGCACAAGATTCGACCACGGGAAAAATTTTAATGTTCGCGTGGATGAATCGGGAATCGTTGGCGTTGACGGTTGAAAAAGGTTATGCGGTTTATTGGTCGCGTTCACGTCAAAAATTATGGCGCAAAGGTGAAGAA
>CAISXF010000058.1 GCA_903889445.1 uncultured Pseudomonadota bacterium
CCATTTTTTCTATTCTCCAATTTAGGTGGGTAAAGCGTTAATCCTTAAACAATGCCAACGCAAACATGAGTGCGTCTTCGCGCCCGTTTGCCGCTTCGTAATAGCCTTTACGCACACCGATTTCATTGAATCCAATGGAATCGTATAACGTAATGGCGCGGGTATTTGACAGGCGAACTTCTAAAAACATTTGCTCGGCTTCACGATTAGCAATGCCAATCAAATGTTCTAATAATTTTCGTCCAATGCCTTGTTTTTGCTCAGTCGGTGCCACGCATAAATTCAAAATATGCGCTTCACCCACCGCCATCGACATAATCCCATAACCTAAAACAGTATCGGCTAATTCACACACCCAACAATCGTAGCGCGTATTTAAACAATCGCGGAAAATATCTTCGCCCCACGGAAAATCGCCACAGGCTTTTTCAATCGCTACGACTTGGGCTAAATCTGAACGGTTCATTTTTCGTAAGCGCATCAACTCTTTGCGCCCCACAGAATCAGGAAAAACTTTGGCATAAAACTCCACATCAGCATCGTAAATTATAAAATTTTTTAATCGGTCTAGTAGTCCACGCATTTTTTATTTTTCATTTTGGGTTAAATTACAGCAGCGATTCCGTCCGGTATTTTTAGCTTCACAAAGAGCTTGATTCGCCCGTTCAAACACACTGTCTTCGGTGTCGTCTTCGGTCACGTCGGTTAATCCACACGAAATAGTAACCGGCACCCCTTTTCCATTAGAATTAAAACCAGTATTCGCCATTATTTCGCGCAACTCGTCGATTAAAATCAGAGCGACATCTTGCGTCGTATTGGGCAACACCATGACAAATTTTTCACCGCTAAAACGCGCAATGAAATCGGTGTCCCGCTTATATTCTTGTAGCACACTGGCGGTTAACATGAGAACTCTATCGCCGAATTTATACCCCAAGGTGTCGTTAATGCTTTTGAAATAATCAATATCCAAAATCGCCAATGAGAGCGGCATTTGGTAGCGTTTATAACGCGCCAATTCATCTTTAATCCTTTGATTGTAAGCATTTCTATTCGGTAATCCGGTCAGCGTGTCTAGCATCGATTGCGTGTGAGTAACTGTTAATTCCGCTTTGAGATTTTCGGATTCTAATTCCAGCGAAATCATTTTATTGAAGAGTTCCGCTGTGAGATCTTGGAGTAGCGCATGCTGTTCTTTTTCGTGCTGATGATGAATTTTAATATCGCTGGCAATGGTTTTGAAACATTGATTCACCTTGTCTTTGAGTGCGTCGAGAGACGTTATTTTGATAGCCGTTATTTGCAAATTGCGAATTTGAGTAAATACCGCGTAATCCAATTGATTCCGATTTTTTGCCGAATCCTCCAACAAGGTACTGATTTGTGAAACCATCGTATTTAATTCAGATAATTGTGTCGCAATATGCAGTAAAAATGGATCAATATCGTTTTGTTCTGCGTCGCAGAATTCTTTTATTTTCACTAAATACTGTACCGATTCACTCAAAATTTCATTAAACGGTTTCGTCGATTGATTTGGATTTAATAATGCTTCGGTGATTAACGCGGTTTCGGGTTCAAAAATTGCGGGAATCGCCAACACATTGAAATACGCCAACAACTGTTCACTGACAGCATTCACATCAATCAAAACGACCGGTTCGACAATCGATTCGTCAGCGGATAAAACGACAGCGGTTTCCGGCTTCTCAGGTTCAATAATTTTTAAAATTTCTAAAAATAATTCGCTTGATTGTTCAATCGTGTTGGCTTCACTACTGACGAGTTTTTGTAATTCGCGTAACGCCGTTTGTTGTGGTGAATCGGTATATTGATGCAATAAAAATTCAAATAATAAACCGATATTTAACGTTTTTTTTGGGGGCGTGATATTTTTAACTGAGTCCGTAAACGTTTTGAGTTCCACTTTTAACGATTGCGGATCGACTTCATTTTTAACATGAAGTCGAACGCGCTGTAAAATCGGATCCAACTGTTTATCGTGCGATTCGTTAAGCAGCGATAACTGAATAATGAATTGGCGTAATAGTCTTTCTTTTTCGCGGTGGGTGTGTTCGATTTTATTTTGTTCGTCGAAAAGATTGAGATATTTTTTGCGCCATTGTTCGCCAAAATCTTCATTATCACTTCTGTTGAAAAATCCCATAAACGCTTTCCTATCTTCTTTTCGACGATGTCAATTTAAACCCAAGCGTGTTATTTTTTCGCGGTGCTTTCTTGTGCAATCAAACGATTCATGACTTCAATCATTTTGTCGTGTGACCCCGCAAGTGGCCCGTTGGTTTTGTATTTGCCATTGATGATAATCGCTGGCACGCCGGTAATGCCATAACGTGCCGCTAATGCACCGGCTTGACGTACTTTGGTATCGACTAAAAATGAGTTAAAGGTGGTTTTAAAATCGGCTTCGCTGACACCATGTGCGGCGAAAAATTTGGCGAGTTGCTCTTCCGTTTCCAAATGTTCTTTTTTCACTTGAATCGCGTCAAAGAAATCGGTGTGAATTTTATCCACCACGCCCAAGGCTTCGGCGACGTAATAGGCTTTAGCGTGTTTGCCCCATTCGGCACTGAATACGGCGGGTTGACGAATAAATTCCACATTTTTCGGTAGCGATTTTACCCATTTCGCTAATGTTGGTTCAAAATCATAACAATGCGGGCAACCGTACCAAAAAAATTCGATGACTTCGACTTTGTTCACGTCATGCGTGGGTTGAACTGGCGTAACCAGTTCATAACCTACGGCTTCGGGTGCCGCGTAAACGGGATTAAATGTGGCAGCGATGGCGAGTGACAACGCAAATAAACTGTGGCGCGTTAATTTTTTAAGCATTTGGGGTTCTCTTTGAATTTGTAATAAAAATTTAAAGGGGATGCGCGAATTTATTCGCGCTGTATTGGCAAAGCGCGAATAAATTCGCGCCTACCTCATTTCATGGTGGCAATACGATTGGCGACGGCTTTAATTTCGGCATCTGTCATTTTGACCGCAATCATGTGCATCATATTGTCATTGGTATTACTGCGTTTACCGAATTTGAAATCGGTTAACGATTTGATTAAATAATCTTTGTGTTGCCATTTAAGGGCGGGGAAAGCAGCAGGTTTATTACCTTCACCCAATGGACCATGACAGCCAATGCACGCCGATACTTCGCGTTTCAAATCACCATTGCGATATAAATCACCGCCTTGAAAAACCAGCGTTTCGTGTTCTGTGCGTTCTTCGGCGTTATCGAAAGTTTCTTCGGGTTCGCCCGCAATTTTTTGATCGGCGTAATAATTAGCAATATCGACCATGTCATTTTCAGTCAAACTCATCGCAAACGTTGCCATTATGGGATCTTTGCGTTCGCCCGATTTGAAGGCTTTGAGCTGATTGACAATGTAACCGGCGTTTTGTTGCGCGAGTTTTGGAAACATGGGCATGGTGCTGTTGCCGTGTTCGCCGTGACAACTCACGCACGTCATCGCTTTTTGTTTGCCCATATTGACGCTGTCGGCGTGCGTCATTTCGGCGTGAACTTGTGTCACTCCACCACTCAAAAGAATGGTTAAAGCAAAGACGAGACTTTTTTTCTGCATCGGATTTTCCTTGAAAAGTGATTAAGTAAAGCGCGTTTAAGTGTACACAACACCGCGTGTGTGCTTAAATTCTAACCTAAATCAACCTGCTACGCGAGACACCATGAATCCACTTTATCATCAAGCTACTTTTATCAATAGTTCACCGAGTTTGCGCGATACCCCGCCGGATGTCGGTTTGGAAATCGCTTTTGCGGGTCGTTCAAACGCGGGGAAATCGAGTGCGATTAACACGTTGACGCGCCAACATGGTTTGGCGCGAATTAGTAAAACGCCAGGTCGGACACAAATGCTGAACTTCTTCACGCTCAACGATCAACAGCGTTTTGTAGATTTGCCTGGTTACGGTTACGCGAAAGTGCCGATTGCGGTCAAAAAACAATGGCACGAATTGATGGAAAATTATTTAATCAAACGTAAGTCGCTGTGCGGGATGATTTTAGTGATGGACGTGCGTCATCCACTAACCGAATTTGATTGGCAAATGATTGATTGGTGTCAGCACGCCGAATTGCCGCTGCATATTATTTTAACCAAAGCGGACAAATTAACATTCGGTGCGGCGAGAAATACGTTGTTACAAGTTCAACGCGAATTGAGCGACTTGCCGACTCCGTTGACGTTGCAGCTGTTTTCGTCGTTGAAAAAAACGGGCGTTGATGAAATTCACGCAGCGTTAAATCGTCTGTTTGCGATGCGTTCCAAGCCAGATGAAACGTTTGTGAACGCAGAGGTTTAATTTTACGAGCGAGTACCTAAAATTGGCGCGTTGGTTTTAAAAATAACCCAAACAGATCGCCCCGTTGCTAATTGTAAATCGTGAAAACTTTGCTTTGTAATAGAAGCAATCAAAGTTTCCCCGCTAGAACATAAGACGGTCACATTTACCGTGAAATTATTTTTCTGAATCGATAGCACACTACCCGCTAAAACATTTCGTGCTGAAAATTGGCAATTCTCTACCTCTCCAACCAGCATCAATTCATCACTTTCAATCAGTAAAACCGCATCACTGCCGATTTTCAATTCAAGTTCATTCAAAGAATTTAAATCGGCAGTTGTCGCAATTTGTTGACCTCCTTTCAATGTCACCATGATTTCAACATTTACCGAACCCGTGCGAATATCCGTCACACAACCAAACAATTGATTGCGAACGCTGGTTTTAACGACTAATCGTTGCAATAGCAAAACCATGTCGGGATTGGTCGCTAAATTACGATTAAGTTGCGCTAAAAAAGAATGATGTTGCTGTTGAAGCTCTTTAAAAAGTTCAAGTAACGCTCGCCCCGATTCCGTTAAACAACTGCCGCCGCCTTTACTTCCGCCTGTCGTAGCGGTGATTAACGTTTTGGGCGCACTGTTATTCACTCGTTCGATAATTTGCCACGCGCCTTTGTAACTCAACCCCATTTGTTTCGCGGCTTGATTGAGCGAACCGCTTTCATCTATCGCACTTAATAAATCAATAATTCGGTTGTCTAAAATCCCCGCGAGTTGTAATTCGCCTTTTACCCACATTGGTGTGGCTTCGTTATTTTGTTCTTTATTCATATCGTTATTTACTTTTGTACATAGCGAAAATACAATAGGCGAAATTTCAATTTTCCTAATGTTTCAATATGGTTTTAAAAAACAAACATCCTAACATTTCTATCTTTAATCAAATAATCAGCGTGATGCTTGCGGCGGGTTCTTTTAGTGGCGTTGCAATGGCGGAAGAAAAGAAAACTTACACGAAACCGCCAATGTCTGTTTTTTCGAGTCAAATGTCAGATGCGTTATTGGGCAATGAAAAATATGAAAAACCGATTTGGAATTTGCACGACACGCTCAATTTGCCCAAATGGTTGTCGTTATCCGTGGAACAACGCACTCGTTATGAAACGATGGACGGCACTTATAAAGCCGGTGGTAAAGGCGGAGATCAACAAATTCCGTTGCAAACTGATGTGTTTTTAGAAGCACGTTTGAATCAGTTTCGATTGGGTGGTGAATTTTTAGATGCTCGGCAATTTGGTTCTGATTCGGGTTCTGGCGTAAATAATACCCACGTTGATGAAGCCGATTTTATTCAAGGTTATTTGGCATGGTCGGATCAAAATACACTTTACAGCGGCTTAGGAGCGGAAGTGATTGCGGGTCGGCAAACCTTGAATTTCGGTAGTCGTCGCCTGGTTGCACGAAATGCCATGCGTAACACGATTAACAGTTTCGACGGGATTCGGTTACGGGTTTTGGATTATAACCATTGGCAATTTAACGCTTTTGCCACGATGCCCGTCAATCGTTATCCGACCGTTTCAACCGATATTCTGAACGACGTTCAAGATTTCGACACGAATAATGGTCGCACTTGGTTTTCAGGTGGTTTTTTTGAAATGTATAATTTAGGTTTAGGCATTAACGGCGAGGCGTATTTATATCATCTCGATGAAGGCGACAGCGCGAAAAACATCACTAAAAATCGTCGTTATTTCACGCCTGGAATGCGCTTTTATATCAAACCCGCTAAAGCGACTTTTGATTTTCAATTAGAAGCGATTGGTCAATTTGGAACGGTGCGAGCCACGACGGCAGCGACCGATGGTAAAGATTTACAGCATGAAGCCTGGTATCAGCACGCCGATGTCGGTTACACATTTGATATGCCTTGGAAACCACGTTTTGCGGTCGAATACGATTACGCGAGCGGTGACAAAAATCCCAAGGATGGCAAAGATCAGCGTTTCGACACATTGTATGGCGCACGGCGTTTTGATTACGGTGCAACAGGAATTTATGGCGCGTTTTCGCGTAGCAATATCAATTCACCAGGTTATCGACTTGGCTTTTCACCGCTTCAAGATGTACAAACAACGCTTGGGCATCGTTTCTTTTGGTTAGCGCAAAAAACAGACAGTTGGGGCAGTTCTGGTTTGCAAGACAAAACAGGAAAAAGTGGCGGTTTTGTTGGGCATCAAGTGGAATTATCGACGCGCTGGGATGTGAATAGCAGTTTGAATTTTGAAACGGGTTGGACACATTTATTCAAAGGTGAATTTGCTAAAAATGCCCCGAAAGCCCCTGATGGTCAAGATGTTGATTATTTTTATGTGCAAGGCATGTTGCGATTCTAAGGAAAAATGATGATTTTACGTTTACTGACATTTTGTTTTTTATTTGCATTTCACACATTCACGCACGCTGAAACAACATTGATTGCGGTGGCGGCGAATTTCACCAAACCGATGACAGAAATTGCGGCTGAATTTGAAAAATCCACAGGTCACACGGCGCAATTGTCGTTTGGTTCATCGGGGAAATTTGTTTCACAAATAGAAAACGGTGCGCCGTTTGAAATTTTTTTATCGGCGGATGATAAAAACCCGATTAAATTACAACAAGACGATTTTGCCATTGCAGAAAGTCGTTTCACTTACGCGCTGGGAAAATTAGTGTTGTGGTCAAATGCGGCAAATTATGTTGATGAAAAAGGCGCAATTCTAGCAAAAGGAGGTTTTCAACATATCGCATTAGCCGATCCAAAACTCGCACCGTATGGCGCAGCGGCGATTGAAGTTTTGAAAAACATGAACGTATTCGACACGTTACAGCCGCTTTTTGTTGAAGGTGAAAATATCGCACAAACGTATCAATTTGTCAGCACGGGCAATGCTGAATTAGGATTTGTGGCGTTATCGCAAGTGAGTGAAAATGGTAAAATTACAAGTGGTTCGGCGTGGCGCGTTCCCGATAATTTGTATTCGCCCATTCGTCAAGACGCGATTTTGTTGAAATCAGGTGAACATAATCCAGCGGCATTAGCGTTAATGCAATTTTTAAAATCACCCAAAGCGACAGATATTATTCGGAATTATGGTTATGAGTTGCCTTAAAAAATGGGACTGAGTGCCGAAGATGTGGGCGCGTTGTGGTTGACTGTTAAAGTCGCGAGTTTGACGACGTTTATTTTATTGTTAATCGGCACGCCGTTGGCGTGGTGGTTATCGCAAACGCAATCCCGCTGGAAAACAATTTGTAATACGTTAGTCGCATTGCCATTGGTGTTGCCGCCGTCGGTGTTGGGATTTTACTTATTGTTGTTGATGGGAACGCACGGTTTTGTCGGGCAACTCACGACGAAATTAGGCTTAGGAACGTTGCCGTTTACCTTTGCGGGATTAGTGATTGCGTCGGTGTTGTATTCGTTGCCGTTTGTGGTTCAGCCGTTACAAACCGCTTTTTATGCCATTGAAAAAGAAGTATTAGAAGCGGCAGCAACGTTAGGCGCACGTCCGTTACGGATTTTTTTCAGTATTGTGATGCCGCTTTCACGTTCTGGATTTGTGAGCGCGACCATTTTAGGATTCGCGCATACGGTCGGTGAATTTGGCGTAGTGTTAATGGTGGGGGGCAATATCCCAGACAAAACGCGCGTGGTTTCCGTGCAAATTTACAATCACGTTGAAGCGTTGGAATATCAGCAAGCCCACGAATTAGCAGGTGTTTTATTAGTATTTTCGTTTTTAGTTTTATTGATTGTGTATAGCTCACTCAAAAGTAATTCTTTTGGGCAGCGTTAATTTTTATCCAAAAAAAGAGAAGGTTTATGTTGAAATCAAGTGCGCGTAATCAATTTGTCGGTGTTGTCAGCGATATTCTTATCGGCGCAGTAAATGCCGAAGTTCATGTGAAATTAAAAGGCGGCGAAACGATTGTTGCCGCGATTACCAAAGAATCTGTCACCTCACTTGCGATTGAAATCGGTATGGAAATCATCGCGTTGGTGAAAACGTCACACATTATTTTAGTGACCGATTTTGGCGGCTATCGTTTTTCAGCACGAAATCAATTACAAGGTGACGTGGTTGAAATGAAACGGGACGAAGCAGAAATAAAAATTGAATTGACCAGCGGTGAACAAGTCGTTGCAAGCGTTTCGCCGACGAGTTTTGAAACGCTCAAATTGTGCGAAGGGCAACGTGTCACGGCTTTATTCAAAGCCGGAGCAGTGATTTTAGCTGTGCCACATTCCTAAAAATTACACGACAATCGCTGCCAAATGTCCGCTCGCTTCCAGCCAAATTTTTCTATCGCCCGCACGTTTTTTATTCAGCAATAAATCTAGCATACCTTCCGTTGCGTCGAAATCATCCACCGTCAATTGTACTAATCGGCGCGTGTCAGGATTCATGGTGGTTTCGCGCAATTGGCTCGGATTCATTTCGCCCAACCCTTTGAAACGTTGCACGTTCACTTGTCCTTTGATGCGTTCGGCTTTGATTCTATCCAAAATCCCTTGGCGTTCCGATTCATCAAGCGCGTAAAACACTCGTTTGCCCACATCGACGCGATACAACGGCGGCATCGCCACGAAAACATGACCATTTCGCACCAGCGCGTTGAAATGTTTATAAAACAACGCACAAATCAACGTCGCAATATGATTTCCGTCCGAATCTGCGTCCGCCAAAATACAAACCTTTCCATAACGCAACGCTTGCAAATCGTCCGAATCTGGCTCAATTCCTAGCGCGACGGCAATATCGTGAATTTCTTGCGAAGCCATAACTTGCGACGATTCCACTTCCCATGTATTCAAAATTTTGCCACGCAACGGCATAATTGCTTGAAAATCGCGCTCGCGGGCTTGTTTCGCAGAACCACCCGCCGAATCGCCTTCCACTAAAAATAATTCGGTGCGGTTAATATCTTGCGCGGAACAATCGGCTAACTTTCCTGGCAACGCAGGCCCAGCGGTGATACGTTTGCGAATAATTTTTTTGTTTGAGCGCAACCGTTTTTGTGCGCTGTTAATAATCAAATCCGCGATTTTTTCGCCTTCGGTCGTGTTTGAATTCAGCCACAAACTAAAACTGTCTTTCACCACGCCCGAAATAAATGCCACACATTCGCGCGAACTCAATCGCTCTTTGGTTTGTCCTGAAAATTGCGGATCCTCGAGTTTCACCGATAACACGAAATGGCAATGTTCCCAAACATCTTCCGGTGCGATTTTTACCCCGCGTGGCAATAAATCCCGAATGTTGCAAAATTCCCGAATCGCTTCCGTTAAACCCGCGCGTAAACCGTTGACATGCGTGCCACCTTGCGCGGTGGGAACAAGATTGACGTAACTTTCTGCGACCATTTCAGACGGATTTTCGACCGCCCACAAAACACCCCATTCAACCGCTTCGTGGTCTGCGCTCATGTTGCCCATAAATGGCGTTTCGGGGAAAAATTCTAAATCGCCGATGCGGTCGCGCAAATAATCCTGCAATCCGTTTTGATAACACCATTCCAAAATTTCGTCGGTTTGTTCAATTTTCAAGGTGATTTTCAAACCGGCACACAAAACGGCTTTAGCGCGTAAAACGTGTTTGAGTTTTGAAACCGACACTTTGGGCGAATCAAAATAGCGTTCGTTCGGCATGAAATAAACGCAAGTTCCGGTGTTGTTTTTGCCGACCGTGCCAGTTTCTAATAATTCACTTTGTTTTTCGCCGTCCGCAAACCGCATCGAATAGACTTTGCCGCCGCGTTTGACGGTGACTTCCAAATCTTTCGACAACGCATTTACGACCGAAATTCCCACGCCGTGCAAACCGCCCGAAAATTGGTAATTTTTATTCGAGAATTTTCCGCCGGCGTGCAATTGCGTCAAAATCACTTCCACGCCCGAAATGCCTTGTTCGGGGTGAATATCGACGGGCATTCCGCGCCCGTTATCGCTGACTGAAATCGCGCCATCTTTGTGCAAAATTACGTCGATTTTTGAAGCGTGACCCGCCAACGCTTCATCGACGCTGTTGTCGATAACTTCTTGCGCCAAATGATTCGGGCGTGTGGTGTCGGTGTACATTCCAGGGCGTTTGCGGACAGGTTCTAAGCCCGTTAAAACTTCAATGGCGGCGGCGGTGTAAGCGGTTTGATTAGTCATTTTTTGGTGTCAAAGGTTTAAAAAATAGGCGCAAAGATTAAACGGAACGCTCGGCATTAAGCAAATCAATCACGGTTTTTGTATCGGGTCGCACCCCGCGCCACAAGAAAAACGCTTCGGCGGCTTGTTCAACCAGCATTCCCAAACCGTCTAAATTTTTACTCGCATTCTGTAATTTCCCCCAGCGCACAAACGTCGTCGGTGTATTGCTATAAGCCAAATCATAACAAACGCCATTTTCTGCCAATAAATTCTCTGGTAACGTCGGTAATTCGTCGCTCAAACTGGCGGAAGTCGCATTCAAAATCACGTCAAATTGTCGATTTTCCAAGGTGTGAAAACCGCAACCTTCGAGGCTATGATTAAATTCAATTGCCAATGTTAAGGCTTTTTCAATGGTGCGATTTGCAACGACTAAACAATCGGGTTGTTGATCCAACAACGGCAAAATAATTCCGCGTGTCGCGCCACCTGCGCCTAAAATTAACACGCGCTGATTTTCTAATTCAATTCCGTGATTAACGGTTAAATCTGTGACCAAACCAACTCCGTCAGTGTTATCGCCTAAAATTGAACCATCTATTTGTAACGCCAACGTATTTACGGCTTTCGCGGATTTGGCACGCTCTGTTTTTATGTCGGCGAATTGATACGCCAATTCTTTCAATGGCACGGTGCAATTTACACCTTTTCCACCTTGCGCGAAAAATTCAGTCACAGCCGCGACAAAATTTTCTGCGTTCACTTCTTGCGCGACGTAATCCAAATTTTGCTGCGTTTGTTCGGCAAATAAACGGTGAATACGCGGCGATTTGCTGTGGTTAATGGGCGAACCAAAAACAGCGTAATGATCAATTTTGTTCATAAAATTTCCATGAAAATGAGTGTTAAAGCAGCGCGTTCAAATCCAAATTGTAGCGCACCATATTTGTGAAAGCGTTAATTGTGGCTTCTCGATAATCGGCATAATCAAAACCCAAATACGCGGAATTTAGCGTTTTAAAGTACGCTGTGCGAAAAAGATTGTCATCAAAAATACCGTGAACGTGCGTGCCAGCGACTCGCCCCGCTTGATAAAACAACGGATAACGCGCCAAACGTCCACAATGAATTTCATAACCTTGCACGTCGAAATCAAAAATACGATACGCGCCACGCTTCAAAATTTTGGGTTGCTGATACATCACGACATCGGGAATGAAACCAAAACCATTTTCAGAACTGGGCGCATCGGCTTCCAAACTTTCGGGGTCATTCAACGTTTCGCACAACATTTGATAACCGCCACAAATGCCAAAAATCGCGTTCGGAAACGTTTGAATTTCAGCAAATAAACCAGTCGATTTTAGCCAGCGCAAATCGGCAATCACGCTTTTACTACCCGCTAACAAAATTAAATCAAAATCGGCAAGCGTTTGAAAACCGTGAATGAGCGTCACGTCCAATTCTTCGTCCGCCATCAACACGTCCAAATCGTTGTAATTACTCAAACGCGGCGTGGCAATCACGGCAATTCGCAGTTTCACCGCGCCACGACGTTGCGTGTAATTTTGCAGCGATTGCGAATCTTCCATGTCGATATTCAACGGCAAAAATGGCAATACGCCCAAAATCGGCACGCCAAATTGTTCACGAATAATTTTTTCGCCTTCATCGAAAAATCGTCGGTCGCCGCGAAATTTGTTAATAATAACACCGACGATATTGGCGCGAATTTCTGGCGCGAGCAATGCCAACGTGCCGTAAATCGACGCAAACACGCCGCCGCGTTCAATATCCGCCACCAAAATAATGCGTGGATTAAACGTTTCGGCGATGAAGGTATTCGACAAATCTTTGTGCAATAAATTCAATTCCACTGGCGAACCTGCGCCTTCCGCAATCACTAATTCGTAATCGTCCAAGAGTTGCGTGAAAGCGGTTTTGACGTGCGTTTTGAGCGTGTCGAGTTCGTCGTAATACTCGACGATGCCTTGGTTTTTGTGAACCAAACCATTGACGACCACTTGCACACCGCCATTTCCGTGCGATTTCAACAACACCGGATTGAACAAATAACTCGGTTCAACCCGCGCGGCTTCCGCTTGAAAACATTGGGCGCGGGAAATTTCTCGTCCTTCAATCGTCACGCTGGAATTGTTTGACACATTTTGCGCTTTGAATGGCGCAACCCGCACGCCTAAATCGGCAAAAATTCGGCACAACGCCATGACGACGCTGGTTTTGCCCGCATCGGAACTCGTGCCGACGACTAAAATGGGTTTCATAAATTTAAAAACTCGATGTAAGTGTAATTATTTTCGTGCCGCAATTTGTGAACGCTGCCGCAATCGACGCGAAATTGAAACGCATTGGCGGGTGGTAATTTCAAAATCACAGCAAGCAATGCGCGAATCACGCCAGCGTGCGTGACAATGAAAACGCGCTCATTTTCAAGCTGAATCACGTCGTGCCAAAAACGTTCGACGCGCTGACACAATTCACTGAAACTTTCGCCATTCGGTGGCGCGAGTGTGACAAAATTCTGCGTCCAATAATGTAATTTTTCAGGTTCAATATCCGCAAACGGCACATTTTCCCAGTCGCCAAAATTTACTTCCAGCAGCCGATTATCCAAAATCACGTCGTCGTCGATTAACGCGGCTAAACGAGTGCAACGCGATAACGGACTACTGAAAAGCAAATCGTTTTCTTGCGGAAGATTGATTTTTTTCAAAATATCACGCGCGTCATCGAAAAAAGTTGTCGCTAATTTCACGTCACTTTGCCCGTAACACAAGCCTTTCGGCGTATCGGTTTGGGTGTGGCGAATTAAATAAATATCCACAACGCACTCACGCTTAAATAAAAAATCGTTTCGCTAATTTGTTGCGTTGCGCCCAAACAATCGCCCGTGTAACCGCCAATGTGTTTGTGAAAGTAGCGTCCGAGCCAAATTGTCACCAAGCCAATCGGTAAAATCGAAAGCCAACAAATCGGCGGCAATAACAACATCGGCAACACCGCAATAAAAGTTGTGCCGATTAAATCGTGGCGCGTCGGGCGATAAATCGCGATTTGAGATTTACTGTTTTCCAATCGAGCGTAATCGTAAATGTGCATCAAAAATAATGGCGTTAAACGGCTGATGCTGTGCGCGACAATGAAAGTGACAGGAATTTTTTCGAGTGGCAATGAAATCAACACGCTGATTTTTAACGCGAATAAAAGTCCTAAACCCAACGCGCCATAAACGCCAATCGCGGAATCTTTCATGATGGTGAGAATGCGTGTTTTGTCGTAACCGCCGCCGAATCCGTCGCACACATCTGCAAAACCGTCTTCGTGAAATGCGCCCGTGATAAAAATGCCGCTGATTATCGCGAGTAAAATTGAAACGATGGGCGACCACAAAAAGTGCGCCGCATAAAATGTCAATCCGCACGCGCCACCGACTAACCAACCGATGAACGGCAAATAAATCGTGGCTTGCGGCAGTTGGGAATAATTCAGATTTTTCGGACACGGCACGCGCGTATAAAAACTCATCGCCAACCAAAAATGCTGCGCGTTAGGCTTCGTCAACGCCGGCTTCCTCGAATGTTGCCATTTCGTTTAAAAACAAAATCGCCGATTGAATCAACGGAAATGCCAGCGCAATTCCAGAACCTTCTCCCAAACGCATTTCTAAATCGAGCAACGGTTTTGCGTTCAAATAATTCAACAAAGCACGATGCCCGTTTTCACTGCCAACGTGACTAAAAACGCAATAATCCAAAACGTGTGGCGCGAATTGTTGAGCCACTAATAATGCCGCGCCACACACAAAACCATCCACCAAAATCAGCATTTTCAATTCCGCCGCTTTCAAATACGCACCCGCCATCATGGCAATTTCAAACCCGCCAAACGTCGCTAAAATCTCACGCGGCGTTTTTAAATCTGGATGTTTTTCAACGGCTTGTTTTAACAAATTTCGTTTATGTGCTAATTGTTCATCGTTCAAACCCGTGCCGCGTCCCACGCATTCGTTCAACGGAATTTGGGTAAAAAAGTGCATCGAAATCGCCGCCGAAGCCGTGTTGCCAATGCCCATTTCCCCGAAACCAATGCAATTACAACCGCCTTCATATTGTTGTTGAACCATCGCTGCACCCGTTTTCAAGGCGTTTTCGCATTCATCGAAAGTCATTGCGGGGGCATTTAAAAAATTCTGCGTGCCGTGAGCAATTTTGGCATTGAGCAAATTTTCATGCGGTGCAAAATCCGCATTTACGCCCGCGTCGATAATTTTCAAATTCAAATTATGTTGCCGCGCGAAAACGTTAATCGCCGCGCCACCGTTGAGAAAATTCAACACCATTTGCGCCGTGACGCTCGACGGATAAGCACTCACGCCCGATTCAGAAATGCCATGATCGGCGGCGAAAATAAGAATTGTCGGCGCGTGAATTTCGGGCGTAAGCGTTTCAAAAATCAACCCGATTTGTAACGCTAAATTTTCCAATTGCCCCAACGCGCCGAGCGGTTTGGTTTTTTGATTGATTCTAGTTTGAAGCTGTATTTTTAAATTCATAAAAGCCATTTTTAAGTGAAAAATTTTATTTTGGCGCGTGAAATCGTTCCGCAATTAACGCCATTAACTGTTCGGCTAAGGTTGATTTTTCAATCATTGGAAAGGATTGTTGACCGTCTTGCCAAAAAACTTCTAACGCATTTTCGTCACGTTCAAAACCGCCTTCATCACGCCCAACCCAATTTGCGGCAATCATATTTAATTTTTTTCGGGTTAATTTTTCACGCGCGTAAATTTCTAAATCATGCGTTTCAGCGGCAAAACCAACGGTGAACGGTGGCGAATCTAACGCCGCCACATTTGCCAAAATGTCAGGATTTTTTTGCAGCGTGAGCGTGATTTGGTTGGCATTTTTTTTAATTTTTTCGTCACCACAAACAATCGGACGATAATCAGCCACCGCCGCCGCGCCAATAAAAATATCGCAGTTTTCCAGGTTTTCAAAAACCGCCGCGTGCATTTGTTCAGCGGTTTCGATTTGGATAAAATGGCAATTTAATGGCGGCGCAGAGTGCGTCACGCCAGAAATTAACGTCACGTTCGCACCCGCTTGTTGCGCGGCAACGGCTAACGCATAACCCATTTTTCCAGAGCTTCGATTCGTCAAATAGCGCACGGGATCTAACGGTTCACGAGTTGCGCCAGCGGTGATTATTATCCGTAGGGGCGTTTTGCAAACGCCCGATTTCTGTAGAGGTAGAGGTAGATTGCATCCGCCCGCATAACGAAAACTATCGTAATGGGCGGGCGTTTGCAAAACGCCCCTACAAATCGTTTCAGGTTCTGCCATTCGTCCCATGCCTATTTCGCCGCAGGCTTGTTCGCCCGATTCTGGCGCAATGAAATTCACGCCGTGCGTTTGCAAAATTTTCAGATTCGCTTGCGTCGCAGGATGATTCCACATGGCGTGATTCATCGCAGGCGCAACGTAAACGGAACACGTCGCCGCCAAATAAAGTGTCGAAACTAAATCATCCGCCAAACCGTGCGCCATTTTTGCCAACGTATTGGCGGTCGCGGGCGCAATCACAAACACGTCCGCCCAACGCGCCAATTCAATATGCCCCATCGCATTTTCGGCTTCCGTGTCAAGCAATTCAAAATGCACCGAATGACCCGACAAGGCTTGAAATGAAAGGGGTTGCACAAAAGCGGTTGCCGATTTTGTCATGACAACACGAACGTCCGCGCCTTGTTTTTTAAACAGGCGCGTCAATTCGAGAGCTTTATAAACGGCAATTCCGCCCGTCACGGCGAGTAAAATTTTTCGGTTTGAAAATGACATTTAGCGCGTCAACCGAATTTCAGCTTCGCGGTATTTATTCGCGCATTGTTCAGCCACTTCGGCAGGTAATTCTGGCGCAGGCGCGGTTTTATTCCAATCCAACGTTTCCAAATAATCACGCACATATTGTTTATCAAAACTCGGTGGATTGGTGCCGATTTTATAGTCATCCGCCGACCAAAAACGTGACGAATCTGGCGTTAATATCTCATCAATTAAATGTAAAACACCTTCATCATCAACACCAAACTCAAATTTCGTATCGGCAATAATAATGCCGCGTTGTTTAGCATATTCAGACGCTTCTTTGTAAAGTTGCAAACTTACGTCGCGAACTTGTTCCGCCATTTCTTGACCTATCAACGCCACAATTTTTTCAAATGATACGTTTTCATCGTGATCGCCAACAGACGCTTTGGTTGATGGCGTAAAAATCGGTTCGGGTAATTTTTCAGCTTGTTGCAAACCTTCGGGCAATGGAATTCCGCAAACTTGCCCCGTTCTTTGGTAATCTTTCCAACCCGAACCAATTAAATAACCGCGCACAATTGCTTCAACCGGCAATGGTTTGAGTTTTTTCACCACAATCGCGCGACCTTCAACTTGTTTATATTCTGCCGTGTCGGTCAAAATATCTTCCAACGGAATGTGCGTTAAATGATTCGGAATAATGTCGCGCAATTTTTCAAACCAAAAATTTGAAACAGTCGTTAAAACCCGCCCTTTGTCCGGAATCGGATTCGGCAAAATCACGTCAAACGCTGAAAGTCGATCAGTCGTGACGATGAGCATATATTCGTGGTTAACGTCATAAATATCGCGGACTTTGCCACGAGCGCGAAGATTTAACGACGGTAAATGTGATTCGTATAAAGCGGTTAAAGTGGTCATAATTTTGAAATCTCACAATGAAAAAAGCCCGTCATAAAACGGGCTTCTTATTTTCTAAAGCTGCCTGTTCGGCAGTGAACATGAACGCTGCGAATACGCGAAACGATTCATCTTGGAATTTCTAAGCTGCCTGTTCGGCAGAAAACTCGTGAATCTTAATTTTTCGTTTGATCCACAATCTGATTAGCCGCAATCCACGGCATCATCGCCCGCAATTTTGCGCCTGTTACTTCGATAGGATGTTCCGCGTTCAAACGACGTTTCGCTGTCATTTCGGGATAGTTTGTTGCACCCTCTAAAATGAATCTCTTTGCGTACTCACCGTTGCGAATGTTTTGTAACGCTTCACGCATCGCTTGACGACTTTCTTCGTTAATCACTTTCGGACCTGTAACGTATTCGCCGTATTCTGCGTTGTTTGAAATTGAGTAATTCATGTTTGCAATGCCGCCTTCAAACATCAAATCGACAATCAATTTCAATTCGTGCAAGCATTCAAAGTACGCCATTTCAGGTGCATAACCTGCTTCAACTAACGTTTCAAAACCCATTTTCACAAGTTCAACCGCGCCGCCACATAAAACCGCTTGTTCACCGAATAAATCGGTTTCACATTCATCACGGAAAGTCGTTTCGATAATGCCTGAACGTCCGCCGCCAATCGCTGACGCATACGACAAACAAATTTCTTTCGCTGTGCCAGACGCATTTTGATGAACCGCGATTAAATCAGGAATACCGCCGCCGCGCACGAATTCTGAACGCACGGTGTGACCAGGGGCTTTTGGCGCAATCATGATTACGTCTAAATCCGCGCGTGGCACAACTTGGTTGAACAAAATCGCAAAACCGTGTGCAAATGCTAATGCCGCGCCTTGTTTGATGTTTGGTTCGATGACTTCTTTGTACAACGCTGATTGAAATTCATCAGGCGTTAAAATCATCACGATGTCTGCGCTGGCAACCGCCGCTGGCACGTCTAAAACTTTTAAACCGTGTGCTTCTGCTTTCGCAACAGAAGTTGAATTTGGACGAATACCAACGACCACGTCAACGCCTGATTCTTTTAAGTTCAGCGCATGGGCGTGACCTTGTGAACCGTAACCAATAATCGCTACTTTTTTCGATTTGATAATTGAAAGGTCTGCGTCTTTGTCATAATAAACTTGCATTGTTTTTCCTGTGTAAAAGTTAAAGTTAAAAAATTAAAAGGTTGTTTCGAGCGTTAAATAATTGCTCAAATTTTTAAGTAATCGATGATGGCGTTCGGTAGAAATAAAACCAATTGCACCTAAAATTTTATGTCTTGGAAGTACCGCTAAAAAACTAAGTCGGATTATCGAAGGTGCTTTTAAACCACTTATCAAAAAATCTGAGTCACTGAGTTTGATTCGTTCATCAAATTTTTCAACTTCTTGATGTAATTGCGTGCTGATACCACAAACTAAAAAATCACCAAATGCGGGCATTTTGCGAAGCAATAAAACGGGACGATTTTTAGTTAATCCATTTGCCTGTGAAATCGATGTTAAAACAATATCACCTTCTTTCACTGCTTAATATCCGAAATCAAATACTCGGGTTCATTATCAGAATAAGCAGCAGCCAAACCTTGCTTGGCAACTCCCGTCCATTCGCTACTTTCAACAAGCACTTCGTCAATAATCCATTGAGCCAATCTATCTTGTTGAGATTCGGGTAATTTTAGAGCTTGAGAAAAGGCTTTTTCAAGTAATTGCGTCATCGTTAAACCTGCTTAATATCAATGTATTTCAGCGCATTATCGATTCGGTCGAAATCATCAAATCGTTCAAACAAATCATTTTCTAATTCGTCTTTGTCTTCCGAACCCGAAAAGAGCGTTAAAACTAAATGCGCGTTTGACAAATTTAACGACGTTCTGATTTCACCAAAAACGTCGATAATCGGTTGTTGAACCCACACTAAAAAATCGGCTAAATCGTGTTCAAAAAGATAATTTTTAATGGCTTTCGCGTCACCGTTTAAACGAAACGTTCTTTGAATGCGTTCAAATGAATGCTCAAAAATCGCAATTTCTTCTTGAGCTTTGGTTGGTCTGTTCATTAAAGATGTAGCCCTTTTTCGCCGCGAGAAATACCCGTCGCGCCAGAACGCACCACTTCGATAATGCTGCTCGTGTCAATTGCCGCCAGAAACGCATCGAGTTTGTCTGATTTCCCCGTCATTTCGACAACATAAGAAGTCGCCGTCACATCGATGATTTTGCCGCGAAAAATATCGACTACGCTGCGTAATTCATCACGCATTTTGTCGGTCGTTTTGACTTTAACCAGCATCAATTCACGTTCAATATGGACGACTTCTTCCAAATCAATCAGCTTCACCACGTCGATGAGTTTGTTCAATTGCTTGATAATTTGTTCAATGACATCTTCGCTACCGCGCGTCACCAGCGTCATGCGTGACAAACTCGCGTCTTCGGTTGGCGCGACGGTCAATGATTCGATATTGTAACCACGAGCAGAAAATAACCCCGCCACGCGCGACAATGCGCCCGCTTCGTTTTCAATCAAAATAGAAATAATGTGTCGCATTATGACAACTCCCGATCCGTTGTAGTGCCAATCGCGACGCGCAATTTCATGTCGTGATGCGATTTTCCCGTTTCAATCATCGGATACACGTTTTCAGTTCGATCCGTCAAAATGTCCAAAAACACCGTTCTATCTTTCATCGCAAAGGCTTTTTCTAGGGCAGGGCGCACATCTTCGGGTTTATCAATCCGAATACCAACGTGACCGTAGGCTTCCGCGAGCTTCACAAAATCGGGAATCGTTTCCATGTACGAATGCGAATAACGGCTTTCATACGAAAATTCTTGCCACTGACGAACCATGCCCATGTAACTGTTATTTAAGTTAATAATCTTTACTGGCGTTTTATATTGCAACGCGGTTGATAATTCTTGAATACACATTTGAATGCTGGCATCGCCCGTGACACAAGCCACGTCAGCGTCAGGATGCGCCAATTTCACACCAATCGCGGCTGGCAAACCAAAACCCATCGTGCCTAAACCACCCGAATTTATCCAACGACGTGGTTTATCAAACGGATAATACTGCGCCGCCCACATTTGATGCTGCCCCACATCGGAAGTCACGAAAGCCTCGCCGCGCGTGACTTCGTACAATTGCTCAATGACATATTGCGGCTTAATCGCAATACTTTGGCGATCAAATTCTAAACATTGAATGCTGCGCCATTGGTTAATCTGTTGCCACCACGTTTCAGCCGCTTTTTTGTCGATTTTATATTTCGCGTCTTTCAAGCCCTCGAACAATTGGCGAATCACCAATTTCACTTCGCCCACAATTGGCACGTCCACTTTGACCGTTTTAGAAATCGACGCGGGATCAATATCGACGTGAATAATTTTCGCGTACGGGCAGAACAAATCTAATTTACCAGTGACGCGATCATCGAAACGTGCGCCAATCGCTAAAATTAAATCACTTTCGTGCATGGTCATGTTGGCTTCGTAAGTGCCGTGCATACCCAACATGCCAATAAATTGTTTGTCGGTTGACGGAAACGCGCCCAAACCCATGAGCGTTTGCGTGACGGGATAACCCAGCAAGTGCGCCAATTCAATCAATTCTTGACTGCCATTACCTAACACCACGCCGCCGCCCGAGTAAATTACTGGACGTTGCGCGGTCAAAAGTAATTCAATCGCTTTTTTAATTTGTGCTTTATTGCCAGTCGTCGCGGGCTGATACGAGCGCATTTCGATTTTTTTCGGATAGTGATAAGGCACTTTCACATCGGGCGCAGTAATATCTTTTGGAATATCAATCACCACGGGGCCTGGTCGTCCAGTCGTTGCAACGTAAAAGGCTTTTTTAATCGTTTCGGCGATTTTCGTTACGTCGCTCACCAAGAAATTATGTTTTACACAAGGGCGCGTAATCCCAACCATATCAACTTCTTGAAACGCATCACTGCCAATCACCGACGAAGGCACTTGACCTGAAATCACCACCATTGGAATCGAATCCATGTACGCCGTCGCAATACCCGTTACGGCATTGGTCGCGCCAGGCCCTGAAGTCACCAGAACCACACCAGGTTTGCCGGTCGAACGCGCGTAACCATCGGCGGCGTGCGTGGCACCTTGTTCGTGTCGAACCAAAATATGTTTGACATCGTCTTGTTGGAAAATGGCATCGTACAAGTGTAAAACTGCACCACCCGGATAACCAAAAATATACTCAACACCTTCATCTTTAAGACTTTGAATTACAATCTGTGCGCCATTTAGCTCCACACTACCACCCTCAAATAAACTGAAATATAACGTTTGTTGGGCGCAATTATAGTGAATTCACATTAAAAATACTTCTCTTTTTCGCCTGAATTGCACATTATCGTAGCTAATTTCCTTACTTTTCATTAGTTGATATTGGTTTTTTTACGTTTCATTACGATTTTAAAATAACAGAATCGTATGAATTGTAGTAAGCGTTAAGAATAAAAAACCGCCCTTTGCTCACAACGTAAAGGGCGGTTTTTCAAGATTCAAAACAACTTAACTCAACTTCGTGCCGCGAAGTCTGATAAGGGCAACGTAAGAGTTAAGCCACAAAATCGGTTGCCGAAACATTAGACAGCGAAACACCCGTTAATTGAATTACATCCGTGTAATGACTAGCGGTATCACCAGCGGTTATAACGTAACTGTTAGAGCCATCTGAACCAACATAATATTTGGCTATCGTATCAGCAAAAGCAGTCTTCGCATTATCTAAAATGGTCGATAAATTAGCGGCATTTGAACCCGCTTTCATAAAGTTACCTGTGGAAGGAGAGGCGACTACATTTGGTGTGGTCACTTCAACTGATATTGTTTCCAAACTCATTCCACCCGTTGTTACTAATACAGTCGGTATCTGCGTCGGATTGTTGATTCTAAACATATTTGCTGGATCGGAATTGTAAAACATTGCTATTCCTATATGTCCAGAAGTGGTATTTAATTCTCCTGCAATATCTGCAGCTAAAGCATGAACACCGCCAGAAACCTCATAGGCATTAACAACATGAATTAGTGGAGTCGGCGCGGCATTGGTTAACGTAATAACATCTCCTTCGTGGGGCGTACCTTCAAAGGTAAAAGAAACTGAACCTCCAGATGCACTGATATTAACAGTTTCTTGTGGTATTCCTGTTACAGAGCCTGTTGCTGTAGTTAAAACCGTGCCAGCATTATTAGCTGTAATTGTTAAAGCACCATCCGGTATTGCAATTGATGCCGCTGTACCAACCTTCCCTACGACCAAGTTAATTGTAGAAGCAACATGAGCCGCTAATATATTTAAATCATTGGTATCTGCTGCAATAACTGTATAAGTTACAGCACCAGTAGCTACATTATTTAATGTGATAATATCGCCTGTTTGAAAAGTTCCACCTAAAGTAATAGTTTCTACCTCAGCTACAGCCGATACTGCGGGGATGTAAGTCGTTGCCAAACCAGTTATTGCACCAACTGCCAACGTGTCTGTACCAGCTACTTTAAAATTATTGATAACATCAGTAACTATAGTTGAGTCTACATGAGTTGCAGTGCTGTGAATTACAAATTTGTCATTGCCTGCACCACCAGTAAGCGTATCAACGCCACTTCCGCCTGTAAGTGTGTCATTAGCTCCACCTGAAACAATTGAATCATTGCCTGTACCACCGTTCATTGTTGCTGTTGCAGTACCTCCAGTTAAACTCAATACGCCCGTCGCTGTTGTGCCATTCATGGATGTCACGTTTCCACCTGCCGTTACAGTTATAGCCCCAGAACCTGATAATGTGAGGGTATTTGAACCCATCTTAGCAACATCGATAGTAACGTTTGTAGATTGATTGTTAGTTACAGATGTAGCGTTTGTACCTGTGATTATCTTTGCAATATCTGAGTTTGCACTCAAAACAACAGCACTTTCATTAGTTAACAAATTAACAACCGATTTTGCATTTAATCCGACTAACATTTCATCCGATAAATTTTTAATTTGCGTTGATGTTAAGGCGGCTATTTGGTCTGAGTTTAAAGCAAGAAGCTGTGTCGAATTCAATCCGCTTAAATCTATATTTTTAATTATACTTTTGTCAATCGATTGAAATGCACTTTCAGGTAGCATTTTAATTTTGTCAGCAGTCAACATTTCAATTTGTGCTAGTTTTAACGCGGTTGCTTGTTCAGCCCCGAATTTAGAAATCTGTCCAGTGGTTAACACATCCATTTGTGCCGTCGTGAAAGCAATGATTTGTTGCGATGACAAATGCGAAAACGCTGTGCTGTTTAATGACGAAAACGCCCCAGGCGTAATTGCTTTCACAGCAGTAGGCGATAATGCCACAATATCATCTGTTTCTAACGCGGCAATTTGTTCAGCTTTCAAAACGTGAACGGACGCGGTTTTTAAAGCGGCGACTTGTTCAGACGTTAATGCAGCGATTTGATTGGAGCCGGTTGAACTATCTAAACCGAGGATATTTTTGGCAGTCAGACCGGCAAAACTTTTCGGTTCAATCGCCGCAATGGCATCAAGATTTAACGCTTTCACTTGTGCCGAATTGAATGCGCCCATGTCGGCGGGCGTTAATAACGCAGCATTCGTCGCATCCATCGAGTTGATTTGAGTTGTCGATAAAAAAGAAAGCTGTTTGGGAGTCAACGCGGCAAATTGCCCGTCACTGGTTAAATCAGTAAGCATTAAACCGGCGATGTTAGTTTTGCTGAAACCTTTGATCGCAGCAATAGATAACGCAGCAACATCGTCGGCTTCCAATGCGTCGATTTGTCCAGACTTTAACGCGCTAATTTGCGCCGCTGTCACAGAGGGCATTTGGTCAGTCGTCAAAATAGGCAATTGCTTGGTGCTTAATGTGGCAAATGTTTTTGCTGGTAGCGCGGCAACAAATGAATTATCTAAGGCGGCAATAAACTCGTCGCTAAAATTCGCCAACGTTTTAAATGCGCTCACTTGTTTGGCGGTAAATCCCGCTGCTTGCTCGGCACTGATTGCGGCAATTTGTTTGGCGGTGAAGCTGCTAATTTGGGCATTAGTTAACGCTGAAATTTCATCAGAGGTTATTGCGCTGAATTGGTCAACAGACAGCGCACTGATTTTTAAACTGGGTAACGCCTTGAGTGGGATTGCCGCAAACACCTCAGCGGGAATATATTTTATCGGTAAAACAGCCAACAACTTATCCGTTAACCCTGCCGCCAATTCTGGCGTGAAAGATTCCTGCTGGGTTTTGGTCAAACCGCTTATTTCAGCAACGGTGAGCTTTGAAATATCGCTTGCTGTAAGTGAAGAGAGGTCGGTTGTTTTGATTATTGTTACTTTTGAATTCGCCATGCTGGTGTTGCTCCAAGGTTAAAAAAATAAAAAATTTAGGCATAAAAAAACCCGCCAACGCAAAGCATTGGCGGGTTTTTAGAAAAGAAAAACTTGACGCAGCCTAAAGCCGCAACATAATTTATTGCTTGCTTGCTTGCTTGCTTGCTTGCTTGCTTGCTTGCTTGCTTGCTTGCTTGCTTGCGTCATAACTCCTCCTGAAAATTAGTGAATTTGAAGCCCAATTGTAAGTTGAATCACTAAAAACTGGACGGTTATTTTTTGAAACAACACGAAAGAGGTAAAACCCGCTGTGACATTGAGTTGATTTTTGCGTCTGGTATAGTGGCGGCAACTTCATAATTCATACGGATTACATTTAATGCCTATACCTCTTTGGAAAAGTTACCTTACCCTTTGCAAACCGAACGTGGTTGCAGAAATGTTATTCACCGCGATTGTTGGAATGCTTCTCGCAACGCCAACTCTGCCACCCTTGGATTTACTGTTTTATAGTTTAGTCGGCATCGGTTTTGCATCCGCATCCGCCGCCGCGATTAACCATTTCATTGACCGTAAAGCCGATGCCGAAATGCGCCGCACCGAAAATCGTCCACTACCACAAGGCACATTAAGCACGACAAATGTTTTAAGTTTCGCGGCGATTTTGGGCGTGAGCGCGATGATTTTGTTAGTGGTCAAAGTGAACGTATTAACCGCCGTGCTGACATTTTTATCGTTATTTGGTTACGCGATTGTTTACACCTGCTATTTGAAACGCGCCTCGCCGCAAAACATTGTGATTGGTGGATTATTCGGTTCAACGCCGCCGTTATTGGGTTGGTGCGCGATGACTGGCGAAGTGCATCCGTACGCTTTATTGCTCGCGTTGATTATTTTCGTTTGGACACCGCCGCATTTTTGGGCGTTAGCGATTGCTCGCCAAGAAGAATATGCGAAAGTAAATATCCCGATGTTGCCCGTCACACACGGCGCGGATTTCACGCGCTTGCAGATTTTACTTTATACCGTTTTGCTGTTTATTGTGACGATGTTGCCGTATTTGACTGGCATGAGCGGGCTGATTTATTTAGGTTCGACACTGATTTTGAACGTTATCTTTTTGTATTACGTTATTGCCATGATGCGAGCGAAAGACAATAAAACGGCGATGACCACCTTTTGGTATTCGATTGTTTATATCACGATTATTTTTGCCGCTTTATTACTCGACCATTATCAGAGATTCACGTTATGACTTTGACACACCACGAACACACGCCGTCCGAAGAACATCCATTCTCGGAAATTGTCCGCATTTTGGGCAAAGGAAAAAAAGGTTCTCGCTCGTTGACGCAAGACGAAGCGCATCGCGCTATGAAAATGATTTTGGCGGGCGAAGTGTTGCCGATTCAATTGGGCGCATTTTTAATGTTGATGCGCGTGAAAGAAGAAACGGCGGAAGAATTGGCGGGATTTGTGCAAGCCTCACGCGAATTTTTTCACTTTCAAAATAGCGTTCACGTTGATTTAGATTGGTCGTCGTACGCGGGGAAACGTCGGCATTTGCCGTGGTTTTTATTGGCGGCATTATTGCTGGTTGAAAATGGCGTGACGATTTTTATGCACGGCGCGGAAGGGCATTCACCAGATCGAATTTACGCGCAAAATGTGTTGCGTCATTTGGGTATAAATCCCGCGACTTCGATTGCGGAAGCGCAGCAACAATTGCAAACGGAACGGTTTAGTTATTTGTCGCTCGAACATTTTTGCCCAAAACTGCACGAAATTATCGAATTACGTCCAATTTTAGGGCTGCGTTCGCCCGTTCATACGTTGGTGCGTTTACTGAATCCGTTTGATGCGCTTTACAGCATTCAAGGGATTTTTCATCCGAGTTATCGTGCCGTGCATCAACACGCGGCAGCATTGTTAAATCAGCCGCACATGGCGGTTTTAAAAGGTGAAGGCGGCGAAACTGAACGAAATCCTGACGTGGAATGTTTGGTTCAAAGTGTTCACGACGGCGAATTGAGCGACGAAAATTGGGGCGCATTGTTCACCCATCGGCACGTTAAATCTGAAAACTTAGACCCGCAACAATTAGCGTTATTGTGGCGCGGTGAGTTTGATGATGAATTCGCACAAGCCACCATCATTGGCACGGTGGCGGTCGCCTTGAAATTATTGGGAAAGGCAGAAACGAAAGAAGCGGCGCATGAATTGGCGACGCATTTTTGGTTGAATCGAAATCGGGAAAAATACGGTTCACTTTAACGAATTAGCGAATCGTAGGGGCGTACTGCGTACGCCCGCAAGACAGAATCATTTTCATCAAATGTCAAAAACTCGGTTTATGCGGGTTCACGCAGTGAACCCCTACAAGCAACCATAATAAAATCAATCGTTCTCAATCTCTTCTTTTTTCGTTTTGATTTTCATCACATAAAAAAGATAGCCCAAAAAGCCAGTCAGCAAAACGCCCAAAATGTAAGGTACTTTGTTCGCGACATCCGTAGGCTTGTTTGCGTCAGGAAAGCTAAATTTTACCAACGCACCCAAGCCTGCATCCGCAACGTCTATCGTAATAGATTTGGCATTCAGATTAAGCAGTTGCACTTCTCCACCGTCAAACGGTTTGTAATTTCTGGAATGTTCATCTGCGTAATTTGGATAAATGGGCGTGGTTGAAAATTGAGATTTAGAACCAATAAATTGCGCGAGTTCTTTTTCCAATTGGTCGGTAGTTTTTCCATCCGTTTTAACTTTGATTGGCGCATCGTCATCAATCGTGACCGTGACAAAACCGCCCGTAGTTTTTCTATTTACGCCTGATGAAAAGCCTTCAATAAATTCAACTTCGGCAGAATAAACAAGGTCAATCGCAACGCCAACGGATGCTGCACTAAAACTTTGATCGGAAATGTCGTATTGAATTTTTTGATTACTGTAATCGCGCGTGGTGACTTGTACTAAATTAAAACCGTCTTTATTGCTAATGACAAACTCGGATTTTCCTTTTGGATAGGTTGCCAATGCGCCGCGTTCCGTGGGTGCATCGTAATTTATATCCGCATTCAGCGCACTGGCGGCTTTATTTGCAATGTCAGCGGCAGATGATGGATTACTTGATTCAAAGCCGTTAATAAAAAACAAACCGTTGACACGGTGTAAGTTTGAATCACCTTTACGCCAAGAAACCAACGTTGAAAAACCCGTGTCGTTGCTTCTTTTGGAAACGCTAGTTTGCACGCGCAGCTGATTTTTTTCAGCTGGAAGCGCGTTCGCAAAACCAGAAAAGGTTATGGCACACAGCGTTGTTAACGTTAAATACTTATGAATTTTCATCTCTTCGTCTTCTCATTGTATGTGGATTATTTTGGTCAGCCGATATGCTACTAATTTAAATTTCAATAGTCCAACTTAAACTCTTTGATTTTTACGGAAGCGATACGTTGATAATTTTTGCAAAGCAAAAAGAATCCGCCGGTTGTTATCTAAGTCAATCCTAGTCTATAATAACCGACATAAGAATCAGCTATTGAAGTTGGTGATTTACTTGAAATTTTCGCTCTCATTATTGAGATTTAGACAGAAATAAAAACAATGAAAACATTTAGCGCAAAACCCGCAGAAGTAAAACGCGACTGGTATGTGGTTGATGCAGAAGGCAAAACGTTAGGTCGTCTTGCTTCTGAAATCGCACTTCGCCTTCGTGGCAAACACAAACCCGAATATACGCCGCACGTTGATACCGGTGATTACATCATCGTGGTGAATGCTGAAAAAATCGGTGTGACGGGTAACAAAGAAAAAAATAAACTTTACCAACATCACACGGGTTACATCGGTAACTTGAAAACCGTGTCGTTAGGTAAATTGAGAAAAACCTTCCCAGATCGTATTTTAACGACTGCGGTAAAAGGGATGCTGCCGAACAATCCGTTGGGTCGTGCAATGTTTAAAAAGTTGAAAGTGTATGCCGGTGCGGAACATGAGCATCAAGCACAACAACCTAAAGTTTTAGAATTATTTGTGAGTAAATAAACATGGCTGCAACGCAATATTATGGAACAGGTCGTCGTAAAACGGCTACTGCACGAGTTTACGCAACCATTGGAACCGGTCAAATTACGGTTAACGCGAAAACATTAGAAGAGTATTTTGGTCGTAAAACCGATCAAATGGTGTCTTGCCAACCGTTAGCATGTGTCGATATGGTTGGCAAATTCGACTTAAACATTATCGTTAAAGGCAGTGGTCCTTCTGGTCAAGCTGGCGCGATTCGTCACGGTTTGACACGCGCGTTAATGGTTTATGATGAAACATTACGTCCAGCGTTAAGAAAAGCGGGTTTTGTTACTCGTGATTCACGCGAAGTTGAACGTAAAAAAATCGGCTTACACAAAGCGAGAAAACGTCCACAATACTCAAAACGTTAATCGTTTTTGCTTATGCGTCGAGTGGATTTTTGCTTGACACATTAGCACGACAAAAGGGCTGCATTTTAAAATGTAGCCCTTTTTTTATGGTTCAATTCTAAAACATTCGGAGTTATTGATGACAATTTCAATTGTTGTTCCTGTTCATAATGAAGCTGAAAATATCAATCCGTTAGTAAATGAAATCGTCGCGGCGTTACACGATTTTGCAGATTATGAAATTATTTACATCGACGATGGCAGCACTGACAACACGTTAGAAATTTTAAAAGCAGCACAACAAACCATTCCCAATTTGCGCGTTTTTCATCATGAAAAAAGTTGCGGACAAAGTGCAGCGATTTACACTGGCATTAAAGCGGCGAAATTCCCCGTAATTGCCACACTCGATGGCGACGGTCAAAATAATCCAGCCGATATTCCTAATTTGTACGCGCAATTGCAATCTCAACGTGAAACGAATTCAAAATTAGTGATGATTGCCGGTTGGCGGAACCAACGAAATGATTCAGCGTGGCGATTATTTTCGTCAAAATTCGCCAACGGTATTCGTTCACGATTATTAGGCGATGCCACACCTGACACGGGTTGTGGCTTAAAAGTTTTTATGCGTGATGCCGCGTTACAACTTCCATTCTTTGACCATTATCACCGTTTTTTACCCGCGTTAATGTTACGCGCAGGCTATCAAGTCGTTTCCATTCCGGTCACACATCGAGCGCGAGAACGCGGCGTTTCTAATTACGGCACACTGGACAGATTATGGGTCGGAATTAGCGATATTGCTGGTGTCATTTGGTTAAAAACGCGCATGAAACTGACCGAGGTAAACGAAATTGAACGTTAATCTCAGCCAAGAAACGATTTGGTTAGGTGTTGGTTTTATTGGGCAAGCGTTGTTTTCAGCCCGTTTTATTGTGCAATGGCTGAAAAGTGAAAAAGTGAAAAAAAGCGTCTTTCCGGTCGCGTTTTGGTATTTCAGCATTGGCGGCGGCGTAACGCTTTTAGCGTACGCCATTTATCGCGAAGATCCCGTTTTCATTTTGGGACAAGCGAGCGGTTTATTGATTTATTTTCGCAATCTGTATTTTGTCGCTCACGAACGCAAACACCGTCACCAATCCACCGAATGATGATTCGCGTTTTAATTTTGTGGGGCATTTTGATTGCGGCAAATGTGGCGATTCGCCCGTTAATGCCCATCGACGAAACCCGCTACGTCAGCGTTGCGTGGGAAATGTGGGTGCGTGGCGATTTTTTAGTGCCGTATTTAAATGGCGAAACTTACAGCCACAAACCGCCGTTATTATTTTGGCTGATGCAAGGTAGTTGGTGGTTATTCGGTGTGAACGATTGGACACCGCGCCTGATTTCACCGTTATTTGCGTTGGGTTCGACGCTGTTATCCAGTTTAGTGGCGCGGGAATTGTGGCGCGAACGTCCGCAAATCGCAGAAATTACGCCGTTAATTTTACTCGGTTCGTCGTTTTGGTTGATTTACAGCACCTTGACCATGTTCGATATGTTGCTGGCTTTTTTCGTCTTATTGGCGATTTACAGTTTA
>CAISXF010000059.1 GCA_903889445.1 uncultured Pseudomonadota bacterium
GAATTGTGGCGCGAACGTCCGCAAATCGCAGAAATTACGCCGTTAATTTTACTCGGTTCGTCGTTTTGGTTGATTTACAGCACCTTGACCATGTTCGATATGTTGCTGGCTTTTTTCGTCTTATTGGCGATTTACAGTTTATTGAAATTGTCGCGCTCGAATGCGTGGCGCGACCTATTTTTACTCGGTTTTGCCATCGGCGGCGGCGTATTCAGTAAAGGCCCAGTCGTGTTGTTGCAAATTTTACCCGTCGCGTTGCTTGCGCCGTGGTGGATTCAAACGAAAACCGCTGATTTTCGCTGGCGCGATTGGTATTTAAAATTGTTTGGCGCAATTTTAATCGGCGCAAGTTTAGCGTTGGCGTGGGCAATTCCAGCGGGAATTTCAGGCGGTGAAGCGTATCGAAACGCCATTTTTTTAGGGCAAACGAGCGGGCGTTTGGTGAAATCCTTCGCGCATCAATTGCCGTGGTTTTGGTATTTGGAACGATTGCCGCTGTTGGTGTTGCCGTGGTTATTTTTCAAACCGTTCTGGCAAGGCGCAAAAAAATTGACGTTGAATGACTACGGCGTGCGTTTTTGTATCGCGTGGGCGTTACCCGTTTTCATCATGTTTTCAGTGGTCAGCGGCAAACGAATTCATTATTTGTTGCCGCTCATTCCCGCGTTAGCGTTAGTGTTGGCGCGTGCGGCGGATGAAATAAAAGACATCAAACCGTGGCAAAATGCGTATTTTGGCGTAAACATTTTTGTTGGTTTGATTACGCTGATACTCGGTTTATTTCCGCTGTTAAATTCTGCTTTTCATTGGCAAGAAAAATTGAACGGTTTTAATCCGTTGTTTGGCGTGGCGTTGGCAATGATTTTGTGGCTGGCTCATTATGCGAATCGCGCAAGTGTTCAACAAATCATTTTTTGTACTTGTGCGCTGTCGATTGCTGCCCCGACGTTGATTGCTGCCAGTTATTTTCAGGTTTACGCGGAACGATTTGACACGCAACCTGTCGCTGAAAAAATCGCCCAATTTCGCGCTGAAAATAAAAGCGTGGCGTTTTACACGGGAAAATATCACGCTCAATTTCAATTTACTGGACGATTAACGCAACCGTTGACGTTGTTGAATTCGCCCGAAGCGTTGCAAATTTGGACGCAACAGCATTCGGACGGTTTTGTGTTGGTGGATTCTGAAAAATTGCCGCCCGAAATGTTGGTTTATTCGCACGCTTATCGCGCCGGACAATTGGGTTTTATTCGCAGCCAATCGTTGTTTGAGCATCCCGATTTGCTTCAGTGATATTACACAATAGTTTCGTAGGGGCGTACTGCGTACGCCCGTAATACGCAAATTTTATCATCAAATGCCCTGCTTATGCGGGTTCACGCAGTGAACCCCTACAATTCGACCGAACGCATAATCGGTTTTAATCTGTTCTAATCGGAAAGCGTTGATTTGATTTTCGAGCGTGTCACCTTCGTTTATTTCACACGCCACGCGCAAATAATTCGGCGTATAACCCAAAACTTGAACGTTGCCATTTTCCAATTTGTCGCGCTGACCTTCCCACAAAATTTCAAACGTTTGCCCGATATTTTGTTGATAAAAAGCCTGTTTCATTTCTTCCGCTAAACGGTGCAATTGTTCGCTGCGTTGTTTTTTGATTTCATGCGGCACAGGATTCGGCAACGTCGCGGCTTTCGTGCCTTCGCGCGGCGAATAAGTGAAAATATGAATATGCCCAAATCCGCAACGTTTAATAAATTCAAAACTTTGGAGCCATTCTTCCTCGGTTTCATTCGGAAAGCCGACAATAATATCGGTCGTAATGTTGAAATGGGGAATTTGAGCGCGTAATCGTTCCAAAATCGGCGCGTATTCTTCGGTTTTACAGCGTCGCGCCATTCGTCGCAAAACCGTGTCTGAACCGCTTTGCAACGGTAAATGTAAATGCGGCATCAAACGCGGATTTTCAAATAACGTAAAAAATTCGTCGTTCAATTCCCACGGTTCCAGCGACCCCAAACGCAAACGCGGAATGTCGGTTTGTGCCAAAATCGCTTGAATCAACGACACGATATTTTCACCGTTATCGCTGCCGTAACCGCCCAAATGTACGCCCGTTAAAATCACTTCGTTAATGCCTTGCGCGTGCAACGCATTGATTTCAATAATCACGTCGGCAATGGCGCGACTGACTTCTTCACCTCGCGCCACGGTCACGATGCAAAATGTGCAACGGTAACGGCAACCGTCTTGCACTTTGACGAAAGCACGTTGTCGTCCGCGTGTAAAAAGTGAAATTTCAGCGGGTTCAGTTGCCATCGCGGGCATGGTTTCAAAGGTTAATTCGCTCAACGCTTTTTCGACTAAATTTTCTTTGTCTTTGTTGCTGACCACTAAATCCACGCCTAATAATGCCTGCGCTTCGTCGGCGTTTAACGTGGCGTAACACCCGCTGACGACCAATTTTGCCGTTGGATTTTCGCGGTGAATTCGGCGAATCAATTGGCGAGATTTACGCGCCGCATCTTGTGTGACGGCACACGAATTGATGACAACTAATTGCGCCGCCGAAATATCACGGGTAATCGAGTGACCTTGCGCTTGAAAGGCTTGCGCCCATGTTTCTAATTCGGCTTCGTTTAAACGACAGCCTAAAGTTTTTAAATGAATTTGCATTTTGAAAGGGTAAATTGACTTTGAATGGAGTTAGTTTAAGGAAAGTAACGATACATTTCTTATAAATTAAACAAATCCGCCCGCGAAATCGTTTCAGAATTTTCACCTTCTTGAATTGCTCGAACTAATGCCACATCTTCCAACTTTTTAAGATTCGCGCTTTCTTCATACGATTTAAAATCTTCTAGTGAAACAATCACGGCAGGTTTACCGTTTGGGCGCGTAATTAAAATGGGAACGTGGTCATCATTCACACGGTCGAGTGTGCCAGCTAAATTTGTTTCAAAAGCCGAATAACTTAATGTGTTCATTGTGTTGCCTCGGTGTTCGTGCATGTTCATTGCATCCGTCTACTTTTTAAAAGTTCATCAACTGATAATCCAATATCTTTGGCAATTTGTCGCAGTAAAATTGGCGATAGGTCGCGTCCCGCATGGAATGGAACTGTCGTGCATCTACCATCGGAATGTCGAAACTGTTTGTGAGAACCACGCTGTCGAACTTCAATAAAACCTAAAATTTCAAGTAATATCACAAGTTCACGCGGTTTTAAAACTGGAATACTTCCCATCGTTCACGCCACTGCGATAGTTTGAAGCCCAACAAATTGGCTTTCAAATCGTGGCGTTCCTTCTTCAAGCAACATTTCAATTACTTCTTTTAGGTTCTGATTTAACTCATCTAAACTTTCGGCTTGCGTGTGTGCGCCTGTGAATCCAGGCACAAAACCCACATACAAACCCGTTTCGGTGCAACGTTCAATAATGGCGGTATAAGTTTTCATAAAATCCTGCCCGTAATTTTAAAATTAAGTCGAATAACTTAATGTGTTCATGGTTGCCTCGTTGTGAAAACTGTAAAAGAATGAAGGCGGCGTGTTGAATCACGTCGCCTTTCTTTGCAGTAGTAAATCGATGAAGGGTTAATCAGTGTCAATCTTCCAATCGTCGCTCGACAATCCTGCAAATTGAATCATTTGATTACATAAACGATAAATAATGTCAGCACTTAAATTTGTTTCGATGTAATACCCATTATTTAAGATTTTTCCTTGACGCAAGCTCAATAAATTTTTGCTCATGAAATGTGGGTAATGATTTATCAATTCTAAAAATGCGTCAGGTTCATAGTCGATAATCCAATCCAGTAATATAACTATGACGTTGTACCAGTGTTTTACTGGATATTCATCGCCTAGAATAGTTATTGATACTGGTTTTTTCCATCTTAAATTTTCTGATGATTCGACCTGATTATATGAACCAAAATAACTCCAAATTTTTAATGCGTTATCTGCAAGATATTCGGCACGTTTTTCTATTGCGTCTTTATCCCACTTATCAATAAATTCAAAATAAGAGTTCAAAGAAAAAGAGCTTAATTTAAAATAAGACTTTTTTATATGAAATGGCTCGTTTGACAAATCGCAACTTAAAGACGTTATAGTTAGATTGCCTAATGTGTTCAAGTATAAATCGTAGTCTTCTCCATCCCAGTGCTGCTCCCATTCTTTTGAAAGCATTTGCGGTAAAATTCGCTCGACACTAATATCGTCAGCCAATATTTTTTCTTTATTACCAATTGAATTTTCGAGTGTTGTTAAAATTAGCTTCGTTACTGGAACACAATCGCCGTTTCCATAAAGTGCAGAACTTATTAAACATTCGCGAAATATATGGTCTTTAGGATAATTTTGAGATTGTAAATACGAACGAACACCTTCGGCTAAATCAAGCGAATTTTTTAACGCTTGGTGATACAACAAAGGGAGAACTTTGTTTAATCCCCTAGTTTGAACATTGCATACAAAGCGACGAATAAAATAGTTTTCCAGTGTCGCTAGAATGTCTAAAAATTTATCGACTGATAAATTTTCTTCGGTGTAACCGTGATAACAATTTAGTAAAAATGGATACAACACCGTTATTTTCAAACATTTAATGCGAGTTATTCCATTCCTAATACCTAAATCCCCCTCTTTTTCTGGATTTATAATTTTTTCATAGTAATCAGAAAATTGTTTAATTCGATTTAATTCTGCAAATGCGTCCTTGTGCTTATCAACTTTCTGCTTGAGAACTAAATAAACTTCGTCCTTTTTAACAATTACACCATCGCTTGCTAAATAATGGCGCATAAACTCGGTTAAATTCTCCTTTAACGCAGTTTGCATTGGCAGCCAATAATCCGTGTAAATGACTTCTTGCTGATTTAAATCAATTTTCATAAAGAAATAATTACGAATCAAATCCGCTTGCGTCAAGGAGCGACCTTTCGCATTTAAACTCTCAAAAACAATGTAAGGGTTGTCATCACTTTCTAACACTATACTAACTACAGCTAAACGATTTGCTATAACTTGGTTTAATCTTTCGTAATCTAGTTTTCTAATGTGCTGTTTAAAAAACATATAGCATTCAACGATGCTGCTGCTATGAGATACATCCTTACTATCTGTTACTAACCCTAAAAAATCGGCTCGGTCTTGCTGTGTAGGTAATAGTTTAAAGTGTTCCAAATTATCAACGTATTGATTGGTAATTAACGTATCGTGAATCTTATCGCCTAGCCTTTTACCGTCTGATTTTGCAAGGTCACGCAATAAAATTAACAAAATAAAAATAGTAGTTAATCGTTGTTGACCGTCAATAAGTAAATAAGGCGTGATATTTTCAGGTCTTGAAAGTGTAGGCATCGTGACAATTGAACCGATGAAATGAGTATTTATTCCTTCGCTTTCATACAAATCATTTATGTCGTTTAACAAATCCTGCCATTCCTTTTTTTGCCAACTGTAAGGGCGTTGAAATAACGGAACGATGTACTGTTTTGCGCCTTCGATAAGCGATTGAAAATTAGTTTCTGATGCTTTCATTTATTTCCATTATAAATTTTGTTTCTCGCGTGGTAAAAAAATCCCTCCGCTTTAAGCGTGGGGATTTTAGTAAGATTTTTGTTTTATCTTTTAGATAAATTTGGGTCAATTAAAGCAGTTCCTTCCACTTCAATAGTGTTTTGACCACCCAAAATGAACCAAACCGCTGACCTTGTTATAACCACGTCAGTTAGAGCTATTGCGCCAGGTGTGGATTCAATCGCTCTATCAATAGCTGTTTTCATATCGGGCTGACCGATTGGAAAATACAGAATTATCGGTTTTGAATCCTCGCCTTTTACTTTGGCTATACCACGTTTAAAATCCGCTCCGTGACTTAAATCAACATTCTTGGTTGATACCATAGTGAAATCACCTACCCGTGTTGAACAGCCAGTTGCTAGGAAAGCCAGAGCTACAGCTAATAATAATTTTTTCATAATTTTGACCTAAATTTTATAGTTTTTCGCGAGGCTTTTAATAACCTGTTTATCGCGTGGTAAAAAAATCCCTTTGATGCAATCGGGGTTAATGATGCACAACTGAATATGATTGTGGGTTTTAAAGCCAGCGTTTGGGTAGAGTTCTTCACCTTCCCAAAACGCTGCTCTGACTGAATCGAAGTAAATACCTTCATCCGCCGCCATTTCGATAGCATAACGGATAACGGCACAATCTAACTCACGTTTTTTGAAATCAAAATCATTTTCGCCACACGCATTCCTTAATCGAATCTAAACGCGCTTCGTGGGCGTGCAACTCTTCTTCGGTGCAACGTAAAACCAATAATGGCGGACGATTTTCCAATGAACGGACGATGATTTCAGTTGAAATATTCGCGTTGGATTCGGCAGCACGGCTTTCATTCATCAACGAAAACTGCCCGCCAGTCATCGCTAAAAATACTTCGGCGAGAATTTGCGCGTCCAATAACGCGCCATGTAATTCACGATTTGAATTATCAACACCGTAACGTTTGCAAAGTGCGTCTAAATTATTTCGTTGCGAGGGATGACGTTTTTTCGCATCGGCAAGCGTATCAAAAACGGTGCTACACGTTTCAATCGTCAGCCCATTCGGCAAACGCGCCAATTCATAATTCAAAAAACCTACGTCGAATGGCGCGTTGTGAATGATTAACTCGCTGCCTTGAATGTAATCGATAAAGGCATTGGCAATCGAATCAAACTTGGGTTTGGTCGATAAAAATTCGGTCGTCAAACCGTGAATCCGCAACGCGCCTTCTTCGCTGTCCCGTTCGGGATTGAGATAAACGTGAAAATTGTTGCCCGTTAAACGGCGATCAATCAATTCCACACAACCAATTTCGACAATTCGGTTGCCGTCTTTTGTGCTTAAACCGGTCGTTTCGGTGTCGAGGACGATTAAGCGATTTGCGTGTGTGTGTTCCATTAGTTTCCTTGCTCGCAACTTTAAATTATTTACCGAACGCCGAAAATGAAAAGTCATCGTTATCTAATTCATTTAACGCCGCATTTCTTTTTTTTAGTTAACTATTTTTTTGACGTTTTTATCAAAATCACTTTCAAAATTTTGTTCTTGAACCACTCTAAATTTTTCGTACTCGTCATTTGCCAACTTTTCTGCAACAGAATGTCTAATCTTGCCTGCATCTTGCAAAACCTCGTAATGTAAAATTCCAAAAAAGCATCCAAACCGTTAGGCATTTGGCATAAATTAAACAGTTAAGGCTTATATCCAAAAATAGGCTTCTCAATTTGATTGAAAACAAATTTAATGATTTTATTAAGTCCTAAATACTCTTCGTCTTCCGAAACTCGAATAAAATGTATATTAGGAAAAGCAGATTCTATTTTTTGCTGTCGAATTATGTCAGCGAATAAATTATCAGGTTTTTTATGATGGAACTCATCATATTCGATTGCTAATTGTAATTTAGAACAAAATAAATCTACTCTATATTTTCCAATAGAAAACTGCTCTTCAAATTCACAAATTCCAGCTAAGGATATTATTACCATTTTACAGAATTCTCGTTCTTTAAAAGGGACAACTTTTATTTCATCTATAGTTATTCCATGAAACTTACATTCTTCTATTAACAAATTAGTCTTTTCATATTCTTTTGTTCTGATTCCTAAAGAAAAAACAAAACCAAGATTATAGTAAAGTTTATTTCTTTTTATATTCCTTGATCCTTCTATTTGTGAGACATTAAGCGTTACAAATGAATCAGGGATTACCTTTTCAATAGCTTTAATATGTTCGTTAATAGTGCTTAACTTTCGTCCAAGTATATTAACAATTTGCTTTTGAGAAAACCAAATGTTATTTCTATAAATGATAGCGGTGCAAGAAGTTGATTTAAGTATGACGTAATTTAAATTATCTTGTGTAATCATAATCAATAATCTCTTGATGAATATAAAAATTATCATTAAATCGAACCAATCTATTTTTATCCGCTGAAACACCAACATCAAACAATTCCGCCATTTTCTTTTGGCTTAACCAAAAGGTTTCTTCTTCATAAATAACGTCTATTTTCACTTTGCCGTTCGCATCGGCATAAAGCAAAATGTCGTTGAATTCTAAAGTCATTTCATTTCCTCGTTAATAAATTCCAACGCCGCCGTTTCATCTTGTTCAATTGCCATTTCAACTACCCATTTTGTCAAGTCTAATAACGCTTCGCTCGCGCTTTAATCTGCTGAATTTCCAAAATTTCGCGTGATGCACTGCTTTTCATGTGTCCGTGCGAAGGTTGGTCACTGTGACATTCAATGCACAATACTTTTAAGTTACTCGAACTGTTATCACTTTTCACACCGTTAGCATGATGGGTTTGCATCAGGTTTTTGTGATTACTCAAATCAATGCCGCATTCTTGGCAAACATAACCACATTGTTCTTTGCGCTGCTTTGAAATTAAATCCCAATTTCCGGTATAACCAGAAACAGGCGCATTTTTATCGGTGTACGTTGGTGTTCGAGTAATTGGCGATTTTGTGAAATGTTCAAAGAATTCCACAATATCAAACGTTGTAACTGTATAACGCTTGCGATAATTTCGGTTGTACCAATTCAAGCAATTGCCACAAACATCTAATTTTTCTTCGGCGTTATGACTGTAAGAATTATATCCATCCTTTCTATCCATTAGAAAATAGCCCGTTTTGCGTTGCGTCACAACATAACGTTCAAAACGCTTTTCGCGCTGCATCCGATTTAATGTTGAACATTGATAAAAATGAAACTTTGGCAAACCATAATGACCAAAACTGTTAATTTCTTTGATATACAACAAAATCTGTTCACCACGATATTTCAATAAACCGTTAACAGTAATTTCAATATCGTTGATACCAACATCAATGCCTTTAGTTTCGAGGTCAATTTTCCAATCGGTTTCAACGTGCGTAACAGCCACATCACTCACCCAATCAACGGCACTTGCACCCATGTTTTTCACGAGATTTTCTAAACTCGTAAAATCAATATCGAGTTTCATGTTATTTCCCTTGTCGATATTTTGAGATGCGTGTTTCTAAATTGGTTTTCACTTTGAATTCAACCCGCCGCGAATGCACCTTGTCCTCTTCGTTATTTATCAAAATTGGTTTGCTTGAGGATAAACCGTTTGCCGTTAAAATCTGTTTTATCCAAATCCGTTCGTCAGTGATGTTCGGCAACATAAAACAGTATTCCAGCGTAGCGCGAGTTCTATTTTGGGATAATTCCATATTCAAAAAATACGCCTTTTCACCCGATGCCATATCTTTGCTCCACTCGGACGACGTATGACCTTCGATACGAATTTCTTCAATGCCAGCGTGACCGTCACTATCCACGCGATACTGTTTAAGAATTTTTATATAACGCGGAAAAAAGTCATCCAAAATAACTTTAAATTTGTCTTTAACGTCGGCATCACCGATGTTGAATAATACGTCTGGCTCTTGAAAACGAAATGCTAAAGAGGGCTTATCAATTTCAGCATTCCACTTTTTCAAATCGTCCTTAAATTCAGTCTGTAAGCCTTCATAAATGGCAGCTTTTGTTATTTCGTCAATGGCGACAATGTCGATTATTCCTTTACTCATTTTGCTGACTTGCATCATGTAAGTAATAGCAATAAACAAAAAAATCACCATCAATCCTGACATCATGTCGCTGACGGAAAGCCAATGCTCGCCTTCTTCCTCTGTGTGATGATGTTTCATGATTAACGACCTTTAAGTTTCAAATCTTCGGCAAGTTTGACGACTTCGCGCAACTTATCCGTAAGCGGACGATAATCTTGAACAAATTGATTCGATAACGCGGCTAAATGTTTGCCCATCGTTTCAATCGCTTTTTTCAATTCTTCCTGCAACGCGGTATCAAGCAACTGCGTTTGTTGAACTAAAACGCTGGTGCTTTTTTCAGTATTTTCGGCAAGCAAACGGTTGAAATCCTTACTCGCAGCATTCACAGAATCTTTGACCGTATTAAATTGGCTCATGATGATATTGTGCAAACTGTCTTCGTATTCTTTGATTGAGCGTTTCGACTGTTCATTTAAATCACGCAACGTTTTATCAACCGCAACTTTTACATCTTGGCTAACGTTTGTGAGTGTTTGCGTTTGCAAGCCGATACTTTCTGCAATGGATTCCGCCATAACTTCAAAATCTTTTGCCGTGTCTTGAATCACCGTTTTAAACGAATCACTTGCTGTAGAAATAATTCGATTCATTGATTCGGATTGTGCTTTTATTGCTTTCTCAAATTCAGCACAAACATTTTGAATCGTAGAATTAACAATCGCGTTCGATTTTTGAAGGTTGGCATCAATGCTATCCAGTTGTTTTGTGACGACTTGTTGCAACGACGCTTGATAATTTTCAATACTGGCTTGAGTTTCATGCGATAAATCACGCAACGTTTGATTGACCACGGTTTTAAATTCGGTGCTGGTGGAATTCAACGCGCTTTGTTGTTCTACCATCATGCCTTTCATCGCATCGGTTGCGCGGGTCAAATGATTCGCCACGGTGTCGGTACTAGTTTTTAGCACGGCACCCGTTTCGGTAATCGATTTTTCAAACTCCACACTGGCGTTTTGAATCGTCGAATTTACCACGGCGTTGGATTGTTGAATGTTGGAATTGATGCTGTCCAATTGTGTGGTGACGGCTTCTTGCAATGATTCCTGATAGGTTTGAATGCTGGCTTGAGTTTCATGCGATAAATCACGCAATGTTTGATTCACTACCGTTTTAAATTCATTACTGGTTGAACTCAACGCGCTTTGTTGTTCTACCATCATGCCTTTCATGGCATCGGTTGCGCTGATCAAATGATTCGCTACGGTATCGGTTGAGGTTTTGAGAACGGCACCCGTTTCAGTAATCGATTTTTCAAACGCCTCACTGGCATTTTGAATCGTGGAATTCACCACCGCGTTGGATTGTTTGATGTTGGAATTGATGCTGTCTAATTGTGTGGTGACGGCTTCCTGTAATGATTCCTGATAGTTTTCAATACTAACTTTCGTTTCTTTAGCCAAACTTTTCAACGTCACGCCGACGACTTCTTTAAATTCGTCACTGGTTTTTTCAAGTGTTTCACGCTGATTTTCCATTGAATCACGCAATTTGCCCGTCGTATCTTTTAATCGGCTTGTCGTTTCAACCAAATTTTCACCGACCGTTTCAACGGTGCTGGTAATGTCCGCGAGTGATTGTTCCGTCGATTTTTTAAAGCCTGTCGTCAATTTTATTAAATTATCTTCAATGATTGGGAACGCTTGTTTTGCGCTGTCTGCGACTTGGTCTAAAGATTTCAGATGGTGATTCAAATCCTGCAACTGTAAATCGAGTTTTTGCAAAATGCTGCCTAATTCAGTCGAAACTTCGGTGAAACTTTGCGAGCGGTTTTGAATATTGCTAAATGCGGCTTGAATTGTGGCGACGCTGTTTAACGCGACTTCAAAATTACCCGTTAAGGTTTCAACGTGTGATTTGTAATTGTCTTGCCACGTCAATAATTCGCCGACGGCTCGATTTAGTTCTTTGAAGTTTTCGCCAAACTGCTCGGTGATGTTGTTGTTGAAATCGCGCATGGCTTTTTCTAAGGCTTCGATAAACGCTTTTGAATTATTTTCGGCAACGATTCGCGCGAAATCCTCAAATTTTTGCGTCAAATTATCGAAGTTAGAAGTCAGTGTGCTATTGAGTAAATCACTGCGTTGTTTTTATTGCTGGTGTCCATGTCTTTCAATGAATCCCGCATATCTGAGCGCAGTTTTCCCAATTGTGTTGTTACCGACGCATCGCCTTCACCCGCCAAACTCGATTTGATGCTGTCGAGCAACGTGGTTTGTTTTCTAAATTCAATCGGTAATTCGTCAATCGCCTGTTTTAATTCCTGCAATAATGTTTCGGGACTGTTGTTGGCATTGTTGGCTAAAACATTCTTAATATCGGAAAGCAATGCGACAATTTTTTCGTCATTGTCTTTTTCGATAATATCTTCAACGGCAAAATTTTGGGCAATTCTCACGATAATCGACGCGCCAATCCCCATCAAACTAGCGATAAATTTAACTTTTAAGCCGTCTAATAATTTTGGAATACTGTTTTGAATGTCGTTTAAATCTAAACCAATTAAGCCAATTGAAATTCCCCAAAAACTGAAAAATATCCCAACGGTTGCCAAAATCGCAGGGGATTGTCGGGCGAAGTGTCTAATTTTGTGATTACTTGATTTGCTGAATGTGCCGAATAATGCCAGCAGCGTTAAACTTGTGATAACGACGGCGGCGATGATGTTGGTCAAACTGCCAAAAACAGCGTTGAAGATTTGTTGAATTTCCATGAATTACTCGGTTTGGAGCTTAGATACGAAGTTGCGCGGATTATAGCGGTATAAGTACAAAGGCGGATTCAAACATTCAAATCCGCCTCGAAAATGTTTTAAACATCAATGCCAAATTGACGCGCCAACGGAGCTAAACCGCCTGCGTAACCTTGCCCAACGGCTCTAAACTTCCATTCGCTATTGTGCCGATAAATTTCACCAAAAATCATGGCGGTTTCAACAGACGCATCTTCGGTTAAATCATAACGCGCCACTTCAACGCCCGAATCTTTATTCACTATTCGGATAAAGGCATTTGAAACTTGCCCAAAATTTTGTTTGCGGGCTTCCGCCTCATGAATGGTGACGGTGACAGCAATCCGTTCAATATCCGCTGGAATTTTGTTCAATTGCACAATCAACGATTCGTCGTCGCCATCACCCTCGCCCGTTAAATTATCACCGGTGTGTTCAACTGACCCGCAAGCAGATTTCAATTGATTGTAAAAAATGAAATCCGCATCCGAACGGACTTTGCCATCATTTTTCAACATAAAAACGCTGGCATCTAAATCGAAATTCTTCCCGTCGGTTGGGCGGGCATCCCAGCCTAAACCCACGATTAAATTGTTTAAAGTTGGGTCAGTTTTGGTTAGGCTGAGATTGCCGCCTTTGTTGAGTGTAATCGCCATGTTTTTCTCCTGTTAAAAATTAAAGATAGTTTTTTTGTACCGTTAAAACGGTTTGTTCGAGTTTTTTGTCAGCGGTTGAATCGCCAATGGCAGTGAATTTCCACACACCGTCTTTTTTGTAAAATTTGCCCATCACCATCGAAACAGATCCCGCAAATTTGACATCATTTGCAATATCGAAAAGTGCAATGACATTATCGACACGGCTCGCCGAACCTTCATACAATCGAATCGAGGCAAAGGGAATATCTTTAAAATCATGTCCCTGAAACGAATTAAGCACAAAAACGATTTGATCGACTTTTTCAGAAACGCGCGTTAAATCAACTGTGATAATTTCATTATCCAAATCATCATCGCCATCCATATCGCCGGTTAAATCATCGCCAGAATGTTGAATGCCTTGACCTTTCAATTCACCAAAATAAACGATTTCCAGTGGCTTTTTGTCTTTGTCGAAAGTAATGCAACTGGCATCTAAATCAACGGCTTCTTTTTTCGCACCGCCAAAGAAACCTTTTGTTTCAATTGCACCCCAATTCACCCCGACACAAACTTGCGCTAATTGTCCGCCATTTTCTTTTTCGAGACTGATGCGTTGACCTTTTTGTAATGTAATTGCCATTTGAAACGCCTAATGTTTAGTGGGTGTAGGTTTGTATTATAAAACATAGCAATGACAGGTTATGTCATTTCTGAAAGCATTGAAGTAAAAAATTGTTAGATTTCCGACATAATTCCACGCGAACGCTTCAAATAGACGGCGTTCTAGTGGTATATTGACGGTGAACAAAAACAATAAAAATACCAAATCAAATAGGAGAGTTCTTAATGATTGATCAAAGCGTTGATAAGTCGAAGCGACAGTTTCTTACGACGGCATTAACCGTAGTCGGGGTGGTCGGTACAGGCTATTTAGCCGTTCCTTTTTTATCGCAAATGCAGCCGAGCGTCAAGGCAATGGCAGCAGGCGCACCGGTTGAAGTAGATATTAGCAAAATAGAAGCGGGGCAATTGATTCGTGTGGCGTGGCGCGGGAAACCTGTTTGGGTTTTACAGCGCACGCCAGAAGTTTTAGCGACATTGACAACGTTAGACGGTCAATTGCGTGATCCACAATCAGACGAATCGAGCCAACCCGAATCAAGTAAAAATCCTGCGCGTTCAATGAAACCAGAAATTTTTATCGCCGTCGGCTTGTGTACGCATTTAGGATGTTCGCCCACGTTTAGACCCGAAGTCGCGCCACATGATTTAGGCGCAGATTGGAAAGGCGGTTTTTTCTGTCCTTGTCACGGCTCATGGTTTGATTTAGCGGGACGTGTTTATAAAGGCGTTCCCGCGCCCACCAATTTAGAAGTTCCCCCTTATCGTTATATCACCGACACGCAGATTATCATCGGCGAAGCGGCTGAGGAGAAATCGGCATGAATTTAAAACCGACTCGTTTAAGAATGTGCGGCAACTGGGTGTTAGACCGTTTCCCGTTGGCACAAGTTTGGAATGAACACATGGCGCATTATTACGCGCCGAAAAACTTTAACTTTTGGTATTTCTTCGGCTCGCTCGCGTTATTGGTTTTGGTGAATCAATTCGTGACGGGTATTTTGTTAACGATGAATTACAAACCCGACGCAAAATTGGCGTTTGATTCGGTTGAATACATTATGCGCGACGTGAATTGGGGCTGGCTGGTGCGATATATGCACTCGACAGGCGCATCGGCGTTTTTCATTGTGATTTATTTACACATGTTTCGTGGCTTACTTTACGGCTCATTTAAACAGCCGCGCGAATTGATTTGGATTTTCGGGATGTTGTTATTTGTCGCGTTGATGGCAGAAGCGTTCATGGGTTATTTATTGCCTTGGGGACAAATGTCGTATTGGGGCGCACAAGTTATCATTTCATTATTCAGCGCAATCCCCGTTATTGGCGACGATTTGGCGTTATGGATTCGTGGCGATTACGTTATTTCTGATGCAACGTTGAACCGCTTTTTTGCGTTTCACGTTATCGCGGTGCCATTGGTTTTAGTGTTATTGGTATTTATGCACATTGTGGCGTTGCACGAAGTGGGTTCAAACAATCCAGACGGCGTAGACATCAAAAAATCAAAAGATCCCTGGGGACATCCTGTTGATGGAATTCCTTTTCACCCTTATTACACGGTGAAAGACGTGGTTGGCGTGGCGGTATTCTTGCTATTTTTTGCGACGATTATTTTCTACATGCCAGAAATGGGCGGTTACTTTTTAGAACACGCGAATTTCATTCCCGCTGATCCGATGAAAACACCAGAACACATTGCGCCAGTTTGGTATTTCACCCCGTTTTATTCCATTTTGCGGGCGATTCCTGATAAATTTGCGGGCGTAATTGGCATGGGCGGTTCGATTGTGGTGTTGTTTTTATTGCCGTGGTTGGATCGTGGCAAAGTGAAATCTATTCGTTATCGTGGTGGCATTTACAAAAAAGCGTTGATGTTATTCGTGATTAGTTTCATTGCGTTAGGTTATTTAGGTACGCAACCTGTCACACCTTTAGCGACGAATATGGCGCGTATTTTCACCGCGATTTATTTTGGCTTTTTCTTATTGATGCCCATTTATACCCGTTGGGAAAAACTTAAACCTGTTCCAAGTCACATTACGATGCAACCGACTTTGGAAGAACGTATTCCAGAATTAAAAGCCGTATTTGACGAAGTCACATTGGTCACAGAAGGCGAAAACGCAAAACGCGGTTTCAATCCAACAGGCGCGAAAAATGTGTTAGTTCGCACGGCAAAAAATTTGAAAAAGAGCTTAGACTGATATGAAAAAATTACTTTCACTTCTTTTATTTTCACTCTCGCTCAATGTGTTTGCATCGGGCGGAGCGGAGTTGCAATCGGCGGATATTGATTTGACCGATAAAGTGTCATTGCAGCGCGGCGCGAAACATTTTGTAACTTATTGTTTGGGCTGCCATTCGGCAAAACAAATTCGTTATTTACGCATTGCCAACGATTTAGGTTTGGACGAAAAGCACGTTTTAAAAGACATTGCACCAGAAGGCGCGGGGATTTACGAACAATTGCATTCGGCGATGAATAAACACGACGCGGAAAAATGGTTCGGCACGCAACCGCCTGATTTATCATTGATTGCCCGTTCACGCGGCGCAGATTGGCTTTACAGTTATTTGAAGGGTTTTTACGCGGACAAAAATCGTCCGTTCGGTGTGAATAACGCGATTTTTGAAGACGTAGGAATGCCCAATCCGTTGTGGCAATTGCAAGGCGAACAACAACCGGTTTATGAAATAGACGGTGAACGACGGGTGCTTGAAAAATTGGTGAGTTCGAGCGCGGGGTCGCAATCGCCTGAAGATTTCGACAAAACAGTTAACGATTTGGTTAATTTTTTAGTTTACGTCGGTGAACCGGTGCAATTGGAACGTCAGCAAATGGGTAAATATGTGATTTTTTACCTGTTAATTTTCTTAGTTGTTGCGTATTTGCTGAAAAAAGAATACTGGAAAGACGTGCATTAACACCGTATCGAATTGAAAAACAAGGATGTTTTTCGTCATTCGCCACGAATACAATGCAATCGTGTATACTGCGACTACGTTTTCATGGTTTTTTATTTTCTTAAATTTAAGGTTGTTATTTTGACAAATATCGCTGCTCGTAAATCCGTTATGACTCTCTATTCTTCGCCGACTTGCGTGATGAGCCATTGCGCTCGTTTTGTATTACAAGAAAAAGGCATCGCTGCCGAAATCGAATATTATGACCCCGAAAATCCGCCGAAAGATTTATTAGAAGACAATCCGAGCGGCGTTTCGCCGACGTTAATTGAGCGTGATTTAGTGCTTTATGATTCACGCATCATTATGGAATATCTGGATGAGCGTTTTCCGCATCCGCCATTACATCAAATGGATCCGGTTTCGCGTGCCAGCGCACGCATGGTGATTAAACGCATTGATCAAGAGTGGTATGTATTGCTGGATGATGTGTTGCACACGGGTGAAAAAAAATCTGCTAAAGCGAAAAAACAATTGCGTGAGAGTTTGTTAAACGCCGCGTCTATTTTTGCAGCGCGTCCTTACTTCATGAGTGATGAATTTTCGTTAATTGATTGCGTCGTTGCGCCGTTATTATGGCGGATGCCGAGTGTTGGCATTGATTTAACTGCCGCGCCTGATGACGTGATTAACAATTATGCTCAACGAATGTTTAATCGTTCTGCTTTTAGACGTAGCCTCAGCGAAGCTGAAAAAGACATGGCGGATTTACCAAAATGACACCGTTGAAGCCATATTTAATTCGTGCAATTTACGAATGGGTTTTGGATAATAATCTCACGCCGCATTTACTGGTCGATGCCAATAATCCAAACGCGATGTTGCCGATGCAGTTTGCACAGGACGGAAAGTTGGTGTTGAACATTCGTCCCGCTGCCATTGAAGCCTTATCGTTAGGCGATGAGGCGATTGAGTTTAATACCCGTTTTAGTGGCAAATCGACCTATATTTATGTGCCAGTCACAGCGGTATTAGCGATTTACGCGAAAGAAAACGGTCAAGGTATGGTGTTTGATGCAGAGAAATCTGAACCCAATGAACCGCTACCGCCACCTGAACCCGTGAAAAAAGCGAAACCGTCACTGCGTGTATTGAACTAAACAACCACCAGCTCAAGCTGGTGGGTTAGTGAGCTAAGAACTAAAAGTTCAGGATACACGTCGGCTAAACGACGTGTTGTTAAGGTTCAATATCAAAATTACTTCCCGTATCTGGTTCAAAGTGATGTGCGA
>CAISXF010000060.1 GCA_903889445.1 uncultured Pseudomonadota bacterium
CAATTGTGCGTATTCCAAAATCATTTTTACAACGTGTTTATCAACGTGTTGTTGAGCGCAAATTTTCGGCTCGACGTGCAAATAAAAAATATTCATTTTATGTTCTGAAGATGTTTTCGCATTATTCGTAAAAATCTTTTTCGTCGCTAAAACCGTATTTATCCGACAATCGAAGTAACACCAATAATGCACCCGTGCCACCGTCTTTCGGGCTGGCAGAACAAAACGCTTGCACGTCTTTATGTTGGCGCAACCAGCGATTTAATTCATTTTTAATCACGGGCAAATTATCCAACGAGCGATAACCTTTGCCGTGAACAATGTGAACGCAACGACCACCTTCTTCCACGCTATTATGCAAAAAATGCAGCAATTGCCGTTTTGCGTCGGGCGTATTCAAACCGTGTAAATCGATTTCGGCATCAATACCAAAGAAGCCGCGCCGCAATTTTTTCAGCACGCTATTTTGCAAACCCGCTGACAGAAAATTCATCGAATCATAAATGCCCACCGTTTCAACATCGTCTAAATTTCGAGAACTTAAATGCGCGTCGAAATTTACAGTTAACGGTTTGGGATAAGGCTTTGGCTTCGGTTTTTGCTGGGCGTGCAGCGACACTTTATCCTGTTTAACGGTTTGAACTTTGCCGATAGTTTGCCGAAATAAATCTGAATCTTCCATTTCAAAGCGTCTTTTCTTGTTGATTTAACCACGATTGCAAAATCAATTGCGCGGCAAGTTCGTCTTGAACCGCCCATAATTTCGTCGCATTAACGTGAACCTCGTCGAACAATAATTGCTTCGCCTCAAACGTCGAAAGCGTTTCATCTTGTTGATGAACGGGGAGATTAAATCGCCCGTTTAATTGACGACAAAACTTTAACATTTTCGGCGTAACGGGATTATCGGTGCCGTCGAATTGGCGCGAAATACCCACCACAAAACCAGCGGGTTGCCAATCACTTATCAATTGTTCAATCGCTTGCCAATTCGGCGTTTGATTGGGTGAACGCAATGTTTGCAAGGAATTTGCCGTTGCGGTGGTCAATTGCCCCACTGCAACACCAATTTTTTTTGTGCCAAAATCAAAACCCAAATAAGTATCGAACGACTGACGCGCCAACGGATCTTTACGCATGACCCGCGCCAACCGTGAGTTGGTTGATGTCGATGCCGATTTGACTCGCCGCCATTCGCCATCGTAAATCCGCCGGCGTATCGAATAAAATGGGTGCACCAAATGGCGTGTTTAACCACGAATTCGACAACATTTCTTGCTCCAATTGCCCTTTTGCCCAACCGGCGTAACCGAGCGCGACAAAATAACGTTCCGGGCCTTCGCCTTTCGCAATCGCTTCAATAATGTCTCGTGACGTGGTCAATGACATCGTTTCAGAAATCGGCAACGTAATCGCCCATTTTCCGCCCGTCGTATGTAACACAAACCCGCGTTCTTGTTGCACAGGTCCGCCCACATAAACGGGGGCATCTGCCGCTGTCATCGACGTAATCGCAATGTCCATTTGCATGAAAATTTCTTTTAATTTCATGTCGGATTTACGATTTATCACAATCCCCAACGCACCATCAGCATTGTGTTGGCATAAATAAATCGCGGCGTGTGAAAAATTATCGTCTGCTAACGTTGGCATGGCGATAATAAATTGATTGTCTAGATAAGTTGTTTCAGTCATGTTTTTTCCTTGATTCGGTTATAAAAATTCGGTCTTTCAGGCGTGTTTTTAATCACCATAAAATTCCCACACCCGCGTAAATTTCAGCGTGTTGGATTCGTTCAATAATTGAAACGGTAAATCAGAATACGGTGCGCTCGAACGAATCATATTTTCTACCGCTTCGTCTAATTTAACACTTCCCGAAGAACGTGTAATTTTAAAATCGATGAGCGTTCCTTCTGCGTTAATTTCGATTTTCGTTTCTAAAATTCCCGCTGGTAACGTGCCACGGTCATAAATAGTTTGCCCAATACGCTTCACTTTTACGCCAAACTCGTTGATGTATTTATCACGCAGACTAACTTGTTGCTGGTTGATGTGACTACCGATTTGAGAAATTTGCTGCTGCACTGATTCCAACGACAAACGCGGTCTTTCTTCCACTTCAACTTTTTCGATTTTTTCAATAATCGGTTTTTGTATTTTTTCAGGTTTCGGCGGTGGAGCGGGCTTTTCAACCTTTTTCACCACAATTTCAGATTTTTCAGTCGTGATAATTTTTGGCTTCGGCGTTTCTTTTTTCGCTGGCTCAATCGGTTTTTTTATGATTTTTTCGATTGGTTTCACAATGGGTTTTACTGGTTCAGGTGGTGGCGGTTTTGGCGCGACTTCAACGGGTGCGGCATTGCTCGCCGCTTGATTTTCCACCACCACATTATCATTTTGTTTAGCTTTTATTGGCGATGATTGCGTAATAAATGACACTTCAATCAGCGTAGGCGGTTGAGAATCAGGCGCGGGCGTTTTTAGCATCACACCCGTCCAAAAAATAAAATGTAAAACCAGCGCAATCGAAAACGCCCAAATCTTCGCCATTTACGCCACAGTCGCCGCAATATGATCCATCAAAATCCCGGCAATATTCAAACCGAATTGCGTGTCCAGTTCTTGCACGCAGGTTGGGCTGGTGACGTTAATTTCGGTGAGCGTATCGCCAATTACATCTAAACCGACAAAAATCAAACCCTTCGCTTTCAACGTGGGCGCAACTTGGCTGACAATCCAATGGTCACGTTCGGTCAAAGGACGACCTTCGGCACGACCGCCCGCCGCTAAATTGCCGCGCGTTTCACCGTGTTGCGGAATTCGCGCCAACGCAAACGGAATCGCTTCACCATTCACCACCAAAATACGTTTATCACCGTCTTTAATCGCGGGGAGATATTTTTGCGCCATAATAAAATGCTGATTGTAATGCGTCATGGTTTCTAAAATCACGCTGATATTGGGGTCGTCCAAACGTAAACGGAAAATCGACGTGCCACCCATGCCGTCTAACGGTTTGATAATAATATCGTGTTGTTCATGCAAAAATTCGCGGATTTGGTGCGAATTGCGTGACACCAATGTTTCCGCGCAACATTGCGGAAACCACGCGGTAAATAATTTTTCATTCGCTTCACGCAACGATTGCGGTTTATTGACAACGTAAACGCCCGCACTTTCCGCCTGTTCCAAAATATACGTCGCGTACAAAAACTCACTGTCGAACGGCGGATCTTTACGCATCAAAATGACGTTTAATTCTTCCAACGGAATCGTTTGTTCGGTGATAAATTTAAACCAATGCTGCGAATCGCGCTGCACTTTCAGCGTGCGCGTGCGAGCAAACGCGCGTCCGTTGCGTAAAAATAAATCGCCCAATTCCATGTAATGCAATTCCCAGTCGCGAGCTTGGGCTTCCAGTAGCATGGCGAAACTGGTGTCTTTTTTAATGTTAATGTGGTTGATGGAATCCATGACCATGCCGAGTTTGATAGACATAAGGCGTTGTGTGTTTGATTGTTGAATTTGAAGTGTGGCAATTATATCGATTTTTCACTGTGACTAGGATAATTCACCAAAAAATTCAAACAAAAGCCGCGTGTTACATTTATATTCTTGAAAAAAACGATTTAATGATGTTAGTGCATCGATTATAATGCCGGTTTTATCATTTTCAATCACCACCTAAATAAGAGGTTTTCATGTCAAGAGTATGTCAAGTCACGGGTAAACGCCCGATGACAGGAAACAATGTTTCACACGCCAATAACAGAACCAGAAGACGCTTTTTGCCGAATCTGCAACATCACCGTTTTTGGGTAGAAAGCGAAAACCGTTGGGTACGTTTGCGCGTTTCAACGAAAGCAATGCGAATAATCGACAAAAACGGTATTGATGCAGTCTTAGCAGACATGCGTAAAGCCGGTCAAAAAGTTTAAGTCTACGAGGATAAAATCATGCGCGACAAAATTAAATTGATTTCGACCGAAGGTACAGGTCACTTTTACACCACTACCAAAAACAAAAAAACGATGCCAGGCAAAATGGAAATCAAAAAATTTGATCCAATGGCTCGTAAACACGTTATTTATAAAGAAGCTAAAATTAGATAGTTTCATGCTGCATTGCGTCAGATAAACGTGCGTATTTGCCCACGTTTCATCTGACCCGCTTCCGTTACCACCTCGCGTTACCCGTTTTCATCGCCGTTTCTACCTTGTTCGACCTATTTCAATCGATTACTATTGTTGTGCTTTTAGAAGATTTTTATTTTCAATCTAACACGCACGGTGATTATTATGAATGCGAAATACAAAACGGGTTTGCTGTTCATCAGCACACTTTTAATCAGTGGTTGTTACAGTCAAGGCGGTTGGACTCCAACAGTTGATTCGTACAACGACCAAAATTCACGTTTTATCAATCAAGATATGGGTGATTGCCAAGAATTAGCGGGTCAAGCCTCTGGTGGCACGGCAAAAGAAACGGCAATTGGCGCAGGCGTTGGTGGGTTAATTGGCGGTGCAGCGGGTGCGGCGATTGGCGCGTTTACGGGGAATCCTGGCGCGGGTGCCGCAATGGGTGCAGCGGCGGGTGGTTTTGGTGGCGCGGCAAAACAAGGTTTTTCTGCCGAAGAATCCTACAAACGTGCCTATTCCGATTGCATGAGAAATCGCGGACACAAAGTCGTGAATTAACGTTTCAACTACACATTTTTCAATCGATTCTTTCCGCGCAGGGAATCGTTAGCACGGGCATAGCAAACTTGCTGATTAAAAGTTGCTATGCCATTATTGCGCGTTTTTTTAACCTTAAATTTACAGCGAGAAAATCATGGCAGGTCGTAACCACCTTTATATTCCAGGCCCAACCAATGTGCCGAACGAAGTTTTAAATGCAATGCACGTTCCGATGGAAGATCACCGTTCGCCGGTGTTTCCGAAATTATTCGCGCCACTTTTGGAAGATTTGAAAACTGTTTTCGGTACAACAACAGGACAAGCGTTTATTTTCCCCGCAACCGGCACAGCCGGTTGGGAAGTTGCTTTTACGAACGTTTTAAATCAAGGCGATAAAGTGTTGATTTACCGTTTTGGACAATTCGCGCATTTGTGGGCGAATATGGCGACACGTTTAGGTTTTCAAGTGGAATTACACGAAGAACCTTGGGGTATGGGCGTTCCATTAGACAAATTAGAAGCGCGTTTAAAAGAAGATACCAACCACGAAATCAAAGCGGTTTTAATTACGCATAACGAAACTTCAACAGGCGTAACGTCTGACATCGCAGGTGTTCGCAAAGCGATGGACGCGGCAAATCATCCTGCTTTCATGTTTGTCGATGGCGTAAGTTCGGTTGCCAGCATTGAATTCAAAATGGACGAATGGGGCGTTGACGCAATTATCAGCGGTTCACAAAAAGGTTTCATGTTGCCAGCCGGTGGTGCATTTTTAGGTTTCAGCGCGAAAGCCTTGAAAGCCGCAGAAACCGCCACGTTCCCACGTTGTTTCTTAGATTTGAAAGACCAAATCGCCAATAACGCCACAGGTTACACGCCTTACACACCGAATTTACCGTTACTTTACGGTTTGCGAAAATCGTTGGATATGTTGTTTGCTGAAGGGTTGGACAATGTTTATGCGCGTCATTTCCGTTTAGGTGAAGGCGTGCGTCGTGCGATTGCGGCGTGGGGTTTAACGACTTGCGCTCAAGAAGGTTTCTATTCAAATACCGTGACAGCCGTGGTTGTGCCAGCGGATAAAGATGCGCGTGAAGTGATTGGCGTGGCGTTTAATCGCTATAACATTTCGTTTGGTGGCGGTTTGTCAGAAGTGATGGGCAAAGTGTTCCGTATCGGTCACATGGGCGATATGAACGACGTTTCGATGCTGGGCGCAATCGCTGGGGCGGAAATGGCAATGTTAGATTGTGGTTTCGACATCAAAGCAGGTAGCGGTGTGGGCGCGGCGATTGAGTATTATCGTTCGACTGCGGCGAAGTAAGTTTTTTTAAAACACTAAAAATTTAAAGGCTCAAAGTGAATAGTTTGCACTTTGAGCCTTTTTGGTTGCGGTCATATTTTATCAATTGAGGCTACATGAGCGGTACTTACGAAGAACGACTTTTAGGAACTTTTATGGTGACTGAAAGTTTTTGGTCTATAAGATACTATTTTGCTGGGCCAGATATGAGGCATAACGGAACTTTTGTAACTATCAACGGAAGTAACATCAATACATATATTGATGCTTATAGAAAAAATTGGGCAGAATATGAAGCTCTTAAAACACAAATTCCAGAAGGTGGTTCGTTTAATAAACGTGGATTACAGGGAATGGCAATAAATGTTGGTAAAGGAGGCATTTATCAATCTGGCGTTTGTGTAGATGGTTGGCATATGCCGATTAGCAATGAAAAAGACTTAAACACCTTGCTTGAAAGTTTTGAGTCTTGCACAAATAAAGCACCCAAAATTATGGAATGGTTGAAAAATAATTAAAGCAACTAATCACACTTTCCGATAATCTGAAGATTTCACATTTATTATTTTTTGGGAGATTTAAAACATGAACAAACCTAAAGTCTTTATCACGCGCCGTTGGACAGAATCCGTCGAAACAAAATTGCGTGATTTATACGACGTAACGTTGAACGAAACTGATCGACCTTTGACCGCCGCCGAATTCAAATTCGCCTTACAAAATTACGATGCCGTTTGTCCGACGGTTTGTGATTTGTTTCCAGTCGATGTGTTGAATGTGGAAAATAAACGCTGCAAAATTTTGGCGAATTTCGGCGTGGGCTATAATCACATTGATATTCAAGCAGCGAAAAAGAACGGTTTAATCGTCACGAATACGCCGAATGTGTTGACGCAAAGCACCGCCGATATTGCCATGACGTTATTATTGATGACGGCACGACGTGGCGCGGAAGGTGATCGTTTGGTGCGAGCGAAAAAATGGACGGGTTGGTGTCCAACCAGTATGTTGAGTTCCAATGTGACGGGTGCAACGCTTGGTTTAATTGGTTTTGGGCGAATTGGGCAAGCGATGGCACGGAAAGCCCATCACGGTTTTGACATGAACATTATTTATTTCAGCCCGCGTGCGGCGGATGAATATGTGATTCAAGATTTGAATGCGACCCGCTGCGACACGTTGGAAGAATTATTACGACAAGCGGATTTTGTATCGCTGCATTGTCCCGCTGGCGCAAGCACAAAACATTTAATCAATACCGAAACGTTGAAATTCATGAAACCGACCGCGCATTTAATCAATACCGCACGCGGCGACGTGATTGATAGTCAGGCGTTAATCAACGCGCTAAAAGCCCAACAAATCGCCGGCGCAGGTTTGGATGTTTATGAAAATGAGCCTAACATTCACAGCGGTTTTTTGGAATTAGAAAATGTGACATTGTTACCGCATTTGGGTAGTGCGACGCTTGAAACACGCACTGCAATGGGCGAAAAAGTGTTGGCGAATTTGGCGGCTTATTTTTCTGGTGAAGCATTACCCGATTCGGTGATTTAGAAAAATCCAAAATACCAAAATGTTGAGCCTGCACTAAAATCAGGCTCAACATGTTCTGTTATTTAGTCTGCCACGCGCGGTAGGCTTTCAATCCGCCATCGATATAACGCACATTGCTATATCCCATAGCCCGCAAACTGTCAGCTGACAATGCACCACGGTAATTCACATTACAATAGGTGATGATAGGCGTATCTAAATTGGGAATTTCATCTTCGACGTTCATTTCTAACTTGCCTCGACTAATATGTTTAGAGCCGGCAATATGGTCGGCATCGTGTTCTTCTTTGTCACGAATATCCAAAGCCAACGCGCCTTGCGTTAGAAGAGCATCGACTTCATTAGGTTGTACGGACGAAACTCGAGCGCGAGCTGCGTCGCCCATTTGGATAAATTTATCAGAATAAGCCATTTTATTTCCTTGTGAATTGATGTTGATGATTGTGTGACTTGCTTCGTTGCGCGATGGCTAATGCCAACCGCCATATTGTGAAGTTGGATCGCCGCGAAAACCGGTGCTGGTTTTATTCGCATCGGGCGTATGAACACTGTTACTTGCCGCTAAAACTAAATTATTGCGTGAATAACCGCCAAGAGCCTGCGCTTTTGCGGCAATCGCGGTGGTTAATTCGTTGATGTCATAGGTCGTTATATCGGCATCAATCGCCACGGCAATCAGATTATCGTAATGCAAAATAATGGGCAATTTTGTTTGAGCGGGAATTTCTAATTGATAACGTCCATTTTGCACACTTGCTGACGCGACCACATTTTCACCGTCAAGAGCATCAACATTACCCGTTTTGCCTTCAACTCTTCCAGAAAGTAAAACGGACGTTGCCGTATATTTTGTAACAGATTGCGTGGCAGGTTTGGATTGCTGCATTTCGTTACAACCCGCTAATAAAAGCACGTTTAACAAGCCAAGCAACCATAATTTTTTGTTAATAATTTGCATTTAAATTGCCTCCAGTTCACACCATGTTGAATCAATCGTAGTGGTTTTGTGCATATCTATCAGTCCTTCATTTTCCAAATTTTGCAATTTGCTTAAAACATCAATCGAACTAGCAGATAACTTTTGTAAATACGAAGTCAACGTTTCCATCGTTGCACCATTACCCACCATTTCAACAAGAAATTGTCCGATTTTATGCAATTCATCATGTGGCGATTCTAATTCTTGAAATGCGGTATTATCATGAAACATCATTTTTCCAGCACCATAATACCAGCGTCCTAAACGACATTCTTTACAAGATAACGGTGGTGTTTTGAGCAATTGACGATTCGGATGTGTTTGAGGAAGCGAAGCAATTTTAATCAATTCACTCACCAAATTTTTTCGCCACTGGATGTGATCAACGATTGCCATGTGTATCAATCCGACCGGAATTCCTGAATACCAACTAAAATCAGTCGAAATAAAGCTAATAAATTGGCAAATCGGAATCGCCTTACTTATCCAAAAACCTTGTACTTCGGTACAACCGGCATTTAACAGATAATGGTACTGTTCTTCGCTTTCAACCCCTTCTGCAACAATGCTTAATCCCAGCTCATGTGCCAAACGAACAGACGTTGAAACAATCGTGGCATTTTTATCTGACGTGAGCATTCGTCCCACAATGCCTTGATCCAATTTAATCGTCGTGAAAGGCAATTTGCTTAATGTGTCGATTGAAGAATAACCTGTGCCAAAATCATCCATTGCCAAACTTAATCCCGCATTACGCAAAATCATAATGTTATCTTTGATAATACTCGCCGCTTCAAACGTCGCGGTTTCCGTTAGCTCTATTTGTAACTTATTTGCAGGTAACGCTGAATTTTTTAATGTATGCAACACCGACTGTGTGAAACAATCATCTTCAAAATCTTTTGCAGAAGCGTTAAATGAGACAACTAAATGTTCATCAATATCGGTCAAAACCAAAATATCTTCCACTAATTTAGGAAACATGTGACAGGTAATTTCTTTAATGAGTGACGATTGTTCTGCAATCGGAATAAATCGGCTCGGGAAAATTACCGTTCCATCGGGTTTTATCCATCTAATCAATGCTTCAGCACCAGCCACTTTCCCTGTTACCAACGACACTTTGGGTTGATAGAAAAAAGTGAACTCGTTATTTATAATCCCCTGCCTAATATCCGATTCAGTTTGCATTTTCAAATTACCTTCATGGTAGCTTCAACGCCGTTATACATCTACATCTTCTCCGATTTCCAACCACAACGAATTGATAATCGCCAATGCACTCGCCAAACCCACTCCCAAAATCCACGCAAAATACCACATCATTTTCTCCTAATACATCGTATGTTGATTGTCTTGAATTTGCTCAACGGTCACTTTGCCACGCATTACTTTATAAACCCAACTCGTGTACGCCATGACAATCGGCATGAAAATAACGGTGGCGACTAAAAGCAATTGCAACGAATAACGACTCGCGCTCGAATCCCAAATAGTCAAACTACTTGCCGCCGAAAGACTGGAAGGCAACACAAACGGAAACATCGAACCGCCAGCGGTCACAATCGCGCCAATCATCGCCAAACTACTCAACACAAACGCCGTAGCGGAATGATTTTTTGCGGTAAAAAAGGGCGTGAGTAATGCAGAAATTACCGTCATCAGTGGCGCGAGTAACAGCAACGGATACGTTCCATAATTTTCAAGCCACAAGCCGGTGCTTTTCACGACCGTTTTGTGTAATGGATTTGCGGTAATTGTCGTGTCAATCGCGGACGTAATTTTGTAACCGTCCAAGCCAAATGCGACCCAAATTCCCGCCACTAAAAACAACCCCACAAATAAAATACTGCTCCAACGAATCACAATTTGAGCGCGTTCAGCGATTGCATTTTCAGTCCGTAAATGCAGAAAAACTGCGCCGTGCATAACACATAACGCCACGCCGACCAACACGCATAACAGCGGAAATAATTGGAATAAATCCCAAAATCCGCCCGCGTAACTCGAACGCAAATCAGCATCTAATTCAAACGGCAAACCGATCATTAAATTTCCTGCTGCTAAACTCAAAACAATCGCAGGCGTTGCGCCACCAACAAATAATGCCCAATCCCACGCCGAACGCCAGTTTGGGTTGGTTACTTTGCTGCGATAATCGAAACCGACCGGACGTAAAAATAAAGCAAATAAAAGGAGCAATAAACCCGCGTAAACGCCCGAAAATAATACCGCGTAAACCAACGACCACGCGCCAAACGTAATGCCACCGAGTGTCACGAGCCACGTTTGATTACCTTCCCACGTCGGGCCGATGCTGTTCAAAATTACGCGCCGTTCATCGTCGGTTTTTCCTAAAAATGGCAACAACATTCCAATGCCAAAATCGAAACCATCCATCACCGCAAAACCACAAATTAGAAAAACCAGAATGCCCCACCAAATAATCCGTAATAACTCGTAATCAAACATGAGTGGCTCCTTCTTTTTCAAAGTGATAATTGCCAGTATGCAAACTGCTGGGCCCGAGTTTGATATATTTAATCATCAAAAATAATTCAATCACCAACAACGCGCTGTACATCACGAAAAATCCGGCAATACTGGCGTACAACTGATAGCTGCTCAAACTCGACGTGCTTAAATGTGTGGGTAAAATGCCGGCAATTGTCCACGGTTGACGACCATATTCCGCCACCACCCAACCCAATTCGGACGCAATCCACGGTAATGGAATGCCGTAAAACGCCATTTTTAATAACCAACGTTGATTGTGTGCAGTGCGTTTCGCGTTGAAATAAAACGACGCGACGAAAATAAATAACATCAGCACGCCACAAAAAACCATGCCGCGAAATGTCCAAAACATCGGTGCCACGCGCGGAATCGAATCTTTAATCGCTAATTCGATTTGTTCTGGTGTCGCGTCAGTCACATTTTCCGTATATTTTTTCAACAATAAACCGTGACCTAAATCGACTTTATGTTTTTCAAAAATGGCTTTAGCAATTTCATTGGTTTTGTCTTCGCGCAAAATCTGTAAATTTTCGTAAGCCACCATGCCGCTGTTAATCCGTCTGCGTTTGCGTTCGCGAATTTCTTTGATGCCATCAACTGTGCCGTCAAGCGAGCGCGTCGCAATCAAGCCGAGTAAATACGGAAACTTAATCGCGTAATCCGTCGTCATCGTTTCTTCGTTCGGCAAGCCAATCAGCGTGAACGAGGCGGGAGCTTCTTCGGTTTCCCATTCGGCTTCAATCGCGGCGAGTTTTGCTTTTTGCACTTCGCCCACGGTGTAACCGCTTTCATCGCCCAACACAATCACCGACAAAATTGCCGCTAAACCAAAACCCGACGCAATCCGAAATGAACGTCGTGCAAATGGAATGTCCCGACGCTTTAATAAATACAACGCGCTGATTCCCAACACAAACATCGACCCCGTAACATAACCCGCTGCGACCGTGTGAACGAATTTCACTTGCGCGACAGGATTAAAAACTAGCTCAGAAAAATTGGTTAATTCCATTCGCATGGTGTCGTAATTGAATTCCGCGCCGACTGGATTTTGCATCCACGCATTGGCAATCAAAATCCACAACGCCGACAAATTCGTTCCCAACGCGAGCAACCACGTCGTGGATAAATGCTGCATTTTGCTCAATCTATCCCAACCAAAAAAGAATAATCCGACAAAAGTCGATTCTAAAAAGAACGCCATCATGCCTTCAATCGCCAACGGAACGCCGAAAATATCCCCGACATAATGCGAGTAATACGCCCAATTGGTGCCGAACTGAAACTCCATCGTCAAGCCAGTCGTCACGCCCATCGCAAAATTGATGCCGAATAATTTGCCCCAAAAGCGCGTCATATCTTTGTAAATTTGCTTGCCCGTCATAACATAAAGCGATTCCATAATCGCCAACAAAAACGATAATCCTATCGTCAACGGCACAAACAAAAAGTGATACATCGCCGTCAGCGCAAATTGCAAGCGCGAAAGTTCTACAACTTCGTTAGTAATCATTAAAATTTTTCCTGTTTTGATATGGGTTCGCCCAGCAATCGATTAGCGAGATGCTGTTCATCAACGTGAATTTTTTGTCCGGCGAAAAAAAACCACCACACCAGCGCAAATAACGTGAATTTGATAATCACCGCGACGGTGATTTCCCAGCGAAAACGGTTCATTGTTTTCATAATGCGTTCAATTTTCTAACCGCTTCTTCGGTATCAAAAAATATCTGACCGTTTAATTGCGTCAGCAAATGACTTCTTTTGAGTTTGACCAATACAAAATGTTTCACTTCGGCAAGATTTAAACTAATCCCCGCTTCTTTGAAATTTAAATTTAACTGTTCTAACGCTTCCAACGCCGTTCTATCAATATCGCTTACTGACGTAAAAATCAGTACAACGTGTTCAATTTTCGGCGCGGCTTTTAATTCGGTATCGATAAATTCTTCGATAAAATTGATATTGGTAAACGTAATACTGTCGTCAACCCGCAGCAAAAGTAGGTTGTCCCACGATTCCAAGCAATCGATGCAATGATTTTTGATGTTGCGATAATATGGCGTATTTGGAATGCGCCCCAATACGGCAATATGTGGGTGACTATTTTTTTGTAAATGACTGACAAACGTGAGGAAAATACCGAGCATAATGCCTTCTTCAATCCCCAAAACCAACACGCCAATCAGTGTCATCAATTCAGCAATTCCGTCGCCTTTGTCGTAATGCCAAGTGTGAAAAATGCTCCGTAATTTTACCAACGGCACAATCGCCACCAAAATAATTACGGCTAATGCGGCTTTTGGAATGTTGCTAAACCATGAACTAAAAAACACTACCGTAATCGATAACAGCAGCGCGGCAATAACCATCGCTATTTGCGTGCGTGCGCCAGCGGAAAAATTCACCATTGTGCGACTAAAACCACCCGCAACGGGCATTCCGCCTGAAATAGCGGTGGCAAAATTCGCCACGCCGAGCGCAATCAATTCTTGATTGGGAACAATTTTTTCGCCGCGCAAATTCGCAACCACTTTTGCAATCGCGACGCTTTCAACGTACGCAATTAACGCAATGAAACTGGCGGACGGCAATAAAATCTTCCATTTTGAAACATCGATAAAATCAAAACTTAAATGCGGTAAACCTGCTGGAATATCGCCCACAATTGAAACGTGTTGTTCGGTTAAATTCCATTGGCTGACAGCCAAAGTGGTCAACGCGACGGTGACTAACGCGCCACATTTGCTTATCGCGGAGATTAACGTGGGCGAAACGCGGATTTTTTTTAATAAGATATTTAACGGCTTTCCGAAAAATAATAATAATGCTACCGCCGCCAAACTCATGATTAACGATGGGAAATTGGTGGCGTGTAAATACTGCGAATAACAGTTTAAATCGATGCCGCACGTTGGCGATTTCAAACCCAACGTTTGCGGCAATTGGCTTCCGATAATCAGCAACGCCGCGCCACTGGTGAAACCCGTCAACACGGGATGACTGATAAAATTCACCAATCCGCCCATGCGAAACACCGCCATCAACAACATAATCGCGCCACTTTCTGCGGACAAAATCACCGCGCTTTGCAACGGATTTCCAAGTTGAACGACTTCGGGCGAATGCAACGCGCCGGCAATCATAATCGCCGCAATCGAAACAGGTCCAACGGAAAGTGTGCGACTTGTGCCTAAAACGGCATAAAAAAGCGGTGGCAAAATACTGGCGTACAACCCGAATTCGGGCGGCAATCCTGCGAGTAAGGCGTAAGCAATGCCTTGTGGTACCAGCAAAATCGCGGTGATAATGCCCGCGAATAAATCGCCGTTAAAATCGGCGCGGCGGTAAGTTTTTAACCAACTGAAAATCGGAAAGAAGGACATGATTTAAGCGTTAATCTTTATCGACAAATTTTGTCGCGTAACTCGATTTATGCGGAATATCAAATCGAATGCCACGCAACATCAAGCTCCAATACATCCAAGGGAAACCGATTTTTTTGCCAATCCACCAAATCCAACGGCTCGCGCGGGGATCTAAAAATGGGAATGATGGCGTGATTCGGCTGTCATAACTGAACTCCGCCAAAATGACCGTGTTCAACGAAGTTACCAGAGGACACGAACCGTAACCGTCGTATTTTGGCGATAACGCTTCGGCTTTCATCAAATGCAAAATGTTATCGACCACCACGGGAACTTGTTTGCGAACCGCCGCCGCTGTTTTGGCGTTCGTGGTTGAAGCCGCATCGCCCAAACCAAACACGTTGGCGTATTTGTTGTGTTGCAACGTATTCGGATGAACATCCACGCGCCCATCAACATTCGCCAGCGGACTGGTTTTAATAAAATCCGGTGCGCTTTGTGGCGGCGTGACGTGAATCATGTCGAACTTTTCAATCGTTTGCTGCGTGTTGCCATTCGCATCGGTAAATTCAAACGTTGCCGTTTTCGCTTCACCATCGATTGCAATCAAATTGTGAGCAAAATGGGTTTTAATGCCGTATTTTTCAACGACTTTCGCCAACGGTTTTGCGAAGAAGGGAATGCCAAACATCGCGCCACCGACGTTGAAAAATTCCACGCTGATTTTGTCGGCAATGCCTTTTTGACGGAAACGATCCGCCGCCATGTACATAATTTTTTGTGGTGCGCCCGCGCATTTAATCGGCATCGCAGGTTGGGTAAACAACGCCCGACCTGATTTTAGATTTTTAATACATTCCCAAACATATTCGGTGGTTTCGGGTGAATAATTACTGCACACGCCGTTTTTGTTCAACGCTTCTTTTAAGCCTGCAATTTTGTGCCAGTCCATTTTAAAACCAGGGCAAACCACCAAGTAATCGTAACTAATTACGTCGCCGGTTTTGAGTGTGACCGTGTTGGCTTCGGGTTGAAACGTGTCGGCGAATTCTTTAATCCATTTCACGCTGGAAGGAATTAAATCAGCCTCGTTGCGGGTGTGTTTCGCTAAAGTGGATTCACCGCCGCCGATGATGGTAAAGGCGGCTTGATAATAATGTTTTTCGCTGGGTTCGATGATGGCGATGTCGATTTTTTTATTCATGCGACGCATATTGTTCGCGACTGAAACGCCTGCTGCGCCCCCGCCAACAATTAAAAGCGTGTGATGCTGTGTCATGTGTAAATCCTCATTTTTATTATTTTTCGGAGTACAAACTTTGGTTTATGTGAGCAAACCAAGGTTTGCACTCCGAATTTGTTATTTGTTATTTGTTCCAACCTTCAAAGCCACCCGCCAACGACAAAACGTTGGTGTAGCCCAAAATTTGCAACGTTTGCGCGGCTAACGCGGAGCGTCCACCCGTGCGACAATAGATTAACACCGCTTTTGTTTTATCGGTTAATTCAGACAACGCGCCGATTTTGAATTCTATAACGCCACGCGGTAATAAAATTGCGTTGTCGATGCAACCCGCCGAAAACTCGCTTTCTTCGCGCGTATCAATCAGCGTGATATTGCCTTCTGCCAATAATTTTCGCGCCATGTCTGCGTTGATTTCCGTGATATTTTGTTTCGCTGACGAAACCAAATCTTGTCCCGTCATACTACTTTGCATCATGCAGAAAACAGCCGATTCATTATCACGAAGCAGAACCGCTTTCGTGCGTTCTTCTTCATCCAGCCCACAATAACGATTCGCTGGCACCGCTTGATCAATCAAACGCGGTTTTGGCAAATTCAAATTGTTCATAATTTCAACAAACTGCTCGCGCGTTTTATTCGCCAAACGGGGATTGGTCGTGCGTTCCTGCATGATATTACTGATCCAACGTTGTTGATAATCATGCCCTGGATAAACCAGCGTATCATCTGGAAGCGTGAATAAACGCTGTGTAATTGCATCGTACAACGCACCCGAATCGCCACCTTGAAAATCGGTACGCCCACAACCACCGATTAACAACGAATCACCCGTAAATAAACGGTCGCGCCACAAGAAAGACGTACAACCTGGTGTGTGTCCAGCGGTGGAAATAGCTTTAATTTGTTCGTCGCCTAACATGAAAGTATCACCGTCTCTAATTTCCACATCGACTAATTGTGCGCCGCCAAACTGACTGACACAGGTTTTTGCGCCAGTGTGTTGGCGTAACAAACCGCTAGCGGTAATGTGATCCGCGTGAACATGGGTTTCAAATGAATAAATCAATTTCAAGCCGTTTTGTTTTAACAAATCCAAATACAACTCTAAATGCGTGTTGACGGGATCGATGAACGCGGCTTCTTTTGTCGTGTCGTCGGCGATTAAATAAGTGTAAGTCCACGTTGTAGGGTCGAATAATTGTTTGAACATGATGGTCGCTCCGATTTTTTAAAAGTTAATTTTGTTGGATTTTTAAATCTGCCTTTTGCCACGCATTCAAGCCGCCGTCCATATTGTAGAGCTTGTTGAAACCAGCGACTTTCAACACATCTGCCGCCGTTGCTGAACGCCCGCCACTGCGACATTGCGTAATTAACGGTCTGTTTTTGTATTGTTCCAATTCCGCTGCACGAGTTTTAATTTCACCGAGTGGAATGTGAATCGCCCCCGCAATATGTCCCGCGTTCCATTCGTCATTTTCACGCACATCCACAATCACGGCTTTCTGTTCCGCTTGCATTTGCGCGGCTTGTTGCGCTGAAATTGATTGAACGCCTTCCGCTAACGCCACTTGACCGCTGAGTAATGCCAAAATACCTAAGATAATTTTTTTCATTTTTGCCTCGTTGTTTTCATAGAGTTTGCAGGTGTTATGCCAAGTTTGAAACATAGGTTCGCGCCTGCGAATTTAAAGGGTTTTCTGTATTCGTAACGCTTTTTTCTTGTTTCATTTTATGTTTCAATGCAACACAAAATGTTTCAACACAACAACCACATGAAACGTAACACTAAACCTAAAAAGATGCAAAAATGCAAATTGATAACGCTCAAAATTTTCACGGCATATTAAGCCGCTCGCCTTTAATGCGGGACATTTTTCAGATTATTCAAACCGCCGCCCAAACCGAAGCAACCGTTTTAGTACGCGGCGAAAGCGGTTCTGGAAAAGAATTGGTCGCACGCGCTATTCATGAATTGAGCGAACGAAAAGACGCGCCTTTTTTAGCGGTCAATTGCGCGGCGTTATCGAGTAATTTATTAGAAAGTGAATTATTCGGTCATGTGCGTGGCGCATTTACTGGCGCAATCAAAGATCACAAAGGCTTATTTCAACGCGCTCAAGGCGGCACCTTATTTTTAGATGAAATCGCCGAATTGCCAATGGAATTACAGGCGAAATTGTTGCGCGTGATTCAAGAACGCAATTACGTTCCCGTTGGTGGTGTGTGTTCGATGCCAGTGAATGTGCGCTTGGTCGCAGCGACGCATCGTTCATTGCGCGAAGAAGTGAAAAACGGGCGGTTCCGCGAAGATTTAATGTATCGATTGCGCGTCGTGCCGATTTATTTACCGCCTTTGCGTGAACGTCGGGAAGATATTAGTTTGTTGATGTGGGCTTTTATTCATCAACACAACGCCGCGAATCGGCGAAAAATTGAAGAAATTGAACCCGAAGCGATGCGTTTATTGTTGGATTATGCGTGGCGCGGCAACATTCGAGAACTGCAAAATGTGGTGGAATATGCGTTTGCGGTGGGACGTGGCACGATTTTGAAAAGTGCCGAATTGCCGCCTGAATTTCGAGAAGTTCAACCGATAATCATCCACAAACCGATTTCAATGGAAGATGAAAAAAGCGCAATTCAACGCGCGTTAACGGAAAATAAAAATGTAAATGCAGCGGCGGAAAGTTTGGGCATGAGTCGCGCCACGTTTTGGCGAAAACGAAAATTGTACGTTTTTTAGATTTAGGGGGGGAATATTTTTTTATTGAAACACAGGGCATTTAAATCACATTCATTACATTTGGCAGGATTTTCAGAATTGCCATTTTCCCATGCTACCGACACTAATTGAGATTGCTTAGACGGACTCAATGATAGGATATTATTACAATCACATTGATGCACAATCACACCGCGCTGGGCTGAAATGAAACCAATAATTCCTTTATCCGTCACGGGAAGACAACATTGAGCGATTTCAACTTGGATATTACTCAAATCCGTCACGGAGATTTCTTTGGAATAATCGCGTATTTTGTTCGAATTTACATTAACGGGCAGATCTTTTGTACTTTCAAGCGAGGGCGAAACCGGAATCTGTTTTGCGATTGAAATCGGGTGCATTTGGAACCAATTTCTCACTTCTTGAATTGCGAGTGGGGTTTTTAAATAAGCAAAGGGCTGGGCAATCCAATTATGATTCGGAGCGATTTTTTTGGTGGTTAAAATTTCAACCTTGTCCCCTGAATTGAGCCGATAAGTGAGCGGTACAATTCGTCCGTTTACTTTTGCACCACGACAACGATGCCCGATTTCCGTTCGAAGCGCGTAAGCAAAATCCAACGGAGTCGCCCCTTTGATTAACGCGATGATAAAATCCTCAGGCGTTAAAACGTAAATAGAATCACTGACTAATTCACTGTGAAATGGCTCTTCGGAAGGAAAATCGTTCAGCTTGTTTTCTAAAAGTTGACGCAAAATCGCAATACTTTTTTCGATTGTCGCCGATTGTCGCCCGCCTTCTTTATATGACCAATGGGCGGCAACCCCTAATTCCGCGTACTCGTGCATGGCGTGCGTGCGAATCTGTACTTCAATGCGATTAAAATTTTTGTCTAAAATGATGGTGTGTAACGATTCGTAACCATTTTCTTTCGGATTCGCAATGTAATCGTCAAACTCTTTTGGAATCATTTTCCAATGATGATGCACCATTCCCAACACGGTATAACAATCGGTCAAATTATCCACCAACACGCGCACCGCTAACAAATCGTATAATTGATCAAAGTTCAATTTTTTGTTCTGCATTTTTTTAAAAATGCTGTAAATATGCTTGGGACGACCGTAACAATGACAATGGATGTTTTCTTTCGTGAGCATTTGTTGCAGCGTAAAAACGAAGCCTTTAATTGCCAGTTCTCGTGATTCGCGATTTATCGATAATGATTGGGCGATTTTCCGATAAGTTTCTGGTTCTAAATAACGAAACGCCATATCCTCCAGTTCCCATTTAAACTGATGAACGCCTAAACGGTTAGCAATGGGCGCGTAAATATCAAGAGTTTCTTGTGCGATAAAACGCTGAACGTCGACAGATTTTTGAGTCAAATGGCGCAACCGCTGAATGCGATACGCCAATTTAATCAGAAACGCCCGCACGTCGTTCGTCATAGACAACAACATTTCGCGCAACATTTCAATTTGATTGGGCTGATTGACCATTTCCAGCGTGTAGATATTTACGCTACTCAACCAGTTTACGTCTTTCACTAATCCCGCCACGGTGTTACCAAATAACGCCGCAATATCGGGTGGCGGTTCGGCGTACATTAAACGCGAATTGCTTAAAATGGCTGCCAAAATAGTGCGAAAATCAACATTAAATTCGATTAAAATCGCGGCAACTTCCGCACTATTTGTAAAAGTATCAGCGGAATCTGCTACTAGCCCATTTATGATAGCCAATGCTTGTCGCAATTGTGCTTGTTCATCGGAAGAGTAGCGGTGTAATAATTCTTCAAGTGAACTAATAGGACTCATAATTTATCCAAACTAAGGTTTGTCGAGGTTCCGGTCTGCTTGCCCCCCCCCCGATTTAGGTGGGGGTCAATCAATAAAGCGTTTGGTTAAATCGCCAAACGCATCAATGCGTCGGTCGCGTAAAAATGGCCAAATGCGGCGCACGGTTTCAGTCCGTTTTTTAGAGATTTCACAAACCAAAAGTTCTGTGTCGATAGCGTTAGCCATCGCTAAAAATTCACCTTGCGAACCGACAATAAAACTACTCCCCCAAAAATCAATGCCATTTTCAGAGTTTGGCGCGTTTTCAAATCCAATTCGATTGCACGAAATCACTGGCAACCCATTTGCCACCGCGTGACCGCGTTGCACCGTAATCCACGCATCGAGTTGGCGAGTTTGCTCTTCAATCGTGTCGTGTTTATCCCAACCAATTGCGGTCGGATAAATCAATATATCCGCTCCCGCCAACGCCATTAACCGCGCGGCTTCAGGATACCATTGATCCCAACAAATCAGCACGCCCAATTTGCCAATTGACGTTTGAATCGGCGTAAATCCTAAATCACCAGGCGTGAAATAATACTTTTCATAAAACCCCGGATCATCGGGAATGTGCATTTTGCGATATTTCCCCGCGATGCTGCCGTCTTTATCAAACACCACGGCGGTGTTGTGATAAATCCCAGCGGCGCGACGTTCAAAAATAGTTGTCACAATGACAATCTGACATTCTTTCGCCAACGCCGCGAAAATATTGGTGGTTTCACACGGAATCGGTTGCGCCAAATCAAACACGGTGTGATCTTCAGTTTGGCAAAAATACTTGCCCAAATGCAATTCGGGCAAGACCACCAAATCAGCATTTGCGGCGGCAGCTTCGCGAATTTTAGCAATCGAAAAGGCTAAATTCACGCTGTAATCATCGTCGCCGCACGGTTGTTGAATCGCTGAAACGATTAACTTCTTTCGCATAAATTAGCCTCGCGCTTGTTCGGGAAATTGCATCGTCATGCAATGCAAACTGCCATATTGCTGAACTAAAGGAAGGCACGGAATCGGCAAAATCTTGTGTTCGGGGAAAATTTTTGCCAAACGTTCCAGCGCAATTTTGTCCATTTCATCACCATAAACTGGCACTAAAACCGCGTGATTGATGATTAAAAAGTTCGAGTAATTCGCGGGCAAAGGCTCATCGTTTTCATCGAAAATAGGCGTGGGTAATGGTAATGGCACTAAATTGTAAGGTTCATTATCCTGAGTGCGGAACATTTCGAGCTGCAATTTCATTCGATACAGACTTTCAAAATGCGGGTCTTTTTGATTGTCGCAACTGGTGTAGGCAATAGTTGTTGCATTGCAAAAACGCGCCAACGTATCAATGTGCGCGTCGGTATCATCACCCGCTAAATTTTCTTGTTGCAGCCACAAAACTCGTTTCGCGCCCAAATGGGTGGCGAGTTGTTGCTCGATTTGTTCTTTCGTTAACCCGTTGTTGCGATTCGGATTCAGCAAACAATGACTGGTGGTTAAAATCGCGCCTTCGCCGTCACTTTCAACGCTGCCGCCTTCCAAAATAAAATCGATGTCGTGATGCGCTTTGCCTTTGAAAAACTTGGCATTCGCTAATTTGTGATTCAGCGCGTTGTCATTGGCGAAATCGTATTTTTCGCCCCAACCGTTAAACTGAAAATTCAGATATTTCAACGCGCCTTCTTTTTCGACGGTCAAAAAAGTCGTGTCGCGCACCCAAATATCGTTGACGGGCGCGTGAACAAATTGAATATCTTCGTGGCGTTCAACGAGTTTTTCGATGTGATGTTGATGTGCGTCGTCACGGCAAACAATCAGCAAACGTTGGTATTCAGTAATCGTGTCGGCAATGATGCTGTACGTTTCTTCGACGGATTCTAGGTTGTCGCTAAAATCACTGGTTGCGTGGGGCCAAGCGATTAAAACGGCGGCTTGTTTTTCCCATTCTGCTGGAAATCTTGTCATTGGTTTTTCCTTGTAAATAAACGATTAGTGTTTGGTAGCTTGTGCCAACATGGCTTTTAATTGCTCAACTTCAAGTAATGCCGCTTCAGCGCGTTGAGATTCATTTTCAGCGCGTTGAAATTCAATATCTGCACGTTGCTTTGCATCATCGGCAGATTTTATCGCGGTGACTTTTTCACGCATCGCACGCTCTAATTCTTCTTGAATCGTCGCTTGAACGCGAATGTATTCCTGCCGCGCTTGATAGCGGTCGTACTGATGCTCTTTTTCAGAAAAAACAGTTAACGTATTCATGGCTTGCCTCATTTCTGTTGTCACCATCCAATCGGGCAATGTTTCGTTGTTCAATTGCCCGCCTTCGTTAAAAAATTTTAACCAGCGTTCACTTTCCGACTCAACATTTTTCGCGTGAAACTTGTTCAATTCCAATAACCAAATACCGCCATGTTCGTTGAGCGAATTGCCGAATGTGTCACGCAATTTGAAATTGTGAACGTATCGTTCATCGGCTTCAATTAAATTTTCAGCCAACAACCAAATGGAATACGTTGGCTTCAACGTCAGATAATTTTTGCCACTTTGTAATTGTTGACTGTAAATATCTGCCCAGTTGTACGCAATTCGATCCGCCAAATAAGCATTCACCACCAACTGAATTTCAACTTGGTAAAGTCGCCCCGCATCGTCACGCGCCTTCACATCAACAATACTCAATTTATCGTTCAAAAATTCTTTGTCGTTGTACGGATTCAAAATATCGACGTAACTAATCGGCGACGGCAATTCATCATGCAAAATGGCGTTCAGAAAATGAATCAATAAATTTCTGTTTTCTTCCGCGCCTAAAATCGCTTTGAAAACACAATCTACTTTCGGGTCGATTTTATGCTTCATAACTCAACTGAATTCAACCACAAATCATGTTTATTGCACAGACTTAAAACGTGCAACGTGCCGCTGTAATTCGGCAAATTGAACGTCGAAATCGCCACTTTATCGGTGGTCGGATTAAAGAAATGCTCATCCAAAAACTGATAATTTTTGTCGAGCAAAATGTGTTTCACAATGTAGTGTTCAAACCCGTTCATTTCGTGCGCGGTGGTGACTTTCACGGTCGATTTTTCAATTTCAATCGTGGGTAAATGGGTGGCAATTTTGCCTGCGAAACGCCCCGCATTTTCTTTTGTGTAAAACAATCCGCCCGCACCAATCAATTCAGCCTGTTTTGTTTCAGCCAATAAAGGCGTAGCGTTCAACGTCATTAAACCCGCGCCCGCCAAACCCAATCTCATAAAATTACGTCTGTTCATTTTGTTCTCCTAAAATTAAAAATTACTCTTCGCCCGCAATCGATAACTGCTCAATCAAAATCGAGCCAGTGCGTATATTTCCGCGCAAATCGACATCGTTGCCAATCGCCACCATATTTTTGAACATATCTTTTAAATTACCCGCGATGGTGATTTCTTCAACGGGATATTGAATCACGCCATTTTCTACCCAGAAACCCGCTGCGCCCCGCGAATAATCGCCCGTCATCATTTTCACGCCTTGCCCCATCAATTCCGTAACGAACAAACCCGTGCCGAGCATTTTTAGCATCGATTCAAAATCGCCCGCATTTGATGTGAGCGTTAAATTTCTCACACTGCCAGCGTTTCCGGTACTTTTCAACCCCAATTTTTTTGCGGAATAAGTGCTTAACACATAATCTTTCAAAATGCCGTCACGCACCAAATCACGGGAGCGCGTGGTTACGCCTTCGCTGTCGAACGATGCGCTGCCTAATGCGCCGCGTAAATGTGGTTGCTCGTGAATATGCACAAAATCAGGAAAAATTTGCGTGTCGAGTGCGTCCAATAAAAACGTCGATTTGCGATATAAACTGCCGCCACTAATTGCGCCAATAAACGAACTTAATAAACCGCCCGCCATTTCTGCGCTGAATAAAACAGGGCATTGACGCGGACTTAAACTGCGTCCGCCCAAACGTCGTAACGTCCGTTCCGCTGCTTTAATGCCGACTTCGCGAGCCGATTCTAATTGTGCGGCATTTCGCGCCACGCTGTACCAATAATCCCGTTGCATATCGTCGCCGCGTTGCGCGAGAACCGAACAACTCAATGAATGGCGCGACGCGACCCGCGCTTGCAGAAATCCTAAACTGTTACCCAACACGCTAATGCCTTGATGTGTGCTGACGGACGCGCCTTCGGAATTGCTAATTTCGGCGTGATAATGTCGCGCCGCATTTTCGCATTCAATGGCTAATTCAATCGCTTTTTCCGACGACAAATCCCACGGATGATATAAATCTAAATCGGGAAATTCGGTAGCTAATAAATCCGCGTCGGGCAAACCTGAAAATTCGTCTTCGCTGGTGTAACGCGCAATGCTACACGCTGCGCTGACGGTTTCTTTGATTGAAGCCGGCGACAAATCGGTGGTACTTGCCGCGCCTTTTCGCTGACCAAAATAAACCGTTACACCTAAACCCTGGCTGCAATGATGTTCAATCGTTTCGACAACGCCCAATCGTGCGGTGACGGATAAACCATCGTCAACGCTCAAACCCGCTTCCGCCGCCGTCGCACCTTGCGCTTTGGCTTCGTCTAAAAGTTGTTGAACGGTATTTTTTAATTCTGCAATGCGGTCATTTTGCACAAAGAAATCCTTTTAATGTTTAGACGCAGCGGTATCACCCGTGCGCGATTTGTTAATAAAAATGTTTTTTAAACGATTTAACGCAGAATGCAGCGTCGTGTCCATCACCGTTTCGTTGCCAATCGACACAATAATTCGTGTCAATTCTGGCATTTTGTTTTTGGTCGAGGCAATGTAAATCGGTTGAACGTATAAAATCGTGTTGCCCATCGGCAAAATCACCATTCGTCCCATTTCTACCGACGAACCATTTTGATCCCACAACGTAAATTGTTCCGAAATTTCAGGATGCTGTTGCGTTAAAGCCTCGATTTGTTCGGGTCCGTTCACTTGCACATCTTTGCCGAATTTAAACACCGTCAAACTGGGTTTATACATACCACTACAACTGATTTTATCCATCGTGCTGGCAATACCGACCATGCTTAAATTGTTTCGATTAACCGGTGTCATCGCGTTAATTAAATCAAATTCTTCGGTGTCGTTACAATCGCCGAAATCCATAGTTTGATAATACGGCAAAACGGGCTTTTCGTGGACATTTGCTTGCGCCCACGTTTCGGCTTGTTCGTAAAATAATTCGGGGTTTTGTTGATGATATTTTGCGTAAACTTGCATCTGAATTGTGTACAAATCGCGAGGATAACGCAAATGCGCTTTCAATTCGGCAGGCATTTCGTCCAGCGGTTTAAATAAGCTCGGATACGCGCGGCTGTAGGCTTTGGCAATCACATCATTTGAATCTATCAAATAATAATCCACATCGCCATCAAACGCATCGATGGTAATTTTCACCGAATTACGAATGTAGTTAAACGGTTTTTGCCCGTTCAAATTTTCATTATAAATTGGTTTCGACACCGGATATTTATCAGACAAGGTGTACGCATCTTGAATCCAATAAAAACGGTCTTTCGTCATCACTAAATAGGGATCTTTATCCAAATGCAAAAACGGCGTAAGTTTGTGAATGCGTTCGGTAATGTTGCGATAAATTTTCAGTTTACTGTCTTTGGAAATGTTGGTGGAGAAAAACAGCTTTTCGTCAGCTAATTTAAAGGCAAACAACGCTTTTTTAAACATCGACGTAATAGGAATGCCCCCGTCGCCGTGATACGGTTCACTTTCCAAATGGTCAGTGCCAGCAATACCGACCACGTTTAATTCATTCGGCACAATCGCGTAATCGTATTGTTCTTGACCGTAATAAATATCAGGATGAGCGACGGTTAAATTCACGTCCGAGTGCATATTCAAATCCCGCAAATACCACGTCAACGGCGCATCTGCCTCTTGCGCGGCAGGTGTCATGACTGCGCCGTAACCGTGCGTGTAACGTAAATGCCGATTTTCCCAATTCTGTGCTTCTTTCGGTAATTTAGAAATGTTCACTTCTCGCGCGGAAATGTTCACTTGACGGAGATGATTCGAAATCAAATAGCGGTCTTCGTCCACCGATAAAAATTTGTAATACGGACGAATTTCTTGCAGCTGTTTATAACTGAAAATAATAAATTCCCGATCCCAAACGGGGATATTTTCAAAATGCTTTTGCGAACTCCATGTTTCAATATCTTGCGCAGCATCGATTTTCACGGTCATCTCTACCGTTTTTATATTTTGCAAATCATACGCCGCGAGCGTGGCGTTGATGTTATGTTGCATAAACTCTTTTTCGGCTTTGACGGGATTCGGATTCACTACAAAACGTTGCAAGGCTTCAGGAATAAACTGCAAATTCGGTGTTTGCCAAACCGCTAAAAATATAAATAATGAAATCCACAACGGCTGAGGTTTATCGTGTTTTTCAGAATGAACGAATTGAATCGCCGCCAACGCGAAAATTAAAAATGTCGCCATCGCCGCCCAAATCAACGGTAATTGATAACGTACTTCAATAAATCCAGGTCCGAAGAAAATCGGTTCGTGATTATCGGTATAAAGTAGCGCGAAGCGTTCCAGCATAAAGCCAAACAACACAAACGCGACCACAAAACCAATCAACAACGTTAAATGGATTTTCGCGCCTTTTGGATAACTTTTGCGTTGATCGGGAATGTAAGTGTGTTCCAACCAATACAAAATGCCGACCATGACAAAAATCAACGAGGCGGTGATTAACAACACTTGTTGAATCAGTTGATAAGTGGGGTACGCAAGCATATAAAAACTCACGTCATTGCCGTAAACCGTTTCTTTTACGCCCGATGTATCGCCAAAAAAATACATCAAGGTCGATTCCCATTGATCATAAAATGGCGTGGCAATCATTAACGCTAAAAATAACGAAATGGGCGTGTAAACTTTCGCCGAGCCACTCATAAAAGTATCGGCAAATTTTTGAACGCGGCGACTTTCTGAATTACTCAAATTTTCGGCGGAATTCAAGCCTAAATAACGCGCTGCTAACCAAAAATGGGTAAAGAAAATGATGAAAAATGCCAGCGTCACGCCACCAGAAAGAAAAAATTTATACAGTAAGCGCAGCCAAAAATACGATTCTAACTTCAGCGATTGGTACCACCAAAGGTCTACAAAAAAATCGATAAAAATAAAATGAAAGGCAACGAATAAAACCACTGCAAGCGCGATTGTACCGCCTAGCAACGCGGGTAAAAATTTCAAATTCCGCATGGAGTTCCTCTTTAAAATAAAAAATAATAGATTAGCGTTATTCTAACTTAAATGCCGCGATAACCCGAAGTAATTGGATAGCGGCGGTCACGTCCAAAGGCGCGTTCGCTAATGCGGATTCCAGTTGCCGATTGACGGCGTTTATATTCGCTCCCGTCCACTAAACGAATGGCGCGTGTGACATCTTCGGGCGAAAATCCAGCGGCGATAATTTCATCAGCGGTTTGATTTTGTTCAATATAACGCGCCAAAATCGGATCGAGTATTTCATAAGGCGGCAACGAATCGGAATCTTGTTGATTTGGTGACAATTCCGCCGACGGCGCACGAGTCAGTACGCGCTCTGGAATGACGGGCGAAATCGAATTACGAAACCGCGTCAATTCATAAACCAGCAATTTTGGCACATCTTTAATTGGCGCAAAACCGCCACACATATCGCCGTACAACGTGGCATAACCGACGCTCATTTCACTTTTATTGCCGGTGGTTAAAAGCAATTTTCCTTGTTTATTCGACATCGCCATCAACACGACACCGCGACAACGCGCTTGGATATTTTCTTCTGTGGTATCGGCGGGCGTATTAGCAAAAGTTTTCGCCAACATTTCGGTGAACGCTTTTACCGCTGGTTCAATCGGAATTGAATGATATTTCACGCCCATGATGTCAGCTTGAATTTTTGCGTCATCGTTGCTCATATCGAGCGTATATTTTGACGGCAATGAAACCGCTTCAACATTCTCCGCGCCTAACGCATCCACGGCTAACGCTAACACCAACGCCGAATCAATGCCTCCTGACAATCCTAAAATCGCACCTTTAAAACCATTTTTGCGAACGTAATCCGC
>CAISXF010000061.1 GCA_903889445.1 uncultured Pseudomonadota bacterium
CACTACACAGCAATAGACATAAATGATAAAGTTTTCCACTGGCATGATTTTTCTCCCGTCTGTCATTCTTTGGAAAAATAACTTTACAGGAGTAATTTCATGCCTTCAAATCGTCAATTTTGAAAGTTGAGCATCGCGTATGTATATAAAAATGCAGCCATATTATTTCACTCAAGTTAAAATTTTACGATTCGGGCAGATAGAAAGCTAAAACTTATCCATCCACCCAATTTTATAACCTACTTCGCCAACAAATAATCCAACCAAAGATTAGACACAATTCCTGCACAGTGTTTTGTTTGAGACGTGCATTTAAGTTGTCATCCTACGCGACCGCTTTCAGTTCGTGAACCGTCAAACTACCACGCCCGTCTTCGGTAAATTCGTCGTCACTTATTGTGAAATTATCGACTTTCATGGTGAGATATTTATCGAAATACGCTTTTAAATCTTTCTCGATCGATTTGTCGTAATCGGGTTTGACGATGTGCGTAGTTCCCCATTTTGTGTGAACCACTTTGCCATCAATCACTACCACTTCGCCATCTTTGAAAACGTAATCGGGTTTTTCAAACATTTTTTGACGGTCAACATTGTCGGTGTAAATCGTAATATCTGCCCAATTCCCCGCGCTCAAACCACCGCGATTTTGCAGCCCAATCAATTTCGCTGCGCCAGCTCGCGTCATAATTGCGATTTCTTGCAACGTGTATTCGCGTTCAATCGACGCTAACGTCGTCATTTTTTGCGCTTCAGGATGAATGGTCGAAAGCACGTCATTTCTAAATGTTCTATCCATCAACAACCGAATCAAATGCGGATAACTGGTGAACGGCGCACCGTTCGGATGATCCGTTGTTAAGAAAATCCGCCACGGATCTTCGACTAACAAAAACGTTTCCAAACCAATCGCCCACTGCAACGCATTCACAAAGTTTTTATCTTTGTATTTGAACGGCACCACGCCACAACCCGCATCGCATTCAATGTCCATCGTCACCCATTTATTGGGGCTGGCAAATTTATTGTTCGCGTGTTGACGCATATTATCGCCCGACGCGGTCACGGTTTGCCCGAACAAAATTTGTCCCACGTCGATGGTGATATTTTTGTTTTTATTGACCGCTTCCGCAATTCGCGCCGCACCAGACGAAAATTTAAAATCGCCTTCCGTGCCGTAACTGTGAAATTGAATGTGCGTCAAGTGCATCGGCAAACCGCCAATGCCTTGAATCGTGTCGAGCGTAGTTTCGATATTTCCAGGAACGCCCAAATTACACCCGTGAACGTGCAACGGATGCGACACGCCAAGTTCTTTCACCGCAGTCGCCAACACGCGCAAAATCTCGCGCGGTGTTACGCCGTAATGCGAATTTTGTTCGTCTAAATCAAGTTTGCGCTGATTAAATTTAAACGCATTGATGCCGCCTGGATTCACGACTTTCACGCCAATTGCTTTCGCAGAGTGCATCGTCCACGCGACATAATCGTTAATGGCTTTTTGGTCTTTTTTCGCGGTCAGCATTCGCAACAAATAATCGTCGCTGCCCAACATGACGTAACCGCCTTTGTCCAAAATCGGAATATCGCCCATTTCCATGTGCGCTTGACGGGCGTTAATCGGCAACAATGCAGGTTCAAAACCAGCGGTGTAGCCCATTTCGGCGTAACGATAACCCGTCACAAATGTACTCGGCATCGCGTGTCCGCAACCTGAACGACAAACATCGTTGCTCGCAACAGGGTCTTGGCGATGATCTTCGGGCAATAAAGTTCGGGCAATGTTGCCTTTGCCGCCACCGATGTGTGTGTGCATATCGATTGCGCCCGACATCACAACTTTGCCTTTTAAATCGTATTCTTTATCGACTAAAAATTCGCCCATCGGTTTGTCGATGATTTTGCCATCTTGAATGTAAATATCTTGCTGTTTGCCATCGATGCCGCTGGCTGGGTCGTAAACTGTGCCGCCCGTTAATTTGATTAACATACTGATTCCTCGCGTAAAACTTGTTCAATTGCGTTTAAAACTTCCGCTGTGCTGGGTAAACCCGAATCACGCAATTTTTTCAATCGAATCGCCACCACGTTGTCGAGCCGAAACGCATGACCCGCGTGGTCAATCGCAGGCGTTCCGACAGGAATAAATACGTCGGGTTCTTGTTCAAATGTCATTCCAGAACGCGCCACCACAATCGTGGGTAAATGTGTTTTAGGCGGATTCGCTTGAGCATTAAAAGCATTCACCCAAATCAGTGCGTCCGCTTCACCGTTGTTTAAAAGCTCATTCGTTTCAAATAAAAACGGGTCATATTCAGGATAACCTTTCGCAAAACTGACTCGTGCCGCATAACCCGTTGTCCAACCGCAAACTTGATTTGCCGTTTGGTCGCCTTCTTTGCCGCCAAGTGGAAAACCCGAACAGCGCGTCGTTTGGTTTATATCTTTGACCATTTCACAAATCGTTTGCACTGTTAATTCTGCGTGCGAATAATTCAACGCGCCCGCCGCCCACGTTACAACACCGTATTTTGCGGCTTTGAGTTTGTCAGCAATCGCCGTTAAATCTGCAATCGAAATGCCTGCAACGCTTTCAGCGTGAATCGGTTGACCTTTCACCAATGCGCGTAACACCGAAACGATTTCGGGCAAACTTTCGTTTTCACATTCAAAAACTTGCGCGGTTTTACCATTCGGAGACGTTGACGCATTGCCCGATGGTTTTGTGCCTAAATAAATAATCTCGCGGTCGCTGGTGTTTTCTAAAAACATCGCTTCGTTCCACAGATATTTTTCAAAAAAGCGTGGCGCGAAACCTTCTAAATCAGTGCCGACAATCAACAATAAATCACAACGATTTTTCACTTCGGCGAGCGTGGTTGTCATCCAGCCCGAATCTTGCAACGCCAAAAGATTTTTACGCGCGTTGTTGAAATTCATATTATCAACGACTGCGCCCGTTCTATCGGCTAATGCCAACAAACCACGCATTCCATTTACGTCTGTCGCACAACCGCCAATCACGGGATAATTGGTATTTTTCAACAAACTTGCGGCGTGCGAAATGGCTTCGTTTAGTTCGACTTCTTTGCCGTTAATTCGCGCTTTTGTGTCCGTAATCGGTTGTTCAAATGCGGGTGTATTCACCGCGCAACCATTCTCAACGATGCTGATTTTTAAACCATCGATTTTAATTGTTAAATCATCCGTGCCAATACCACAAAACGGACTGGGAACCTCTGTCATCTCACTCATCAAAACTACCTTCAAATTTGTTTGTTTGTACGCGCATTTTATACTTTAATTCATAGGAATTTGAAAAACTTTAAACGTTTAAAGTTTACGATGTATTCGTCTTTTTCAACGCCCACACACTACATAATTTTGTCTAAGTGTCGATAAGTCGTAATACTATGCAGTTCTTCCATTATTTTTAAGGTTATAAAGATGTTTTTGCTCCCCCCCCCCCCACATAAAGCTACGCTTTATGCAACATTTATTTTTCATTTTTGATGAATTATTTTTAGGTTTTTTTCGCTCTACAAATACAACTCAAATTTTAAAAAAGGAAAAAATAAAATGTTAAATAATCTCACCATCAAAACCCGTCTATTTTTACTCATCGGTATTATGTCTGTCCTCGCCATTTCATTAAGTGTTATGGGAATTTACGGAATGAGCAAAGCTAATGATGGCTTGCAAACTGTCTACATAGACCGAACCATTCCGTTAGGAGATTTGGCAGAAATTAAAGTAATGCTAGTTGATAATCGATTGAAAATTGCAAATGCCATAAACAGCCCTGAGGAATCGGCAATAAGTCTCGAAAAAATAGCAGCGAATAGAGGAAGTATTGCCAAACTTTTTGATGGGTATATGGCAAGTTTTTTAACGCCAGAAGAGAAAATACTCGCTGATAAATTTATTGAAGCTCGTGGAAAATATGTAAATGAAGCGTTAAATCCAATCATCGAAAAGATAAAAGCAGGCGAAACAGACTCAATTCAGCCATTAGTTGAAACGAAACTTCGACCATTATGGATTCCACTTTCTGATGTAATGGATGCCTTAGTCCAATTACAAAAGGACGTTGCTAAACAAGAATACGAAGACGCAAAAAGTCGTTACCAAACGATATTGATAGCTTCCATCTTCGCGCTGATTTTCGGCTTGTTGTTAGCAATTGGGCTAGGGCTGTTAATTATTCGTCAAATTTTGTCTTCAATTACTATTGCTCAAAAAATGATGAATGCCATTGCAAATGGCGATTTAAGTTTAAAAATTGAGACTAATTCAAATAACGAATTAGATGTGATGCTAAATTCGATTAGTAAAATGCGTGACGCATTAAATAACACCATTATCAGCGTCAATATTACGATGAGTGAAATATCGCAAGGTGATTTGAATTCACGGATAACGGGCAAATTTAACGGTGATTTCAACAAAATTAAAACGGGCATGAATACGTCATTAGAAATAATCGGCGAAACGTTAAATGAAGTAATGCGCGTTACAAATGCGATTTCAAATGGGGATTTGAAACAACAAATCACGGGGGAATATCACGGTTCATTTGGCAAAACCAAAGACAGTGTGAATCAAACGGTTGATGCGTTAAATAAATTGGTTGATGAAATTGATAGCATTGTTTATTCGGGTGCAGATTGTGGTGATTTCAGTGTCAAAATGTCGATGCACGATAAAGTCGGTTACGGTAAACGTTTAGCCGAATTGATTAACAAATTATTTGAAACAACTGAACATAGTTTGATCGATGTATTGCGTGTTGCAGAATCCTTGGCAAAAGGCGATTTAACACAAACGATAGAAGATGATTATGTTGGTGCCTTTGCAGCGGTGAAAGTCGGCATGAATTCGACCGTTGAAAATTTAAAAAGTTTGATTGGTGAAATCCAAGCAACCAGCGAAGTCATTGCGTCAGCTTCAAATGAAATTTCAGCGGGCAACCATGATTTATCGCATCGAACCGAAGAACAAGCGGCGAGTTTAGAACAAACAGCGGCAAGCATGGAAGAATTAGCTGCCACGGTTCAAACCAATACCGAAAATGCGAAACACGCGAATGAATTGGCGGTTGATGCGTCACAAATCGCCCAAAAAGGCGTGTCAGTCGTGAATAACGTGGTTTACACAATGGTCAGTATTAACGAATCCTCGCATCGCATTGTCGATATTGTGTCAGTGATTGACGATATTGCGTTTCAAACCAACATTTTAGCGTTGAATGCCGCTGTTGAAGCGGCGCGGGCAGGTGAACAAGGTAAAGGTTTTGCGGTGGTGGCGGTCGAAGTGCGTAATCTCGCGCAACGGGCAGCCAATGCAGCAAGAGAAGTGAAGCAGTTAATTGGTGAGTCAGTGGAACGCATCAGCGGTGGCAGTCAACAAGTCGCACAAGCAGGCAAAGCAATGGAAGACATAGTTTCTGCAATTAAAGAAGTGGCTACCATTGTATCGGGCATTGCATCTGCATCTGTCGAACAAAATTTAGGGATTGATCAAGTGCATGAAGCTGTCGTTCAAATGGACAGTGTTACCCAACAAAACGCTGCATTAGTTGAACAAGCCGCCGCTGCGGCTGAATCGTTGAGCGAACAAACACGAAATCTTGCGACTGAAATGGCGTATTTCAAAACAGGTTAAATTCAATAAAAAAGCTGGTTTTCACCAGCCTTTTTATCTGGAAACCTCAATCTTTTTAAATATCTGATGTTACGCGGTAGTTAATGATAGTGGATTATTGTAGGGGTTCACTGCGTGAATCCGCCTAAACACGATGCTTGATGATAACGTTTGTGCCTTGCGGGCGTACGCAGTACGCCCCTACAAAATCATTGCGTAACATCATTTAATATATTTAAAACGTGGATCGTCTGGCGTACCTTCCAAAGCCCCTTGCGAATCTGCCGCCGCGTCCCAAAAGACAACATCTTCAATTTTTTTCGCCAACGCAAAATCTTTTTCGGTGATGCCTTTCGCTGCGTGCGTGACTAATTTCACCACGACGAACGCATACGAAACCGTTAAATCAGGATGATGCCAGGATTTTTCGGCTAAATGTCCTACCGTGTTGACGACCATTAGCGTCGCTTTCCAACCGCTGGTTTTAATTTTGCGGCGAATCCAACCGTTTTCATAAACCCAATGTGGCAATTCATTTTGCAAACGGGTTTGAACTTCTTCTTCGCTCAACGCGGGATGACTGCTTGTTTCTTCTGACATTATTTTCTCCTAAAAATGAAAAGATTAACCTTGTATAAAAATTTGATTCGCATTTAATTGCGTCACATTGCTAAGAATCGCAAATTCGATCGGAGCGGCACCGCCCAAACCATCGCTATCGTAAAACAAACTGTGATTTAACACGTTAAAAATAATGCGTTGCAGCGTATTTTCAGCTGCCGTCGCCGTATTGCCAACTAAAAGTTTGTCCGTTGTTAACGAATTACCGCTATTCAAGCCGCTAAAAACCGCCCGATTCAACGTCAATTTATCTTCGGTTGAAAAGTCCGTAATCACATCAACATTGAACGCGCTTAATGTCGAAGAAAAAACGAAATTATCGCTGCCCGCGTTGCCCGTTAATTGATTGGCTACGCTGTTCCCGATTAGCGTATCGTCAGCAGAACCGCCAATCGCTTTTTCAATCACCGTGTCGTAAGCAATCGAAAGATTGTCTTTGGCGGGATAAAGTTCTGTTGAATTGTCGCTGTACATCAACGTTGCCGCGCCAATCGAACTGAATTGCCCTGCCCTCAAATCCAGAGTTTGAACTTGTGTTTGATTACTCGCATCAATCGTATCAACGCCACCAGCATCCCAAATTGTCATGCGCGGATTCGTATTTGTATCCCAGCGATAAAGCGTATCACCCACGTTATAACTCATATTCGCGCCATACAGCGATTGAATGGCGGCGATGTCATAAAGCATTGGCGTTTTTTCGGAAATTGCCGCTGAATTCGTATTCAAATCATAACCGTCGGCGGTTGTATTCGTATAATCATTGTAAGACATCAGCGTGTATTGTTCATTATCTTTGGCATCGGTTAAAAAAGGCGATATTGAACCACTGCCACCAGCACCATAACTGCGCGGATGTTTTAAACCCAAAGCGTGACCCATTTCATGTAAAAGCGTCGAATATCCATAACTTCCAACAATCACATCAGAATTACTTTTGTCTGATAAATCGACACGAATCAGCGCGTTTATAAAATCATTCATCAATGATGAAGATGACAAAGTATCGGCAGATGCGGTACCTAAATTGCTGACATTGGCGAACGTAATATCTGCTTTTTCAGAACTGCCGCTGGGTATTTCTACGAACTTCAGTTTGGCGATATTGGCGTATTCTTGAAATGCCAAACGTGCGGCGATTTGTTGCGCGTCACTAAATTTGGTTGGATTCGGGCTTGCGTCCGCAGGATTGGGAATTTTACTTAAATCAAAACTGTACGTTAAAACCAAATTGCCATCGGCATCACGCTGAAATGGCGTTTTAGGATGGTCAATATCGGCTTTTAAATTACTCGGCGCAATAGATGTGAACGTGGTGTTGAAACTAATCGAAGTCGCAATAATCGGAATATCCAGCGTTTTTAAAACTGAAAATGGTGAAATTACGCTGACGTTTAAATAATAGGTTCCCGCACTGAGTTCATAAACGTGCGCTTTGGGTTTATCGGAAAAATAAGAGTAACTCGTACCTATTAACCCGCTCGTGGATGTTGATTTATAAAAACCAATATCAAACTGTTGGGCAACATTGGTGGAGTCGAGCGTGAATTTGGTGGTGTTATCGAGTGTAAATTTATAATAAACATCCGTTTGCTGGGCAGCTAATTCGGCATGAATCGTGGATGTTGCCGCGTTAAATTGTAACGCAGGTAAAATGAAATCATCCGAGGGTTCGGTATTCAGTAACACGTTGAAATCGGCTGCTTGATTCAGTCGCGCATCGGTTGACGAAACCGCTCCTTTGTCAATTCGTAAAAGGTAATCGCCAGCGGGTAAATTTTGATAACTATTTAATTGACCACTTGCGTCAAAAATACTCTTGAAATAGGTCACTCCATTTGAGCCATCACTGGTAAAAAGTGCTGCTTGAATGACATCTGCATTTTTACTTAAATCCTGCACATTGAGCGAGCTGGTTTCAGTCAAATGAATTTTGTACCATGTTTGCGCTTGACTGAACGCTTCTAAGTTTCCTTGAAAAACAACCCGATTAGTTGTGTTGTCGGTTTGCGTTAAATCAAATGCTAACTTTGCATCACTTGCCCGAATTCGCCATTGTTCGGTTTCAAAGGTTGAATAATCCACGCCATTTGTCACGCTGGGCGAATAGGTTAATAACGTCGTGACGCTGTCCAACTGATTGACGTTGTTGGTTTGATAGACAAACGGAGCTTTCGCTTCAAAGTTTTGTGTGCTGGTAATCAGCGTAATCGGTGGCGTGGGAACAGGCGTAACCACGCTGACCGGCGTTGAAGTTGTGAGCGCGGTGGGCGTTGACGCGCTGATAATTTGACCATTAACTGCGAAACCAAAACCCGTTGCGCTTGCTACGAAAGTTGCTTTAACCGTGTTATCGGAAAAAGCCAAAAGCGTTCCATCAGCGTCATCTTGCACGCCAACGCTGGCAATTAACGCATTCGCGCTACTGTAAATTTGTAGAGCATTCCCCGACTGTTTAAATTTGTAATTCGCAAGAGAGCTTGTGAGTTGCACTTGTTCGACATTCGCATCGACAATCAAATTCGTCACACCCGCCGCCACTTTCACGGTTTCTGAACCACGACTGCCGAAAACGATATTGTTGCTTTCGCTAAAGGTAAACGTGTCGCCCGCATCTAAAAATGTTTTAGCCATTTTGAAAAATTCCTAAAGGTGAAAGTACAGCATAAATTTTGAAAAATTGGTTTTGTTTAGATTCTAATTACTGAATGATGTTACGCAATGATTTTGTAGGGGCGTACTGCGTACGCCCGCCATACACAAACGCTATCATCAAAAGTTCTGTTGGTGCGGGTTCACGCAGTGAACCCCTACAATAATCGACTATCATTAACGACTGCGTAACATCAGTTACTGAATTTCAAAATTGCCAATTGAATTTTGCATAAACGCCACGCGAAACGTAAGTGGCTTGCGGTTGTAAAAAATCGCCTTGATATTCGAGATGTTGCGTTTGAATGAGATTTTGTCCAATCACTGACAATTCCAAGCCTTTCATCGGTCGCCACGCAACACGCATATCGGTATTAAAATAATCGTTAATCGGTCTTTTATTCGCCACCGTTGAACCCGTGTAACGCCACCAAAAATCAAAATCAATATCGTGCGTGACGTTAAAATTGGTGCGTAATGAAGCCTGATGTTGGGGTGTAGATTTTTCATTTCTATTGGCATCATAAACATTCGCTGAAGAAGGTTTCACATCGATGTTAATGAATGCGTAACTCAAATAATTTCGCCACCATTCTGTGGTTTGCCAATTCACGCTCAATTCTGCGCCATAACTTTGTGCGTTTAAGTTATTTTCTGAACGCCACGAGGAAATAATCGCAGGAATTCCTAAGCTGTTATTAATAGTCGGCAAACCCATCGAAGTTATGCCGAGAATACTGTCATACTGTGAATAAAAAAGAGTGGTGTCGGCAGTTAATCCCCTATTAAACGCACTACGCCAACCCATTTGATACATCGTTGCATTTTCTGCATCAATGCCTGATTTGCCCGTAATTTGTACCATAACGGGTAATTGCGTGCCACCCACATTCTGTAAATGATCATAAAACAAGTAAGAGGCATTGCTTGTTTGACCAGGTCCAGGCACTCTAACCGCGTGTGAAACACTTGACCATAACGTATTTTTATCATTGATATGCCAACTTAATGAGCCAGTCGGTTCAACTTCGAAACGTGTTTGACTGTAATACGAAAATTTTGAGCCGAACGTAAAAAGCCATCGCTTATCGTTGTCTAATGCCATTTCATCTTGAACAAATCCGTTGTAGATATTACTACTTAAAACAGCAGGATTGATTGTAATCATGGTCGAATTACCCACATCGTTATTGGTACGTTTATAACCCCCGCCCCACGTCACATTATTCCGTTCATCAACGGAAAAATAATGTGTGAAATCAATATCAAAAACATCTGATTTCATTTGTAGCTGAAAATCTTTTGCATTCGTGTATTCGTAAAACGCGCGAATTGCCCAACGATTTTTTGCATTTAGATAATGATCCCATTTTGTCAAAAAATGTCCGTTTTGGTGATTATAAGGTTCGCTGTTAATCGCTTGAGTGTAAGGCAGTTTTAATAGCGTCAACGCACCCGTTTCTTTATTACTTTCAGTCCAACTCGCATCCGCCATCACGGTATCGTCTTGTTTGTTGTTCCAATCGAAACGCGCACCATTTGTCCAACCTGAACCACTGTTACCGCTGTAATTTTTATCGCCTTTGGCATCGGCAACATTAAAATAAGTGCCATAACCGCGCACACTTGCGTCATCCGTGATTTTTTTGGTGTAATCAAAACGTCCAAAACCTTGTTGCGCTGTACCGCTACCTGCGGTTAATTGTGCATTTTTTGTGGTTAATGCAGAACGAGTAGTGATATTGATAACGCCATTCATTGCATTCACGCCCCAAATTGTGCCGCCCGCGCCCCGAATAATTTCAATTTTCTCAATCGATTCCATCGGTATGGATTGTAAATCGCGCCAAAATGTTCCCGAACTAAGATTAGTTGAAATACTGCGCCCATCGACCAGAACCAAAAAACGATTGGCTCTTTGGTCATTAAGCCCACGAATGCTGACGTTCCAATCGTGTGGGTTAATTTGGATAACTTGTACACCAGGAGCCATGCGTAATGATTCGGGGATATTTGCCGCGCCCGAACGTCGAATATCATCCGCACTAATGACAAATACGGGCGCAGCCGTTTTTGATAACGGCTTTTCGCTTTTTGTGGCAATAGAAACGCGCTGCTCCATCAATTCTTCGACACTCATATCGAGCAGCGCGTCTATTTCAGAATCCGATTCAGATTCTGCGTAAATAGAAAAACTGAGGAGCAGCAGGGACGCAATCAAGCTACAAGATCGAAATATTTTAGCCACTTTGAAAGCTACCTGTAAAAAACTTAATAACCAGCGGACTGTAATTCCAATTCATGCAGCGGTGTATCGAGACGATGCACGGTTGAAATGACTTCGCCATCGTCATGCAAATCAAGGGTTCGA
>CAISXF010000062.1 GCA_903889445.1 uncultured Pseudomonadota bacterium
CGAATTAAGAGCTAAAAACGCGAACAAAGTTCCAAAAATAAAATGCGGCAACGAGTTTCCCGAAAACATGAACCAAAAGTCCATTGTATGAGCGCACCTTGCTGGCACATTCAATGCCTGTTTGCTGTTCAATCCAGGAAAAAAGAGATTCAATCGGCTGACGAATGCGAGAAATGGTAGTTGATCGTTGCTTCTCATCTGCGTTGAGATTTTGCCCTTTCTGTTTTTTGACAGGGGTTAAAACGACTAAGTTTTGGTCTTCCATGACTTGTTTCGCATCTGAACGCAGATAGGCTTTATCACCATAAAGATAGTTGTTGTGTAAAACAGGACAGATTTGGTCAAAGATTTTGCCATCATGATGGCTTGCCCCTGTTACTCCAATATATTCGGGAGTGGGCAGCGTTCCTCGATTTTCACGAGCAACAATGTGAACCCGAACGCCATAAAAATACAGATTTTTAGTTGAGCAATAGCCCGAATCAGCAATCTCTTTAGCGACGCAGGCTTTGAAGCGATGTCCTTGTTTGGCTAACGCCACAGGAAAAGAATCTATTAACCAAGGTTGATTGTCGTTTTTGCCCTGTTGCTCGTTTTGAATCAGCGTCAATAATGGCACGAAGACATCTGCTACACGGTTTAATCGTTGAACAAAAGCGGTATAACCAGGCAGTTTTGGAAACCAATCTCGCAGGTGGCGGTCTGCGTAAGTGTGAATTTGTTTAATGTCCGTGCGCTTATTCATCACGCCGAACAAATAAAGAGTGATAACCTCTTCATCTGTAAAACTTAAATCTGCGTGATTACTCATGCGTTGACTGTACACACAAAGCGTTTGCTCATAATGCTTGCAAACGTAGAGATAAAGCGTTATCAATTGACTATGCCAGTTCATTTTAAAATCCGTATTGCGAGAGGAGTGAGATCTATCTCGCTATTTTACTGATTTGAACTGGCTTTTTATTTAGCTCTTAATTCGCATTCAACATTACAGAGATTATTTATGTTCAAAAAAATTCATTTTTTACCTGCCTATTTTTTAGTTTTCACCGCACCACTTTACGCCGACGAATTACCAATACAAAAACTCGATGACATGATTGTCAGCGCACCGTTTGTGGAATCGGTTGATGATTCGGCGCACCCAATTACGATTTTAGACGGCGCAGAATTGCGCTCAAAAGTCGGTTCAACGTTGGGCGAAACCTTGCAAAATGAACTCGGCGTAACCAATCAATCGTTTGGTTCAGGCGTGGGAATTCCCGTCATTCGTGGGCAATCGGGTTCGCGCGTCAAAGTATTACAAAACAGTTTGGGCAATAATGATGCGTCATCCTTGAGCGCAGACCACGCCACAGGCGTTGATCCGATTATTGCCGAACGAGTCGAAATTTTACGCGGACCTTCAACGCTTTTATATGGAAGTGGCGCGATGGGTGGCATTGTGAACGTGATTGACAATCGCATTCCTGAAAAAATGTTCGACAAAGTCATTGGCGGCGCGGGCGAACAACGTTACGATTCCGCCACCGACGAATCGTCAAGCGCGTTGAAAGTTGAAGGCGGCAAAAATAATTTCGCGTATCACGTTGACGGTTTTTATCGTGACGCAGGAAATACCAGCATTGGCGGCGCAGCAATTGACGAAGCACGAGCGCGTCAACATGACCCCAGTTTTAACGCTGTTCCCGCAGGTGAATTACAAAATGCTTATGGCTTCACGGACAATACGCAAAGTCGAGCGCGAGGCGGTTCAGCGGGTTTTTCGATGATTGGCGACGTGGGTTTAATCGGTGCGGCAATCAATCAGAATGAAAGAAATTACGGCATTCCACCCGATGGACACGGCGAAACGCCTGTTCATGTTGAAATGAAACAAACCAAATACGATTTTAAAAGTCAGCTCAATAATCCATTCGCGTTTATCGAAAAAGCCAAACTCAAATTTGGTTACACCGATTACGCACACACCGAATTTGATGGCAATGTCGCGGGAACGGTATTTTTAAATGAAACTTACGAAAGCCGTTTTGAACTCGAACACGCGCCGATTTTGAAAAATAATAAAGGCATTTTAGGTTTTCAATCGACAAATAGCACTTTTCAAGGTTTGGGCGAAGAAGGCAAAATCGTTCCAAAATCCGACATTGCGACTTACGGCATTTTTAACGTCGAATCGCTCAAAGTTGGCGCGGTGACTTACGAATTAGGTGGGCGCGTTGAATCAACGCAAATCACGCCTGAAGGTCGCAACGACGTTTCTTATATTCCGTTAAGCGGTTCGATGTCGGCGATGTGGCAAATGAATTCGCAAAATAAATTGAGTTTGGCGTTCACCCATTCGCAACGTGCGCCACAAATTCAAGAATTATTTTTAGACGGTTTTCATCACGCAACGCGCAGTTATGAAGTCGGTAACGCGAATTTGAAAAAAGAATTGTCGAACAATGTAGATTTGGGTTATCAATTCGATGCGTCGTGGGTGCAAGCCGATTTCAACTTTTTTCATAATTGGGTGAGCGATTACATTTATCAGCAACGCGATTCCGTGCAATTATTTAACGCGGAAGATGGCGAATTTGTAGCAAATAACACAGATTGTGCCGAATGTTTTCCGATTTTACACAGCGAGCAACAAGCCGCGATTTTCAAAGGGTTTGAAGCCAAAACTGTTTTCCCATTGCTCAACAATAAATATGGTGCGGTGGATTTAACCTTGTTTGGCGATTACACGCGCGGCACGTTTGATAAAGGCGGCAACGTGCCGAGAATGCCGCCGTTGCGTTATGGCACGCAGTTGAGTTATGAAAAAAATGCGTTTTCAGGAAATGTGCGTTTGACGCGCGGCGAAGCACAAACAAATTCAGGCGAAAATGAAACTACCACGCCTGCGTATTTATTGTTGAACATCGGCACGCAATACAAAATCGCGAGTTTTGCGAATTCGGAAATTTTGTTATTTGCGAAAGGTAAAAATTTACTTGATGAAAATATCCGCAGTTCCGTGTCGTATTTGCGAAATTTTGCGCCCGAAGCGGGTCGCAGCGCGGAAGTCGGCATTCGCGTGAGTTATTAACGCCAAAATCTGGTATCGTTGTGCTTTATTTTCATTCACTCTCGTTGCATTTTATGAATCTTATTACAACACCTATTCCTGATTTATTCATTTTTGAACCCAAAATTTTTGGGGATTCACGCGGTTTTTTCTTAGAAAGTTTCAATCAAAAAACCTTTCAAGCTCTCACGGGACTTGATGTCTCGTTTGTTCAAGACAATCACTCGCGCTCCGCTAAAAACGTGTTGCGCGGGTTGCATTATCAAATTCAACAGTCGCAAGGAAAATTGGTTCGCGTCGTCAGCGGTAGCGTTTTCGATGTCGCGGTGGATTTGCGGCAATCATCACTGACGTTTGGAAAATGGCACGGCGTAGAATTGAGCGGCGAAAATTATCGCCAATTTTGGGTGCCTGCGGGATTTGCTCACGGCTTTTTGGTATTATCCGAAACGGCTGATTTTCTCTATAAAACCACCGATTATTACGCGCCACAATTTGAACGTTGCGTGCGTTGGGATGACCCAGAAATTGGCATTGATTGGGGAATTACTGAACCACTTTTGTCTGCCAAAGACGCGGAAGGGTTGGCGTTGCGTGACGCTGAGGTTTTCGCATGAAAATTTTGTTAATCGGCAGCAACGGACAAGTCGGTTGGGAATTGGCGCGAACACTTTTGCCATTGGGCGAAGTCGTGGCGTTAAATCGTGACCAAGCGGATTTAACCGATTTAGAAAAATTACGCCAAATCGTTCAAACGATTCGCCCCGATGCAATTGTCAACGCAGCGGCTTATACGGCGGTGGATAAAGCGGAAACCGAACGTGATTTAGCATTTCTGATTAACGCACAAGCCGTTGACGTGTTGGCACAAGAAGCGAGAAAATTGAATGCGTTGCTGATTCATTATTCGACTGATTATGTGTTTGACGGCACGAAAGACGCGCCTTATGTTGAAAATGATGCGACCAATCCGCTGAATGTTTACGGTGAAAGCAAGCTCGCGGGCGAGTTGGCAATTCAAGCGAGTGGCGCGGATTATTTGATTTGTCGCACGACGTGGGTGTTTGCGGCGCGTGGCAATAATTTTGTGAAAAGCATTTTGCGATTGGCTGCCGAACGTGACGAACTCAATATTGTTGCCGACCAAATCGGTGCGCCAACGTGGGCGCGTTTGATTGCGGAAACCACCGCACATATTTTGCGACAAGCTCAATTAGAACGTGGCGCGAACACGTTTGAATCGGGGATTTTCAATTTAACCAGCGAGGGGGAAACATCGTGGCACGGTTTCGCGGAAAAAATTGTTGAATTAAAGCACATCCCCCCTACCCCCCTTCAAAGGGGGGAGGAAAATTTAAATTCTCTAGCCCCCTTTGAGGGGGGCGGCGCGATAGCGCGGGGGGTGTGCTTTAATTGCGTCATCAATCCAATTCCAACGTCCGAATATCCCACACCGGCGAAACGTCCGGCAAATTCGCGTCTTTCGACCGACCGTTTAACGCAACGTTTTGGTTTGACAATGCCGACATGGGAAACGACACTTAAACTTTGTTTGGAGGAGCTAAAATGAAAATTTTAATCACAGGCGGCGCAGGTTTTATCGGTTCGGCGTTGATTCGTTATTTGATGAACGACACGCAACACAGCGTTTTAAATGTCGATAATTTAACGTACGCGGGCAATTTGGAATCGCTGATTTCAGTCGCTGAAAATTCACGTTATGCGTTTGCAGAAACCGATATTTGTCACGGCGAAAAAATCAGTCAACTTTTTGCGGAGTTTCAACCTGATGCGGTAATGCACCTCGCCGCCGAATCCCACGTTGACCGGTCGATTGACAAACCAGCTGCGTTTATTGAAACCAACATTGTCGGCACTTACACGTTGTTGGAAGCCGCGCGTCAGTATTGGGCGAATTTAGAATCGACCAAAAAATCGGCGTTTCGTTTTCATCATATTTCGACCGATGAAGTGTTTGGTGATTTGCATGGCACGGATGATTTATTTACCGAAACAACCACTTACGCGCCAAGTTCCCCGTATTCTGCCTCGAAAGCCAGTTCCGACCATTTGGTTCGCGCGTGGCATCGCACTTACGGATTACCAATAATTATCACGAATTGCTCGAACAATTACGGGCATTTTCAATTTCCCGAAAAACTGATTCCCGTGGTCATTTTAAATGCGCTTGAAGGAAAACCGTTGCCCGTTTATGGCAATGGGCAACAAATCCGCGATTGGCTTTATGTCGATGACCACGCGCGGGCATTGTTGACGGTGTTGGAAAAAGGCACGATTGGCGAAACGTACAACATTGGCGGTCACAACGAAAAAGCGAATCTCACCGTCGTGCAAACGTTGTGTGACATTCTCGACGAATTGAAAGCCGATAAACCGAACGGCATTAAACATTACGCCGATTTGATTACTTACGTCACCGATCGCCCAGGTCACGATTTACGTTACGCGATTGATGCTAGCAAAATCGAACGCGAATTAGGTTGGACTCCGCAAGAAACCTTTGAAACGGGTTTGCGTAAAACAGTGCAATGGTATTTGGACAATTTGGCGTGGTGTCAGCATATTCAAGATGGCAGTTATCAGCGGGAACGCTTAGGATTAAAGGAAAACGTATGAACTGGAAAGGTATTATTTTAGCGGGTGGCGCGGGAACACGTTTGCACCCGATTACCAAAGCGGTGTCGAAACAACTTTTGCCCGTCTACGACAAACCGATGATTTATTACCCGTTGTCGGTGTTGATGTTGGCGGGCATTCGGGACATTTTGATTATCACCACGCCTGAAGATCAACAAAATTTTAAAAACTTACTGGGCAACGGTTCAGATTTTGGCGTACGGCTGGAATACGCGGTGCAACCAAAACCCGACGGTTTAGCACAAGCGTTTTTAATCGGCGAAGAATTCATTGGTGACAGTCACACTTGTTTGGTGTTGGGCGACAACATTTTTTTCGGACAAGGTTTTTCAGGCAGTTTAAAACAAGCATTGCAACGTGAATCGGGCGCGACAGTGTTTGGTTATCAAGTGAAAGATGCCGAACGGTTTGGTGTGGTGGAATTCGACGAAAATAACAAAGTGCTTTCAATTGAAGAAAAACCTGTAAAACCTAAATCAAATTTTGCAATTACAGGTCTGTATTTTTACGACAATCGCGTGATTGAAATTGCCAAAAACATTAAACCTTCGTCGCGGGGCGAATTAGAAATTACCGAGGTAAATCAAGCGTATTTGAACGATGGCGAATTGAATGTGGAGATTTTTGGACGTGGTTTTGCGTGGCTCGACACCGGAACGCACGACAGTTTGCTGGAAGCGGGGCAATTTGTGCAAACGATTGAACACCGTCAAGGCTTGAAAGTCGCGTGTTTGGAAGAAATTGCGTTTAATAACGGTTGGTTGACGGCGAAAGATTTGAAAATGAGAGGCAATGAAATGTCGAAAACTGCTTATGGCGCGTATTTGTTGGAATTGAGCCAATCGTGAACAGCACGTTTTCCAGGGTTTGCTTATGTGGTGATATTAAATGGCGCGTTGATGGGCTTGCAATTTTTATTGAGTATTGATCAAATGTGTTTTTTTTCTGACAAAAACAATCGATACTCATCAATAGCGAGTGTTTCCATATCCATTTTTTCGATATTTATATCTAAAAATATCGTTTTCAAAAGCGGCTGACTTTTTTTAATATTGTTGCAGACAAACAAAAATCTGTTGCAGATTTTATAGCTTTTAAAACGTTATCGAGGATTCAAAATCATGAAAGTTTTTAAACCAACGGTCTTATCTAGCGCGATTTTTTTCGCGTTAGTCGCGCCAAATATTCACGCAGCTAATCATCACGCCGTCGCACAAAATGCCAGCACAACTAAAACCGAAGCCTTAGAGCGTCGTCTTCGTGAATTAGAAAGTCGTTTAGAAAAACTCGATGCCGTTACAAATTTACAACAACCCGTTGGAAATACACCCGCGCAAACCGTCCCCGAAATTAAAAAATTGTCCAACGACGTGCATTTGTTACAACGAAAATTTGAAGTTCAAGAAGAAGTGGTTGATGCCAATGCGAAAAAAACGCCGATTATCGAAGCGGGTGAAGGCGGATTTAAAATTTCTTCGGCGGACAAAAAACATCAAGTCCGAATTCGTGGCGCGGTGCAAGCGGATAATCGAACTTACGCCGCAGATGGCAGTGGTTTAACCGATAGTTTTGATTTAAAACAAGCACGAATTTGGCTTGAAGGGTCGGTTTATAACGATTTATATTTCAAAATAATGCCTGATTTTGCGTCGAATTCAAACATTTTACCTGACGCTTATTTGGATTATGCGTATCATCCCGCCGCCAGTTTGTTGGTCGGTAAATTCAAACCCGCGTTAAGTTTGGAGCGTTTACAAGGTGATTCGGACGGTACATTTTTAGAACGTGCTTTTCCAGCGTATTTAGCCAGCAATCGTGATGTGGGCGTGCAATTACACGGGGCGTTTGATTTAACAGGACACACGGCAGAAAAAGTCGCGGGCCCAATTGATACGAAAAATCAACTGACGTACCAACTCGGCATATTTAATGGCGCGGGCGATGACGGCAGCGCGAATAATAATGCGAAAGATACCGACGACAATAAAGAATTTGTCGGGCGTGTATTCGCGCATCCATTTCAACACACAGGTTATTCGTGGCTCGAAGGTTTGGGTTTAGGTGTTGCGGGAAGTTACGCAAAACCAACCAGTGCAAATCAAGCACTTAAAGCATTACAAACCCCAATCGGTCGTAATAATTATTTGGATTACACCAAAACATTAACCGCTGGAAGTGCCGTGTTTGCGAACGGCGGCAGTTATCGTATTTATCCGCAAGCCTATTGGTATTCGGGTTCTTTTGGTGCAATGGCGGAATATGTCGTGTCGTCACAAAATTTGTCTGGTACCAACAAAAGTGGTGCGGCGGCAAACATCAAACAAAATAATACCGCGTGGCAAGTTTTGGGTTCGTACGTCGTCACGGGTGAAGATAATAGTTTTGGCGCGATTAAACCGATACGCGCATTCAGTCCATTAGACGGAAAATGGGGCGCGTTACAACTGGCGGCGCGTTACAGTCAGCTAGATGTTGATAACGATACGTTCGTATTTATTGACCCGAATAAATCTGCCACCCAAGCTCGCGCGTGGACAGTCGGTGCAAACTGGTATTTGAATAATAACGCTCTGATTCGAGCCGATTATGAACAAGTTTCGTTTGATGGCGGTGCGGCAAAAGGCGGTGATCGCCCGACTGAACAAGTGTTCGCCACACGCTTTCAATTATCGTTTTAATCGTTTCGTCTAAAGGAATTTGAATCATGAAAAATTTTAAAAAGTTAGTTTTATCGGCAGCATTAACGATTGCCGCATTATCAAATGTGAACGCAGCGGACGTGAATTTGCTCAACGTGTCTTATGACCCGACGCGCGAATTGTACAAAGAATATAACGATGCGTTTGCCAAATACTGGAAAGCCAAAACGGGCGACAACGTCACGGTTAACCAATCTCACGGCGGCGGTGGCAAACAAACTCGCGCTATTTTGGAAGGTTTGGAAGCCGATGTGGTGACGCTTGCCGTCGGTTACGATGTCGATTAACTTTATCAAAAACGCAAATTGATTCCTGAAAATTGGCAAACTTTGTTACCGCATAACAGCTCGCCGTACACTTCGACCATTGTATTTTTAGTGCGAAAAGGCAACCCGCTTGGCATTAAAGATTGGGACGATTTGGTTAAACCGAATGTGAGCATCGTTACGCCGAACCCCAAAACATCGGGCGGCGCACGTTGGAATTATTTAGGCGCGTGGGCGTATGCGTTGAAACATAACAACAATGACGAAGC
>CAISXF010000063.1 GCA_903889445.1 uncultured Pseudomonadota bacterium
AAATCGCGGGATATTTCATATTGCTGCAAGCCGAACATCGTGGCAATAACCGTCTGCGAAGTGTTCAAACGTAGATATGCCAATACGCCAACCGTTCGCTGTGCCAGCGATTGTTCGAATTTTCGTCCCGCACCAGTCGTTTGCTTGCGGTTATCTTGATTGTGTCAGTTAAGCGCGCTCATATTCGTAGAATTCGGTTTCCATTTGGTCACTCTTCAACCAAAAATCCTCTGCCCGAATGCCTGTGAATACTTTTATCAAAGTCGCATTACTGCGTAACAGGGGTTTGAGAAACATAGCGTACACCTTGAATTTATTGCAAAGTCGCTACGATACACTCAGCCTTTCTTATTGTGCATAAACTCTCGTATTTAACAGTGAGTCGATAGGTGCTGTGGGTAGTTGATTACAAGCCAATCACATTCCAAATCTTTCTTGAAGGAAATAGGTACTCAACATTTTCATCAAGGCAATATCAACAGTGCTAAGACCTTTCTTATCCATCTTTGGCAGATAATCGAGTAATTCAATAACAGCTACTTGATTGTAAAAGGGAATTTTCGACATATTAGAACTTCGGAGTGTGTCCTGAATAAGTTGCTGAAAAGGTTCATTAGGTTTAAACATCGACGGGGGGGCTAAAAACGGATGTTTTTGACGTTGATACATCGATTCAGTTATGAATGGTTTTGCCGCTTCTTTTAAAACATATTTTTCAGTAACACCGCGAATTTTAAGTGAAACAGGCATACTCACAACTAACTCAACTACTTTATGATCCAAAAATGGCAACCGCCCTTCGATGGAATGCGCCATTTCAACACCATCGCCTAACATTCGTAAAAGATAATTAGGCAATATGGTTTTTGACCACAAATAAAGTGATTGATTGACGGGGTCTCTATTTGTTAGTTGCCCTTGTACGTCAAGCGCATTAAATAAATTACGATAAGCATTCATTTGATGAAATTGAGAAATAAAATCTTGGGAATACAAAGTGCTATTTTTAATAAAGCCTTCTGAAAAAACGTGCATCCAAGATGGTATAAAACCCAACAAACTCTGAACTTTTGTGTCCCGATTACTGTTGACGGATCACACCAACGCCATAACAAAAAGATCTTGGAATCCATATAAATCCTAGGTTTTTATCCCCACTAAACCGACTCCTTCACGTCCATCCAACAAACTGACTTCATAGTAGTAGCCTGCTGAAAAATAACTGGCTTGTTCAACTAAAAAGCCCGCCTCATTAAATAACCTAACCATCGTTTCTATATCAATAAAATTGAAGTATTCAGGCATAGCTTGCAAAATGCTTTCTTTATTTGGTTGAGTGGTAAGGCGGGCGTTATCAGACAAACTTACTCGCCCTGGATTGGGATGCCCCGCAGTTTTTCGTTGTAAAAACTGCGACAAACCATTTTCGTTCATACCATGAAAAATAGAGTCAGCAACAATAAAAATTTTGCCATTTGGTTCTAGCCAGCTGGCAAATCGAGTAAGACACAAGGTAATCGTTTCCGTATCAAAAAAGTGAAATACGCGACCACACAAAATTGCAGATAAACTATGCTTCTCAATATGAATTTCATCTACACAAGAGCCTGGTAACAAGGTTAAATTGTCGCGTAAATCGGTGGGTGTTTGTTTGTATAAATAGTCTAAATGCCGATGATCTAAATCGTTAACAATAATCGCGTTACCTTGTTGCAAAATTCGCGGAGCTGCCACACCAAATGCGGCACCCACTTCTAAAACAGGTTTAGATGCGGTCAAAGCGTAGGCAATAAAAGCCTCGGTATAAGGATCAAGCTGATCTGTGTTAATCATCCAACCCATGTTGTTCAATGTGGGAACTAATTTAATTTCCATTATGTCGTGTAAAAATGGTGGCTGGGATTATCTGCTGTTTGAATGCAGCTGTGTTATAAATTTTCAGATAAATAGTTTTCATCAGTTTTTATCGCCATTCTTTGATTTTAAAGGGTTTTATTTTTAAAAAAGTGGAAGTTATTTATTTGAAAATCTATACATGTTAAGAATTACCTTACTGAAAACTCAATGCAATTTTAAAAATGATTTCATTTTAATAAAAATTTGTTTCGCCACATTTTGAGTTTGAAACAACTCTTCTTCGCTGCTCCAAAATTTACCAGCTAGTCATTTTTTTCAGATTTCGTCACAACCCCAATGACTGCAAATAATGCCTCGCTTCAATGTGGTTTGGAATACGCATTAAGACTTGTTTATAAGATTCTTTTGCTTTATCTTTATTTCCTAACCAAGCATTAGCTCGCGCTAAATAAACCAATACACCGGCATCGTTTGGATAACGATGACTTAATTCATTCGCATGATTGGCTAAAATGCCCCATTTTTGCTGCCCTTCTTCGGCAATCATCAATCGCAAGTTCGCCGTGTAATCCCAAGGCGATACAGCTAAAACCTGCTTCAAATGTAACGCCGCATCTTGCCAACGTAATTCGGCTAACAACGGTAAAGAAATAGCCAATTGCGCGTCAATAGATTGCGGATTTAGTTGTAAGGCTTTGCTGTAAGCACCAATCGACGCATCATAATAACCTTGCAAATAATTGAGCCAGCCATAACGTAAATAACCAAATTCTTTATCGTCTCCTTCTTGCAATAACGGAACTAACAAAGCGGCGGCAGCCGCATATTCTCCTTTCGCTTCAAATTGTTGTGATTCTGTCCACACATTAGAATTCGCTAAAGAAACTGAACTGCTGCCGGCAAGCCACAATGCAATTAACAGGTTTAATTTTCTGTTTTTGGTAATCATTACAAAGTTCTCTTCATTGATTTGTCATTGCTGTTCCGATAACGCCAACATCATTTGCTCGACCATGTCCTTGTAATAACGCCTCGAACGTTTCACCATGCAATGTTAATTTCATTTTTACACAGCCTAATTCGGGTGAAATCGTGGATTTTGTGTGAAAGTTTTGTTTTTTATGCCAATAACAACGGTATTCCTGCACCGATTCTTGTATCCATGTTTCACTTTCAATATCCCACTGCCGTTGATAATTGCACTGTAAACGATGCCCGAATGGTAATAAATGGTAAAGCCATTTTTGCAATTTTGGTAACGCTAATAAACTTGCTGTCGGTTGATCTTCCCAATGTAACAAGCCACTAACCAAAGGAGTTAAACCTACATTTAAAAGCAGTAAATCTAAACAAGCATCTTTGACATCATTACGGTCATAAAAAGCAAGAATGTTATTTGTTGTGGCAAATGCAACGCTCGCGCCAGAATCTGCATGTAAACGAAATTGTCCCGCCAACGTTAAAATAACAGTGAAAGAATGTATTTGCCATTCAGTGGCATTTTTTCTGAATTGATAAGAAAGCTGTTTCCCAATGGGTAAATACAACGCTTGGGCAAGTTTGCCATCAGAGGGTTGGGAACTAACTAAGTCATTTTTCTGTGGTTGTGCAATCAAATGAAATTGACGTTTTTCTGCACGCCGAATGACGACATTACCCAATGTGAAATTAACCGTCGGACTTCCCAAATAAATGTTTTGCTGAACGTGTAAATGAATATGTGGTTGCGGTGATCTTCCTGTGTTGCCACATTGAGCGATTTTTTGCCCAATATAAACCCAGTCGCCCACTTTGACCTGCAAACTAGATTGCTGTAAATGAGCCAGTAACACAGAATGTTGATCGTCTACCCAAATCAGCACAAAATTACCCCAGTTATTTTCGGTATCCACTTCACCAATAACGTGATCGGGCAAATAATCCATGCAGCTGCTAACTTGACCGTAAACAGGCGACAAAATGGGCAATCCAAAGCAGTAATAATCGGTTAAAAATTCGCCACTAGTTCGATAACTTTTTCCGTTTTCATCCGTCATGATGAAATCTAGTGCGTACTGCCACGGTGCTTTGTGGGTGTGTTCGCCATCCATGCCTTGATAAACAGTCCACTCACCGACAAACGGGGTGTATAAAGTAAGTGCTGAATTTCCAAAACCTCTTACTTTAGCTAATCGCACACGCTCTAAGGAAACTTCTGGTAAAGACGGGTTTTCTAACAATAAATAAGGAGCGATATTGACCGTGCGTTTATTTAAAACGGTCAGCAGCATTAGCGTTGATAACAAAAACGGCACCGCCATCATCGGTACGCCGTAAGGTAACAGCAAAATTTGCATGGTACTGGCAATCATTGCAGCTAAAGCGGATCCCAACATCGCAAAGATAAAACTTTGTATACCTGGAATAGCGAAAATACCACCAACAGCGATTGCCGTTAAAATAAAATTGAATCCAATACCAACACTAAATGCGGAATACCACACACCAGAAAGTAAACCATAAACCGTATTTCCAGCGACAAAACCGGATACCGCTAATAACGCAAGATAACGCGAGGTAATGAAAATGCCTAAAAATAACAACAATCCTGCCATCGGAACGGGCGTAATAAACGTTGCCCCTAATGCCGTTAGAAAATAATCGATAGGGACGTTTAAAAATACTTCATAACTAGGCACTGGATGCACATAATAGTTAAGTTTTACATAACCTTGTGCTGCAAAAGTACAAATAAATGCAATCAGTACAAACGGTAAACTTAATGCGGGCAACTTTTCGATGCGCCAAAGCCACTCGCTTAAAACGACACTAAAAAAAACACTGCTGACTGAAGCTAAAAATACTAATAACAATAAATTCCCATTTAATTGGTAAGTCGCACCTAATCCTAAACCAACCAACAGGCTGTTATAAATATGCAAGTCACCACCTAAATTACGAAACTTGAATAATCTTTCCGTGGCAACGGCGATGAGAGCTGAAACTAATCCAACCGTTCCGATATTGGGATACCAAAACGTTACTAATAAAAATACCAATCCTATGCGTGAATCTGCCGTAAATAAAATTGCCGCATAGCTTGAACAAATACTCTTAGTTATATTTTTGAATTCAGTAACCATGTCACCCATGTTTTTCTTAGTTATCGCGTACATTTAACATTGACCTTTTGATTTATCTATTCGCTAAACTTAAACGAACCATTTAGATGAGCCGGTAAAGATTCAAATTCATTTATATCCGTTAATGTTTCGTTTCTACGAACAACCGACACTTGTTCTTTTTCATCAACCATCACGACATTTGGACGATACTCAATGAATTGCATCCATTGAGTATTGTTATAAGCTCCGACTGGACTTATCACTAAACTATCGCCTACAGATAACGGCTGCATACTAATACTTTGCCGAATTATATCGATGTTCATGCACAAAGGACCATACAACACAGTTTCTTCCGCACCACCTTGTAAAGGGCGAGTTGGTCTAACTCGATGGTCATACCAGAAAGCAGTAAATAACAAATTCACACCTGCATCCATAACATAAGAAGCCCGACCATCTGGTAAACGTTTGCTTGCGACAACGGAACTCACTAACACTTCGGCATCATCAATAACTGCTCTGCCGCTTTCTAAAATCAAGGTTAAACGTGGTTTGCCTTGTGCTTCACGATTGGCGGTCTTTTTTAACAACGTCGAACAAATTGCGTCAGCATATTGTGTCATCGGTGGAACAACTTGTTCAGCAGGTAAATACAAGCCTTGCACGGCATTTTGTGACGCGAAACCACCGCCGATGTCCAAACTTTCAATCACCGCATAATTTTGTTGCTCAATTGATTCCATAAACTCAATCATTTTCTCTACTTGCACTTGGTAAGCTCGAGCATCAAGAATGAATGTGCCGATATGGCTGTGTAAACCACTTAATTTTAAATGTGAGCTATTGCTAATTTGAATTGCCGCATCTAATGCTGCACCTGATTCCAAATTAAAACCGAATCGACTCCATTCTTCTGTATATCCCGTTTCGAGATTTAAACGTAACGTCACCGCTGTGACTTTATCCAATTCTCTGGCAACAGAATTTAACAAATGTAACTCATCTAAATTGTCGATATGAATCTGTGCGCCTTCCGCAACACAACGTTCCAAAATCGCACGAGGTTTGTGCGGACCATTGAATAAAATTCGTGATCCAGGAACACCTAAACTGCGAGCTTTTTCATATTCAAAAGCCGATACCACTTCAGCCCACGAGCCTTCTTGATGTAAAGTGGCACAAACGGCATTTAAATAATTCGTTTTATAAGACCACGCATGAATGACTGGCTGATAACGTGATTCAAATGTCCGTTTCAATTGTCGCACATTATCACGCAGACGTTTTTCAGAAATCACAAATAATGGTGAGCCATATTCACGCAGCAAATCTTCAACCGCTACGCCATCGATTTTATCTACATAATCAGTGCCAATAGGGCGACCAAATTTATTCAAGGTGCCTAATTGATGTGGCGTAATACTGGGCTTTTGCCATGTTTTTAATAATTTTTTAGTCATTTTTTAATCCTGTTTTGCGCGTTCGCCAGTCATGGTCATTGCTTCAAAATCGGCTAAAGACACAATTACGTCTTGAGCATAACGAATAAATAAAGTTCCCACTTTGGGCGTTTCTAATTCACTCAATGGTTGCTGTTGCAACATTTCAAGCAATGCGCGAGGTAAATTACTGCCATTTGCTTTTGCCAAATAAATCCAAGCAGGAAAACGTGGATTTATTTCAATCAAATAGTAATCGCCTTGATTATCACGCATCATTTCAACTTCTAACGGTCCGCGCCACTTTAAAGCTTGTACTAATTTTTCTGCTTCTTTTAACAATCCACCATCGTGAACCGTGATTCCTGCCCACGCCTTGCCTTTATCGGTGATAGCACGTTTACGCATCATCACGGTGCCGAGTAAATTTCCTTTGCCGTCGCCTAAACCTGTTAAATTAACCTCATCACCTTCAATTAGCTTCTGTACCAAAATAGGCATTCCCCACACTGCCGCAATTTTGTGAAATAACGCGATAGCTTGCTCAGGATTATAGGCAATGCCTGCATCGTAAAATTGCCCTTTTACGACTAACGGGTACGACCAGCCTTTTTTTGTGCAATCGTTAAAAAATCTACTGTTAGTGACAACGGTTTGTTCTGGGGTTTTCACACCAATTTCATTGACGAATTCATGTAAACGATCTTTATTGCGTAATTGCAATTGGTCTTTTGTCGGCAACAGCATTTTGATACCCAATGCTGCGATTTCGTCTTGCAAATGAATCATGCTTAAAATTTCAGCATCCAAACAAGGAATCAATATGTCAATTCCTTCTTTTTCTTGAATATATTGTAATCGAGCTAATAATTCCTGTTCGCCCGCTGAAGGATACGGCAATAAATAGCCAGCATCCGTTAACTCAGTTTGAAATAATCCAGGATCTAAAACGTCATACCCCAATCCAATAATTTTGCCTTGAAAATTTGCCATTTCTCGAAGGCAACGCGCTACCGCCATTCCAGGACCTGGATTGTCGGCGCGTGCATTCATGCCCGTGACGGCAATACTCAACTGATTTACTTCTCTTACTAGCATTTTTATCACCAAATCTTGCTTATTTTAAATAGCGTTTCAATTGTTCACTGAATTCTACAACGTCCCGTTCCAACATTTCAGTTGACACATCGAAATCACGCAGAATTTGATGTTTGATTAGTTCGACATCTTTTTGTTTTTGCATCAGTTTAAGAAGTTCTAAACCACTTGGATTCACAGTAAAACTATGTCCATTCATTGGATCAAATACAAAACCACTGTCATTTAAAGCTAACCGTTTTAGACTATCGCCATACAGTGATAAAAAATTATCTAAAGGTTTTTCTGCTGTTTTTTTATTAGCATTCATTCAATTTTTGCGCGAAAAACCCGTATCTATTAAATTTCGGGGAGGGATAGTGCATTGGTGATAAAGCCAATCCTCTTTCGCATTTCCTATTAAAATAACTATCTTTGGTTTGCAGTGTAAAACCAATCTTAACACACAAAAAAGGCTCTCTTTGATAAATACGAAATTTAGCAAACGGTCAAAACTAAACATCCCGATTTTCATTTTTAAATCGGGATATTATTTTTAATTCTATCCTTAACGAACAGGTAACGTAAGCGTTGGACCGGTGTACTTAATCTGTCCAGACTGTAAATTAAACAACTGTGATAGCAACATAAAAACAGATTTAGACCGTAAATCATTTGCCGCAATGTAAAACCAATATCCTCTATAAGGCACAGTAATAAAAGCATTATCAGGTGGATATTCACTTACATTGACTTGAAATAATTTCTCTGTTTCTTTGCCTAAATTGACATTAGGTTCAACTAATCCAGCTTTGATATGCTCGTGTGGACTAACAACTGTTTGAGCGAGATAGTGCATAATGCTACTTATACCGCGTGTGTTAATCGTGATTTGATTCGGCGATACACCTAAAAAATCGGAACTAATTCTAAACAGGTTATTTGTTGCCCCACCTTTAATACCTAAAAGATTTTGTAACTCATCTATACTCGATTGATTCTCTGGCGTTGGTCTAAACAATATCATTAAATGAAGATTATCTTGACTCAATCCAACTTCAATACTGTGACTAAGCTGTAACGATCTCAACAGTTTTGATACCGTACTAAATTTGTCATGTTCAGGATTAGTTGTTGATGAAAATGCTGAACTGGGCGAATTATATAAATCATTTACTCTTTCCACACACAAATTAAAAACGCGATCGATATTCCAACCCGATTGAATCAAAACTAAAAGCGTGTCTAAAGAAATCGGTGATAACACACTTTTGAAGAAATCTTCACCCTGCAAAGGCAAATAAGAAATAGTTGGAATATCGGAATAACTCATACCCAAAGCGGGACTGATTAAATCTTTTGCGAGGGTACTGTAGCTACCCAGTCCTAAATTTTTTACAAAATCTGCTCCGATGTTACTTTTCATCGTGAATGTAGACGTTACGCTACCCACTTTTAAAAAAAACATTTCATCCCGATATTTTAGGCGTACCAAATTTAATAGCATTTGCTGATTTGCAGTATCCGCTATCGCTTGATTGTAAGGAGCATGGGTGTTGTTGATTGATTGGGGACCAAAACTTGATTGGCAACCCGCCAAAAGTAAAGTCGAAATAAAAAAAGGTAAAGCGTGTTTGAAGAACATTAGTGAATCGTCCGTTGTTGTTCAGAATGAAAATTTCAGATGAAGATAATAGTTTATTTTTAGAATTTTGCTTTAATCCATATAAAGTCATCGATTAAAACATCATTTTTTAATATACCTTTTCGTCTGACAGATTCTAAGTAATAACCATTTTTTTCCAATACCCGCATACTCGCTTTGTTGTAATCAAACACTTCGGCAACGATACGATTGATGGTAAAACTGTCAAAAACATATTGTGTCATCAGCTCTACTGCGATGGTTGCGATACCCGTTCCCCAAAATTTCTCAGCAATCCAATAACCTAATTCAACATTCATTTTATAAATATCTTCCTGAAGAATAATTCCAATACCACCGACGATTTCTTGTTCATTTAAAACAGCAAAATTTTGTGTCGGTAATAAGTCGGTTTGGCTTTCAATAAATTTTTCAGCATCCGTTGTAGAGTAAGGGTGCGGAATGTAGTCTCGCAGGTTATTTTTGATATTCTGGTTATTAAAGTATGCCGTTAAAGTCGTCACATCTTCCAGTAACCAAGGTCGTAATGAGATATACATAAAAAAAAACCTGCTTAATAATTAACGAACGGGCAATGTGAGTGTCGGACCAGCGTAAACAGTTTGTCCTGACTGCAAATCAAATAATTGTGATAGCAACATAAAAGCAGATTTAGAGTGTAAATCATTGTCAGCAATATAAAACCAATATCCGTTATAAGGCACCGTAATAAATGCGTCGGTTGGACGGCTTGCACTGACATTTACTCGAAATAAATTATCGGCATCAGAATTAGAAAAGGTATCTTCAACCAATCCCGCTTTTATGTGTTCTTCTGGACTGACAACAGTCTGCGCGAGATAGTGCATAACGGTGTTTATGCCGCGTGTCTGAATAGTAATTTGATTGGGGGAAACGTTTAAAAAATCCGAACTGATCGTAAACAAATTTTTTGTGATTTCGTTATTCTTAACGCCTAAAAGACTCTGAAGTTCATTTATATTCAACCAATTATCAGCGGTTGGTTTGAACAGCATTATTAAATGAAGATTGTCTTGACTGAGTCCAACTTCGATACTGTGGCTTAGTTGCAATGTTCTTAATAGCTTTAATATGGCACTGAATTTTTTATTCTCAGAGCGATCAGTCAAATTTGGTGAATTATGCAAATCATTCACTCTTTCAACGCACAAACTAAAGACTCGTTCGATGTTCCACCCCGATTGAATCAACACTAAAATTCGATCTAAAGAAATCGGCGACAACACACTTTTAAAGAAATCTTCACCTTGTAACGGTTGATAAGAAATAGTTGGAATATCCGAATAACTTATACCTAAAGATGGAGAAACAGAATCTTTTGGCAAATATGTAAAACTACTTGCGCCAAAATTGGAAGTTGAACCTACGCCAATGTTACTGGTATAAGTGAAAGTAGACGTTACGCTACCCACTTTTAAAAAAAACATTTCGTCTTTGTATTTTAACCGCACTAAATTCAACAACATCTGTTGATTTGACGTGTCTGCGATAGCTTGATTGTAAGAGGCGCGAGTATTATCAATGGATTGAGGTCCAAAACTTGATTGGCAACCTGGTAGAAGTGAAATGAAAACAAAAAAAGGCAAATAGTATCTAGGTTGTATAGTGCGTGGCATGAGAGACTCTGGGGTTGATGTCAATAACGGATGTTTAACGCGATGTTCGACTTTTTTTGTCAATTGCTTATGCACATTGAATGTCAGTTTTTCAGCAATCTATTATCGCAGTTGAGTTGCCTTAAAATCAACAGGTAAAAAAAGTCGAACATCGCGTGATCATCAGTAAGTGTAAAATAAATCGGGTAGCCAAATCCATCGGTCACGGCATGAATTTTTGTGCTGTATCCCCCTTTTGAACGCCCAAGTGATTCGGATGCAGCAGTGCTTCCCGCCGCCCCTGTGCCGCACAAGCATGGGCGCGAACGACTGTACTATCCATAAAAACACTTTGTAAATCGGGCAGTCTGATACAGCTTCTATGTAAATCATCCCAAATATCATACGAACACCCCCTCGAAAATATTTTGAACACGCTGTTCCATTTTCCCAGTGACATCGGCAATAACCACCATTGCGCCCCACTACGTAAAATCCACAAAACAGCATTTACAAATCTTCTGCATGACTCTTCTGAACCCGTATAGGCTATTTCGTTTAACTGTATAGCTAACGCATCATAATTTGGAGCGATAATGTGGCTATTTTAACAGTATTTACGCGATGTTCGACTTTTTGTTGAATTGAAAGCATAACCTGATTTCCTGTAAAGTTATTTTTTGCCAAAGCAACTAATACTCAGGAGAAGAGGAGAAGAAGGGTCATGCCAGTCGAGGATTTTATCACACCGTTTATTGCTTGTAGACGAAACGTTACATGAGAGTTTATGCACAATAAGAAAGACTGAGTGTATCGTAGCGACTTTGCAATAAATTCTGGGAAGTGAATGATGACGACTTTGCTGCAATGATTTCAGAACAATTGGAAGATGAATTTGCTTTGATCGATGCGACTGAGCAAAGGGTGTCACGTCCAGGAAAAAATAATGAAATTCGGAAGTTGTTTTTTTCTGTGAAACAGCATGAATTTACCTTAAAAACGCAACAGATGCTCATTGGCACATTGCAGCAGTCAGTGTA
>CAISXF010000064.1 GCA_903889445.1 uncultured Pseudomonadota bacterium
CTCGCACATCACTTTGAACCAGATACGGGAAGTAATTTTGATATTGAACCTTAACAACACGTCGTTTAGCCGACGTGTATCCTGAACTTTTAGTTCTTAGCTCACTAACCCACCAGCTTGAGCTGGTGGTTGTTTAGTGCCATCAAGAGGATAACAAAAGCGAACCGGAAGCGATTCAAACTGCCGCTATTATGGGCGAAGCGTTGAAAATACTGCGTTCCACCGTGGACAGAACCATTGCGATAAACCAATCACTTTGTTCAAATCAACATGTTTTGATTGAAGCGTTTGAGCTGTATCAGATTATTATCAATTTGGTGGTCAATGCGCGAGATGCTATCGGAACGCACGGCGAAATCACGATTTCGTCCGATTTAGTCGAGATTGACGACCACAAGTGCAACGCTTGTTTAGAAAAAATCAGCGGACAATTTGCTCGAGTTTTGGTATCCGACAATGGAATGGGCATCAATGACAAACAAATTGAACGTATTTTTAAGCCTTTTTTCACCACAAAAGGGATTAGCAAAGGAACTGGTTTAGGCTTGTCGATGGTGACAGAAATCGTCCACAAAGTCGGCGGGCATATTGTCGTGAAATCCTCGTTGGACAGTGAAAAACACGGCACGGAATTTCACTTATTGTTTCCCGTCGCACACCCTGACGATTGTAAAATTTCGACAAAAATCGTCGCAACGCAAGCGGCTGGTTTCAAATACAGCTTAAACGTTTTAGTGGTTGATAACGAAACCAGCGTGACTAAGTTTTTAGAACAAAGATTGATTAAGTCGGACCACACGCCGACGATTTTTAATAATGCTTCGGATGCGTTGTTGGAATTTAAACGGCATCCTGAAAATTTCGATGTGATGATTACCAATCAAATCATGCCGAAAATGACCGGTTTGGAATTAACACGAGAGTTGTTAAAGATTGAACCGAAATTTCCGGTGTTAATTTACGCAGACGCGAATGACAAACTACGCACGAAAGCAGATTTGCCTGCCGGTAATGTTGCTTTCTTAAAACGTCCCGCTCCTTTTGAAGAAATCGTTTCGTTTTTGAGCGCGATTGAACCCGAAAAGCGTTATGTCAATGAATCAGAACCCATTTTTTGTTTGGTGTACGCCAGTCGAGCGACTGGTAACTTTTCAGAAACCGATTTGATTGATATTTTAAAATTAGCTCGCCTAGAAAATGAAAAGGCGGGTACTACCGGTGTTCTCATTTATCAAGACGGTTATTTTTTGCAGATGTTAGAAGGCAATTTTTCGACGCTCAACACGTTGTTTCATGAACACATTTGTAAAGATTCACGTCACGATAGCATCGTCACGCTGTTTCAAGAATTTAAACCTAAGCGTGATTTTCCAAATTGGAATATGGGATTTTATGGCGATGTTGACGCGACAGAATTGAATTTGTTGAAAGGCTATACGAATTTAAATCAGCATCCAGCAGCACAATTTTTCAACGAAAAGTTGGCGGCTGTTCAACACTTGTTGGGTCAGTTTCAGTTTTAGTTTTTAAAATTTATTTGGCGGTCAATACATGTTGATCCAGCAAGGAATTTTGGTAAAAGGCAAAAAAAAAGCCCCGCGGATTTAATCAGCGAGGCAATTTAAGCTAATGAAACTTAACTTTTGAGCTTACCAATCAAGCTGAACACGAGTTTCAATCATATCCAAATCGGCATTATTGAACGATTTGTTGCCAGTGCTAGTCGGTGCGCCAGTGTTAATATCTAACGCATGAACATAGTTGGTCATGACGCGAACGTGTGGGTTTGGATACCAGTTCACACCCAACTTCGCAGTCGATGCACGACCCCCTTTAATTACGCCATCATTCAAATTCATTGAATCGTAACCTGTTGCCAATTCCCATGCACCCCAGCCGCCTTTCATATCAAAGTTGCGAGTTGGTTTGATGCGATCCCATGCGCCTGTTGTGGCTTTGTAAGCACGCGATTCACCCGTTAAGAAGTAGGTGGCATAAGTGTAATAACCGCTTAAAGATTCGTCATGATAGCCAGCACCTGAAACGTCTGTTTGGATATATTCGCCTTGTGTTGAGAAAGGCCCATAAACCAACGCCGATTCTGCACCGAAACGTGTAAGGTGGTCAGCTTGACGATATGCAGCAGTTCCTTTTGTGCCAGAAGTTAAGTTTCCTGTGCCTAATATAGCTCCACGATCTACGTTACTAGCTAAACCGTTCGCAAAAATCACACCACCATTACTAAACGAACCATCTGATCTGTAATTGTTGTTGATGTCAATGTACGATCCAGATGCGCCAATGTGTAAGAATTTAGTCTTACTTTCCATCCACGGCATACCCGTAACACGCGCATTCACTTCCCAACTTGTATCACCACCGCCGCCGCTACGGTTTACACCACCGTTAGAACCGATTGCGCTGCCTGATGTTGCTGAGTCAAATTTGTTATTTGAACCATAAGCGTTGTTATAACCACCAGCTCCTTCCGTTTGAAAAGAGGTAGCCGCTTGCCAGCGTTCTTCCGCGTAGTTAGCTCCAACACCTACTTTGTAAGTATTTAAGTTATCAACAAACGTATTGGTCGCCATGTTACGTTCGATAAACGTGGTGTAACGGTTGCTGGTTGCTTCTTCCATGCTGAATGGTTCTTTAAACGCACCGAATTTAATCGAAAACGGTTTAGAGAAATTCTGACGAATATAAGCGTCGGTAATACCACCCGCATTCAAACCATTACCGCGAGTGAAATCGTATTCAAATTTATAATCGGTATTTTTGAAGAAAGTTCCTTCAACACCAATTCGAGCGCGACGAAGAGCTGCACCGTTGTTTAATGTCGCTGGCATCGTAGCTGCTGCGCCGCCTGCACCAACATAATTACCTGTTGTGTTAGGCAAATCTTGATTGACGTTCATTTGCGAATCAACTTGTAACCGTCCGTTGACTGCCATTTTGAAATTACCGTCACGACTTTTGAATTCGATGCCGCCGTCTTTTTTGATTTCGACCATTCCTTCTTCTTCAGAGGCTTTGGCGTGTTCTTCTAAGGCTTTAATTTGGTTGTCTTGTAATTCTAATTTACTGCGTAATTCAGAAACTTCGCCGCCGTTTTTAACAGGAATACCTTCTCGAACTTGTTCAAACGAACCTAATTTTTGTCTGCCGACACCAGATTCGGTGTAGATTTGTTTGGTTTTCGTATCGACATACAAATCCATAGCGAAAGCGGATGTCGTAACGCTTGCGGTTAATGCGGCAGCAACCGCGAAGGACAACTTGGATAATTTCATGAATTTTCTCTAAGTAGATTTAAAAAATTTTGCGTAGGATAAAAAAATTAAATGACAGTTTAATGACTTTTCAGTGATATTTTGTTACTCAACAACAAAATAAGGCGGCTGTTGTTAAATCGTAATTTATGTTTCACTTTTACAACAATAGCTTTTTTATCGACTGTCGTCAAAAATTCTTTAATGTTGTGTTATGTTAGAACTCAGCGTGAAACACGTTATTAAAGATATTCTCAAATAATTAGAAAAAAAATCATAGGAAACCTAAAAATGACCAATGCAACACTCACACAATCCGCTCAAACGTACGCCATTGATTCATGGGGCGATGGGTATTTTTCAATCAATCAAAACGGAAATGTGTGCGTTAAACCCTGCGCCAACAAAACGATTGAAATTGATTTGTACGAAGTCGCGCAATCGCTGAACGATAAAAATTTATCGTTGCCAGTGTTGGTGCGATTTATCGATATTTTGAAAGATCGCGCCACTCGTTTGGATGACGCATTTCAAAATGCCCGCGCCGTTTTCAATTATCAAGGTAGTTACACGCCTGTTTATCCTATTAAAGTGAATCAACAACGCAAAGTGGTTGAAGGCATTTTAGCGGCGGATAATATCGGTTTGGAAGCGGGAAGTAAGCCCGAATTATTAGCGATTATGGCGTTGTCGAAATCCAAAAATGGCGTGATTATTTGCAACGGTTACAAAGACCGCGCTTATATTCGCCTCGCGCTGATTGGTTTGAAAATGGGTTTGAACGTTAATTTAGTGATTGAAAAACCGCTCGAACTCGAATTGATTATTGATGAAGCGGCGAAACTCAACGTGATTCCACAAATGGGCGTGCGTGTGCGGTTGTCGAGTATCAGCGCGGGGAAATGGCAAAATAGCGGTGGCGAAAAATCAAAATTTGGCTTGCACGCGCATGAATTGTTGCAGCTCGTTGAACGCCTGAAACAAGCGGATTTATTGAGTGCGTTAAAATTGATGCACTTTCACATGGGTTCACAAATCGCCAACATTCACGACATTAAAGTCGCGCTCAAGGAAGCTGGGCAGTTTTACGTTGAATTGCATCGTTTGGGCGCGGCGATTCAAATTGTCGATGCCGGTGGCGGGCTGGGTGTGGATTATGACGGCAGTAAATCGCGCCGTGAATCGTCCATCAATTACAGTTTGAACGAATATGCGTACAACATTGTGCGCGGTTTTGCTGAAGTGTGTGCCGAAAAAAATGTGCCGCAACCCGATATTATTACCGAATCGGGACGCGCTTTGACCGCACATCACGCCGTATTGATTACCAACGTGACCGACATTGAATCGATTTATCGCAACGAACCTGAATTGCAAAACTTACCTGAAATTCACAATCCTGTCGAAGCCTATCACGACGCGCATTTTAATTTGGCGCAAGCTCGCACGCAATTTGCCCAAGATCAATGTTCGTTGACAGATTTAGCGAAAGTAGAAAACGTGTATTCATTGTTGTGTCAGCAAATCCAAACGCAATTGAATCCACAAAATCAAAGTGAAGAAGCGATTTTGGATGAACTCAACGAAAAACTCGCCGACAAAATTTTCTGCAATTTTTCGCTGTTTCAATCGTTGCCCGACGTGTGGGGAATCGATCAAGTGTTTCCGATTATGCCGATTCACCGCTTGAATGAAACGCCCACTCGTCGCGCCGTGATTCAAGATTTAACCTGTGATTCGGACGGGCGCATTGATTGTTATATTGATGGGCAAAATTTAGAACACACGTTGCCGATTCATGAAATTGATGCAGATGAACCGTATTTGATTGGCTTTTTCATGTTGGGTGCGTATCAAGAAATTTTGGGCGATATGCACAATTTGTTTGGTGACACTCATTCGATTAACATCAAACTCGACGAAAACGGCTACCATTTTGAAGATTTACAAGAAGGCGAAGACGTGTCGGAATTGCTGGATTACGTTCACATTAGCAGCAACGAATTGATGCAAGCGTATCGGGAAAAATTAGCCGCCAGCGATTTAATCGACACAGAAAAACAAAGTTATGAAAGCGAGTTGTTGGCGGGTTTGAATTCCTACACTTATTTGGCGAAATAGCATTGGCTCTAAAACGCTAAATCACTAGAGTTACCAGGTGGCGCGTATTAACTTATGCGTCATTCTCAACTTTTTTCGCACCTTCAAAATCATGTTTATCTACAGCCCAAAGACCTCAATACTATCGACCCAATTTTAGAGCCGTTGCTTGCACGCGCCAAAAACCAAGCCGCGCAAAATGCGTAACTTCTATAGTTACTTAAAAACTGGTCGATAACGTCATTCTAAAACTCAACGGTTCAACAGGATGAAAATGAATATCTGGATTTCCACCATCAGGGCAACTCGTATCTGTTTTCAAACAAGAGTCATAGTAATAATCAATACCGCTGTCTTTTCTGCCCAATAAATTGAACACTTCGGCTTGCAACTTCCAATGTTTATTAAATTCATAACCCATCATCGCAGAAAGCATTACCGTTTCTTTTGAGCGGACGCTGTTATCTTCAATCAACGCGCGAGGACCAAAATAACGTAATCGCGGGCCACCGTAAAATCCACCCAATACATCGTGAAATGTTGCCCCCGACGCAATCACCGTTTCAACCGAGCCTGGAATATAACTCCCTTCTGCTGGATGACCTTGAAAACGTGCTTTTGAAAAACTTAAATCTGCATCAAATGTGAGCCAATTAGTTGGTGAATAATAGTTTGCCGATTCAATCCCGTAACGACGACTTGGATGACTAGCTTCTGTTGTTCCTGCATCACCCACAAATAATAATTCCGAATCAATATCGAGCCACCAAATCGCCAGCGTACTATTTAAGCCTTTAATCCAGTTGCTACGCATTCCGACTTCCGCCCCGTAAGTGCGCGATAAAGGCACAGCGGGATCTACTTTTTCACCTGATTTTGGATCAACTTTTGTATTCACGCCGCGCCCGTCATTACTGTGAAAACCTAAACCCCCGTTTAAATAAAATTCGGTTTCTGCCCACGGCCCAAATACGATACCTGCTTTTGGACTGACCAAGCCATCGTAGACCGTGCCTTCATTTGCCGCTTGATTACTTTTAGAAACATTAAAACGATAACCATCAAAACGTAATCCCACATCAGTTCGTAACCAATCTGTCCACGTCGTTTTGTTGTCGAAATACGGACTTAAACTGCTTACCCAAACGTTATCTTTTCGTGTTGTATCGAGAATTTGTTGCGCTTTCGTTTTCAACAAAGCGTTATTGATATTGTCGTTACGAAATTGCAAGCCGAACGTACTTTCAGAATCAAATTGCCCTAATTTATGAAAAATCGTGTGTGTTGCTTTTGAACCCGTGACAAATCGCTCATCAGGTTGTCCAAATTGGTCGCCGTTAATCGGATCATCCATGAAATAAGTGAAGTTAGAATATAAATCGAGAGACGTATATAAACCATACGCCATGATTTGCGTTTTGCTGTTTTTGTCCTGACGATGCCATTCACCAGTCACGCTGTAACGGTCACTGCGTCCGCCGTCAGTTGGGTCAACGTTACCAAAACGCCCAATTGAACCATCAGCCACCGCACGTTTTGGAATTTGGTCCGTTGAATTCCAATCCGCCGCCATTGCCATTCCCGTGACGCTCCAACCGTGATTTCCGTGTTCTTCGCTGTATTTTAAAACGCCGTTAAATTTCAAATACTCGTTGCTCACCGTCCACGGGCCGCCGTTGTGAACGGTTTCGCCTGCATACGCTAAATTACCATCGCCAATTTTTTGTGAACCCATGACTAAACCACGGTAATAATCAAAACTGCCGCCTGTGAATTTAACAGTGTGTTCGGGCAAATCACTAAAATAATGGATATTCGCTGCTCCCGCACTCGAAAAATCGCCATTTTCAGCATAATAATTTCCTTTTTGATAATCCATCGTTTTAATCATTTCGGGAATTAAAAAATTGGTATCCATCCAACCTTGACCGTGCGAATGCGAACCTAAATTCACTGGTACACCGTCAACTTGCGTTAAAAAATCGGTGCCGTGATCTAAATTAAAACTGCGTAAATAATACTGACTTGCTTTGCCTTCGCCACTGTGTTGACTTGAAATTAAACCTGGAACGGTTTCTAAAATTTCGCTGGGACGTGTGACGGGGCGATATTTTAATTCTTCTTGTCCAATGCTGCCTTGTGATGCACTGCCAGCGATGCCAACCAATGATTCAGCCCGACCTTCGGCTGTTGTTTTAATAACCATTTCATCGAGTTCAACCGCTTTATCGGCTTTTTCTTTTTGTGTTTTTTTAGCTGTTTCAGGTTCGGTATATTCGGCGTGCGCGTGAACCGAAAAATTTGCCAAAATTGCCAGTAACAACAGCGTGAATTTAAAAGGGTGGTTTTTTTTCATGATTCGCTCATTTATTTTTATTATTTTTTTACAGAATAGTCCGTTCGATTAACCAATAACCGCCTGCTAAACACACAAATACTGACGAAACAGGAACGAAGTATTTTTCAATCACTGGTTTGGTGTGCAGCCACCAAATAATTGGCAATGAAATTGTCGTAACAATTAACTGTCCCGTTTCAACGCCCAAATTGAACGAAAATAGCGGCACTAAAATTCCTGATTCGATGCTGGTGATATTCATTTCTTGCAACACCGCCGCAAAGCCAAAACCGTGAATTAACCCAAATGCAAAGGTCAGATATTTTCTGCCTTTCGGTTCTTTGCGAATCAGATTTTCTGCGCCAACATAAACAATCGACGCGGCAATTAACGGTTCAACAATCGTGCTGGGAATCGTGACCAAATTCATACCTGCGAGTGCGAGCGTAATCGAATGGGCAATAGTGAAAAACGTGATAATTTCGAATGCAGACCAAAATCGGTGCGTGACAATTAACAACGCAAACAAAAATAACAAATGGTCGTAACCCGTTAAAATATGCTCAACGCCTAAAACGAAAAAATCTTTGAACATCGACGAGATTTCGCCATCCGCTAAATTTAATTCGATGACGTTATCTTGTTGCGTAAGCATTTTTTCGCTGAGATTTTTGCCCATTGCGTCTTTAATCGTGACGACTTGTTTGTGACCATCAGGCAATTTATTTAAAAACAACAGCTGCATTTTTAAACTCGACGCGGCGGGTTGGTAATGAAATAACAGATGCGCGTTGTTTTGCGCGTCAAAGGTCACGTTGGCAATTTCAAACGGTTTCACGTTTTGATTGTTTAGCGTGAGTTCCAATTCTTTCGCAATCAACGCCGCCACTTCGGGTTTTGCCGCTTCGCGTTCGGAAGCTGTAACTTCTGCATCGCCATCTTTATCCATTGGCGCGAAAGATTCTGTATCTTGCAGGGCAAAAGTAATCGAAATATCAACGCCTTTGTCGTTTAAAACGACTTCGGCTGAACTCAAACCTGGATCGTGTGCAAAACTAAATTGAGTATAAAAAAGTAAAAATAAAAGGGAAATTAACTTCATTGCTCAATACTCTCAAAGCCAATTTTAGAAATTCCAGCATGACTAATCGTCGCTATTACTTTCAACACTTTTCCGTAAGTCACTGCTTCATCACCATAGAAACTAACATTAACTTCTGGGTCTTTCGCAAATTCAGATTTCAACGCAGCTTCTAACGTTGCTAAATCAGAAATCGGATTTTTGTTTAGCGTAATGGCACCTTGTGCATCGATACCGAGTTGCAAGGGTTGGGCTTGCGTGTCAGCAATGGTTTGGGTGGTTTTGGGTAATTTCACTTGCACTGATTGCGTCAACAGTGGCGCAGTCACGAGCAAAATAATCACTAACACCAACATCACATCCACAAGTGGAGTGACGTTGATTTCACTCATCGCGCTTTCTTCTTCGGCTTGGGGTTTGAATGCCATAAAACCTCCTAATCCTTTGACAAATCAGCGACAAGCAAGAAATGCGCGACAAAACTTTCAAGTTGCATCCGTTGTAATTTGACCCGACGTAAAAAGAAGTTGTACGCAAGCACCGCAGGAACGGCGACCGCGATACCGATTGCCGTTGCAACCAGTGCGTCACCGATAGGTCCTGCGACAACGTCTAAACTCGTCGAACCGCTCGCCGTAATATCGTGCATCGCGTGCATAATTCCCATCACCGTCCCAAACAAACCCACAAACGGCGCGGTGCTGCCAATACTTGCCAACAAAGTCAAACCGCTTTCAAGCGTGTGTTGTTCTTTTTGGAGTTGTCCGCGCAAAGCGTGTTCGAGTAATTCATTCGGATTGCCTGCATATTTGAAACTTTTGCCACGCAAACGTTGATATTCGTCCAGCCAAAATAAGCCTTCATACGCTAAATGTGACTGCGTGCCTTTGAAAATTTCATCTGGCAATTGTTTCGCGTGTTCTAAATTGCGTGTGTTCCAAAACGCTTCGTTAAACACGTTGTTTTGACGATTATTCGACATGAATTGCCAAATTTTGTAAAAAATCATCGTCCACGTCAGCACTGAAAAAATCATCAACGTGTAAAACGTCACGTCGATAACGTAATGGGTAATTGAATCCGTCATTTTTGTTCCTTATTTTTGATTTCTAAATTTATTTAGGTGATTGAAATTTAATTGTTTTATTGCCTTTGAAACTTACAGCTTTGCCATTCACTATTTTTGGCTCGAATTCCATTTCCATTAGGCTTTCTTTGATTTCAGAAAGTACGTCATCATCAAACATTTCAGCAGGTTCAGCATTTTTAACGGTGGCGTTTTGCACTTTTCCATCTTCGCCAATAGTGAACATAAACGAAACTGAACCCGAAAAATTGCGCCGTGCGTAGCGGCGTTGCAAACGTTTTTCGATGCTGTCGCAGTTTTCACATGTTCCGCCTGAACTTGCCGAACTTTCAACGCTCGTTGTTGAAGTGGTTTCAACTGGTTTGCTCACCGCTTTGGCAATTTGAACAGGTGCAGCAGGTGTGAAAGTGGGTGCGGCTTCAAATTTTGGAATACTGACCTCGGCTGTTTCGGAAGCGGTCGTTAACATTTTTGGTTGTAAAACGGGTTTGGGTGGTGTGATGTGTTTCACAGGCACAGGTTTTACAATCGGTTTTGGTTTCGCAATTTCTTTTTTTACCACAGGTTTGACAATCTGCGGCGCAGGCGGCGGCTCTTTAATTATCGGTTTGGGTGGTTCAGGTTTCGGCAAAACAATCATCGCCACTTCCATAATTACGGGCGATTTTTTAGGTGTATCTTTTGACGAAGATAGTAAATGAAACGCTAATACACCATGTAAAGCAACAACGAATATGAATAAAATTGTTGCGATTCGACGTGGTTTTTTACATTTATTGTTTCGAGAGGCAAAAACAAAATCGCTTGAAGATGTCATAGTTATTGCTGTCATAAAATTATTTTAGGGATTTTGGGCGCACGAAAATAACCACCTAAAAATAGTGGATTGAGTAGATTAAATTTGGAAAGTTGAAACACGGAACATATTGAGAGATAAAGCGAATTTTTAAAATAACAAGCGAGGAATGATGCGGAATCACGTCGTTTTTTTGGGTAAAAAACGTAGCAAATGAATTGCGAAATAGTAAAAACAAACAACAAAGCGCACGAAGCGAAATACGTTTTGATTAGCGTTAACAAATGCAAAATTGGTTCGAGTTGCGACGATAAATTTAGCCATTGCAGCAAATTTATCATCGGAGGTTTTTCAATCGATTTTGTTTCGATTTGTTGAATATCGCTTAGTTCAATTTGTGAATAAGTTGCCGTAACAATCCCTGTTGATTCCGTTGGAACAGTGACATTTAATGCTTGTGCAATAAAAAATGTAATGGAAAGTAAAATGACTTTCGCCACTAAAATTCCCGCGCCGTGTAATAGCAGCGTGGCAACCATAAACCCTAGCGTGTAAGAAATTAAGCTGGCCGATGCTGAAATTTCTTGTCCGTGAGCGTAACCATGAAAAAAAGCAAAAAATGCCACGATTAACACGTTAATTTTGGTGTCGAAACGGATTTTACGAATAATTAACACGCTAAAAACTAAACCGGATAAAACGATTAAAATTTCCGCGCTTGGTACGACTAAATATTTTGCCGCGCCAGAAATACCGCCTAAACTCATGACGCTGACAAAGGTCAATGGTAATAACCAAATCGCCTTACCGCGTAATTGCGCTGCCCAAATGCCAACAGCCAACATGGTAACAAGATGATCCCAGCCATCTAGTGGGTGTGAAAAACCGCTGGTCAAATCGACCATTGTTATATCAGTTAAACGCCCACAAAACCACGCTATCGCAAGCAGCAATAGAGCCGCAGGTAATAATAATCGTTTTATAAAGGTCGTTTTTAATGGCATAACAAAATGAGATAGCTCCGTTACAGTTTTGAATTATGGGCATTCTACGCGGCTTTTTTAGTTTCTCCAATTGTCGATAACGTAGATAAACCTTGAAACAACGCTTTTTTTTCTGTGGTGGTTGCGTATAATGCGAGTTTCCTTAACCTAGTTTAAAAGTAGGTTAAAGAAAAACCCACGTCTTTTCACATTTAAAGGAATCCAATGAACATTTTTAAAAAAATCGTTTTATCAACCGCTATTCTTGCTGCATTTGCAGCAGTTTCTGCTCCTGCGTTTGCAGCTGAAGAACACAAAGACAAAAATGCTGAAGTAAAATTAGCAGCAACTAATACGGCTGCAAAAATCGAAGAAGCTATTGCGATTGCTGACAAAGGGGACAAAGCAGCGTTCATGACTGCGGTTTCTGAAGCGCGTCAGTTACAAAAAGAATTCCGTTATGAACAAACGGAACGTTTACGTCAAAAATTGAACGATAAATTGAGTGCAGCTCGTGAGGCAGCAACTCAAGATAACATGTCAGAAGCTAGCGTTGCGATTAAAGCGGCATTAGTTTATGTAAAAGAAATGAGAGAAATTTACGACGCAGCGCACAAATAAGTCTGTTTTAAAAAATCTTTAAAATATTCCGCCGTGCTAGTTGTTGAAATTAGCGCGGCGTAATTTTGACAATTTAATTTTCAGCTTTCAAAGTTGGGTTAAATGTGTTCTCTTGCCAAATTTTGCTGCATGAATGAAACAACCTTTGTTTCATCCATAAAGTTACCATAAGCTAATGATAATTTCACATAAGATGCTTCAATTGTCATATTCCAAAGCATCGTCGCGCCACTATTTACTAATTCCAGTGTTGATTGATAAGCGTCATTTGATTTAAAAATAGGCGCAAGATAAATCGCCACATTGTGCATTTGACAGCGTGTTATAAACGTTAATAATGAACGATTTTTGCCCCATTCCAGTGTCGTACAAGCCGTGCCAGAATGATACAAATCGTGTAAAACGGCATCAACATTTGTTAAATCAAAATAATCGTAATTCAATGCAGGATACGGTTTAATCATTAAAATTCGTTCTGAAAATTGGGGTTTGAGAGCAGCGTTAAAAAGGGTTTTCGGAACTAAATTCACATTTTCCACGCTAAAAAAATTACTGCTCAATTGCGGTGAACACGTCAATCGTGCCGCAGAATGTAATGTCACAAATTCTTCCGACGGATTTCGATAAGGCACAAAAACACCGGTTAAATTTTCAGTCGTCATTTTTTCAATCGCAAAACTAAAATTATCCAAGCCATTCGCGTTTATATTGCTCAATGGAAATTGGCTTGAAACGAGAAAAATCGGCACGTTCAGCGCGTGAAAATAAAACGCTAATGCCGCCGACGTGTACGCTAACGTGTCTGTTCCATGCGTGACAATAATACCGTCGTAGTTTTCTGGAGTCGCGTTTTCAATCGTAGTAATTAACGTTGTCCACACTTTCGGGGAAAGATTTTCGCTCAGAATTTGATACGGTTGCAACGTCGTAAACGTCACATCAGCATTCGGATAGCGTTGTTTAAATTGCGTTAATAACAGAAAAGACGTGTTTTCGTCGGTGTTAATTGCGCCATTATGAATGCTTGAACCAATCGTGCCGCCCGTCAATATCACTAGAATTTTTTTCATTATCATTACCTTTTTTGCATTAAAATTAGCCATTCTTAAAGCATAACAAGCGTTGTATCAAATTGAAAATATCACTTATTGTCGCCATGTCGGCAAACCGCGTTATCGGACGTAATAACAAAATGCCGTGGCATTTATCCGCTGATTTAAAACGTTTTCGCGCCATTACGATGAACGCGCCGATTTTAATGGGGCGCAAAACGTTTGAATCGATTGGCAAACCGTTAATTGGGCGCACCAATATGATTTTAAGTCATAATTTGGATTATCAGCCCGAAGGGTGTTTAGTTTTTAATTCGCTTGAAACGGCGTTAAATGCCGCGCAAAATGTGAGCGAAGAATTATTTATTATCGGTGGCTCGACACTTTATGAAATGGCGTTGCCGTTGGCGGAGCGACTTTATTTAACCGACATTCAAGCCGAATTTGAAGGTGACACCTTTTTTCCTGAGATTGATTTTAATGATTGGAATGAAATAGCGTGTGAGCGCGTGACGGACGATGAAAATGTTGATTTTACTTACCAGTTTTTAACGTTGGAGAAACGTGAATGTTAAACAATTTAAGTGTGTTAGCTGTAATCGGTGACGATGCCGCCGCGTTTTTACAAGGTCAGACGACGTGCGATGTAAACGAAATTAACGAAAATAAAACGGGTTGTGGCGCGTTTTGTAATCCCAAAGGGCGCGTTATTTCAACGTTTATTTTGCTTAAATCTGAAAATGGTTTTTTGTTGGTGTTGCCGAAATCACTTTTGCCCACGATTCAAGAGTGTTTGCAACGTCATAAATTACGCGCCAAAGTTGAAATGACTGAAACTGATTTACCCACGTTTGATTTGCCTGAAAATATGCCGTGGCTTTGCCCTGAAACCAGCGAACAATTTATTCCGCAATGGTTGAATTTAGACACATTGGGCGGAATCGGCTTCACGAAAGGTTGTTACACGGGACAGGAAATTGTAGCGCGGACGCATTATTTGGGCGAAGTGAAACGGCGTTTATTTGCGGCACATTGCAAAACAAAATTGGAAATTGCGCCAAATTGTTCAATTTTTGACGAAAATGGCGCAACGGTTGGCAATGTTTTAGTCGCACAAAATGGATTGGTTCAATGTGTGTTGCACGTCGAAGCGCAAAATTCGGCGTTGCGATTGAATCTGCCAACGCAAGATATTTTAACTCTCGTGAGTATTTTATGAACGACGCGGCAGCCTTGCGTTTTCGGCGATTAGGAATGTTGACGATTTGCGCGGTTTATCTGGTAATTTTAGCGGGCGGCATTGTGAGAGCTTCGGGCGCGGGAATGGGTTGTCCAGATTGGCCCACTTGTTTTGGGCAATGGATTCCCCCAACTTCGGAAGCGCAATTGCCCGCGAATTATCACGAAATTTACGCGCAACGAGGTTATGAAAATACGCAATTTAATCCGATTAAAACGTGGACGGAATACGCTAATCGGCTGGTTGGAATGACGATTGGTTTTTTGATTTTCTTGACGGCATGGTCGTCGCGGATTTATTTGAAAACGGATAAACCTGTTTTTTATTTGGCGATAACGGCGTTTTTATTGGTGGGTTTTCAAGGCTGGCTCGGTTCAACGGTAGTTTCCAGCAATTTAAATCCGCTTAAAATCACGATTCACATGATTGTCGCGCTCATCATTGTCGCGCTGTTGATTTACACGATTACGCGCTCGCAACGTGATTCATTTGCGCCGATTGATTTAATCAATTTGCCGCCAAAATTTAAAACAGTTTTGCTGATTGTCATCGGAATGACGTTGGTGCAAATCGCGATGGGAACACAGGTGCGTCAAGCGGTGGATTTTATTTCGCATGACCTTGTTTCGGTTGATCGGCAATTTTGGCGTGACGATTTTCCGATTATTTTTTATGTACATCGGTCGTTTTCGTCGCTGATTTTATTTACCAACGCTTGGCTGGTGTGGCAACTTCGGAAAAATGTGGCGAAAAATCACCCGTTAGTTCGCGCTGGATTTTTGCTATTTGGGTTGATTGTGACGGCGATTTTAGCGGGCGTGAGTTTAGACCGTTTGGGAATGCCGCCTGTCGCGCAACCGATTCATTTATTGATGGCGAATTTAATTTTGGGAACGCAATTTTTCATGTGGATGGCGTTGCGTTATAGCACGCCAAAAATCGCGATTTAAATGGCAAATTTCAATATGCACCTTTCCGTTGCCGCAAGCAGCAGCAGTGTCGTTGCGGTGTTGGGCGTAAATTTAAACGTGCTGGATTTCTCGCACGCGCCGTGGTTAATTTTTCTCGGAATTGTGGGGGGAATGTTGCCAGATGTCGATGCGGTGAATTCCAAACCGGTGCGATTATTGTTTAACGTGTTGGCATTATTGTCGGCAACGGCGGTTTTATCAGCGTTAAAAAGTTACGTCGCTGCATATCAAGCGTTGTTGTTGGCGGGTGGAATTTATTGGCTCACGCGCTATTTAGTATTAGCCTCAATTAAACGATTTACTGTGCATCGCGGCATTTTCCATTCTGTTTTGGCGTTGATATTTTTTGCCTTATTGATGGTTTGCATAAGCGATTATGCGTTTAAACAAACGGCAAATTATGCGTGGTTAAACGGATTTTTTCTGGGATTTGGGTTTTTGGTGCATTTGTTATTGGATGAAATGTACAGCGTGGATTTGTCGAATCGCCGCATGAAAAAATCCTTCGGCACAGCATTAAAATTGTTCAATTATAAAAATATTCCGTCGTCAGCGTTAATGTCCTTATTGACGATTTTTTTGTATTGGGCAACGCCGTCACCGTCAGTATTATTAAGCATCGGTTTACATGGTTTGGATTTTTTGTCGTTTTAATTTCACGAAATTACGCCGTTTAAAGTTAAGACGCGACCTGTTTTTATTGCTAAAATGCTCTAAGTTTTTTAATTATCCCTTTGTTTATTGAGTTTTTATTTTAATGAAAATCCGCGTTCTTGTTAGTTTTTTAGCCTTAGTTTTTTTGAATCAATCCAGCTTTGCGACTGTTTATAATTTGCCAGCCACTAAACACGAAACGGTGGTATCCGAGTATCCCAATGAAATTGCCGTGACACGCGCTGACCAAAACGAAACCTTGCTCGACGTAGCAAGACGTTTTTCGTTGGGGCAAGTTGAAATTATCCGCTTGAATCAAGAGTTAGATCGCTGGTTAATTAAAAAAGATCAAGTTATTACGCTGCCAAATAAGCGCATTTTGCCTGATTCGCCGCACGATGGCATTACGTTGAACATTGCTGAATATCGTATGTATTTTTATCCTGAAAATGGCTCGAAAGTGTATTCTTTCGCGCACGGAGTTGGGCGACAAGATTGGAAAACACCGCTTGGAAAAACAAGTGTTCAAAAGAAAGTAAAAGATCCCGTTTGGCGACCACCGGAATCGATTCGTCGTGAACACGCGGCAAATGGCGATCCATTGCCAGAAGTTGTGCCGGCGGGCATTCATAATCCGCTCGGAGCTTACGCGCTGTATTTGAATTTGCCTGGTGATTATCGAATTCACGGCACTGATATTGATAAAATTTTTGGTATTGGAATGCAAATTACGCACGGTTGCGTACGAATGTATCCTGAAGATATTGACCAACTCTATCATTTGGTCAGTGAAGGAACGCCCGTTTATATTGTGAAACAACCGATAAAAGTAGGTTGGCTCGATAACGTACTTTATGTCGAATCGCATCCTGATTTGGAAGGCGAAGAAACCACGTTAGACCAACGTTTATCGAGCGCAATCGCGTTGATTGAAAAAGCCAATAACAATGAATTACCCGAATTTAATCAAACCGCTTTGAAAGAAGCGTTAGAAAAACAAAACGGCAATCCAACGGCTATTTACGAGCGCGTTATTTCACCTGAAGAAGAAGCCGCCGAAGCCTTAGCCGCGCAGGAAAAACCTGCAATCCCTGTTATTCCACCCGTTAAAACGATTGCGCCAGTGGAAAAAAAATTGGTGGTGAAAGCTCCAAAAATTGCGACAAAAACAAAAGGAAATGTGACAAAAAAATCGGCTATTTCAGCTAAAGTTAAAGCGGTAAAATCCATCGTAAAACCTGCGACAAAACCCGCATCAACGGGTTATTATCACGGTTAATAATTTTTTAAACTCACTCAATTAAAATTTTCTATGAAAAAAATCCTGATTTCAGACAAGCTCGCAACCGACGGCATTAACTATTTAAAAGAACAAGCCGATATTCAAATTCACTTTGAAGTGGGATTAAGCGAAGATGCTTTATGTGAAATAATTGGTGATTTTGACGCGCTGTTAATTCGTAGTGATACCGTCGTCACGCCAAAAGTGTTGCAAGCGGCGAAAAATTTGAAATTGATTGGGCGTGCCGGAATTGGCGTGGATAACGTGGATATTCCAGCGGCAACCGAAATGGGCGTAATTGTGATGAATACGCCTGATGCAAACGCGACGACGACCGCAGAATTAGCGATTGCACATATAATGTCGTTGAGTCGTCATTTGCCTATGGCGGATAAATCAGTCCGCGCTGGAAAATGGGAACGTTCAAAATTAACCGGTTCAGAAGTGGCGCGTAAAACGTTGGGAATTGTCGGTTTTGGTACGATTGGGCGTTTGGTTTCACAGCGTGCGGCAGGTTTGCAAATGCACGTTATCGCGTTCGACCCGTTTGTTGCGCCCGAAATTTACGCGGATTTGGGAGTGGAATCGGTGAGTTTGGATGATTTAATTTCACGTTCCGATTATGTGACGCTGCATTGCCCGTTAATTGAAAAAACAAAAAACATTATTAACGCCGCGCAACTCGAAAAAATGAAATCGACGGCGATGCTGATTAACTGCGCTCGCGGCGGTTTGATTGACGAAACGGCACTTTATGAAGCGTTAAAAACTAAAAAAATCGCGGGCGCGGCGTTGGACGTTTATGAAAATGAACCGCCAGCAAATTCGCCGCTGTTTGAATTAGAAAATATCGTTTTCACGCCGCATTTAGGCGCATCGACAAATGAAGCGCAATTAGCGGTGAGCGTTGAAATTGCTCAACAGGCGGTGACTTTTTTACGCACCGGCGAAGCTGTCAATGCGTTGAATTTGCCGCGTGTTTCAGCGGAAGAATTGAAAAAATCCAATGATTACATGAATCTCGCTACGCAACTTGGCAAAGTATTAGCCGGTTTGAGTTTGCAACCGTTGACGAAATTAGACGTCGCTTTATTTGGCAAAGCGGCAGAAGTTGCGTCACGTCCCGTTTCGGTTGCTGCGTTAATTGGTGTTTTGAGTGGGCAAGTTTCAACGCCCGTGAATCGTGTCAATGCTGAAAATATCGCAAAACGTCAAGGTTTGGTGTTGGTTGAATCGGTGTCGCAAGAAATGCTGGATTACGTTTCGCTTATTAAACTAACAGGTCATAGTGCAGGCAACACGATTACATTATCAGGTGTTTTATTGGGTGGTCGTCACCCGCGTTTAGTTTCGATTAACGAGATGGACATCGAAGTGGTACCAGAAGGCACGTTGTTGGTCACGCGCCACGACGACAAACCCGGTGTAATTTCGGCGATTAGTTCGGTGTTGGGCGAAGCGGCGATTAACATTTCCAGAATGCAAGTCAGTACCGCCGATAATCAACAGCAAGCAATCGCGGTAATTAGCATTCCAGAGCCGTTGAGCGCAGATTTATTGGCGCAAATTGGCGCGATTTCTGCCGTGAATCAAGCGACGCAAATCACGTTATGAGTTTCGATGTCGTCTGTTTTGATTGCGATAGCACGTTAAGCAAAATCGAAGGCATCGACGAATTGGCGCGGCAGGTGGGTTTAGGTGAAGAACTCGCCAAACTCACCGACGCGGCAATGAATGGCGAAGTCGCTTTAGAAGATATTTACGGCAAACGTTTAGATTTAATTAGACCAAATCGTGCGGCGATTGATTGGGTGGCAGATTTATATATTGCCGAATTAGTTGATGGCGTTGCCGAGGTTTTTGCCGAACTTCAAAAACAAAATAAAACTGTTCACATTATCAGCGGTGGCTTGTTGCCAGCGATTTTACCGTTGGCGAAACTTTTAAATGTTCCCATTGAACATATTCACGCAGTTGACATTTATTTTGCGGAAAATGGCGATTATTTAGGTTATGAAACAGATTCACCTTTGGCGAAAAATGGCGGCAAAGCGGCGATTATTAAATTATTGCTTAAAGCACACCCCCCCCGCCCCCCTTCAAAGGGGGGAGAGCTTTTGGTTATGATTGGTGACGGCAAAACCGATTTAGAAGCGCAACAAGCTGGCGCGAAAGTCATTGGTTTTGGTGGTGTGGTGAATCGAAAATTAGTGCGTGAAAACGCCGATTTTTTTGTAGCTGACAAAAATTTAACAGCGGTTTTACCGTATATTATTTAAAAAATTAGAGAGTAAATAGCATGGCTGGTCACAGTAAATGGGCAAACATTAAACATCGTAAAGCGGGTCAAGATGCGTTACGCGGCAAGATTTTCACCAAAATTTTGCGCGAAATTACCGTTGCAGTAAAAACGAGTGGCACCGATCCAGCGAGTAACGCGGCGTTACGTTCGGCAGTTGATAAAGCGTTGGGGGCAAATATGCGCCGCGACACCATCGATACCGCCATCAAAAAAGCGTCGGGAACATTGGAAGGCGTGCATTATGAAGCTATTCGTTATGAAGGTTACGGCGCAGGCGGCGTGGCGGTCATCGTCGATTGTTTGACGGACAACAAACAACGCACCGTTGGCGAAGTGCGTCATGCGTTTAGCAAATCGGGCGGCAATTTAGGCACAGACGGTTCGGTTGCTTATATGTTTAGCACCGTTGGGATTATTAGTTATGGCGCCGAAACTGACGAAGATGCGTTGATGGAAGCCGCGATTGAAGCTGGTGCGGACGACGTGGTAACGAATGAAGACGGCTCGAAAGATGTTATGACGACGCTTGAAAATTATTTGAACGTGAAAGAAGCATTAGTTGCGGCAGGTTTTACGCCAGAAAATTCTGAAATTACCATGCAAGCGGCGACCAATGCCGAATTAGACGCTGAAAATGCCGAAAAAATGATATTGCTAATTGAGCGTTTGGAAGATTTGGACGACGTGCAAAATGTTTATTCAAATGGCGACATTAGCGACGAAATTATGGCGACGATGGGTTGAAAATTCTCGGCATCGACCCAGGTTCGCGCTTGACGGGTTACGGAATTATTGAAATCGTGCCGAACGGTTATCGATACATTGCGAGTGGCGCGTTGAAAATTCAAGCCGATGATTTTCCGCGCAAACTCAAACAAGTTTTTGACGGCATTTTGCAACTGGTTGAAATATATCAGCCCGAACAAATGGCAATCGAACAAGTGTTTATGAGCAGAAATGCGGATTCCGCGTTGAAATTGGGACAAGCGCGTGGCGCGGCGATTTGTGCCGTTCAAACGCACGATATTCCTATTTTTGAATACGCCGCGCGGCAAGTCAAACAAGCAATTGTCGGCAAAGGCAGCGCGGATAAATTACAAGTTCAGCAAATGGTCAAACTGCTGCTAAACATTCAAGGTAATTTACAAATCGACGCGAGCGACGCGCTGGGGATTGCGATTTGTCACGCGCATTTCGCGCAAACCGCGCAACGTCTACAAACGGGAATGAAAACATGATTGGGTTTTTGCGCGGTAAAATTGCTTTGAAAGCTCCGCCGCTTATCGTTTTAGACGTAAATGGCGTGGGTTATGAAATCGAAGCTCCGATGACGGTGTTTTACGATTTGCCCGAAATTGGCGCGGAAATTACGTTGCAAACGCATTTGGTGGTTCGTGAAGACGCGCACAGTTTGTTTGGTTTTTCGACTGAAACCGATAAAACCATGTTTAAAACGTTGATTAAAATTAGCGGCGTTGGGGCAAAATTAGCGTTGGTAATTTTATCGGGTCAAAGCGCGGAACAATTTCAAACGTGCATTCAAAATAATGACGTAACGGCATTGGTAAAATTACCAGGTGTGGGCAAAAAGACCGCTGAACGTTTGGTGATGGAATTGCGCGATAAATTGCCGCAGTCTGACGACGCGCCACAACTTGAAAACGTTGGAAATTTCGGTAATGCGCGTGCCGAAGCAATTAGCGCGTTGTGTTCGTTGGGATATAAACCGCTCGATGCGAGCCGCATGGTTTCTGCGATTCAACCCGAAGGCAAAACGTGCGAAACGATTATTCGTTTGGCGTTGCAAAGTGCCGCGAAATGATTGAAGAAGACCGTTTAATTACTGCAAATGCAGGGCAGGGCGAAGAAGGTCACGACCGTGCGATGCGTCCAAAACGTTTGGCGGATTACGTTGGACAAGAAGAATGCCGCACGCAAATGGCTATTTTTATTGAAGCGACGTTGGCGCGAAAAGAAGCTCTCGACCACACGTTAATTTTCGGGCCGCCAGGTTTAGGAAAAACCACGTTAGCGTTGATTATCGCCAACGAAATGGGTGTGAATTTACGACAAACCGCTGCACCCGTTTTGGAAAAAGCAGGCGATTTAGCGGCATTGCTGACGAATTTAGAAAAACACGACGTGCTTTTTATTGACGAAATTCACCGTTTAAGTCCCGCAGTTGAAGAAATTTTATATCCTGCGATGGAAGATTATCAGCTAGATTTGATGATTGGTGAAGGTGCGTCGGCGCGGTCGATTAAAATTGATTTACCACCTTTTACGTTAATTGGCGCAACGACTCGCGCAGGTTTGTTGACTTCGCCTTTGCGCGATAGATTCGGAATTGTGCAACGCTTGGTTTTTTACACGGTCGAAGAATTAACGCATATCGTCACCCGTTCGGCGCAGGTTTTAAAAATGGGCATCGAACCAAAAGGCGCAATCGAAATCGCCAAACGTTCACGCGGCACGCCTCGCATCGCAAACCGATTATTACGGCGCGTGCGGGATTTCGCACAAGTCAAAAGCAACGGCATCATCACCGAACACGTTGCGGCGGAAGCCTTAACCATGTTAAAAGTGGACGGCAACGGCTTTGATAGTTTGGACAGAAAATTTTTATTAACGTTGATTGAAAATTTCTCTGGCGGGCCTGTCGGTTTAGACACGATGGCGGCGGCAATTAGCGAAGAACGCGGCACGATTGAAGATGTTTTAGAACCGTATTTGTTGCAACAAGGTTTTATTATGCGAACGCCTCGCGGACGAGTTGCCACGGCGGCGGCTTATTTGCATTTTGGTTTAACCGCCCCAAAAGTTGCGGCGAATGTCGATTTATTTACATCCTGAAAAATTACTGAGATAAAAATATGAAAAAATATATCGCGCCATTCTTTTTAATTGCAGTTATCGGCAATGTTCAAGCGACTGAAATCACTGAAACGCACGTCACAGGAACACATTTTAAATTCACAGCGAAATTAGACGCGCCTTTAATCGCAGGCAATAAAGTCAAAATTGAATTCGGCAAAAATTTAGTGCCAATGACGTGTGTTGAAACAACGTGTACTTTGTTTCGGACGATGAACAGTGACGTGATGCCAGCTTATAAAATCGGCATTTACAATTCAAAAAACGTTTTGCAGATTGCAGAAACTCACACAGCTACGAAGTCCTACACAAAAATTGCTAACGATGGTTCTGAATTGCTAGACAGCGCACAGCTTGGAACAAATCCAAAAGATTGGGCTTGTACGAAAGACAATAAAACTGGCTTGATTTGGGAAGTTAAAACCACTGACGGCGGTTTGCGTGATTCGACTAAAAAGTACACCAATTACACGCCCGCTTATCCAAAATGTAGCGGTTATAGTTGGTGTGATTCTTACACTGGCAAATACGGCGATAGCACCAACACCGATGGGTTTGTCACGGCAGTGAATTCACAAAGTTTGTGTGGCAAAAATGATTGGCGGTTGCCAACTCGTGATGAATTGAGGGCTTTGGTTTATTGCTTCGATGGCAAAACGAAAACGCTGGACAAATACGGCTGGGGTGATATTTGCGGTTTACCCACCATTGCGCCAACCATTAACACGACCTATTTTCCTGATATAAAAGATAATTATTGGTTCTGGTCGGTCTCGAATTCAGATGACGTATGGGTTGTGAACTTCGATTTTGGTAATGATAACAGCAATCGCAAGGACGACGACAACGCAGTCCGTCTCGTGCGCGGAGGACAGTAATTTCACATTTTTGTTTTGTTGATTGATTTGGCTTTGTGGGTTTTGATTTTTTGGGAGTGATTTATGGAAAAAATTTTTTCAGAGTTAAGCGTTAGTGTTGGCGAATTGAAACGGAATTTTAGCGGTATAATCAAACAAGCTGACGACGAAGCCGTTGCGATTTTGAATCACAATCGCCCCGAAGCCTATTTATTATCGGCGCGACATTACGAGCAACTTTTGTCGTATGTGGAAGATTTAGAAGACGAAAAATTAGTTCGTGAGCGTTCCAACGGTGTTTTTATTGAGGTCAATATCGATGACTTATAAATTACGTTTTCAAGAATTGGCGTTGGCAGAATGGGAAAAACTCGACGCAACAATTCGTGAACGTTTTAAGTCAAAATTACAGGAACGCTTGCAAAATCCGCGTGTACCGACGGCAGCACTTTCTGGAATGCCGAATTGCTACAAAATTAAATTGCGAAGTTTAGGCTATCGTTTAATTTACAAAGTGGAAGATGACATTATTTTTGTGTCGGTTATTGCAATCGGCAAGCGTGAAAAAGACAAGGTTTATAAATTAGCGAAGTCGCGTTTGCAGTAATTTCACATTTTTGTTTTGGTGATTTAATTCATGAAAGCGTCTTTTGTTTTACCCGTTAGAATTTATTACGAAGACACCGACGCAGGCGGCGTGGTGTATCATTCAAATTATTTAAACTTTTTTGAACGCGCTCGAACCGAAATGTTGCGTGATTTAGGTTTTGAACAAAATGAATTACGCGAACAAAGTGGCGTTATTTTTGCTGTAAGAACGATGCAAATTGACTATTTACGTCCCGCGAAATTCAACGATTTAGTACATGTTAGTGCGACGATTTCACAATTGAAAAAAGCCAGTTTAACCTTTGAACAAACCATAAAGTGTGGCGAGATGATGCTTTGCACTTGTAGCTGTCGGATTGTTTGCCTCAACGCTGACAATTTGAAACCGACCGCTATTCCTGATTTTTTATTTGACGCATTTTTAACTAAAAACAATGAACACTGATTTATCGATTTTCCATTTAGTCACCGAAGCCAGCTTTGTCGTGCAGTTTGTGATGTTAATTTTATTCACGGCATCGTTGGTGTCATGGACATTTATTTTTTCCAAACGCAAAGAACTCAATCGTTCCATCGAAATTACCGACGAATTTGAAGAACAATTTTGGTCAGGCGTTTCGTTATCGGAACTTTATCGCAAACTCGCGGCGAAGGATTTTGAACCCGAAGGCATCGAAAAAATCTTTTTAGCAGGTTATAAAGAATTTTCTCGAATGCGTTTAAGCGGCAATGTCGAACCCGCAGTGCAAGTCGAAAGCGCACAGCGTGTGATGCGAATTGAATTATTGCGTGAACTTGACCGATTAGATGAACATTTGGCATTTTTAGCAACGGTCGGTTCAACCAGTCCTTACGTTGGTTTATTCGGCACAGTTTGGGGGATTATGAATTCATTTATGGGATTAGGAAACGTCAAACAAGCGACACTGGCAACCGTCGCGCCTGGGATTGCCGAAGCGTTGATTGCCACCGCGATTGGTTTATTTGCCGCGATTCCAGCCGTTGTTGCGTACAACCGTTTTTCAACTCGTTTGGATAGATTAACGGGACGTTATGAATTATTCGTTGAAGAATTCATCGTGTTATTACAAAGACAGGCGCACAGTAAATGAATGTAAATAACAAAAAAGCGGGTCGTCGTCGCCCGATGGCAGAAATTAACGTGGTGCCGTATATCGACGTAACGTTGGTGTTATTGATTATTTTCATGATTACCACGCCAATGTTGCAATCGGGCGTGGAAGTGGATTTGCCCAGAGCGCAAGCTGCGATGATTGATCAAAAAGACGATACGCCGCCGTTTATTATTTCGATTCAAAACGCAGACGGGGCGGGCAAGTATTTTATTAACGTCGGCAATGGGGAAGATGAACCGGTTACGTTGGAAGAAATTTATCCGCGTATTGATGCTGTTTTGAAAAACAAACCCACCACGCAAATTTTGATTAACGCTGACAAAAATATCGATTACGGCACGGTTGTCGTGACAATGGCGGCATTGAAAAAAGCTGGCGTGCCGACGGTTGGTTTAATGACTAAATCAGATGATTAACGGCTTCAATGTCTAATCAAAAATTTTCAAAACCATTTTTATTGGCATTAGCGTTTCATTTAACGCTTTTGGCGTTGTTTGCGTTGAGCGCGTTGTATAAACCCGCCCCTCCACCGCCACCGCCTGAACCTGAAATTATTCATGCCACGATGGTTGAGTTGAACGCGCCAGTCGTAAAACCAGTGCCGCCCGTAGAAAAGCCTGCGCCCATTCCAGAACCACCAAAACCGGTTGAACTACCGAAAAAAGTAGAGCCACCTAAACCGGTTGAGCCGCCAAAAAAAGCAGAACCACCTAAGCCGGTTGAGCCACCAAAAAAAGTAGAACCACCAAAACCGGTTGAGCCACCAAAAAAAGTAGAACCACCTAAGCCGGTTGAGCCACCAAAAAAAGTAGAACCACCTAAACCGGTTGAGCTACCAAAAGAAGATTTGGCGAAAAAAGCGGAAGAAACGAAGAAATTGGCGAATGAAAAAATTGTCAAAGAGGAGGCTGCGGTGAAAGCTGAAAAAATTGCCACAGAAAAAGCCGAAGCTCAAAAAGTTGAAGATGCGAAAAAAGCGATTGAGCGCGTTGAATCTAAAAAAGCCGAAGACGCTAAAAAATCAGAACACGAAAAAGAAGCTGCGGCTGAAAAGTTAGCGAACGAAAAAGCGGAGGCAAAAAAAGCAGATACCGAGGCGAAAAAGACTGAGGAAAAAGCAAACGCAAAAGAAGCAGCTGAAAAAGAAAAATCTGAAAAATTAGCCGCCGAAAAAGCCGAAGCGAAAAAATCCGAAGCGGATGCGAAAAAATCTGCTGCAAAAGAAGCGGCCGAAAAAGCCGAAGCAAAGAAAGCAGAAGCTGAATCTAAAAAATTGGCTGATAAAGCCGCAAAAGCGGAAGCCGAAAAAGCTGAAAAATTAGCTGCCGATAAATCGGCAAAACAAGCCACTGAAAAAGCGGAAGCATCCGCTAAACAAGCCGCTGATAAAGCCGCGAAAGATGCCGCCACAAAAGCAGATTCAGAACGCGCCGCAAATGAAAAAGCGCGAGCCGATGCTTTAGCAAAACAAGCGGCTGAACGTGCCGCAGCGGATGCTGCCAGAATTGAAGCCGCTCGCCAAGAGGCAGCAGCAGCAAATGCTAAAGCCGCTGCTTCCGCAGCGGCGGCAAATAATGCAGATTCCGCCATCAAAGGTGAAATTAAGAAAAAAATTGAAAGTCATCATCATCGCCCACCAGGTTCTGAGGAATTGACCTGCGTGGTTGAATTTAGGCTCAGTGCAACAGGCGATATTATTGGTGATGTTAATGTGACAAAAAGTAGCGGGGATTCAACATTTGATGATTCAGTTGTTAATGCCGTTAATTCATCTGTTCCGTTTCCAGTGCCTAGTGACAGAAAAATTAAGATAACAATAAGCAGAAAATAGAAGGTATCCCATGAATTTATTTAAAAAACTGGTTTTAGCTTCCACGATTGGAATGTGTTTCGCGCCCATTGTGAACGCTGAAATGTCGATTGAAATTACCGAGGGTATCGAAAGTGCGATGCCGATTGCGATTGTGCCGTTTGCGTCACAAGATGCGCCACTCGATGTGAGTAGCGTTGTCGATTCAGATTTGCAACGCAGCGGGTATTTTAAAACGTTACCGCCGCCACAAATGCCAGCCAAACCATCAACGGCGGAAGCGATTAACTTCCCTGATTGGCAAGCAGCTAGGCAAAATTACGTTGTGATTGGGCGAGTGATACCGAATGGCGGTCAATATACGGTTGAATTTCAATTGTACGACGTGGCAAATGGGTCGCAATTATTGGGCTATCGCATGTCTTCACCGGCAAATGGTTTGCGTGCCGTCGCGCATCATATTAGTGATATGATTTACGAAAAATTGCTCGGTAAAAAAGGGGTGTTCAGCGGTCAAATTGCCTACATTACCACCACGCACCAAGGCACGCAGAGTAATCATAAATTGATGGTTGCCGATGCCGACGGCGCAAATGCCAAAGCAATTGCTACATCGATTGAACCGTTAATGTCGCCTGCGTGGTCGCCCGATGCCAAACGCATTGCGTATGTTTCGTTTGAACACAAAACGGCTTCCGTCATTACACAAACTTTAGCGACGGGGCAGCGTGAATCGGTTGCCGAATTTCCTGGAATTAACGGCGCACCAGCTTGGTCACCAGATGGTTCAAAATTGGCTGTGACTTTATCGAAAGATGGAAATCCTGACATTTATATTTTGGATTTGGGTTCGCGTAACGTATCTAAATTAACGAAAAATCGTGCCATCGATACGGAACCAGCATGGTCGCCAGACGGTAGAAATATCGTGTTCACTTCTGATCGGGGTGGCAAACCGCAGTTGTATTCGATTCCCGCGCAAGGGGGCGAAGAAAAACGCATTACGTTTAGCGGCAGTTATAATGCGCGTGCCAGTTTTTCACCAGATGGAAAATACATTACGATGGTACATGCGGACGGCGGAAATTATCGCATCGGTGTGATGGATGTGAATTCAAAAGCCATTAGTGTTCTGACCTCGGGGCCTCTCGATGAGTCCCCGAGTTTCGCGCCAAATGGTAGTATGGTTTTGTACGCGTCACGAAAAGGCAACACGGGTTATTTATCTGCGGTTTCTATCGATGGTAAAATGCAGCAAAGGCTGGTTTTTGACAGCTCTGAAGTTCGCGAGCCAGCTTGGTCGCCTAAATAACAACTTTTTAATCCCTCTCTTTTTGGAAATGAAACATGAAATTGACTAAAACACTGGCGATAGTCGCCATGATAAGTGCGTTGACTTTAGCTGGCTGTAGTTCTGACGACGAAAAAGACGCAAGTTTGACCGACGGCAGTTTGAACGGTGCAAGCGGCATGAACGATGCGTCGGTAAATGGTTTGGGGGATGGCTCTGGCATGAACGGTTCTGGAATGGGCGGGGGGGGGCGTTATGGCAATGGAAAATACGGTGCGAAAGGAGCAAACGGTTTGCCGCCAGAATTTAGCGATCCGAACAATCCTCTGTCAAAACGCACGATTTATTTCATGCTTGATAGCAGTCAAGTTCAACAAGATTTTGTGTCTGTGATTTCGGCACACGCGCGTTATTTATTGGCAAATCCGAGTCAACATATTGTTTTGGAAGGAAATGCCGATGAACGCGGTTCACGCGAATACAACATTGCGTTGGCAGAACAACGCTCAAAAACGGTTGCAGGAATGTTAAAAGCGCAAGGGGTTTCCGAAAGCCAACTCGGCATCGTCAGTTATGGCGAAGAAAAACCTGTCGCTATGGGGCATGATGAATCGTCTTGGGAATTAAACCGTCGGGTCGAACTTGCATACTAAAATGAAAAAATTACCTGCGCTTTTACTTTTCAGTGCCAGTCATTTAGCGTTGGCGGATTCGCTTGCGCCGGTGATTGATAATTCAGCTTATCCAAACGGTGCGCCAGCTGCAATGCCTATTTCGGTCAGCGCACCAATGAATAGTACGTTTGAAATGATGACTCGTTTGGATGAAGCTCAGGTTGAAATTCAACAACTGAACGGCAAAATCGAAGAACAAGCTAATTTGATTGCCGAAATGAAAAAGAAACAATCGGCAATGTATGCTGATTTTGATGATCGTTTGCAGCAAGTTGAAACGAAATTGGGTGGCGCGAAAACATCGGCTGTAACGGAAACGCCAGCGGCAAAAGACCCCGAACCCGCTGAAGTCGCGCCACCGCCTAAACCAGCGGTTTCTGTTGTTCCGCCTGCCGCTACGCCTGCTGACGAAAAAAAGCAGCAGTATTTGCAAGCGTTCGAAGCATTTCGTAACGGTCAAGTTCCCGAAGCGATTGCCCAATTCAATACGTTGTTAAGCAAAGACCCAACGAATTTGTACGCAAATAACGCGCAATTTTGGTTAGGCAAAGCGTATCGTGTAAATAAAGATATTGGCGCGGCAAAGAAGGCGTTTAACGTCGTTTTGGAAAAATATCCAACGAGTCAGAAAGTACCCGAAGCCTTGGTTGAATTGGGGATTATCGAAATGGAAGCGAGAAATTCCGCGAAAGCAAAAGAGGATTTTATGCGCGTGATGACCGATTTTCCGACCTCAAAATCTGCCACCGTTGCCGCGAAAAAATTGCAGCAACTCAATGAAACGCCAAACTAATGTCAGTTGAATTACGCATTAGCGAAATTTTTTATTCGTTGCAAGGCGAATCCAACGCCGTCGGTTTGCCCACGGTTTTTGTACGTTTAACGGGTTGTCCGTTGCGTTGTAATTATTGCGACACGAGTTACGCATTTTCGGGCGGCGTGAAAATGTCGCTCGTTGATATTCTTGCCGATGTTAAACAATATAATTGCCATTATGTTTGCGTGACAGGTGGTGAACCGCTCGCGCAACCCGCTTGCTTGCTATTATTGACGCAATTAGCAGCCGCAGGATTTAACGTTTCACTCGAAACCAGTGGCGCGTTAGATGTGTCGAACGTGGACAGTCGAATTGTCAAAGTGATGGATTTAAAAACACCGAGTTCGAGCGAATGTGAAAAAAATCGTTACGAAAACATCGAATTTTTAACCGCGCAAGATCAAGTAAAATTCGTGATTGCGGACGACGAAGATTACAATTGGTCGAAAAAGATTATGGAAGATTATAATTTGTTGGCGCGTTGCCAAGTGTTATTTTCGCCCGTTGTGCCTCAACAAAATCTAGCTGAATTGGCAGACAAAATTTTGGCTGACCGATTACCGGTGCGTTTTCAAATTCAACTTCACAAATTTTTGTGGCAAGACGTGCAGGGGAAATAATTTTTATGTCGAAAAAAGCAGTCGTTTTACTTTCAGGCGGTTTAGATTCCGTGACCGTTTTGGCAATGGCGCAAGCGCAAGGCTACGAATGCTACGCGCTGAGTTTCGATTACGGGCAACGCAATAAAGCGGAATTACAAGCAGGTGAAAAAATTGCCGCCGATTATGGCGTAACGCGCAAAGTCGTGAATTTAGGCTTGGGAGCCATTGGCGGAAGTGCGTTGACGGATGCCGATATTGCCGTTCCACAAACGTTGGAAACGGGTATTCCAGTCACTTATGTTCCAGCCCGAAATACAGTTTTTTTGTCGTTAGCACTGGGCTGGGCGGAAGTTTTACACGCGCAAGATATTTTTATTGGCGTGAATGCGGTAGATTATTCGGGCTATCCCGATTGTCGTCCCGAGTTTATCGCTGCATTTGAAACGTTGGCGAATTTAGCGACGAAAGCCAGTGTTGAGGGCGAACCGTTTAAAATTCACACGCCGCTTATTCATTTGAGTAAAGCGGAAATTATTGAACACGGGACACGTTTGAATGTGGATTATCGACAAACCGTTTCGTGTTATTCTGCCAACGAAAACGGCGAAGCGTGCGGAACGTGTGATGCGTGCCGATTACGCAAAGCGGGATTTTTAGCCGCTGGAATTGACGATTCAACCCGTTACGCACAAAACTAATTTTTTATTTTTTAACTTAACCAAGAGGCAAAACCATGAGTAAAGAACTTTCCAGTACCACATTGATGTATTCGATTTTATCTGTCGAAGAAGGCGTAAACGTTCAAAAAGATTATCTTGAATCCGGCGAAATTCCAGAAGGCGAAGTCGAATACGAAGAAGAAATTTTGGGTGATTTAGAACAAGCGTTGATGGAACTTATCGATGTTTACAAAATTCGTTGCAAATCAGAACCTGAATTACCATCAATTGAAGATTTGCTCGGTGGCGATTCTGACGAAGATGAAGAGTAAAATATGATTATCCTGTACGGTTTAGCGACGTGTGGTTCCGTAAAAAAAGCCCGTGATTGGTTGAAATCGCACGGGTTAGAATACCGTTTTTATGAGTTGCGCCGTGAAGGTTTGTCGTTAGCGTTATTACAAGAATTTGCTGAACGACTTGCTGACTGGCAAATTTTGGTAAATCGTAAAAGTATGACGTGGAAAAATTTTTCACCCGAACAACGATTGCTTGCGGACGTACTTGATACCGCTTTGCCGCTAATTATGGAATATCCGACGTTAATTAAACGTCCGGTACTCGACGCGGGCGAGGCGATATTGATTGGTTTTGATGCCGATAATTACGAACGCACGTTGCTATGACTGACACGCTAGACCTTTTAAGAGATTTAATTCGGCGTGAATCTGTCACGCCGAACGACGCGGGTTGCCTTGATTTATTGGCGCATCGATTAACACCTTTAGGGTTTGTCGATGAGCGTTTAAATTTTGGCGACACGGAAAACATTTGGTTGCGTCGTGGAACGGAAAAACCGTTGTTTGTGTTTTTAGGACACACCGACGTTGTTCCCGTTGGCGCGTTAAATTTGTGGGAGTCGCCGCCGTTTGAGCCAACCATTCGTGATGGTAATTTATACGGACGTGGCGCGGCAGATATGAAAGGCGGCATTGCGTGTTTTTTCACAGCAGTGGCGCGTTTTGTTGCGAATCACCCGAATCACGCTGGATCGATTGCTATTATGTTGACTAGTGATGAAGAAGGCGCAGGAATAAATGGTGTAGTAAAAGTCGTTGAAATCTTAGAGAATCGGGGCGATAAAATCGATTGGTGTTTAGTCGGTGAACCGTCGAGCGATAAAAAAATTGGTGACGTTATTCGAGTGGGGCGACGCGGTTCATTGTGTGCAAACTTAACGATTCATGGCATTCAAGGTCATGTTGCTTATCCCGAATTAGCAGACAATCCGATTCATAAAATCACGCCTGCGTTAAACGATTTAATCAGCGAAGTTTGGGATAATGGCAACGAATTTTTTCCTGCCACCAGTTTACAAATTTCAAATTTCAACAGCGGCATGGGTGCAGAAAATGTGATTCCCGCGAATGCAAATGTGCAGTTTAATTTGCGTTTTAGCACCGAATTAACCGCTGAAATTATCAAGCAACGCACGGCGGAAATTTTAAATCGTCACGGTTTGAACTACGACATTGTGTGGCGTTTGTCGGGAAATCCGTTTTTAACGTCAAACGGCGCGTTGATTGATGCCGCTCACAGCGCGATTAAAAAAGTAACCAATTTTGAAACGCTTGATGATACAGGTGGTGGCACGTCTGATGGACGTTTTATCGCACCAACGGGCGCGGAAGTGATTGAGCTAGGCGCGTTAAATATCAGTATTCACAAAGTCAATGAACACATTGGCGTGGCTGATTTAGAAATTTTGAGCCAAATTTACGAGCAGATGTTAATCGATTTGTTAGCGACAAAATAACAGATACAAACCAAGGTTTGTACTCCGAATGAGTTTAATTTTTGGAGTGCAAACCTTGGTTTGTACCAATTCCCACATTTTTAATAATCAGGTTTTATGCACTTACTCGAACTCGCACGACAAGCCATTCTCATCCCAGCGGGCATTCAAGATTCCGATATTGAAAAATTGATGAATCAACTTTTGAGTGCCGAAGTGGACGCAGCGGATATTTATTTTCAATCGAGTCATTCAGAATCGTGGGTACTCGAAAGCGGCATTGTGAAAGAAGGTCATCACAGCATCGAACAAGGTGCTGGCGTGCGGGCGGTTTCGGGTGAAAAAACAGGTTTTGCCTACAGCGACCGTTTAGAAATTCCCGTTTTGCTCGCGGCGATAAACAATGTCAAAGCGATTACGCGCCAAGCACAACACGCGCAAGTTAATTTGAAAGCGATTGATAAAAATGCGCGGTTACTTTATCCAACATTGAATCCGCTGAAATCACTCAACGATCAACAAAAAATCGATTTTCTAAAACAACTCGACACCCAAACTCGTGCGTTAGATTCACGCATCGAAGAAGTGATTATCAGTTTATCAGGCGTACACGAACATATTTTAGTGGCGAATCAAGACAGACACTTATTGGCAGACGTTCGCCCATTAGTGCGTTTGAATGTTACGGTTATCGTTGTCGAAAATGGCAAACGCGAACAAGGCAGCATGGGCGGTGGCGGACGCTGTGATTACGCCATGTTTTTTGAACAAGATACGGCATTGAATTACGCGAAAGAATCCGTGCGCCAAGCTCTTGTAAATTTAGAAGCAGACGAAGCTCCCGCTGGGAATATGACGGTTGTTTTGGGTTCGGGTTGGCCTGGAATTTTGTTACACGAAGCGATTGGACACGGTTTAGAAGGCGATTTTAATCGCAAAGGCACCTCGGCATTTAGCGGACGAATCGGCGAACGAGTTGCGTCTTCATTATGTACGGTTGTGGACGATGGCACATTGCACGGAAGACGCGGTTCATTAAGCATCGACGATGAAGGCACGCAAACCGAAAATACCGTGTTAATCGAAAACGGCATTTTAAAAGGTTATATGCAAGACCGATTGAACGCACGATTGATGGGCGTTTCACCGACGGGCAACGGTCGCCGCGAATCTTACGCGCATTTACCCATGCCGCGCATGACCAACACTTATATGTTGGCGGGACAACATCCCCCCGAAGAAATCATTAAATCCGTCAAAAATGGGTTATACGCGAAAAATTTTGCGGGCGGACAAGTCGATATTACGTCGGGCAAATTCGTATTTTCAGCCAGCGAAGCCTATTTAATCGAAAATGGAAAAATCACGCGACCTGTAAAAGGTGCAACGTTAATCGGCAATGGTCCCGACGTGTTGACGAAAGTTTCAATGGTTGGCAACGATTTAGAATTTGACAGCGGCGTGGGAACGTGTGGCAAAGACGGTCAAAGCGTGCCGGTCGGAGTCGGACAACCTACTTTGAAAATTGACGGGTTAACCGTCGGCGGAACACAGATTTAAAGACAGAAAAACTCATGAAATTTACCAAAATGCACGGTCTCGGCAATGATTTTGTCGTTGTCGATGCGATAAATCAACGTATTGCCATTACGCCGACAAAAATTCGTTTTATGGCGAATCGACACACAGGAATTGGCTTTGACCAACTTTTAGTAGTTGAAAAAACCAATCAGCCAAATGCGGATTTTAAATATCGAATTTTCAATGCAGACGGCAGCGAAGTTGGGCAATGTGGTAACGGTGCTCGCTGTTTTGCACGGTTTGTACGCGATAAAAAGTTAACAGATAAAGACGAAATCGTTGTCGAAACAAAATCGGGGCAGCTTGTTTTGAGTTTTACGGATAACGACTTAATTACCGTTAACATGGGCATTCCACGTCATTTGCCTGCCGAAATCCCTGTCATTTCAGAACAAGAATCGCGATTTTATACCGTGAATGTGAATGGCTCAGAAAAAGCGTTTGGCGCGGTTTCGATGGGAAATCCGCACGCCGTTTTGCAAGTAAACGATATTAAAACCGCTCCCGTTGAAACGATTGGTGCCGCTCTCGAATGTCACAAAATTTTCCCAGAACGCGCCAACATCGGTTTTATGCAAGTGGTCGATAAAAATGCAATTAAATTGCGGGTTTACGAACGCGGAGCGGGCGAAACGCAAGCCTGCGGAAGTGGCGCGTGTGCGGCGGTCGTGATTGGCATCGAACAAAATTTATTAAACGGCACCGTGCGTGTCGAATTGCCAGGTGGTGAATTAAATATCAGTTGGGCTGGACGCGGCGAACCTGTTTTTATGACGGGTGCAGCAATTTCTGTCTTTGAAGGATTTATTGCTTTATGAGTGAAGAATTAGAAAAAATAGTAAACAAACCACGCAAGCCGCGTGTTGTAAAATTAAAAGAAACTGTCGAAAAAATCGTCAAGCCGAAAGTCGTTAAAATCAAACCCGAAAAAATAACTGAAATAACTGCTGAACAGGTTACTCATTATTTACAAGCGCATCCTAATTTTTTTATTGAACACATTCATTTACTCGAACATCTCAGCATTCCACATGCAACCGTCGGCACCGTTTCGTTGATTTCAAAACAGCTCGAATTGTTTCGTTCGCGTTCGCAAGAAATGGAAAATAAACTAGTTGAATTAGTTGATATTGCGCGAGGCAACGACATGACGGTGAATCGAATGCACAAATTAAATTTGGCATTACTCGACGCGCTAACATTAGAAGATGTCATAACGAATTTAAATATCGTGTTATCGGACTATTTTTTGACGGATTTTGTCGCCATTCGTTTAATTCAAGCCGAGCCACATCGGGATTTAAAAGGGCTTTTTCTGGCACCCGATAGCAAAGATTTAAAACCGTTTGAAAATGAACTCCGTTCAGGCATTCCCAGTTGCGGAAAACCCACGTTGACGCAAGCCCGCGTTCTGTTCGGCTTTCAAGCCAACGAAGTTAAATCTTGCGCGATTGTGCCAATGCTATTCACAGATTTAGAAGGTTTATTTGTCATCGGAAGTCGTGACGAAAATCGTTTTCATGCTGGCATGGGAAATCTATTTCTAACGCAAATGAGCGAAGTTATCGCCACCTGCTTAATCACATTATCACAGCAATAAAAATAAAAAGTAGGCGTAAATTTATCCACGTCCATTTTCTCTAATTTAAATTTTTAATATAAAAATCATGTTGTTACTTATTTCATATCTCAAACTTTGCTGGTTTAAAAGCGATCCAATCGACTTATTACCAAGTCGTACTTTTTCACGCAACTGCATTATTTTCTACTTAATTTCAGGCATTATTGTCGAAGGTTTAATTGCTGATCCTGCCGATGGCACATTGGAAGTGTCATTGCGTGCGGTGATGGCGTTTTCATCCGTCGCGACATTTTTATTTTTCCACAAAAATATTTTACTTTTTCAACGTATTTTCACCGCGATTTTCGTGTGTGAAAACTTCATTATGGTGTTGGCGATTTTGTGCGAAGTGTTAGATTTTGCGTTGGTCAGAATGCACTTTGAATACCGAGCAGAAGTCGGAATTAGTTTAGCTGTATTTTTAGTGAGTTGGTATTTGGCCATTGTCGCGTACATTTTGCGCCGCTTTTTTGCGTTTAATGTCGGCAAAAGTTTGTCGTTAGCATTCGGCTATTTTATCTTAACCTACGGCATTCCAATGCTGTTCATGGATATTTAAATTATGCGTTTAGCCTTGTTTTCGCGATCACGGTTTTGTATTTTAGGGTTGTTTTTACTGATTAACTTAGTGGCATTTTCCCTGTTGCGCGTGGCGTTATTGGCGAAACAATGGGCTGACATCGACACACCGTTTTATCAAATTACCTTCGCTTTTGTCATGGGCGCGATTCACGATCTGGCGTTTTACAGCTACTTTTTAATTCCGTTTACGCTCTATTTATTGGTAATTTCGAATCGTTGGTATCAAAGCAAACCGCACAAATGGTTTGTGTTTTCAGGCTTTTTGCTGAACTTGTACGGCTTATTTTTTCTGATTCTTTCTGAATGGACATTCTGGGATGAATTCGGCGTGCGTTTCAATTTCATTGCGGTCGATTATTTAATTTACACGCACGAAGTCGTTCAAAATATCATCGAATCGTATCCGCTCGGCAAATTATTGACGGGGATTTTAATTATTACGATTGGCTGTTTTTGGTTGGTGAAAAATACGTTAGCCGTCACATTTTATGCAACAGAAAATTTTAAACGCCGCGCAAAAATTGCGGGCAGTTTGTGTTTATTGCCAGTGATAAGTTATTTTGCGATTGGTCGCACGACGTATCAATTCTCGCAAAACACTTATTTAAACGAAGTCGCAGCAAATGGCGCGTATCAATTTTTCTCAGCGTTTCGCAATAACGAACTGGATTATCATCGCTTTTATCGTTTGGCAGACGACGCGCAATTATCAGCAAAAATTAAAGCGGAACTCGGTGCGAAAAATGACGGTTTGTACAACATCAAACACCAAATCAAAGGGCAAGGCGCAGAAAAACGTTTGAACATTATTTTGATTACAGTCGAAAGTTTGAGCGCGGATTATTTGACTAAATTCGGCAACACCCAAAAAATTACGCCGTTTATGGATAATTGGTTTAAAGAAGGTGCGTTATTCACCAACTTTTATGCGACGGGAACGCGCACCATTCGAGGCTTGGAAGCCTTAACGTTATCGATTCCACCGACGGCGGGACAATCGATTGTGAAACGCCCCGACAATGGAAAATTATTTAATTTGGGTCACGTTTTACAAGAACGCGGCTACGATACGGCGTTTTTATACGGTGGGCGCGGCTATTTCGACAACATGAATGAATTTTATTCGGGCAATGGTTATCGCATTGTTGATGAAACTGAATTTACCAACGAGGAAATGACGTTTAAAAATGCGTGGGGCGTGTCAGATGACGTGATTTTTAATCGCACCATGAAAGAAGCCGATAAGGATTTCGCCGAAAATAAACCGTTTTTCTTTCAAATTATGACGACCACAAATCATCGTCCGTATTCCTATCCTGAAGGAAAAATCGATATTCCGTCAGGTCAAAGTCGTGAAGGCGCGGTGAAATATACCGATTACGCGATTCAAGAATTTATTAAAACGGCAAAAACGAAACCGTGGTTTAACGATACGATTTTTGTGATGGTCGCGGATCATTGTGCGGGCAGTGCGCGAAAAACCGAATTGCCCGTTGATAAATATCATATTCCACTGTTTATTTACGCGCCAAAACACGTTCCAGCGGTTGAAAATGCCACGCTTTCAAGTCAAATCGACGTTGCGCCAACTGTTTTGGGTTTGCTCAATTTGAATTATGAAAGCCAATTTTATGGGCAGGATATTTTTAAAATGTCGCCGAAAAATGGACGTGCGTTGATCAGTAATTATCAGAAATTGGGCTTGTTCAAAGACAATAAATTGGTGTATTTATCGCCGCAACAAAAAGTCGATATGGTGGACGATCCACTGGGTGAACATCAAATTTTGAATCCCGAAACACAACCCGATTTAATCAATGACGTGATGGGTTATTATCAATCGGCGGATTATATTTGGACGCATCGATTGAGTCGCTATCCTTAAATTATGAAAGCACTTGCCGCAAAGCAACTTACTGATTTTTTCACGCAATTAGAAATTGAATAGCGCGTATCGCTCCACACGCTGACCAATTGCCAACGGGATTTACACCACTTGACTGATTTTTGCTACAAACAAAAGTTTGAACATTGGTCACGAACGATATTCGTCAACATGTCGCAAATCGGCAGCGGCAAGGTTTGGGCAGCGCGAGTTTACATTTGCAAGTGAATTGTCAGCAATGCGGAGTTTTTATTACAATCCAGTCAAGATTTACGCGCAGTTCAAGAATTGCTCGGACACAACAGCATTAGCACCACGCAAATTTACACGCATTTAGATTTCGATCATTTGGAGAAGACTCGCATCCACGGGCGAAAAAAAAGCTAGTTTAGCTGCGCCAAAAACAGTAAAAATCTGCTACTATGCGCCTTACTTTTAAAACACAATCACGCAAAATATATTTCCTTTAAAGGTTCAAATTATGGCGGCAAGCGAAAAAATAACAGACATAAAATCAAAAGGTACATTTTGGATACTCGGCGTATTAGCGTCGATTAGTGTTCTAGTGCTGTTTGTGTTTAGTCAGTGGTGGGGGCGAGAACCTCAACAATTTAACATTTTGGAATCAGCTATCTCACAGGCAAATCCTGACGCTGTCAAAGTTGAAAGTGCGGTCGACGAACACGGTGGCGCAATCGAAGCACAAAGCTACGAATTATTAGCAGCGGATTTGCCTTTGGGTTACACCTACACGGCGACTTTGGCGCATATCGCCGATACATTATTGAATAAAAGTGGCGGCTATATTACCAACGACGTTGCACCGCCAGGCGTGTTGCTCGATAACATTACTAGCTGGGAATTTGGCGCGTTAGTCATGTTGCGCGATGCAACCACCGCGTTACGAAACCATTTTGCTCGCGACCAATCTCAATCAGAACAAGATCCCGATTTGGCCATTGCTGAACCGTATTTCTATTATGAGCCGAATTCGTGGGCATTACCGGCAACCGAAGCGGAATATGAAAAAGGGATTCAAGCGTTGCACAAATACATGGGGCGTTTGCAAGATCCAAACGCGACCAAAAAAGCGCAATTTTATTCACGCGCCGATAACTTGTGGCAATACACCGAGGTTGTAATTAAGCGTTTGGGCGATTTATCCACGCGATTAAGCTCGAATGCGTCGAGTAGTAACTTTGCCCCAGGTTTGACCAATTTAGAATTGGAAGAAGCAAGCGGTAAAACGGCAGCAAAAGTAACGTGGTTTGAAATCGATAACGTATTTTATGAAGCACGCGGCGCAAGTTGGGCGTTATTGCACATTTTGCGGGCGATTAAACACGATTTTCGCGATATTTTGCTTGATAAACGCGCCATGCGAACTGTCGATGTCATGATTCGCGAATTGGAAAACAGTTTAACGCCAACGTTAAGCCCAATGGTTTTAGACGGTAGTGGTTACGGTTTATTTGCCAATTATTCGTTATCAATGGCGAACTATATTGCGCGTGCAAACGCAGCAGCTCTCGATTTACGCGACATTATGAACAGAGGTTAAAACAATGGAAGAACAAATCAACATTCATTTATCGCAAGCGCAAACCTGGAAACGTATTTTTTTCATGTTACTTTTTGCCGTCATCGTGACGTTGGTACGTTGGCTGGCGTGGGCGGTGATTGTGTTACAGCTAATTTTTGTCTTATTAACAGGCGAAAAAAATAGTAACACCTTAAATTTTGGGCGGAGTTTGGCAACGTATGCGTATCATATTTTGTTATTTTTAACCTTCAGTACCGAAACATTGCCGTTCCCCTTTTCACCGTGGAATATGTCGGCAGAACTAAAATTTCCTGACGAAAAGTAACTCTTTCACGCATCAAAAATGCCCTAGAATTTTTTGAGTTCTGGGGCTTTTTAATGGAACATTTTTTCAAATTGAACGAGCAAAAATGCTATGATTTTTTCACGAACTTTTTCACGCAAACAAATTCGATTTGCTTTGTTATCCAGTTTATTCAGTTTTTCATCGTTAGCGAATGCTGATTTTTTTGAATGGACGAACACCGAAATTCAATACCTTCACGGTGACAGTTATCGAATGCCGGCGAATCCTCGCAGTATCAGCCAATCTATTATCACCTTTACGCACGCAGATGGTTGGAAATTTGGACGTAATTTTATGTTTATGGACACGCTAATTACCGAAGATGGACAACCTTCGCAAACGAGCGTTTATGGCGAAGCGTACAGTTATTTCAGTGCCGGAAAAATACTCGGCAAAGATTTGTCATTCAGCATTTTTAAAGATATTAACGCGACGATTGGCGTAAATGCTGGGGAAAATTTCGATAGTCCAAAAAGTGGTACACGCATTGCGTTGTATGGTTTTACCGTCGATTTTAATTTACCAGGCTTTAAACTTTTCTCCGTTGATGTTCTCCGCCATCAAATTCTGGAACCTTCCCTCACTGTACAAAATTCCTCTTGGCAATTTACGCCCGTGTGGAAACTGCCTTTTTCCATCTCCGATACAAAATGGAGTTTAGAAGGTTTTACCGATTTTATCGGTTCAAAAGGGGGCAATTATCACTACAACATATTGGCGCAACCGCAATTACGCTTAGATGTGGGGGATTTGTGGGGCGACAGCAATCATCTTTTTGTGGGCGTTGAATACCAGTATTTTTATAACAAATACGGCATCAAAGGATTAAGCGAAAGTTTGCCGCAAGCGTTAATTTTGTGGAAATTTTAATTCAAATTTAAAACGGCATACTTAAAATGATTTTAAAAAATGTTTCGCAACGTTCCACTTTTGTGTTTTTACTGCAACTTATTAGTTTGGCTGCCGCTTATTTTGTGACGGGGAAATTGGGAAATCTACTCGCCATTCCACCAGGTTATGCGTCTGCGGTGTTTCCAGCCTCTGGTATTGCTTTGGCTGGATTTTTACTTTGCGGAAATCGTGCTTTCTGGGGCACATTACTAGGTTCGTTTCTGTTTAATATCTCAATTTCTCTCATGGGAATCGATTTTTCAGAAAGTTTAAATCCTATTCTGATTTCACTGGCGATTGCTATCGGTTCAGGTGTACAAGCTATCGTTGGCGCGTATTTAGTCCGACGATTTGCTGGATTTCCTAACGAATTCGCTGACGAAAAAAGTGTCTTATTATTTTTATTTTATGGCGGCATTATTAGCGCGTTAGTGAATTCGACGTTTTCCGTTTCGTTACTTGTCGCCACCGGACGAATTCCACTAGAAAATTCTTTTGTTAATTGGTTAACGTGGTGGGGGGGCGATGCGTTAGGCATTATGATTTTTACGCCAGTATTTTTGGTTTGGGTGTCACGTTTTTCTGTTTTTAGTGGCAGACGATTGGCCATCACGCTGCCGATTTTAACAATGTTTTTGATGACGGTTATCGCTGTTTTTTATGAAATCAAAAGCAGTAATGAGCGCATAACAACCTCATTTGAAAAAACCACCGAAGCGATGAATGTCGAATTAAAGAATTCATTGACGACCCATTTGAATGTTTTAAAATCACTGAAAAGTTTTTATTCAGCATCCAAAACAGTGAGTTCAAAAGAATTTGAAACTTTCGTGACGCAATCGTTAGACGATTTTAAAGGTGTACAAGCATTAGGTTTCAATCGTCGTGTGTTTGATTCTGAAAGAGAAGTATTAGAACAAAGTATGCGGTTAGAAGGTTATTCTAATTTCAAAATAACCGAGCGCGATGAAAATAAAAAATTGGTACGCTCAGGCAATCGTCCCGAATACTATCCCGTGACAATTATTGAGCCTTTCAAGACTAATGAAAAAGCGGTCGGTTACGATGTGTATTCTGATGCGGTTCGGCATGAAGCAATTGACAGAGCTGTGGCTACTGACGCACTTGCGCTAACAGCAAAAATTATTTTGGTTCAAGAGAAAGAAAAACAAAATGGTTTTCTCGCTTTTATTCCTATTTATCGTAATGACTTGCCACACGAAACATTGGAAGAGCGTCGCAAAGCCGTTTCAAGTGTTGTCACAGCGGTACTTCGTGGCACTGATATTATTACAGCTGCACTCCATTCGCATGATTTAACAGAATTTTCCTATCGATTAGTAGATACAACCACACCTGGCACGGAAGAATTGATTTTTGCTAGTGACGAAAAAGAATTCGTACCGTTTGTTTTGCAAAGGAAGGGCATTTTTGGAGAGCAAAAAACGCTTATTGACAGCACTGTCATACCTATTGGTGGAAGAGATTGGCGGTTTGACATCGTCCCGACTTCAAGTTATTTCGCCCAGAATCGTTCTGCCAATGCCTGGTTAATTTTATTGGGTGGCATCGCATTAACAGTTTTAACGAGCTTAGTTTCGCTGGTATCGTCAGGTCGTCAACACAAACTTCAAGAACTTTTGGATAAGGTCGTCGTGGCAAATGAAGAGCTGACGGGTATGATGCGTTATAACGACATGAATGAACATATCAGCGAAGGTATTACGAATGAAACCTTAAAAGCCGAACTCGAAAATAATACAAAGCAAATCAATGATGCAGGGCAGCGTGCGGTGGTGTTAATTAACAAAATGTTGATTGCCGCTAAACCTAAGTAACGGATAATGTGCAAGCAGGCATATTTGCATTGATTCCAATTTGACTAAACCTAACCAAGGCAAGATGCTTAGATTGTTGTTTCCTTGGTTTCAAATCAATAAAAAATTAGGGCGTTCAAAATTTTGAACGCCCTAATTTTTCCGAAAAGATTTATTCAAAAACCGTCACGCCTTGTAGCTTTTGTGGTGGCGGTTCAATTGCATTATTTTGGCGCGAATCGACGTTTGAGCTTCTGCCCGTCGCTTCACCGGAAACTTGATCAAAAACTTGTTCTTCGATTTGCCTGAAAACATCTTGCCCTAAACTTTTTGACACTTGCGAAACTACCGCGCCACGATTAGGTGTTGCCTGAGTACCAGGCGATAAAACTTTCGTATCTTGCCCGTCACCTGTCGCGCTAAAACTTGCCGTGATTTCGTAGGTTTTAGTGTTAATCAAACTAAATTCCGCCACCAACGTCAAACTCAAAATAGAATTCATCATGCTGTCATTGACTTGATAAGTGCTGTTGTTAAAGCTCATTTCGCTAACTCTGCCAAACAAAACGTAATCCGCGTGGGAAAAATCGCCTTTTTTGATTCGAGCAATGATGTTGTAAACCGATTCATTTTTTTTAGTTGGCGCGGGTTTGGCTTGCGTCAATTTAAATTGGCGCGAGTTAATCAATGCGCCTTTAATATCACCCGTAAATTTTTTCAATTCACCGTATTCTACATACGAAAAATTGTGTTCGTGTTCATGAAAATCAGTGTTGCTGCTCGCGTTCAATTTACTTTTAGAAGACGACGAAGATTTATGTTTTGCCACTGCAACAGAACCATAATCATCTTCAGCTACGCCAGCATAACCGCTAGAAGCCGCAGCGGAACTTGAGGACGCAGAAAGTTTTTCAGTATTGTGATAATCAACATCGTGAATATATTCTTGAATCGTTTCGGAATAAGCCAAATCTGTCACTGCAATGGATTTCGCCATCACAGGACTTACAAAAACTAATCCCGCAAAAAACGTCGCTAAAATTTTCATTGTGACGACCTAAAATAGGGGACGTTCAGAGGTTTTGCGGATTTCTTTTTCTTCCGTCCAAACAATTTCGCTCGAATCTAAATCCTCAAGCGTTAAATTCAGAATGTAATCGATGTTTTTAATGTCATCGGCGCGTTTCACAATTGAGGTGATTTCACCGTAAAGCGAGTATTTTGCCCCTTCGGCATTGCCCATTTTCACCGATTTTGACGCTTTGTAACGCCCTGATTGTCCTTGTCTTTGTAATTCCGTTAAAGCGTGTGTTTCATCGGCTTTATCGCCCATAAATCGAACGGCTTGTGATTTTGAAAGTTGCGTTCTGATTTTTAACGCAATCGCACGAGTGTCAATGTGTTCGCTGGTTTTGTTTTTGATGTCTGAAATGGTGATGGTTGGTTTTTGTCTGCTGCCAGCAATCAACGTGCTGGTTAAAAGCGACGTGGTCATCTTTTCTGCCATCATTTGAAAATCAGTTAAACCGATTTCGTTGGTCAATGATTCGACGGCTTTTGTATCGCCATAAGCGACATTACCAGAAGAAAAAGCGGGTTGATTTGATGCACAACCTGAAACGCCGAGCGTTGCGGTTAATGCGATTGCCAAGCCTAAAACTTTTATGTGAGTTGCCATGATTTTTCCTAATTGTTATTTTTAAGTTCGAGTTTAAAATCTACTGCGTATTTTGACGTTGCAATGCCTTTAATTCGTTGCGATTGCGTGGGACTGAAATTTAACACTTTCCAGTTTTCTTCGCTGCCAACGTCCATGCCATTTTTATCGCGCCACTGAAAACGGTATTGGATTGCGTTGTAATTATTGTCGCTGTTCGTAATTTCAGCTTCAACCACCAACAAATTATTAACAGAAATCATGCGTAAATCACTGACGTTAATGGCGGGTAACTCTGCCAGAAAAACCAATTTTGCCGCCATTGAATTAGGCGCAGGTGGCGAAAGTGGTTGCGTCGCACAACCTGCAAATAAAACGGGAATTAGTGCAAAAATGCAGCACGACTTCCAAAAAGCGTTTTTATTTTTCATGATAAATTTGCTCGAAAAGATAAAAAAACGAAGCGATTTCAACAAACCGCCTCGCATTAGATTTTATAAACTTGCTTGCAAGTTATAAATTGAGCTGCCAATTAAACGAATTGGAATCACGACGTGTTTACCCGAAACATTTACCGTAACTTCTTTCACGCCTTGCGACGTTTGAATTTTCACGGTTGATTGACCTTGTGGTAATTTCACTCGTGCAATCGTAATTTCAGCGGGTAATAAGCCCCAAGTGCGTTCATCGGCTTGTTCAGTCGCAACATTCACGGCATTCACGACTAAACCTGCTAATAGGTTTTGTTTATAAACCGCTGTTTGCGCTCCGCCTTTAACTGCTGCACGAATTGCTGCGCGAACCATAATCCAAGGCAGATTATCTTTCAATGAGCGACGCGATAAGTTTTCAATGCTTGTGATGGTGGTTAATGGCATTGTTGAATTATTTGGCAAGCTAATCGAAATCGCTTTATTGGCTGAAATCGGATTCGTTTCTAAAACAGGAAATGAAATTGGCACAACGCCCGCATAAGGAATTGGCAACGGAATCATGATTGATTTTTTGAACGGTGCAACACCTGTTTCAACGACAAACAACACATCACTTTCGTTAGATTGTGCGATAAATGGTGACGTTTGCACAGGGACGGGTGCAGCAATCGGCGCAGCAGCAATTTGTTGTACTGATTTTCCTTTTTTGCCTTTCTTTTTAGATTTTTTCGCAGACGATTTTGTTAAAGGCAATGCCGCTTTTTCTTGTTGAGAAATTACAGGTATTGCGGGTTTTGCCAAACGATTATCCATGCCCGTTAAGCCTTCTTTTAAAACTTTCAAAGAGGGCTGTAGCTCAATAGCGGTAAGATAACTGGCGGTTGCTAAACTGGTTTCCCCCGCCGCTTCGTACAAAAATCCCGATAAATAATGACTAAACGCATTTTGGTAGCCATTTTTTAAACTGGTGACATCGGGACTGTTAAGCGTAGCAATCGGATAACCTTTTAAATCTTCCGATTTTGTTGTGTAGCCTTTTTCTTTGGCAGTATTTTCGGCTTCGTCAACGTCTTTTTCATGCAGCCTTTTAATCAAATTTTCGCGTTCCCACGTTTTTTTAATTTCAACCAATGCGTTTTCTGTTTTGCCAGCGGCTAAATAAGCCAGCGCAAGACGAGTTGAAAGCATGACTTTTTCGTAATCTTCGCCATCGTAACGGCGTAATTTATCATTCACGACAACAGAGCCAACCGCTTGACCGACTTTTGCGCCGCTGATTTTTGCTTCACTTTCCCATTGCGCGATGATTTTATCGGCTTCTGTCCACGTTGCAATCGTGTCTGGATAAAGTTTTTTCAAACGCTGCAATTCGCCTTTTTCCATGAAATAAAGCAAATCTTTATCTGAACCTGTTTTAGCTTCATGTTCAGTAATAGCTTGATCAACTTGCCCAGTCGCAATGCTTGAAACAAGCGTTTGCGTTTCTGAATTGTAAGATCTAAATGTCGCGCAACCATTTAAAGTTAAAAATGCAGCAAATAGAGCATAACTTCTTTTTTGTTTCATAAGCGTTACCTAAAAATTATTTTGTAAGGGTGGCGATTATGTTCTTGCAAATGAGCAAACTCAAGCTAATTCAAGTTAAATTCTGGCATAGCGTTCAAACTTTTTCTTGCCATAAAAATTGACCAATTCAACAGTGATATTATCTTCGGCAGCAGATTCTAAAAATTCTTCAATCACTTCTAAAATATCGTAATCGACAAAATCCGTTTTCGAGGCATCAATAATCACAGTGCTGTTTTCAGGGATTTGTAAAATGAATTTGCGAAGCAACGCTTTGTTTAAAAATGACACGTCTTTGTTAAAAGATAATAGATAATTCAAATTGTCTTTTGAAAGCGTAATCGCGGCTTGATAATTGGCTTTTATGACAAAAAATAAACCAATCACGACACCAATTACCATACCTTTTAGCAAATCCGTTACTAGAATTGCCACAATTGTTATGGCAAATGGTAAAAACTGACTCATTCCTTTTTTGTAGAAACGTTTGAAGACGCTAGGATTTGCAAGTTTATAGCCCGTGTGCAATAAAATTGCCGACAAACACGCTAATGGGATCATGTTTAAAAATGTCGCCAAAAACATCACACTCAACAGTAACCACATTCCGTGTAAAAAACATGAAACGTATGTTCGTCCACCCGAGTTAATGTTTGCCGCACTTCGCACGATGACTGCCGTCATGGGCAATCCGCCTAACAAACCACTGACGATATTGCCCACGCCTTGTGCTTTAAGTTCCCGATTTGTTGGGGAAATACGTTTGAGCGGATCAAGTTTATCTGTTGCTTCCAAACTCAATAACGTTTCCAAACTGGCAATAATGGCAATGGTCGCGGCGACAACATAAGTGTGTGGATTGGTTAAATACTGAAAATCAGGAAAAATGAAATTATCGAAAAATTCTTTTGGACTATTTGTAATCGGTAGGCTGACTAAATGTTTTGCACTAACGGCAAAGTCTGGCGCGAATTGCATCGCCCATTCATTAAAACCAACACCCCAAATAACAGCAATTAACGGCGCAGGAATAAATTTTAGAATGGGGTGGCTTTTAAAAAATCCCCAACCGATTAAAATCAACAATGCCACGCTACTAATAATGACTGCACCTAATGAAATGGCACTAAATGAATCGAATAATTCTAAAAAACTCGATTCAGCCGTTTCTTGCATATAACTTTCGTCGCCTTCATAACTGGTGTCATAACCTGTCGCGTGCGGAATTTGTTTAATAATTAAAATTAAACCAATTGCGGCAAGCATCCCTTCAATCACTGCGGAAGGAAAAAATGCGCCGATAATACCAGCGCGTAAATAACCCAATGCCAGTTGAAAAATACCTGCTAAAACCACAGCCACCAATAAACCTTGAAAACTGCCCAGTTTTTCAATAGCAGTAAAAACAATCACCGTTAAACCCGCAGCAGGTCCAGAAACACAAAGTTGCGAACCACTTAACATTGAAACCAAAAGTCCACCAACTAATCCTGCAATGAGTCCAGAAAATAACGGCGCACCCGAAGCTAATGCAATGCCTAAACATAATGGTAAGGCGACTAAAAAAACCACTAATGACGCAGGTGCATCATCTTTAAAATGCTTACTGTAATACTGAATGTGTTTGTGAATCATGGTGGCAAGACTCCGTTATTTAGTGGTTTTTTTGTTTTTTAACGCTTTCTGGCATCAATGAAGAATGATGATGCTCAATTAACCACTGGTCATCATCGTATTCATAAACGAACGAGTAACGCGCAGGCACTTCTTTGATTTTGCCATTTTTTTCGTGAAGTGTGAAAGTGTAAAGTCCTGTATCTGACGCAGTATTGCAACCAATACTGATGCTGCGCGAATCAATTTTCCCTTGAGGCTTTTTTTCTAAGAAATGCACAAAATAATCTTCGATTTTTTCGTGTGTTGGACGCACTTCGTTTGAAAGTGTCGCTAATAAAACCGCATCATGCGCGTATAAAGAAGCAACATTTTCGGCATTTAATGTCGCAAGTGCGGCATTCCAAAGATCGAATAAAGCGGCAATTTCGGCTTCGGTTGTTTTTACACAAGTTATGGTGTTATGTGTTTCAGCGTGGGGGTGTACAAAAGCTGGTTCTGCTTGAACTGAAAATGAAGTCGCGGAGAAAATAGCTAAAACAGTAAATATCTTTTTCATAATAATTCCAAATTGGTGGGTAGAAAAAAGGCGATTTAAAAATCGCCTTGTGTTTTAAATTGCTTGCTTGATTCTATCAAGAGCCGTTTTTAGATTTTCCATACTGGTCGCAATCGAAAGCCGAATATGTCCCGCCGTTCCAAATGCCGAGCCAGGAACAAGTGCCACACCTGCTTTTTCAATCAAATAATCCGAAAACGCTAAATCGTCATCAATGCCATCTAAACGTTCAAGTAATTTTTCAATGTTCGGAAAAACGTAAAATGTGCCGTCTGTTTCAACACATTCCACGCCGTCAATTGTGTTCAATTCAGCAACAACGAAATCGTGACGTTTTTTGAATTCTTTGTTCATTTCAGCAATAAAACTTTGATCGCCAGTCAATGCAGCAAGTGCTGCATATTGTGAAATTGACGTTGGATTCGAGGTGCTTTGTGATTGAATCGTACACATGGCTTCAATCAATTTTTCATTTCCCGCCGCATAACCAATGCGCCAGCCCGTCATCGAATAGGCTTTTGACACGCCATTCATCACAACCGTGCGATCGTAAAATTCAGGATGCGCGTTCAAAATGTTCACAAATTGTTTGCCTTCCCACAAAATATGCTCGTACATATCGTCGGTTGCGATAATGATATTTGGAAAATCCGTTAACACATCGCCTAACGCTTTTAATTCATCTAGCGAATATGCCGAACCCGAAGGATTTGATGGGCTATTGATGAAAATCAAACGAGTTTTATCCGTAATCGCTGCACGAAGTTGTTCAGGTGAAATTTTGAAATTCTGCGCTTGTGTGGTTTCAATAATGACGGGAACGCCGTCTGCCAACAAAACCATATCAGGATATGAAACCCAATATGGCGCAGGAATAATCACTTCATCGCCAGCATTTAAAAGGGCTTGCGTTAAATTAAACGAGCTTTGTTTGCCGCCACAGGAAACTAAAATTTGTTTCGGGTTGTAGTCTAAACCGTTGTCTTTTTTGAACTTGTCGATAATCGCTTTTTTCAACGGCGCAATGCCATCAACAGCGGTGTATTTCGTGAAACCCTTGTTAATCGCTTCAATCGCGGCGTGTTTGATAAAATCAGGCGTGTCGAAATCGGGTTCGCCCGCACCCAAACCAATAATATCGTGACCTGCGGCTCGCATTTGAGCAGCTCTAGCGGTAATGGCTAAAGTTGGGGAAGGTTTTACTGCATTAACGCGATTAGAAAGTGTGATGCTCATATTTTTGAAATGTCGTTGTGGGCGCGAATTCATTCGCGCTTTTTAAAAGGTCAAAAGCAAGCGCGAATTTGTCGCGCCCACATTATGAAATACCGAATTTTCGGTCGATTAACGTAAGTTTTGTAACGCCGCGATGCGTTCTTCAAGCGGCGGATGCGTCATGAATAACCGCATCGTACCACCGCCGTTAATACCGAATGCTGCGAGTTGTCCGGGTAACGCTTCGGGTTCGTGCGAACGTTGCAAAGCCCGCAATGCGGAAATCATTTTTTCGCGTCCGGCTAAATTCGCGCCACCTGCGTCGGCTCTGAATTCGCGGTAACGTGAAAACCACATCGTCAACATTGAAGCTAAAATACCGAGGGCGATTTGTGCGACCATTTGCGTGACGTAATACGCCCAACCGTAGCCACTTTCTTCATTTTTCAAAATTACTTTATCGACAAAGTGACCGATAATCGTCGCGAAAAAATACACAAACGTATTGATTACACCTTGCATTAACGCCATCGTAATCATGTCGCCATTCGCAACGTGACTGATTTCATGTCCGACAACGGCTTCGACTTCGTCCGCACTCATGCTATGCAATAACCCCGTGCTGACGGCGACTAATGCGCTGTTGCGATTTGCACCGGTGGCAAAGGCATTGGGTTCGAGCGATTCAAAAATACCGACTTCTGGCATGCCAATTCCCGCTTGTTGCGCTTGACGCGCCACAATATCGACCAACCATCTTTCAGTTTGGTTTTGTGGCGATTCAATAACCACCACTCCCATGCCTCTTTTCGCCGACCATTTCGACATGAACAACGAAATCACCGAACCCGCTGAACCGATAATGGCGGACATCACCAGCAATTTTGGCAAATCCAAATCCATGCCATTTGCCTTCAATGAACTGTGCAAACCTAACAGGTTAAAAATAGTGCCAATCACCACCATTACAGCAAGGTTAGTGACTAAAAATAGAAAGATGCGTTTCATAAAATTATCCTCTCGATTAAATAACGTAAAGTGATAACTTAACGTTTTTACTATAAAAAGCAAGTATTGTCGCGCTAGATTTTTTCACAAAAGATTCGGATTTGTTAACGCAATAGCATTACTCCAATTCATTTTTGAGCAACGCATTAAATTCATGGGTTTTTTCTAGTAGCGTGTTGTATTTTATTTCGACTTTATCCATGATTTCGCTTAAAAAACGGATTAAATCTTCGTCGTCTAATTGTTTGGCGAATGACAAAATGTAATCTTCTAATTCACTCATCGTGTCCGCGTCAACGACTTCTTCTAAAAATAGCACGGATATTGACGATTCAAGTGCGTCCAATGCCTCTTCTCTGGAATCACTTTTTTTTAATTCGGTTTGCACTAAATCGACGGCTTGGATAATTTTCACTGCGACGCGATGAACCATTTTTAACAACGTCAATTTGTCGGTAAATCGATAAAGTTCTGCGGCGGCTTTTTGAATTTCTACCAGCGCGGCGTTGAGTTCTGTGGGAATAACAGCTGGATTTTGCATAAAATTACTCATTATCAATTTTAGAATTTGCCAATTATAGGGCAATTTTGAATTGTTCGACCAATCCTGTTACTCGTGCCACATTTGCTTGCACGGTTGCGGTAAAAATGGTCTCCGTTGTGACTAATTTAATACGTTCTTTTGCACGAGTAATGGCGGTATAAAGCAATTCTTTAGTCAAAATAGTTTGCATTTTTTCTGGCAAACACACACAGACCTCTTCAAATTCCGAGCCTTGGCTTTTGTGAATGGTCATCGCAAAAACGGTTTCACAATTGGGCAATCTCGCAGCTGAATAACCTTGTTTCTTGCCATCTGGACGCGGAAAAAATACTTTTATATCGCCGTGTTCATCCGGTAAACATAAACCAATATCGCCGTTGTACAATTGCAACGCGGCGTTATTTTGCGTCACCATTACAGGTCGCCCGACGTACCACACGGTTGATAAATTGATTAGTTTTCGGTCACGCAAGACTTTTTCTAAACGAAAATTTAAATCTGAAACGCTATTTCTGCCTTCACGATGAGCGCATAAAATTTGAAAGCGGTTGAAGGCATCGTAAATGTCTTTGAAATTCGCTCTCGATTTAATCAATTCAAAATAATCGCTGTGTTGATTTGCTAAATACACCAAATAATCATCGCCCAACTGTTCAATGACGGCGTTTTTTTGCTGTGTCATTGTCCATGCTAATTTTGCGTCTTGTTGATTGATTGCCGCCGCAAAGGCTTTGATTTCATCTTTAAAACGATAGGTTTTTTTGAGTTTGATGGTGTTTTGCGGCAAGGCTTGCGTTAAATCGGCTAGAACCGTTCCAGATTCGACGGACGCGAGTTGTTCTTTATCGCCCAATAAAATTAACCGTGCAGCGGGTTTTATTGCTTCGACGAGTTTGCTCATCATGGCTAAATCAATCATTGACGCTTCATCGATGACGATTAAATCGTAAGGCAATAAATTTTTTTCGTTATAGCGAAAATAGGGTGACGGAGGTTTTGCACCCAGTAAACGATGAATGGTTGTGACCGTTTCGGGTAAAACGTCGTTGATTATTTGTTCAAGTTTTAACGATTTTTTACTGTTTGTAATCGATTCTTGCAAGCGCATCGCTGCTTTGCCAGTCGGTGCAGCGAGTGCGATGTGTAAGGGTTTTTCGGAATGGAGTGTTTGTAATAATGCCAGAATTTTAACGACGGTGGTTGTTTTACCAGTTCCAGGACCGCCAGTGACAATCGTAAATGCTTGGTTAATGGCGCATTTTGCGGCTTCACGTTGATCATTTTTTTCTGATTCGATTGAGGTTTCAAAAAAAGTATCGAGTAATTTTTCTAAATTTGAAATTGGCAAATCGGTTTTGTGCATTGCCCGTAGTTTTGCAATGAGGCGTTGCTCGTAATCCCAATAGCGGCGCAAATAAAGATGGTTATGTTCGTCAATATGAAGGGGGCAAGTGATAGAATTTTCGTTGGGGGAAGTCGTTAAACCTGAAATCAGCAATAATTGCCGTTGTGGTTCAGTTAATTTGAGGCAAGTATTGCCTTGATATTGAGTGAACGATAAGTGTGCTAGTAAAGTTTCTAAGGATTTTTTTTCATCATTTGAAAAATTTGTTAATGCACTGAAAAATTGTGCGAAGGCGACATCGAGACGAGAAAACAGGAGTGATTCAAGCATAAAAGGTGTGTGCGTTGAAAAAGTGATACCCATAAAAAAAGTCTTAATAGGATTAACTATTAAGACTTTTTACTTTGGTACCGAGGGCCGGAATCGAACCGGCACGGAGTTTCCCCCACCGGATTTTGAATCCGGCGCGTCTACCAGTTCCGCCACCCCGGCAAAGTACAGAAATTATAACAATCTTTTTATAAAAAACCAGTTTTTTATAATTTTATTTTGTTCTAAGTTAAAATATGCGTTCTTACCATAACTTTTATTTTTGTTTTATAAGGGAAATTAAATGACTCAACAAGCGACGCTTTCTTTAATTGAAAACTACTACGCCGCATTTAACAACGGCGATATGGACACTTTTTTAAATTTACTGACTGACGATGTCATTCACGACATCAATCAAGGAAAGCGTGATGTAGGCAAAGAAGCCTTCACACAATTTATGTCCTGCATGAATTTTAACTACAAAGAACAGCTCGTTGACATGGTGATTATGGCTTCCGCTGATGGCAAACGAGCGGCTGCTGAATTCATCGTTGTTGGCGAGTATTTGAAAACCGACGAAGGATTGCCCGAAGCTGACGGGCAAAAATATCGTTTGCCAGCGGGCGCATTTTTTGAAATCCGTGACAATAAAGTCGCTCGAATCACTAACTATTACAATCTTCAAGATTGGATTGCACAAGTTAGCGCGTAAATGTGTAGGGGCGGGTTCTAAATCCGCCCTGTTTTCAAAATGGTTTCACCACCGCTAAAATGATTATCGCCACCAAAAACAAAACTGGCACTTCATTCATCCAACGATAAAAAACGTGGTCGCGCCTATTCGCACCGTTCCGAAAATCCTTCAACCATTGCCAGCAAAAATAATGGTAAATCACCAAAATCAGCAACAACAAAAATTTAACGTGCAACCAACCTGCGTGCGAATACATCTGCCACGCGCCCGCGATTAACAACCAAATCCCGAACACAAATGTCGCAATCATCGACGGAGTCATAATGCCAAAAAATAATTTTCGCTCCATGATTTTAAAGCGTTCGTCGCTCGCTTCATCGTCGCTCATCGCATGATAAACATATAAGCGTGGCAAATAAAACAGTCCCGCAAACCAACACACCATCGCAATTAAATGTAACGCTTTCAACCAGAGCATCATTTTTCCTTCAAAAAAGTTTTCACAATTGGCTGCAATTCAGCCAATTCAAACAAACCGACTTTTTGCCATACGATTTCACCTTTCGGATTCAACAAAAACGTCGTCGGCGTAACGCTGACATCACCAAATTCTTTCGCTAATTTTGCCTCAATATCCAACGTAATCGGGTAGGGCAGGGCGCGTGATTTATTAAATTCAATAACGTGATTCGGCAGATCGTAATACATAGATACGCCAATAATTTCCAAACCTTGCGCGTGATAACGTGAGTACAAATCCAGCCAAAGCGGAATTTCTTTCAGGCAACTTTCACAATCTGTCGCCCAAAATGTCACAATCACAGGTTTGCCGCGCAAATTTTCAAGCGACATTTGTTCGCTGTTCAACGCAGTAAAAGTCGCATTCGGAACGGTTTTATTCAAGCTAAAAAAAATGCCTGCAATCAATGCAAGCAATGCGGTAACGATTATAAGTGGTTTCATTGAGATAATTTGAAAGTGCGATGCAAAAATTCACATCGCACAATTTGGAGAGAAATTACAGCTGAGGACCCGCTTGCGTGAAATCAAAATTACTATTGTCGCTGGTGTATTTTTTGAAATTCGCCACAAACATTCCCGCTAATTTTTGCGCGGTTTCATCGAAATTCGCTTTGTCTTCCCACGCATTTCGCGGGTTCAATAAATTAGTTTCAACGCCTTCCAAGGTTGTTGGAATGCTCAAATTAAAATACGGCATCGTTTCAAAATCAGCATTATTGATGCTGCCGTCCAAAATGGCGTTCACACACGCGCGAGTGCCTTTGATACTCATCCGTTTGCCCACGCCATAACCGCCGCCTGTCCAACCCGTGTTAACCAAATACGCATTCACGCCGTTTTGTTCCATTTTTTTGCCAAGCAACGTCGCATAAACGGTTGGATGCAGCGGCAAAAATGCTTCGCCAAAACACGCCGAAAAAGTCGCTTGCGGTTCCGTTACGCCACGTTCTGTACCCGCCACTTTCGCCGTGTAACCCGACAAGAAATAATACATCGCTTGTTCTTTCGACAATTTTGAAACAGGCGGCAAAATGCCAAACGCATCGCAGGTTAAGAAAATAATATTTTGGGGTTGTCCCGCACGCAAATCCGGTTCGTGATTTTCAATATGTTCAATCGGATACGAAACGCGCGTATTTTCCGTTTTCGAGCTGTCGTGATAATCAACTTCGCCGTTATCGTCATAAACCACGTTTTCTAATAATGCGTGACGACGAATCGCTGCAAAAATTTCAGGTTCATTTTCTTGTGATAAACCGATACATTTTGCGTAACAGCCGCCTTCGAAATTGAATACGCCTTTATCGTCCCAACCGTGTTCATCGTCGCCGATTAACTTGCGTGACGCATCAGTTGAAAGCGTGGTTTTGCCTGTTCCCGATAAACCGAAAAATAATGCCACATCGCCGTCTTTGCCGACATTCGCGCTGCAGTGCATCGACAAAATTCCTTCCAGCGGCAACCAGTAATTCATCATGGTGAAAATGCCTTTTTTCATTTCGCCACCGTACCAAGTGCCGCCAATGATGGCGACATTCTTTTCGACGTTAAAAATACAAAAAACTTCGGAATTTAAACCGTGATTTTGCCATTTTTCATTGGTGAAATTACTGGCGTTATAGACGCGAAAATTCGGAGAAAAATCAGTTAATTCATCGCCTTCTGGACGAATAAACATATTTTTTACAAAATGCGCTTGCCACGCAAATTCGGTAATAAAACGCACGGATTTACGGGTTTCGCCATCGCCACTAAACCCGTCAGTGACATAAATATCTTTGTCCGATAAATAAGTAATCACGTCAGCGTACAAATCGTCGAAAATTTCCGCTGAAACGGGCTTATTTGCATTGCCCCATGCGATATGTTGGCATGATGGTTCTTGTTGAACGAAGAACTTATCTTTTGGCGATCGCCCTGTGAATTTCCCTGTGTCTACAGTCATCGTGTCATTACTTAACACCTGTCCTTCGTTATTAGCGACTTCGTGGTCAAACAGTTTATCATAGCTTAAATTATGATAAACCTGACCTACGCTGTGAAGTCCTAATTTTTCTGCACTTAATCCACTCATTATCACGCCTCCTAAGATTTTATAATCGTTCTTTTCAACGGTTTTTAACCGGTTCTATAAATGTAGCCTAAAAATTATTTTTAGACAAGGATTTGCGCGTTATTTGGTGATTTATCACGGTTTGGCACGAGTGCTGTAATTATGTTATCTTTTCGCCCATCATTTGCCTTTCGACCAATTAAAAAACGCATGACTTCAGAACAATTTAATCAGTACGCCAAACAAGGCTATAACCGCATTCCCGTTAGCTGCGAAATTCTCGCCGATGTTTACACGCCGTTAAGTGCATATTTAAAACTCGCTGCTGGCGCGTATTCCTATTTGTTTGAATCGGTTCACGGCGGCGAACAATGGGGGCGTTATTCCATCATTGGTTTACCCTGTAAAACGATTGTCAAAGTATTTGGTTCACAAATCACGGTAACGTTTGAAAACAAAATTATTGAAAGTGTGACGCACGAAAATCCGTTGCACTGGATTGAAGAATTTAAAGCGCGTTATCGTGTGCCAGATATTGAAAAATTACCGCGTTTTAACGGTGGGTTAGTCGGTTATTTTGGTTATGAAACGATTGGTTATATTGAACCGCGCGTTTGTAAAATCGAAAAACCAGACGAAATTGGTGCGCCCGATATTCTGTTAATGGTGTCGGAAGAATTGCTTGTTTTTGATAATTTATCGGGCAAAATGTTGTTGCTCACGCACGCCAATCCTGAAGAACCAAACGCTTACGAACGTGCCATAACACGCTTGCAAGACACGCAAAATAAATTGTACGAATCTCAAACTAAACCCGAACGTCTCGCGAATCCCAAAACTGTTCACGAAAACGATTTTGTGTCGGGTTTTACCGAATCAGGTTTCAAAAAAGCCGTCGAAAAAGCCAAAGAATACATCACGAATGGCGACATTATGCAGGTGGTTTTGTCGCAACGGCTGTCGATTCCGTTCACTGCCGCGCCGCTGAATTTATATCGGGCGTTGCGTTGTTTAAATCCGTCACCGTATATGTTTTATTTAGATTTGGACGATTTTCAGATTGTCGGTTCGTCGCCTGAAATTTTGGTGCGTTTGGAAGATGAAACCGTCACAGTTCGCCCGATTGCGGGAACTCGTCGGCGTGGCGCGACGACTGAACAGGATTTAGAACTCGAAAAAGAATTGCTCGCCGATCCGAAAGAACTTGCGGAGCATTTGATGTTGATTGATTTGGGGCGCAACGATGCGGGGCGTGTCGCTGAAATCGGCACAGTTCAATTGACCGACAAAATGATTGTCGAACGTTATTCACACGTCATGCACATTGTGTCGAACGTCACGGGAACGTTGCAAAAAGGCAAAAATGCGTTTGATGTTTTGGCGGCAACGTTTCCCGCTGGAACAGTTAGCGGTGCGCCAAAAATTCGGGCAATGGAAATTATTGACGAACTCGAACCTGTGAAACGTGGCGTATATTCTGGCGCAGTCGGTTACATCGGCTGGACGGGGAATTTAGACACCGCCATTGCGATTAGAACCGCCGTTATTAAAGATGGGAAATTACATATTCAAGCGGGCGCAGGCATTGTCTACGATTCCGTGCCGCAAAATGAATGGGATGAAACAATGAATAAAGCACGCGCTGTTTTCCGCGCTGTCGCTATGGCAGAAGCGGGTTTGGAAGGCGAGCAAGCATGAAAGGTTTTGGGAATTTACTGTTGATTTTTGGCATTATTCTTGGAGCTATTGCCATTACAATGGATACGTCTGTTTCAACAGGTTTTGGACGCGTTAACAATCTTGGTTTAATGAATCAACAATCTAATCTTTTGATTGGAGCAGGAATTGCGTTTATTTCAGGAATACTACTTACGGTATTAACCCCAAAGAATGAAAATTCGCAAAACAAGGAAGAGTTAAGCAGTGGCAGTAAAAAATGTCCATACTGTGCAGAAACTATAAAGATGGAAGCGGTGATTTGTAGATTTTGCAAAAATGATTTGCCTGTTTTAGAACCAGATTCGCCAAACCTAGCTACCATATCCTATTCATCTTCAGTTGTTCAATGTTGTTTAAAAAAACCAAAAATGCTTCTTGTAAGTGGAATTGTGATTTTATTCATTTCAGTATTGCTTGCTAGCGTCCCTATTCTAGCTGTAAGCCTAATTTTGCTGGGAGTCTGGACAAACAACGCAATAAAAATTAAGTTGCAAAAAGGAAAGTCAAATAAACCCTAGCATTTCGGTCTTGCTGGAGCATATTTAGCCTAACATTTCGATAAAAAGGATGTGACACTAATTTTGGTTTTTATCTATTCTTATTTTGTTTGGTGTTTTTGAAAATGATGAGAACGAAGGCACGGCGCATTCGTCTTTGGGGTGTGGCATTTAAATGTTGCTTTTTTATTTTTTGATTTGAGAGTTAATGCATGCACTATCCAATTAGTTATCCTTTTGCGAAATTTTTCCAACATTTTGGCGCGACGTTAATCGTGCGAATTGATGTGATTTTCGATGATGAAGCAAAAGTGTATGTAGCGACAAGCAAAGATATTTCAGGGTTAGTTTTGGAAGCTGAAACATTTCAAACGTTAGAATCCGAAGTGCGCGAGGCAATTATCAATTTAGCGGAATTTGATAAAACGATTTGGGCGAATACCAATGCGGATTTAATTTATCGTGACCATATTGCGATTGCGTAATTTGAAATGGAAGGCTACGAAAAATTAGTGAAAAAAATACTTTCTGAACATGGCTGGATGTTTTTACGTTCAGCCAAAGGTTCACACGAGTATTAGGGCAAAGAAGGTTTTAAGCCTGTTACCGTTACACATCATTGCAAATCTCGTCATACGGCGAATGGCGTTATGAAAGAAGCCAAAATTAACTATAAATTTTAGGAGAAAATATAAACATGAAAATCGTCATGGTCGATAATTACGATTCATTCACTTATAACTTGGTGCAATACTTTGGCGAATTGGGCGCAGAAGTTATCGTCGTTCGGAATGACCAAGTTTCGGTTGCCGATATTGCGGCGTTAAATCCCGACAAAATTGTCATTTCACCAGGGCCTTGCACGCCAAAAGAAGCCGGTGTTTCAGTCGAAACAATTTTGCATTTTGCCGGAAAAATTCCGTTGTTGGGCGTGTGTTTAGGGCATCAAAGTATCGGTTATGCGTTTGGCGGCAATGTGATTCACGCGAAACAAATTATGCACGGTAAAACGTCGCTGGTTTATCACGCCGATTCGTGTGTTTTCAAAGGCTTGAATAATCCATTTATCGCAACGCGCTATCATTCGTTGGTCATTGAACAAAGTAGTTTGCCCGATTGTTTAGAAGTTACCGCGTGGACGCAAAATGAACACGGTGAAATCGACGAAATCATGGGCGTGCGCCACAAAACGCTCGATATTGAAGGTGTGCAATTTCATCCTGAATCGATTTTGACCGAACACGGACACGATTTGTTGCGGAATTTTTTGCAGCGTTAATTGATAAAATTTATACGCCTAAAATGACGCAATATATTTTAAAAATTTTGGTTTCAGCCACGCTGTTGGTGGTTATTTCTGAAATCGCAAAACGCAGTTCTTTTTGGGCGGCGGCTCTCGCTTCTTTGCCACTTACGTCTTTACTGGCTTTTGTTTGGCTGTATTTAGATTCGGGCGAAACGGAGAAAGTCGTCCAACTTTCTTACGGTATTTTCTGGCTGGTGTTGCCGTCGCTGGTGTTATTTATCGTATTTCCGATGTTGCTTCGTGGCGGGTTGAACTTTTGGTTGAGTTTAATTGCCGCTTGTTTTGTCACGGCTTGCGCGTATTTTGGCATGGTGAAATGTTTGGCGTGGTTTGATATACAAATTTAGTTTGCCATAAACGGCTCGTTAATTTTTCAAATACACATCGTAACGCAACAATTTCCCCGAAAAACTTTCGTTCGGTTTGCCGCCCAACGGTTCGGCATAATCGGGACTTTTCACCACCACGCGCTTCGCCGTTGCCGCAAAAGCGGCTTCAAAAAGTTCGATTTTGTCCACATCTTCACCGACTAATTCTTGCAAAATCGTCATGGATTTTTTACTCAATGCCGATTTTTTGCGTTTGGGCGGAAACATCGGATCCAAATAAATGCAATCGGGCGGCGTTTCTACTGTTTTTAAAATATCAATCGCGTTGCCGGTCATTAAAATCGGCGGCGAAAGTTGGCACTTTTGCACCCACGATTCACGCGCCAACCGTTCAAACGCATCGGTTAATAATTCCGCCATCATCGGTGAACGTTCGATGCAGCACACGTCATAACCCATCCGGAATAAACACAAACTGTCTTGCGCCCAACCCGTTGTCGCATCGATAACGGTTTTCGTTTTACGTCCAATGGCTTGTGCAAATGCGCCTTCTTTTGGCGCGGGATACGAACGCTGTTCACCATTTCGCGGTTCAATATCGACGCTCAAACCGCCTTTTTTCAACAATTCTTTGTCCAATAATTTCAAACAACCGTCGCGCCACGTTAAAAAAAACGCTTCGGAATTTTGATCCGTCGATTGTCGAAGTGGCAAATTTAAACGTTCGGCGAGTTCCTCAAATTTTGAAACGTCGCCGCTGCCTTCAAAAAGTACGGCAAGTTTATTTTGATGCGACATTATTCAGTCGAAATGGATTGTTGTTCATTTTTCAACGCCGCATCCAACGTGTGCCACGCCAACGTCGCGCATTTTACGCGAGCTGGATATTCACGAACACCGGCTAAAACCGCCAGTTTTCCAACCGCTTCAAAATTAATATTTTCGTCTTTTCCCGTGGTCATTTCGTGAAACGTTTTAAATAACGCTTCGGCTTCCGCTTCGGTTTTACCTTTCACAATTTCAGTCATCAACGAAACCGAAGCCGTCGAAATAGCGCAACCTGAACCTTGAAAACTCGCGTCAGTAATTATGTCGCCGTCCATTTTTAAAAATAACGTTAAACGGTCGCCGCAAAGCGGATTGAAACCTTCAACCATACGGTCGTAATTTTCCATAATGTAGAAATTGCGCGGGTTGCGGTTGTGGTCAAATATGACTTCTTGGTATAAATCGCGTAAATCTTCAAACATTAGCCAAACATCTCAATTAAATTTTTAATTCCCAAAATCAACACATCGATTTCAGCTTTCGTGTTGTACATCGCAAACGACGCACGCGCCGTCGCAGGCACTTTGTAAAAATCCATCACGGGCATCGCACAATGATGACCTGCACGAATCGCAATGCCTAAACTATCCAACATTGTGCCAATATCGTGCGGATGAATTTTGCCAAGTGTGAAAGACAAAATCGCGCCTTTCTCTTTCGCTTCGCCGATGATTTTTAAACCGTCTATTTGCAAGGCTTGCTCAGTCGCATAAACCAGCAATTCTGCTTCATGCGCGGCAACCGCTTCCATGCCAATCGTATTTAAATAATCAATCGCCGCGCCCAAACCAATCACTTCGGCAATACTCGGCGAGCCTGCTTCAAATTTATGCGGCAAACCTGCGTAAGTGCTTTTTTCAAAGGTCACGGTGCGAATCATATCGCCGCCACCTTGATACGGCGGCATCGCTTCTAACAAAGATTGTTTGCCATACAAAACGCCCACGCCCGTTGGAGCGTAAAGTTTGTGACCCGAAAAAACATAAAAATCACAATCCAATTTCTGCACATTCACAGGCGTATGCGGAATGGCTTGTGCGCCGTCTAATAAAACAGGAATGTTTTGCGCGTGTGCGAGTTCAATAATTTTTTCGACAGGGTTAATCGTTCCGAGCGCGTTCGACATGTGAACGACGGAAACCAATTTTGTTTTGGAATTCAGTAACGCCTCAAATTCTGGCATCAATAATTCGCCTGCCAAATTCATTGGCGCGATTTTCAAAATCGCGCCTTTTTCTTCGCACAACATTTGCCACGGCACGATGTTTGAGTGATGCTCCATTGCGGTAATGATAATCTCGTCACCTGCGTGGATATTGGCTTTGCCGTAAGTTTGCGCGACTAAATTTATCGCATCGGTCGCGCCACGCACAAAAATAACTTCTTTTTCACTCGCGGCATTAATGAACGTTTTCACCTTTTCACGCGCGGCTTCAAATAAATCGGTCGAACGCATGCTCAACGTATGAACGCCGCGATGTACATTCGCATAATCGTGGCTGTAAAGTTTGACGAGGCTATCAATCACGGCTTGCGGCTTTTGGCAACTCGCGGCGTTGTCTAAATAAACGAGCGGCTTGTTGCGAATTTTTTCGTTGAGAATCGGAAAATCAGCGCGGATTTTTTCAATCGGATAAGTCATTAACGTTCTGCTCCTTCAGGGAATCGCGCTAATAATAGGTTAAAAACAGATTCGCGCAAACTGGGAACGGTGATTTTATCGACCATTTCGTTGGCAAAGGCGAACGTTAAAATGTGCTTGGCGGTGGCTTCATCGATGCCGCGAGATTGCAAATAGAAAATCGATTTTTCATCTAACTGCCCAACCGTGACACCGTGAGCGCATTTCACGTCGTCGGCGTAAATTTCTAATTGCGGTTTCGTGTCGATTTCGGCTTCATTCGATAACAACAAATTGCAGTTGTTCATTTTGGAGTCAATTTTTTGTGCGTTTTCAGCGACGACAATTCGCCCTTGAAAAACGCCTTTTGCTTGGTCGTTCAAAATGCCTTTGTAAAATTCGCGGCTAATTCCGTGTGATTCAACATGATTGATTCGCGTGAAATTATCGAGATGTTGTTTTTGCGAACCCAAATATAAACCGTTCAATTCACATTCTGCCGCCGTCGCCAAATCGCAAATAATATCGCTTCGCGCCAACACACTTCCTAACGCAAAATTATGATGCGTAAAACGGGCGTTATCGGCTTGTTGAACGTAAGTGCCGCCAAAATGATAAGCGGTTTCGCTTTCTTGTTGCACTTTATAAAGCGTTAAATCAGCATTTTCACCGACAAAAATTTCAGCCACCGAATTCGTCAAATACCCGTTATTTTCTGAACTACTGAACGTTTCAATTAGCGTGGCTTTCGCATTTTTTTCCAAAATGACAACGTGGCGCGTCGGCAAAATCGCTTCTTGCGTGGCGACGTGAATAATTTGCAACGGTTTGTCTAAAACCCCGTTTTCGGCAATATGAATAAACAACCCGTCGGTAAAATTTGCGGTATTGAAATCAATAAAACCGTGGGTTTGTGTAATCGCTTGATTGAATTTCGATTGCAATAAATCCGCGTGATTTTTAATCGCATTGTTGATTGAACAAACCGTAATGGTTTTGGGCAAATTCGATAATCCCGCGTTGAAAAAACCGTCAACCAACACAAAATGAAACGCACTGCCGCCTTTTGAACCTTCAAAAACGGGAGAATTTTCTATTTTTGCTAATGGAAATTCTTTTTTAGCTATCGCTGAAACGTTGGTGTAACGCCAATCTTCTAAACGATGTGACGGGAAACCTGTTTGTTCAAATTGAGATTTGGCTTGTTGGCGAAAATCGTCTAACCATGAAATGCTCATGCTTGCTCCAACCAACCATAACCTTTTTCTTCGAGTTCCAACGCCAACTCCGCGCCACCTGATTTCACAATTTTGCCGTCCGCCAAAACGTGAACAAAATCGGGTTTGATGTAATCGAGCAAGCGTTGGTAATGCGTTACCATAATAAACGCGCGGTTTTCAGAACGTAGCGCGTTCACGCCGTCCGCCACAATTCGCAACGCATCAATGTCTAAACCCGAATCCGTTTCGTCTAAAATACACAATTGCGGTTCGAGCATCGCCATTTGTAAAATTTCGTTACGTTTCTTTTCACCGCCCGAAAAGCCTTCATTCACCGCGCGATATAAAAACTTTTCGTCCATGTCTAACGCTTTCGTTTTCGCTTTGACCAGCGTTAAAAAATCCATCGCATCGACTTCGCTCAAACCTTTGTGTTTGCGAACGGCGTTTAAGGCGGCTTTCAATAAATACACATTGGTTACGCCCGCGATTTCGACCGGATATTGAAACGCTAAAAATACGCCTTCACGAGCGCGAATTTCAGCGGGCATTTCGAGTAAATTTTTGTCGTTGTAAGTGATTGAACCGCCCGTCACTTCGTAACCTGATTTGCCAGACAAAACGTGCGAAAGCGTACTTTTTCCCGCGCCGTTTGGCCCCATAATGGCGTGGATTTCGCCCGCGTTGACTTCGAGGTTTAAGCCTTTGAGAATTTCTTTAGTGCCGACGTTGACGGTTAGGTCTTTGATTTTTAGCATTGAGTGTTCCGAGTAATTTATGGAAAAAATTTATAGATTTTTTTGAAATAGCAACGTAGCCGTCAAGATGTGTTTTTTCATGCGTTAAACCAACTTTCAATTTTTTCACGGCTAGGGATGCCGCCTGCATGAACGACTTTTTCATCAACAACCACCGCAGGCGTACTCATCACGTTGAACGTCATGATTTGCTGAATATCCTCGATTTTTTTCAACGAAATCTCCACGTTATTCGCTTTGGCAACGTCTTCAATCAATTTAACGGTCGTTTTGCAATTTGCACAACCTGTTCCTAATACTTTGATATTTTTCATTTTTTATCCTCATAAAACCGCATTAAACACATAACCCACAATCAAAATGCCACACGCAACGACTGATACAAATGTTGCAATCAAACGAATTTTTAGCACTTTTCGCAAAATCACCATTTCAGGCAACGAAAGCCCAATCACGCTCATCATGAACGCTAACACCGTACCAAGTGCCGCGCCTTTTGCCAGCAGCGCTTGAACAATGGGAATTACGCCTGCCGCGTTGGTGTACATCGGAATGCCTGCAATCACCGCCAGTGGAACTGCCCACCAAACATCTTTACCCATAAAACTTGCCATGAAATCTTCGGGAACGTAACCGTGAATGCCTGCCCCAATCGCAATTCCCGCCAAAATATAGATCCACACTTTGCCGACGATTTCGCGCACACTGTCAAAGCCCGAATCTAACCGTTCGTTCAACGAAACAACATTTTCATTAACGGTTGCTTGAACTTGCGGCATATTTCGTACCCAATCTTCTAAATACATTTCCATGTGCAACCGACCAATAATCCAGCCTGAAACAATCGCCACTGAAAGCCCTAAAACAAGATAAAGCCCCGCGACTTTCCAGCCAAACATGGCAAATAACAATGTTAAAGCCACTTCGTTGACCATCGGAGCAGAAATCAAAAATGAAAACGTCACGCCAAGTGGCACGCCTGCTTGTACAAAACCAATAAACAACGGTATTGCAGAACATGAACAAAAAGGAGTAACAATTCCCAAACTTGCCGCTAACACGTTGGCAAATCCTTCGCTTTTTCCTGATAAAAATGCGCGTGTTCGTTCGGGGGTGAAATACGAATTTATCATGCCCATCACAAACACAATGCCAGTGAGCAATAACAAAACTTTTGGGGTGTCGTAAAAGAAGAATTGCAACGCGCTACCTAAATGGCTTTCGCGTTCAACGGGCAATTCCGCCACTAACACTTCAGAGGCAGGAATGAGCAATTGGTAAAGTCCGAACCATATCAGCGTTGCGAAAAATAAAAACAGCTTTGGTTTTTTTAATTTCATTTCTATCAGCCGACAGAACCTTCCAAACTCAACCCCAACAACGCCTGCGCTTCAACGGCAAATTCCATGGGTAATTCTTTGAAAACTTGTTTGCAAAAACCATTCACAATCATCGATACCGCATCTTCGGCAGACAAACCACGTTGCTCACAGAAAAATAATTGGTCTTCGCTGATTTTAGAAGTCGTGGCTTCGTGTTCGATTTGTGCCGATGAATTGCGGACTTCAACATACGGAAACGTGTGTGCGCCGCATTTGTCACCGACGAGTAACGAATCGCATTGGGTGTAATTGCGAGCGTTTTCGGCTTTGCTGGAAATTTTGACCAACCCGCGATAAGTGTTTTGTGCTTTGCCCGCCGAAATGCCTTTTGAAATGATGGTGCTTTTGGTGTTTTTGCCGACGTGAATCATTTTTGTGCCGGTGTCGGCTTGTTGCAAATTGTTCGTGACCGCGACCGAATAAAATTCACCGACCGAATTATCACCTTTCAAAATGCAGCTTGGATATTTCCAAGTAATCGCCGAACCCGTTTCAACTTGCGTCCACGAAACTTTGGAGTTATCGCCTTTGCAATACGCGCGTTTGGTGACGAAATTATAAATGCCGCCTTTGCCGTCTTTGTCGCCGGGATACCAATTTTGCACGGTCGAGTATTTGATTTGTGCGTCTTTTAAAATCACTAATTCTACGACGGCGGCGTGCAATTGATTTTCGTCACGCTGGGGCGCACTGCACCCTTCGAGATATGAAACATAACTGCCTTCGTCCGCAATAATTAGCGTGCGTTCAAATTGTCCCGTGTTGCTGGCGTTAATCCGAAAATACGTCGAAAGTTCCATCGGGCAACGCACGCCTTTTGGAATGTAAACGAATGAACCATCGGTAAAAACAGCGGAATTTAATGCCGCAAAAAAATTGTCGCCAACTGAAACGACGGAACTCAAATACTCTTTCACGAGTTCAGGATATTCGCGAATCGCTTCCGAAATTGGGCAAAAAATCACGCCAACATCATGCAATTTACCTTTGAAAGTGGTCGCCACCGAAACGCTATCAAATACGGCATCGACCGCAATTCCAGCGAGTTGTTCTTGTTCGGCAAGCGGAATGCCCAATTTTTTGTAGGCTTCCAAAATTTCGGGATCAATTTCATCCAAACTTGTTGGCGCGTTGGCTTTTGATTTTGGTGCGGAATAATAGCTAATCGCTTGGTAATCAATCGGGTCGATTTTCAATTGCGCCCAATCTGGCAACGGCATCGTTTGCCAATGACGAAAGGCTTTCAAACGATATTCCAACATAAATTCGGGTTCATTTTTTACTTTCGATAATTGAGCAATCACATCTTCATTTAATCCCGCTGCAAACGTGTCCGCTTCAATGTCGGTGACAAAACCTTGCTTATATTCTTGATTTAAAAGGGTGTTAATTTCGTCGTTATTCGCAGACATGGATTTTTTCCACTGAGTTAATTTAAGTTGTATTTTAGAGTGATTTAATTCTTGAGTAAAGCAGTTGGTTTTTTTATGACACACTGGTTTAATTTTTGGCTCTATTGATTCCAAGGTCTTTTTGTTAAACTGGGTAGACTAAAAATACACTTAACAACCATCAAAGAGTTAATCAGCGAAACGCAATGTTACGAAGTCATTAGAGTGCTATGTTGGCAAGAATAAATAAGTTGTCCGTATTTGCAATAGCTAAAAAATAATCAAGCGTGGTTATCATGCCAACCAAGGTTATATCCTCAGTAATATGAATGAAAAACATGTCAAAAAATAATGCCCCCCGCAATAACGCTTAAATAATGCGACTTCGCGCAAACCTCGAAATGTTTTTTCTTCCATCACTGCTAACATAATTCAATGCTCGTTATTTAGCGTTTATTAAAAAACAATACGATATAATAACAATTAAATTATTTACGTTAAATTAGATTCGCCAAGATTGGTCTTCATTTGTTGATAGCATTTCGATTTAGTGCAATTTCTTCCACCACGGATGAATCCGCCAGAGTCGAAATATCGCCTAAATCGTTTACTTCATTAGCGGCTATTTTTCGCAAAATGCGACGCATGATTTTTCCTGAGCGGGTTTTAGGTAAATTTGGCGACCATTGAATTACGTCAATTGTGGCAATTGCGCCAATTTCGTTACGCACCAATTTCACTAACTCTTTTTTCAATTCGTCCGTTGGTTGTGTGTCGTGTTTTAACGAAACAAAAGCATAAATGCCTTGTCCTTTTATCGCGTGCGGATAACCCACCACCGCCGATTCGGCAACGTGTTCGTGCAAATCGAGCGCGTCTTCAATTTCAGCCGTTCCCATGCGATGCCCAGAAACATTCAAAACATCATCGACACGCCCGGTAATCCAAAAATACCCGTCTTCATCACGGCGTGCGCCATCGCCAGTAAAATAATAATTCGGATAAAGTTTGAAATAAGTATCGATGAAACGTTGATGATCGCCGTAAATCGTTCGCGCCATGCCAGGTGTGGGGAATCGAATCGCTAAAACGCCTTCTGCTGCGCCATGTTGAATGTGTCCATCGTTGTCTAAAATCACCGGTTGCACACCAAAAAATGGGCGTGTTGCCGAACCTGGTTTTAAATCCATCGCGCCAACTAATGGCGTAATCAAAATCCCACCGGTTTCGGTTTGCCACCAAGTATCGACAATTGGGCATTCGTTATGACCGACGACATGGTAATACCATTCCCACGCTTCAGAATTTATTGGTTCGCCGACGCTTCCTAAAATCCGCAAACTGGTTCGCTCGGTTCGTGTGACAAATTCATCGCCTTCTGCCATCAACGCACGAATCGCCGTCGGGGCGGTGTAAAAAATGTTCACTTGGTGTTTATCCACGACTTCCCAAAAACGCGAAGCCGTCGGATACATCGGTACGCCTTCAAATATCAACGTCGTTGCGCCATTGCAAAGTGGTGCGTAAATCACATACGAATGTCCCGTAATCCAACCGACATCAGCTGTACACCAATAAATTTCACCATCTTGATAATCGAAAATGTGTTTGTGTGTCATCGCGGCATAAAGCAAATAACCGCCTGTGGTGTGCAAAACGCCTTTTGGTTTGCCGGTTGAACCCGACGTGTACAAAATGAAAAGCGGATCTTCTGCGTCCATCCATTCCGGCTCGCAAACATTTGAAGCGGCTGCCATTTCGTCATGAAACCAAACATCACGCCCGTTTTGCCAGTTGATTTCATTACCTGTATTTTTTACCACGACAACGGTTCTCACATTTGGGCAATTTTCGAGAGCTTTATCAACAACTGATTTCATCGGAATGATTTTGCCACCACGATAACCTTCATCGGCACAAATGACATAACGACAATCGCAATCTAAAATCCGTTCTTTTAAGGATTCGGCAGAAAATCCACCAAAAATAATCGAATGCACCGCGCCAATTCGCGTACACGCCAACATTGCTACAGAAACTTCCAAAATCATCGGCATATAAATACACACGCGGTCGCCTTTTTGAACGCAGTGATTTTTTAATACGTTGGCAAATTGACAAACTTGCTGGTGCAATTGCGCGTAAGAGAGTTTTTTGGAATTTTCAGGATTATCGCCTTCCCAAATAATCGCGGTTTGATTGGCGCGTTTTTCAAGATGACGGTCTAAACAATTCACGCTGACGTTGAGTTTGCCACCTTCAAACCACTGAATTTTGGCGGTTAAAAAATCGTAATCTAAAACGGTATGCCACGGCGTGTGCCAATCTAAAAATGTTTCAGCTTGTTCTGCCCAAAAATCTTCGGGATGTTGAATCGATTGTTGATAAAGCGCGTGATATTGCTCCGCGTTGATGTGTGCGTGTTCGGCGATTTTGGGTTTGATGGGGTAAATTTTGTGGTCTGACATGAAAAATCCTAACGATGAGAGCGGTGGCGCGTAAAAAAACGATCAAAAAAATTGTGAATGACCAACGCTAGTAAAATCAACGTAGTGCCAATAATAATTTCCAGCGTCATCGGTTCATTATTGGCGCGATGCCCAAGCCAAAGCGCGAGAACGGGTGAAGCCAGCGTCACCAATGAAACTTGCGTCGCGGAACGTTTCGACAACAAATAGTAATACAACATGAAACCGACGGGCGTGGCGATAATGCCTAAATATAAAACCGACAGAAAACTGGTAAGTGAAAATTGCGAGGGAATATGTCCATCGAACGCGCCCCACGTCGCGAAATAAAAGGGCATGGAAAACAGCAATCCGCCCGTAACTTGCGTGATAGCAGGTAATTGTGAACGAATGCGTTTGATGGCAATTGCGCTGAGAGCTTGCAACGAAATAGAAATTAACACGCCGACAATACCCAGTATTGCGTTTGAGCCGAACTCTTCAGCCGAACCAAACATAATACCTAAACCAATAATGCCGACTAAATAAGACAGTATTTTTCCGACGGTTAAACTGCGTTCATGCAACCAAATTGCCGCAAATAATGCAGTGATTAACGGTGTTAAACCGCTAATCACCGAAATCCAACCGGACGGAATAAATTGTGCCGCCCAATAAACAACTGACATGGCACCGTAAATTTGTAACGCCACGGCGGCGTAAGTTAAACAAGCAATACGGGAAAAAGGCAGGCGTTTTTGAAAAAGATTCAACAGTAAAATCATGCACAGCGTTCCGATTGCCATGCGTGATGTGGCACTCGACAATACGCCTAAACCGCCAACGCTCCATTTAATCGCTAACGGAGTCGTCGCCCACAATAAAACCATTCCCAAATAAGCCAGTAAGACACGCATCGTTTTATCGTGGGCGACGTGTTTTAAACGACTGGAACAGCAGGTGAAACACCGACAATCGTCAGTCCCATATCCTGAAGCATGGCTACATCTAAAGCTGAAATCGTGCGTACCACACCTTTTCCGAGTGAATCTGACATCAAATCATTGGCAATCGCAACATGATAATAAGCCGAGCCATCACCTGCACTTGCTGAATCTAATGGCACAGGATTATTCCCGTTTACCGCTTCAGCATGGCTTCCTGTGAACACTGGTAAATTATTTTGCGTTTTAACCAAGGCATCGTATGGGCTTATTAAGCCACCTGTGGTTTCAAGATTCCCCGTAAATGCTAAACCATGCAAAATTTCATGCGTCAAAATGCTGGTTAAATCATATTCGCTGGCGGTAGGTGTACCGTCAAATGACATTTGGCTAAGATTGGCGAGGTTAATATAAAGCGTCGCATCAAATGTTCCGCCATTAGTGTTTACTTGAGATATTGCATCAGCAAGAAACGCAGTCGTTTGGGACACGCTATTTTCATTGGTCGTGCTAATCATCGTAGCATTGGTTTCTGCTAAAGTTTTCGGCGTGGTTTGCTCTGTTAAAACTTGAAGATTAAAAGGTGTTTTTGAACTGACATATTGCCCGATATTATCCAAAGCCGTCTTAACATTCGCTTCTACATTCGCCAGATTACTGCCCAAATTAGCGTGACTGAAATCGACCGAATACGGAAGATTTGTGCCGCCCGAAATCGTGGTTGGCGTTGCAGGCGCATTCGGATCAGTGACGATTACGCCCCATGAATTCCAATGCCCAAATGAACCGGTAATTTCCCACGACGCGCTTAACGTTTTATCGGCGAATTGAATTTGCGTGCCGGTTGAAGCCTGATTCACGCTAATCAACGCGACATCGTTTCCACTTTTATCCGCAACCACTACCGTTCGACCTTCGACATTGTAGGAATAATCGCTTGAATTTCCATTTAAGACGACCGTTTCAACCGCACCAGAAACCGCAACCCCGGTTACACCTTGCGCCAGCGTGATTTTTTCTTGTCCGGAATTGCCATAAACCCGCAAATCGTTAGTGGTGGTGGTGAAACTTTGGTTTTTATCCAATTGAATTTGAGATAAATTAAAAACACCATTCCCCGCACTATCCAGCGAGAGCGTTCCCACCGCGTTAAAAAAATTCAATGATTCGTTATGATTGGCTACAACGCTCAGTGTGGCTAAATTTCCTGCCGCTGAACTGATAGCCAGCGTGCCTTGCGACGAAACCAAAGCACTCGGATCGAACTTAATGCCGCTTAATGTGACCGATTCCATGGTGGCATCGATTTTAATGCCACTGACATTTTGAGCGACCGTGATTTTTTCAGACCCCATGTTGCCGTGAATGCGGAGACCGTTTGTTTTAACGGTGTAAGACTGGTTAATGCCGACATTGACATCGGTGCCAGTCGCTGTTGTGGGCGCATTTTTTTTGTGCGAAAACGAGCCAAAATTAAACAGCGAGTTAAAATCAAACGCCGAATTGAAATTCGACATTGAATTAAATAATGAATCGAAATCGTAATTGCTAAACATAAATAACTCCATTTGAAAATTGCAGTAATAACATAACCGCGAAAAAAAGCATCTTATTCAATGCCTTCGGGATTAGTTTTGCGATAAATGTGCCAATTTTAAAATGAAAATTATCTCCTTGAAAAATATAATTTTTTTAAAAAGGGTATTCGAATAAATGTTGAGAAAAATGGTGAATAAAACGCGGTGAATGGTGGATTTAAACCAAAAATTGCTCACGCTGGTAATTTGAGCATGAGCAATTTCGCTGACTAAAATTAACGCACCGCACCGATTTTTGATGATTCGGGAACTTCAATTAAAGCACCTGTTTTCACATCGTAAATGTAGCCGTAAACCGGAATATGCGAAGGGACGAGTGGATGATTTTTAATGCGTGTGACATCTTCCACAACGCTTGCTGCCAAATCACTAATCGTCAACCACGCAATGTGTTTTGCTTCGTGCGAACCACCGCCTTCACCGCAATCATGCCAACCATTGGCATCGACGGATGCTGCTTTTAAACTGCTCGCCAACAAATCACGCATAATTTCATCGGTGAACGTTTGCATCCCGCAATCCGTATGATGAATCACAAACCATTCTTTTGTGCCGAGTAATTTGTACGAAATCACCAACGAACGAATCGCATCATCGCTGGCTCGTCCGCCTGCGTTACGAATAACGTGCGCGTCACCTTCGCTCAAACCGGCATATTTCGCGGGATCTAAACGCGCATCCATACACGTTAAAATCGCAAATTGACGCGCGGGTGGCATGGCTAAATCGCCTTTATCAAAATTGGCGAAATACTCACGATTAGCAAGTAATACCTCATTAACTATTTTCGACATAAAAATCCTCACTGTTAAAATTAAAACACACTTCTCGCGTTCTTCTGATGTAACGCTAAAAAGTAATGATAGTGTAACAGGTGTAACGGCTATTTTGGATATTCAAGAAACGTTGATTTTAAAGGTAGTGGTCAGCGGCTGCCATTCGATGTATTTGGCGCAATAAGTGCTAAAGTATTAGACGACCGTTTAACGTTAGCAAGCGTTCATCCTGATTATACGGACAATATGAGCCGGATTTCTGACGATAAAGAGCTGGATTTTCAAGCGATGCAAAAGTTCAGTAAACATTATTATTCGGTCATGGCAAAATATGCGTATTTTCGCCCCAAGCCATCAAATCAATTTTTAATTTGCAAGGACGAATAACATTCTTCCTTCCCCCTTACAAAATATATTTTTCACTCACAGGATAACTCGCGATTATGTTTTTAAAAAATTTACCTATTCGACACAAATTATGGTCAATGCTGATTTTGCCGCTACTCAGTATGATTATTCTGAGTGGAATAATTATTTTTAATCGTGTGCATCAAGTGAGTGAATCCAAAGAACTGATTCAAGATTCGGAATTTTTCGCTGAAATTGGTGCGACAGTTCACAATTTACAAAAAGAACGTGGTACGTCGGTAGCTTTTGTAAGTAGTAACGGTACGAAAATGGCTGATAAATTGCCTGCATTACGCGCCACGAGTGATAACAGTATTCAAATTCTATCGAACAGCATCAATACACGAGTTACGCATAGCAATTATCCAATTCAAAATACGTTAGAAACCTTAGCGAAACTGCAAGATTTGCGTAAAAAAGCGACCGAGTTACAAATCGACGGCTTAGTTTGTGCGGCACAATACACCAACATTATTCAATCACTTTTAGAGCTGACAAACATCGTTGCAAAAGCCACGCACAATGCAGAAATTATGCGGGGCGCAAATACTTATTCGGCATATTTGAATATGAAAGAACGCGCCGGACGTGAACGCGCGATTTTGGCGGGAATTTTTGCCATTGATAAAATGGATTTGCCGTATTTATTGAAACTCGCCGAAAACTTAGGTGAATATAACGCCAGTTTTAGCCAATTTATGCAAAGTGCGACCTCCGCACAAATCGATTTTCACAAACAAACTATCTTAGATAAATCCGTTATTGAAGTCGATACCATGCGTAAACATGCGCTGGAAGCGGGTTTGAATATCTCATTGAGTGTGGATAGTGCGTATTGGTTTGACATGGCGACGACGCGAATCAATTTAATGAAAACGGTCGAAGACAAATTAGCGGACGATTTATTGCAAAGCGCGAAAGAAATTCAATCGGCGGCAATGACCATGTTAATCATTATTTCTATTGTCACCTTGTTGGTTATTTTGTTGACGCTTATTTTGATTTCTTGTGTAGCGCGGGCGATTTTGAATCCATTGGATTTATTGAAAATGACGTTGATGGAAGTGAATCAAACGGGCAATTATTCCAAAAAATTGGCGTATCAATCGAATGATGAAATTGGTGAAACGGCAGTGGCGTTTAATGCCATGATGTCCACGTTACAAATGGCGTTAGCGAATGTGAATGCCGTTATGAAAGCGTTATCTGAAGGCGAATTAAATGTGCGAGTTAATGTAGAAGTCAATGGCGATTTGAACGCATTGAAAAATAGCGTCAATGAAACCGTTCAAGAACTGGCAATCACGATGATTGCTTTAAATGACGTAACTAATTCGTTTTACAATGTTGATTTTTCTAAAGTTATCGTCGCAGATGTGAAAGGCGCGTATAAACAAATGTTCGATCAGGCTATTCAATCTCAAAACGCCCTGCATGAAATGTTAAGCGATATTGGACAAGTCATGAAACACATTGCAACGGGTGATTTAAATCATCGTGTTATCGCTGAAGGTCGTGGTGAGTTGCTGTCATTGAAAGAGAATATCAACAACACGTTAAAAGCGTTGGAAAGTTTAAATGACATTGTGCGGGTGGCGGAATCTCTAGCGCGTGGCGATTTAACGCAATCTATTTCGACGAATTATCCTGGGATTTTTGGCGATGTGACCGTGAGTATGAATAATACCGCGACGAATCTTAAACAGTTGATTGGCGAAGTCCATAATGCAGCAGCAGTAATCAATAATGCGGCGAAAGAAATTGCAGCGGGTAATAATGATTTATCACATCGAACGGAGCAACAAGCCGCGAGTTTAGAAGAAACCGCCGCGAGTATGGAAGAATTAACGCAAACAGTACAACAAAATAACAGTCATGCGAAAGATGCTAATCACATGGCAAATGAAGCCGCAATTATTGCGACGCGCGGCGTTGATGTAATCAATTCTGTCGTCATGACAATGGATGATATTAACCATTCGTCACATCGGATTGTCGATATTATTTCGGTGATTGATGATATTGCGTTTCAAACGAACATTTTGGCATTAAATGCCGCCGTTGAAGCGGCGCGAGCAGGTGAATTAGGCAAAGGTTTTGCGGTTGTGGCAACCGAGGTGCGTAATTTAGCACAACGTTCCGCTGTGGCAGCAGATGAAATTAAGCGTTTAATTGGCGATTCGGTTGAACGTGTTTCAGGCGGCAGTAAACAAGTGGCGGATGCGGGGCAAACAATGTCGGAAATTGTGAATTCGATTCGCGGTGTATCGGAAATTATTGCTGAAATTACGGTGGCTTCCGCTGAACAAGCCGCCGGAATTGGGCAAGTCAATCAAGCGATTCGACAAATAGACGACGTAACACAACAAAACGCGGCATTAGTTGAACAAGCCGCTGCCGCTGCGGAATCGCTCGAAGAACAAACTCGTGATTTATCGATTGCGTTGCAAAGTTTTAAGGTTTAGTTTGAACTGCTAGTTGCATCAATTGACTTAATGCGGTGATTAAATTTGATTGATAAACCATGCCAATGAGTCGTTTTTCAGCGTTTATAATTGGAATTTGTTGATGTCCTTGCGCTGAAAATAAAATGATTAAATCTGTTATAGACGTATTTCCGGATAATACGACAACCTGTTTAGTCATAATATGCCCGATTACTTCAGGTTTTTTTGTGGTGACATAGGGCGTTCGGCGAATAAAAGCGCGAAGTTTTTCTTGAAAATTATCATATGGGCTTAAATTAACAAATTTGAAAAAATCCGCCCGAGTAATAATGCCAACTACCCGTTGTGCTTTATCAATTACCGGCATTGCCTTTAGTTTTTTTGTGTACATTATTTGCCATGCCGTTTCTACTTCTGTGCCATATTCAACGCTTGATATTCCCGTTGTCATAATTTCTGAACACGTTGTTTTTCCATGTAAGCGTTTGAGCTTTTGTTGTTCAGCGGTTAGGAGTAATTCATGCAGTTTATTTAAATTAACATCGACAAATTCGCTGCCGGATTTCAGCGCGTTTTGTACATCTTGTTTTGATAAGCTGTTTTCATCAGCAGGAATTATTACTTTGAAAGACTGTGGATAATCACGTTTTAATAACCAACGATTAACAATCAGCACCATCATTAACATAACAAGAACATTGCACAATACCGGTATTAGAAAATGGTAGCCTAATGAAATAAACGGTGTGCCACCAATCACAGGAACTAATGTTGTGCCTGCACAAGGTGGATGTAAACAGCGCAAACCCAGCATCGCAAAAATACTACCACTAACCGCTAAAGCACATGCAACCCAAAAGGGTGTGACATACAATGCACAAATAATTCCTACAAAAGCGGATACTAAATGCCCTGCAAAAAATGACCATGGTTGCGCCAAAGGGCTATGTGGAACGAGTAACAAAATAACAACTGAAGATCCCATCGACGAAAGCAAAATAAGCGTCGGTAAAATCGATTGAAAAACAGATGAAAGATAATTTGAGCTAATAGTTACTGCGGCAATACAAAAAAAGCTGGCAATAACAGGAATGAATTGATCTTTAAGCGTTAAATTACCAGCAGGCGGAATGAATTGCGTGAATGTTGTGAATGAAAAAATCCGCATTTTAGTTTAATAAATAAAAGCATCTGCATAAATTGAACTCAATGACGCGCCTTGTAAATACGCCATTTTTTTCGCATTATTGACCATTTCAGGTTGTCCGCATAAATATACGCGCCACCCGTTTAATTTTGGGAATTTTTGTAACGCGATGTCATTCGCTCTACCTTGTGTGTATTTTTCATCATTCACTTTACCAGACAAACACGGTGTGTAATGAAAATTAGGATATTTTTGAGTTAATACCGTTAATTTTTCTTCTAAATACAAGCCTGTCACGTCATGACTACCGTGAAATAAATGAATTTCACCTTGATGGTTGTGGGTTGAAAGTGCGTCCCGAATAATGCCATAAAGCGGCGCAAGTCCTGTCCCCGTTCCAATCAATAATAACGATTGTTCGGTTTTCCCTTCGACATAATGACAATCGCCTTGTGCGTGTGACAAGCTCAATGTCCGACCAATTGTTAATTCATCTGCTACCCAACGACTAAATTGTCCATTTGGCAAAATACGAATATGAAATTCTAATGCGTGTTCCGCATTATGGCTATTTGCAATGGAATAACTGCGAATCACGCCATCATCACGACGCAAATTCACAAATTGCCCCGCAAAAAAAGCGAGCGGTTCTTTGGATTTTAATTTGAGAAAAATAATGTTGGTGGATAAATCCGTTTTTTCGATAACTTCCGCTTCCAGCCATGCACTTTTAGTATTCGGCAATGCCACTGTCATGTCGTTTTCAGGCTGACAAAGGCACGCCAAAAAATAATTTTGTTTTTGCTGCGTATCTTTTAAACCGACTTGCGATTTTTCGGGTGGTGCGTTATCCAGACTACGCATTAAACAGCATTGGCAAACGCCCGCTTTGCAACCATAAGGTGCTTGCATATTGTTACGCAACAACGTTTTTAAAACAGTTTCGTTGTCTTCGGTTTCAAAAGTGTGTTCACCAAATTTAATGCGTGTCATGACTTTTAACCTTTTTATTTGCCTAAAACATCGGCACGAGTGGTTTGAGCAATCGCATCTACCTGATCAATCAAATTTTGTGGCACATTTAATTCAGCCAGTGTTGCCACTAAATTTTCCATGACGGCATCAAAATGGCTATCATCCAAACCCATTTTTACAAATCTTGCGTGGGCATCACGCATATCTTTACCGCTATAATTAGCCGGTCCACCGAATGCCATTGTTAAAAAGGCTTTTTGTTTGGCAGCCTGCGTGTCCATATCTACACCATTAAAAAAACGGTTGATACGGTAATCGGCTAAAACTTTGCGGTAAAAAATATCAACAGCGGCATCAACCGCCGCTTCGCCGCCAAGTTGTTCAAATAATGTCGCATTTGTTGTGGTTTCAGTCATTGTTCTAAGCTCCAAAAAGTTATTGTTATTATTTTGACATCCACACCCGCCTAAAGAGCGGGAGATTCCTTAGTTTAGCCTTCCATGCCCGAAAGGAGTGTCTCTGAAAAACACCTTATTTCAACCACCCTGTAGCTAAAAAGCCAGAGTGAGGAAGTACACAGCAACAGCGCACCCAACGGTAATAATTTTAACACAAACAAAATCAAAAGCACCCTTACATCCCCCGCTCTAAACGGCGGGTCTTTACGGGCTAATCGGGTAAATAACAAGGGTTTTTTGTACATGTAGCCAATTTTTAGAAAACTAAATCTCGTGAGCTAATTGTTCTGCGTAACCAATATAACTGCGCGGTGTTAACACCAATAACTGCGCTTTCGCTTCAGCAGGAATGTCTAACGTTTCAACAAATTGGCGCATTTGTTCTGGCGTAATTCGCTGCCCGCGCGTCAATTCTTTCAATTTTTCATACGGTTTTTCGATGCCGTAACGACGCATCACCGTTTGAATCGGTTCCGCCAACACTTCCCAATTCGCATTTAAATCCTGGTCGAGCGCGTCCGCATTCAACTCCAATTTCGAGATACCTTTCAACGTCGCCTGAATCGCAATCACGGTATGCGCCACGCCCACGCCGATATTTCGCAAAACAGTTGAATCGGTCAAATCACGCTGCCAGCGTGAAACCGGTAATTTATCCGCCAAAAAGCCAAACAACGCATTTGCCAAACCTAAATTACCTTCCGAATTTTCAAAATCAATCGGATTCACTTTGTGCGGCATGGTTGAAGATCCAACTTCGCCCGCAATCGTGCGTTGTTTGAAATAACCGAGCGAAATATAACCCCAAATATCACGGTCAAAATCCAACAAAATCGTGTTAAAACGTGAAAGCGCGTGGAAAAATTCGGCAATATAATCGTGCGGTTCAATTTGAATCGTGTACGGATTGAAGGTCAAACCCAACGACGTGACAAATTTTTCAGCGAAATCCGCCCAATTCACTTCTGGATACGCGACGGCGTGCGCGTTGTAATTCCCGACCGCGCCATTGATTTTACCGAGCAATTCGACTTTTTCGAGTTGGCTTTTTTGACGATTCAAACGCGCCACCACATTGGCAATTTCTTTGCCAACGGTTGTCGGAGTCGCCGATTGTCCGTGCGTGCGAGAAAGCATCGGTTGCGCGGCGGTATCTTTTGCCAATTTTGTGAGCGACGAAATCACCGCTTCAATTTGCGCCAAAATGACCGCCCGACCCGCTTTCAACATCAGCGCGTAAGACAAATTATTAATGTCTTCCGACGTGCAAGCAAAATGAATAAATTCACTCACTTTTTCGAGTTCAGCGTGACCCGCAATTTTTTCTTTTAAAAAGTATTCCACCGCTTTCACGTCGTGATTAGTGGTTTTTTCAATCGCTTTGACACGCAACGCATCGGCTTCTGAAAAGTGCGTAAAAATGTCGTTCAATTGTTGATTTGCGCCGTCGCTAAACGGTGAAACTTCCACAATTTCAGCCTGATTCGCTAAGGCTTGCAACCAACAAATTTCGACTTGGACACGAAAACGAATTAAACCGTATTCGCTAAAAATGGGGCGCAATTCGTCTACTTTGTCGGCGTAACGACCGTCGATGGGAGAAATTGCAGTTAACGTGGTGTGTGTCATAAAAAATCCAAAAAATAAAAAAGAATCAATGCCTTCGCGGCTTTGCGATAGTTTACTCGATTATGGCGCGGCTTGCCTAATTGCCCACGCGACTTCCAGAGCTTGCTTATTTTCTTTCACATCATGAACACGAAAAAGCTGCACGCCTGCCATTACGCCCAACGCAGTTGTCACAGCGGTAGCCGTCACGAGTTCCGCTGGTTCGCTCGCATTACAAATCGCACCCATAAAACGTTTGCGGCTGGTACCTAATAAAATCGGAAATCCTAACGCCACAAAATCCGCCAAATGCGCCAATAAATCTAAATTATCTTGTTTGCGCTTACCAAAACCGATGCCCACGTCCAACACGATATTTTCTTTTTTCACGCCAGCAAAAATAGCCGCGTCGGCACGTTGTTTTAATTCGGTCAACACCTCTGAAATCACGTTTTCATAAAACGGATTATCTTGCATCGTTTTGGATTTACCTTGCGCGTGCATCAGAATAATCGGCACGTTTTTTTGTGCCGCCAACACAAACATGTGAGCATCATCTTGACCCGCCGACACATCGTTAATGATATTCGCGCCCGCATTCAACGCGGCTTCCGCGACAACGTGCAGCGTCGTATCAATACTAATCAACACATCGGCGCGTTCTCGAATCGCTTTGATAATTGGCACGACGCGCTGAATTTGTTCGTTCGGCGAAACGGGTTCAGAATTCGGGCGCGTCGATTCGCCGCCAATATCGATAATCGTCGCGCCTTCCGAAATCATACGCAGCGCGTGTTGTAGCGCGTGGTCGAGTTGATTAAATTTTCCGCCGTCCGAAAAACTGTCTGGCGTAACGTTTAAAATTCCCATGATGAGCGGTTTGGTAATCGATGAAAACATAAAAAAATCCTAATAAAAAAGCCCGTATAAAACGGGCAATTTGACGATTTTACCGCAACGAATAAACGCTTTTTTTCAGCAAAAAATCGCCGTCAACATCAATTTACAACGCATACAAAACGTGTGGATGGTCGGTCAAATCTTGATAAATCGCATCCAATTGTTTTTTACTCGTCGCTTCAATCGTCACCGTAATCGACACATAATTTCCATCTTTGCTGGGTTTCGATTTAACGGTGTGATTATGCGTGTCGGGCGCGTGTCGGCTAACAATTTCAACCACCGTCACATCTAAATCATTGCTAAATTTGCCCATTGCTTTAATCGAAAATTCACACGGAAATTCAAACAACGTTTCTTCTACAATTTCTTCACTCATTTTCCACTCGCTGCATAACTGCTTTTGTATGCTTGCAACAAATCATTCATCGTATGCCACAGCCTGCCAACTTTACCGTTCGCAACCGGCAAACCGTCCAATTCAATGACCGGCAAAATTTCGCGGGTCGAACTGGCAAACCAAATTTCACTCGCGGTTTTCAGCGCGTCGAGCGAAATAATATCTTGAGCATAAGGAATGTTATGCGCGTCAGCGAGTTCTAAAATCACATCGCGCGTAATGCCAGCTAAAATAAAATTGCTTTTCGGCGGTGTGATTAAAACGCCGTCAATCACCGCGAAAACATTGCTTGCTGACCCTTCGGTGACGTAGCCTTCGCGCACTAAAATAGCTTCGGCGCAGTCATTTTCAACCGCTTGCTGACGTAACAAAATGTTGCCCAACAGCGTAATCGCTTTGATATTGCACAGACTCCAACGGTTATCATCCACGCTGATGGCTTTCACGCCCAATTCTTTGTCGTCGAAAGGTGCGATGTCGTTGCACATCATGAAAACTGTCGGTTTCACGCCTGCTGGAAACGCATGATCACGTTTTTCTGCCGCGCCACGAGTCACTTGAAAATAAATATATTGGTCTTTCGTTGCATCGATTAACGGCAACATAATGTCGCGCCATTCGTCGCGCGAATAGGGATTGTCGATGCGAGCGAGTTTCAAGCTGTTTTCTAAACGATCCAAATGCGCGTCGAAACGAAATAAACTGCCGCAATAAACTGGAATCACTTCATAAATGCCGTCGCCAAACAAAAAACCTCTGTCCATTACCGAAACTGTGGCGTTTTCGACGGGCAAATACGCGCCATTTAAAAATACTTGCTTACTTTTTATCATTGGATTTTTCTCGCATCATTAAAATACTATCGTAAAATCGTTGAAAGATATTGCCTTGCTCAACTGCTCGTAACGCCACTAAATCGACCATCGCTACCACGTCATTTTTCAAAGTGACCTTGACCGAGCCAAGTTTCGTGCCTTCCGCAATCGGCGCGGTGACTTTTTTATCCACAATCAATTCGGCTTTTAAATCGGCATAATGGCGGCGGGGAATGGTCACGTTTAAATCCCGCGCTAAACCGAGCGGTACGTTTTGAATATCACCTTTCCATACCCGTGCTTCCGCCAATTGTTTTTTGGCATCATAAAGTTTGTGTCCTTCAAAAAAACGAAAACCGTAATTGAGCAAATTTTGATTTTCATTCGCCCGCGCATTGGCACTACTTGTTCCCATGACCACCGAAATCAAACGCATATTTTCACGCACTGCCGAAGCGACCAAACAATAACCGGCATCATCAGTAAAGCCTGTTTTTACGCCGTCCACGGTTTCATCACGCGATAATAATTGATTGCGATTGTGTTGGGTGATTTTATTGTAAGTGAATTCTTTTTGCGAAAACCAACGGTAATACTCGGGAAATTCGTCAATGATGGCGCGGGTAACAATCGCTAAATCGCGGGCGCTAGTGTAATGATTTTCAGCGGGTAAACCGTTACTGTCTTCAAAATGGCTGTTCAACATACCTAAACGCGCGGCTTGTTGATTCATCATTTCAGCAAAGGTCGATTCACTGCCGGCGATATGTTCAGCCAATGCCACGGCGGCATCGTTGCCGGATTGAATCACAATACCTTTGATTAAATCTTCGATACTGACTTTGATATTCACTTCCAAAAACATGCGTGAACCACCTGTTTTCCAGGCATTTTGGCTAACGGTTGCTAAATCGGTCAGATTCAAATGTCCGCTGCTAATTTCACGAAACGCGACGTAAACCGTCATAATTTTGGTCAAACTCGCGGGCGCAAGTTTAATGTCGGCGTTATTTTCAGCCAAAATTTTGCCGGTGTAATAGTCCATTAAAATGAAACTACTTGCCGCAATTTTAGGCGCGGCTGGGGTTAGAATTTCAGATTCTTCCGCGTTGGTGAACAGCGCGGTCAGAATCAAGATAAAAAAGAGAATAAAACGAAAAAATAATTTGATTGTCATGGGCTTCGGTCAGTGTAAAACAGGATAAAACTGAGCGCGATTGTATCATGACAGCCGTTTGATTTAATTGGTTTCTGTCACAAATTGCGTGTCAGTAATCCCGACTTTAGCCAATTGTTCATTGAGATTGCTCGCATGGTGCGAAGAGTTAACCGGCAGTTGGACTTTGTAAAGTGTCGCACCTTTGTGACTGGACGCGGCAATTTTAGCATCCGGAAAATTTTGATCGCTGATACTTTTTTGCAGCTGTTGCGCGGATTTTTTGTTACTGAAACTACCCAGCTGCAAATAAATCGGCTGATTTTGTTTTTGCAATTTTTGTAAGGCTTTTTCGGGGTCAATCGCGTTAATGTTGACTTCGCTGGTGCCGGATTCATCAATGCCTAACTGTTTCGCAGCGGAATACGATAAATCTAAAACGCGATTATTAGAAAAATGCCCCCGATCGTTAATTCGGACAATGACAGTTCGCTTATTTTCAACGTTAGTAATTTCCGCGTAAGACGGAATTGGCAAGCTGTTGTGCGCGGCGGTCATCGCATACATATCGAATAATTCGCCGGTCGCGGTCTTTTTACCATGAAAACCGGCACCGTACCACGATGCTATCCCGTGTTTGCCGCCCACTAATTTACCTGAAATTTTGCGCGTGTCTGGTTGAATTGGCGTAATCGCCGCGAGTTTTTTTGGCGTATTGTGTGATTGAGCAGTTGATAAACTTGCCTCTAAAGGCGTAGTGTTCGTAAAACTGCTTAAAACAGCTAACGATAAAATCGGAATCAATTTTTTCATAAAGTGGTCGAGGGTTTGGTTTTCAATAAGCAAAATCACAAAAATAATTTTGCGTATGAAGAACGTTGAAATGACATTTGCCAAAATCAAAGTGCTTCGCCAGCTTCTTACGCCGCATAATTACAGGGAAGAAGGTTTTAACTTTAGGAGAATAAAACTGTACGTTTCGTTGTTGAGGTGGCGCAATTGTAGAGGGGCGTGTATTAAATTCGCCTTAAATGTTAATCAAAATCACCGTTGACATTGCACACAAAAAACCGTGCTGCGATTGGCGAGGCGGATTTCTTGTAACGGTTGAGCGCATTGTGTACAAGGAAGTTTGCCGCGTCCATAAACGTGTAATTGTTGTTGAAAATAACCCGCTTTGCCATCGGCATTAACGAAATCGCGTAACGTGGTGCCGCCTTGTTCAATGGCTCGCGCTAATACTTCTCGAATGCAGGCGACTAATTTTTCACAATCCATTAACGACAAATCACCGGCGTGGCGCGTCGGTAAAATCGCCGCCATAAACAACGCTTCATTCGCGTAAATGTTGCCCACCCCGACCACGATTTTTCCGTTCATTAAAAATGTTTTCACTGGCACACGTCGCCCCCGTGCCAAATGATAAAGTTGTGACGTGGTGAAATCCGCCGATAACGGTTCAACACCTAAATCGCGCAATAAGGGATGCTTCATTACGTCGCCGGTCGCCCACACCAACGCGCCAAATCGGCGTTGATCGTTGAAACGTAACACCGTATCGGCATCGAAAATAATATCAACGTGATCGTGTTTGCCAATGGGCGCATCCATTTTCACGATGCGTAAATTCCCCGACATCCCTAAATGCGCGATTAGCGTGCCGTTTTGCGTTTTAATCAACAGATATTTCGCTCGACGTTCGACACTTTCGACGGTTTCACGCTGCAAATTGATTTCAAAATCAGGCGAAATTAACCAACGTAATTGTCGTTGTCGAACAATGACATTTTCGATGGTTTTGCCGATAATATGCGGCGAAATACCGCGTCCAGTGGTTTCGACTTCGGGTAATTCAGGCATGATTAGTGTTCACCGCTTGTAACTTCGCCACTTTCGGAAGCTGTGTGTCCACTTACTTCATGATGCGAACTGCTGTCGTGCCACCCTCTGCTCCCGAAAAAGAAATTTCCCAAACCAAACAAATCAGTCATCAAAATAACAATCATCGCATTTTGTGTGATACCGTTGATGCGTTCCAACGTGGTTTTTTTACTTTCGTATTTAGCGAACAATGCCGGAAAAAGATGCTGGGTAAATTCGTATTGAAAAAAACGTTTAGGCAGCGACGTAATCGTAATGGTGAGCGGAATAAAAAAAATGGTGGTAACTAATAAATAAGGTTCAGTGAATTCAATAAACTCGAAGAGAATCTCAAATATAAATTCAAAAATATGTGCCATGTAGTCATCTCAAAAGAAAAAATCAAACGTAAAATCAACGCCGAATACGTTGATTTCACTGGTTATAACGGTGCGTTATTTCGCCACATCCAACACATCGTCGTTGTTTAAACCCACGCCATCATGGGTTAAATAATCACGTTGTTGGAAATACGAGTTTTTGAGAAATTCATAACGATCTTCGGCGGCTTCGTTAACGACTTTTTCTGCACCTAAATAATCAGCGCGAGCATCCAGAGCTTTCAGCGCAAAAGTGCCACTGCTAATGGCACTCGACGCGCCACCGGAACTTAATCCTAATACACCAAAACCAACGTAATTGACGGGATTTATGGCGGCATCGCCGACTCGTCCTGTTATGGCACGAAGCGAACTCGAACCCAAGAATGGCAACACAACATACGCGCCACTCGGAACGCCCCAAACGCCTAATGTTTGATCAAAATCTTCTTTGTGTTTAGGGAAATCAAGAATATCAGCCACATCCACTAAGCCGCCGAAACCCGCGACCGAGTTAATTAACAATCGCGAACCGTCTAAACCAGTTTGCGCTATTTTAAACTGCAATAAATCATTAACCGTCACGCCAATATCGTTAATGTTACTGAATAAATTACTCACACCTCTATCCGCAAAAGACGGCATAATCCAGCGATACCCAATCGCAACAGGCTTTAATACATACTCATCCGCGTGATCATTAAATGACTGCACGCCGCGATTCCAATTTTCTAGCGGATCACGCGCATCTTTTACCGCACCCGTACACGCGACCAATGAACCCAATAAGATTGCACCGATTAAACGAGTTAATATTTTTTGCTTTGTTGTCATGAAATCTCCATCATTATTATTATTTTTTATTCAAGGGCGTTTTCGCGTAACATAGCACAGATAGTAGCTTGCATCGAGTAGCAGGCTTTTTTTATTTAAGAACCCCGAGATTTTTACCCAATGGAAATGCCGATAATTCCTTTAGAAAAACGCTTTCGCGGTTATCTTCCCGTCGTGATTGATGTCGAAACAGCGGGCTTCAATCCTAAAAAACATGCGTTGCTGGAAATTGCCGCCGTGATTGTTGAATTTAACGCAGAGCGTAATTTAATGATTACCGAGCGTTATACCGCTCATGTTGTGCCATTTAAAAATGCTGAATTGGATCCCGCAGCGTTGAAATTTACGGGAATTGATCCGTATCATCCGTTTCGGATGGCGATCGAGGAAAAGGCGGCGTTGGAGTTAATTTTTAAACCGATTAAAGACGCGATTAAGCGGAATAAATGCTCAAAAGCCATTTTGGTTGGTCATAATGCCGCGTTTGATATTGCGTTTTTAAATGCCGCCGCGCATCGTACCCAAATTAAAAAAAATCCGTTTCACCCTTTTAGTACGTTTGATACTGCAACGTTGGGCGGTTTGGCGTATCAACAAACGGTTTTGGCAAAAGTGGCACACGCGGCGGGTTTGCATTGGGAAAATGATCGGGCGCATTCGGCGTTGTACGATGCCGAAAAAACAGCAGAATTATTTTGTATGATTATCAACCGCTGGAAACGATTAGAATCCCTAGAAATAAACGAATCTGAAAAAACATCCGCAGAAACAAATGAATCTGAATCGAATATCATACTTTAATTTTCAATTTTTTAAATTACAGAGTTTTTTATGACCATCAAAAAAGTCGCTTTAAACCAAGATAAACTGAATCAAATCGTCATCGACGCACGCAGAAATCAAACTGAGCGCGAACAATCGTATCGCGGGCAAGCGTTGAAAATGTATCCGTGGATTTGTGGGCGGTGTACGCGCGAATTTACGAACACTAATTTGCCTGAATTGACCGTGCATCATCGCAATCATAATCACGACGACAATCCCGCAGACGGCAGCAATTGGGAGTTGTTGTGTTTGTATTGCCACGATAATGAGCATCAACGTTTTGAAGAAACGCGCTTCGGCAATACGGATAATCGTTCAACAAATGCACCGTTGGGAGCGCACAATCCGTTTGCGAATTTGAAAAATATGTTGGAAAGCAAAAAGTAAGCGTGATTTCAACGTCATAAAAAAACCGCCTTCGCATAACGCAGAAAGGCGGTTTTTTTGTGCAAATCGGTTGACGAATTAAGCCGAAAATGACGATCCGCAACCGCACGTCGTGGTTGCATTTGGGTTACGAATCACAAATTGTGCGCCCGACAAATCGTCTTTGTAATCGATTTCCGCGCCGCTCAAATAGCCGATGCTCATGGAATCAATCAACACCGTCACGCCATTTTTTTCAACTTGTGTGTCGTCTTCATTCACTTCTTCATCGAAAGTGAAACCATATTGAAAGCCAGAACAACCGCCGCCTGAAACGTAAACCCGCAGTTTCAATTGGTCGTTGCCTTCTTCTACAATCAAATCGTGTACTTTATTGGCTGCGCTTTCGGTAAAAATAATCGGTGTGGTCATTATAAATAATCGGTTGAGTTGGAATTAAAAACAGTTTGAATTATGGCTATTCCTAGTTTTTTAGTCAAGAATTACGGATACAACGCCACCGTCGCTAAACCTTGATTTTCTGGCAAACCAAAACGTAAATTCATCGCTTGCACCGCTTGACCCGCCGCGCCTTTCACCAAATTATCAATCACCGACAAAATCACCAGAGTTTTTCCGCCTTGTGGTAAATGTAACGCTATTTGACAACGATTACTGCCGCGAACATTGCGCGTGTCGAGGTGCGAACCAAACGGCAACACATCGACAAATTCTTCGTTTTCATAACGGGTTTCGTAACGGTTTTGTAATGTTTCTGCGCTGATTTCGTCTGTTAACGTTGCGTACAACGTGGCGTGAATGCCGCGAATCATCGGCGTTAAATGCGGCACAAATGTTAAATTTACTGGCTGTTTTGCCATCGCTGTTAAACCTTGGGTAATTTCGGGCAAATGCCGATGCCCGTTGACGGCGTAGGCTTTAAAACTTTCCCCCGTTTCGCTCATTAACGTCGAAATTTCCGCTTTGCGTCCCGCGCCACTCACGCCCGATTTCACGTCAGCGATTAAATGCGCCACATCGACACCGCCATTTTCCAACAAAGGCAAAAATCCCAATTGCACCGCCGTGGGATAACAGCCCGCGCACGCAATTAAATCCGCGTTTTTCAGTGCGTCGCGGTGAATTTCGGGCAAACCGTAAACCGCTTCAGCAATTAAATCAGGCGTGGCGTGCGTCATGCCGTACCATTTTTCCCATTCCGCCACGTTTTTCAAGCGAAAATCCGCCGACAAATCAATCACTTTAATGCCGCGTTCGAGTAATTCTTTCGCCATCAACATCGCGGTTCCATTCGGCGTAGCGAAAAAAACCACGTTGCAATTCGCCAAAGCTTCAATCGTCGGCAAACAAAAAGTTAAGTCTTTTAAATAGCCGCGCAAATTCGGGTAAAGCGCGTCAACACGCATTCCATCATCGGAACGCGACGTAACCGCCGTAATTTCTACATCCGAATGCAACGCCAAAATGCGTAATAATTCCACACCCGTGTAACCCGTGCCGCCGACAATTCCTGCTTTAATCATGTTTTTTCCTATTCGTTGATTTTTCGTCAAGAATAACACGAAATTCATCCGCCATTCTTGTCTGCGATCGCGTTAATTTTTCGCCCTTCGCAATGCTATAATGCGACTTCGACACAATCCAAATTTACTGAGGAATTTAACATGAGTATTAGCGCAACAGAATATAAACAAGCCATGCAATTATGGGCAAGCGGCGTGACCGTTGTCACCACAAATTCGGAAAAATACGGTTTACAAGGCATGACCGTTTCGGCATTTTCTGGCGTGTCGGCGAATCCAGCGTTGATTTTATGTTGTTTAAATGAAGCGGCGGATACGGGCGAAGGGATTGAATTGAGCCAATATTTTGCGGTGAATATCTTAACCACCGCTCAACAAAATGCTTCCAATCAATTTGCGGGCGGATGCAGTCACGAAGAACGATTTGCCCATAATCCGTGGCATACCGCGATTACGGGTGCGCCATTATTAAGCGAAAGTTTGTTGTCGTTAGATTGTAAATTGGTGGAGAAAGTTCGCGCTGGTTCACATTGGATTTTGATTGGTGAAGTGCTAGCGTGCGAATTACGCACTGGCGAACCGTTGTTATATTATTCTGCTGATTACCGCGAATTGGTGGCAGTGGACGCGAATAAATAAATTTTAATCGCTTTTCGTTAAATTGAGATGTTATATTGTAACGAATATCACTCAATTTTTTATTTTTATGACCGATTCTGCTGAACTGCCCGCGCCACACAATCATTCCCTTTGCATCAATACCGCGCTAACGCTGGCGGCGCAATTATGCACCGAACGCGGTGTGCAACTCACCGCGATTCGCCAACAAGTTTTAGAACTCATTTGGGCAAATCATCACGCGGTGAAAGCCTACGATTTACTCGAACGCATCAAACCGTTACAAAGTGCTGCCAAACCCGCCACGATTTACCGCGCGTTAGATTTTTTGCGCGAACAAGGTTTTATTCACCGCGTCGAAAGTTTGAATGCGTTTGTTGGATGTAACGATTTGAAATCCGCACACGAGCAATTACTGTTGATTTGCAAGCAATGCGAAAACGTCGAAGAGCGTCATGCGGATTCCGTTATGCAAGCTCTCACGCAAGAATTCGTGCTAGCAGGATTTACCGCGCATCATCAAGCGATTGAAATTCACGGCATTTGTGCAACTTGCACGCAATCCAATCACATTCCTCAGCTTGTTTAAATTGTAAAAAACACGCGGCGTAAATTGCTCATACGTCATAAATGATATAATATAACATATCAATAAAATTCACTTTCCCTCAAAATAATGACCACAAAAAAACTCCCCGTCACCGTACTTTCTGGCTTTTTAGGCGCGGGAAAAACGACTTTATTAAATTCAATTTTAGCCAATCGTGACGGTTTAAAAATCGCGGTTATCGTCAATGACATGAGCGAAATCAACATCGATGCCGCGCTCGTTAAAAACGAAATGTCATTAAATTACGCCGAAGAAAAATTAGTCGAAATGAGCAACGGCTGTATTTGTTGCACGTTGCGCGAAGATTTATTGATTGAAATTACCCAACTTGCCCAAGAACAACGTTTTGATTATTTGTTAATCGAATCGACGGGCATTGCCGAGCCGTTACCTGTTGCGGAAACGTTCACGTTTCGAGATGAAAATGGCGTGAGTTTGTCGGATTTAGCGCGTTTAGATACGTTGGTAACGGTGGTTGATGCGGCGAATTTCATGCGTGATTATTTAGAATCGCAATCACTCAAAGACATTCATGCCGAAATTAGCGACGAAGACGAGCGCAACATTTCAGATTTATTAGTTGAACAAATTGAATTCAGCAACGTGATTTTAATTTCAAAAGTCGATTTAATCAGCCGTGACGAATTGGAAAATCTCACCGCGATTTTGCAAAATTTAAATCGTGATGCCGAAATTATTCCCATGATGATGGGCGTTGTGCCATTAGAAAAAATCTTAAATACGCAAAAATTTGATTTTGAAAAAGCCGAACAAGCCGCAGGTTGGTTGCAAGAATTACGCGGCACGCACAAACCTGAAACAGAAGAATATGGCATTACGAGTTTTGTATTTCAGGCGAAACGTCCTTTTCACACCACCCGTTTTTACGATTATTTGCATCGTGACGAATGGAATAACGGCACATTATTACGTTCAAAAGGCTTTTTTTGGTTAGCGTCGCGTCTTGAATGGGCTGGTTCGTGGTCACAAGCAGGCGGAACAATGCAGCACGGTTGCGCGGGACAGTGGCAAAAATCGTTTGACGAATGCAAGCAAGAACTGGTTTTCATCGGGCAAAATATGGATGAACAGAAAGCGATTGCCGAATTAAATGCGTGTTTATTAACTGACGAAGAATTTGCCGCTGGCGAAAACGTGTGGCGCGATTATAAAGATGAATTTCCTGTTTGGTTTGTCGATGAAAATATCGACATTACTTCTTAATTCAAATGCGAATTAAGAGCTAAAAACGCGAACAAAGTTCCAAAAATAAAATGCGGCAACGAGTTTCCCGAAAACATGAACCAAAAGTCCATTGTATGAGCGCACCTTGCTGGCACATTCAATGCCTGTTTGCTGTTCAATCCAG
>CAISXF010000065.1 GCA_903889445.1 uncultured Pseudomonadota bacterium
ATACTCAATTTTAAAAACGGTATGGCTACCGTAGCGATAATCCATAATTGATCCCTAAAATTGGTCATTTTAGTACAATTTGATGATGAAATCTGACCAGCTAAAGCTGGTGGTTTTAACCTTTCACATGGAAATAAAAATGTTTTTAGTAAGTTAAAACCGTTATTTGTACTCGGTGAAAATATCTCGCAAACGCACCAATTTGTCAGCACAGGCAATGCCGAATTAGGATTTGTCGCGATGTCGCAAGTGAGCGAAAACGGCAAAATCACCAGCGGTTCAGGTTGGATTGTGCCGCAAAATCTCTACGCACCAATCAAACAAGATGCGGTTTTATTAACATTAGGTGCAGAAAATCCAGCAGCGAAAGCATTGCTCGATTATTTAAAATCTGCCCAAGCAAAAGCCATTATTCAAAAATACGGCTACGATTTACCGAACTAATCATGCTCACATCCGCTGATTTCGCCACGCTGATATTGACGTTCAAAGTCGCCAGCCTTGCCACTATTTTCATGTTGTTATTCAGCACGCCGTTGGCGTGGTGGTTGGCGCGAACCCGTTCAAAATGGCGTGGCATTATCAATACTTTCGTGGCATTACCGCTCGTTTTACCGCCCACTGTTTTAGGATTTTATTTGTTGGTTTTATTGGGTAAAAACGGCGTTGTCGGCGAATTCACAACGTGGCTCGGAATCGGCACATTGCCTTTTACCTTTGCAGGTTTAGTCGTAGCGTCGGTTTTATATTCGATACCATTCGTGGTGCAACCGTTACAAACCGCGTTTTCAAACATCGGCGAACAACCCTTAGAAGCCGCCGCTACGTTACGCGCCAGTCCAATCGATACGTTTTTTAGTGTGGTTTTGCCGTTGTCAAAATCGGGTTTTTTAACCGCCACGATTTTAGGTTTCGCGCACACTGTCGGTGAATTCGGCGTGGTGTTAATGGTTGGTGGCAACATTCCAGACAAAACGCGCGTCGTCTCCGTGCAGATTTACAATCACGTCGAAGCCTTAGAATACACGCAAGCGCATTGGCTCGCCGGTGGATTATTAGCGTTTTCGTTCACGGTTTTGTTGATTCTTTACACCGTTTTAAAAACCACGCCGCACGTCAAATGAACAATTCGATTACCGCTCGCTTCAAACTCGATTATGGCGAATTTCAATTGTCGGTGAATTTATCTTTGCCGAATTCAGGCGTGACGGTTTTATTTGGGCATTCCGGTTCTGGCAAAACGACGTTGTTGCGTTGCATCGTCGGCTTGCAACAAGCGCAGCAAAGTTATTTAGAAATCAACGGCAGCGTTTGGGAAAACAGCGATGTCGGTATATTTTTGCCGACGCACAAACGTCCGCTCGGTTATGTTTTTCAAGAAGCGAATTTGTTTTCACATTTGAGCGTGCGTGAAAATTTGAATTTTGGTTTGAAACGCATTAAAGCAAATCCCGCCAACTTCCCTTCAAAAAAGGCGACTTTTCAATACACAAAAATTATCAATTTACTTGGCATTGAACACTTGCTAGACAGAATGCCAGAACGTTTGTCGGGTGGTGAAAAACAACGTGTCGCCATTGCCCGCGCGTTGGTTTTGAATCCCGAAATCTTGTTAATGGATGAACCGCTTGCGTCGCTCGATGCTAAACGCAAACAAGAAATTTTGCCGTTTTTGAGCCGCTTAAATCAGGAATTAAATATCCCCGTTTTGTATGTCACTCATTCCCATCAAGAAGTCGCGCAACTTGCCGATTATTTGGTCGTTTTGGAAGCAGGGAAAGTACAGGCTTCGGGTTCATTATCAGAAACGTTGAGCCGTTTAGATTTGCCACTTTCACAAGACCGCGAAGCGACAACCGTTTGGAATACAACCGTTGTTGAACACGAAACAGATTTTCATTTAACGCGCGTGGTGTTTGATGGTAGTTCGTTAAGTTTGCCTGCGATTGAGGCGAAAATCGGAACGCCGTTGCGGATTCAAATTTATGCGCGTGATGTCAGTATTGTTTTAGAAGTACCTCGCGCAACCAGTATTCTTAACGTGTTGCCAGCGACAATTACGGATATTGTAGATGGTGAAAGTGGACAAACGATTGTCCGTTTAGAAGTCGGCAATCAACCATTATTAGCGCATATCACACGCAAATCAGCGTTAATTTTAAATCTGAAAATTGGCAAAGCCGTTTTTGTGCAAATTAAAGGAATGTCGATTTTGAACGTGTGCCAAAAATTTCGACATTGAACACGCGGCACGAGGATAAAAGCCGAGTCCGTGTAAAACGTCACTCGGCTTTTTTAATCTTACAAATTATCTAAAATCGCTTTTTTCACTGCGTCTAAACTTGCGTCAATCGTGACCGGTTTCGCATCGGCACACTGCAACATCGCAATTTCGGGATCTTTGATTCCGTTACCTGTCAACGTGCAAACAATGGTGCTGCCTTCAGGAATTTTGCCCACGCCAATGTCATGCAATGCGCCTGCTAATGATGCTGCTGAAGCGGGTTCGCAAAAAATCCCTTCAAATTGTGACAACATTTTTTGCGCCGCCAAAATTTTCTCGTCGGTACATTTATCAAACCAACCGCCTGATTCTTTTTGAACATTCCACGCTAAATCCCACGATTGCGGATGTCCAATGCGAATTGCCGTAGCAACGGTTTCGGGATTATCGACCATCGCGCCAACCACAAATGGAGCTGCGCCAGCGGCTTGATAGCCACACATTACGGGCGCATTTCGGCAAACTCGGTCGGTGAAGTATTCTTTGTAGCCTTTCCAATAGGCGGTGATATTTCCCGCATTTCCTACGGGCAAGCAATGAAAATCAGGCGCAAAACCCAATTCATCCACAATTTCAAACGCGGCGGTTTTTTGTCCTTCGATGCGGAATGGATTGATTGAATTCACAATCGTGACGGGCGCGTGGTCGGCGACTTCTTTTACCAACGCCATGCCACGGTCAAAGTTACCGTTAATTTGAATAATTTTTGCGCCGTACATTAACGTTTGCGCCAATTTACCGAGCGCGATTTTTCCTTCTGGAATTAACACAAACGCTTGAATTCCCGCACGAACCGCATAAGCTGCCGCAGCCGCTGACGTGTTGCCAGTTGACGCGCAAATAATCGCGTGACTTCCTGCTTCCACGGCTTTCGTGACTGCCATGGTCATGCCGCGATCTTTGAATGAACCTGTTGGATTCAAACCTTCAAATTTGACGTAGATTTTCACGTCTTTGCCAATCATGCGCGGAATGTTGTGAAGCTCGATTAACGGCGTGTTGCCTTCGCCCAAACTGATAATGCGCGTCGTTTCACTGATGGGCAAACGTGAACGGTAGTTTTCGATTAAGCCTGTGTAGCGTTTCATTTTGTTTCCTATGGTTTAAGTAAAATTATTTTGTACAAGTGTAAAATGTTAATTTTACCTTAAAATCACCTCGAATTCGGCATCAAAAAATTACGACATCATTCTAAGTTCTGAAAGTAATTCAGGATGATGTTCCAAAACTTTAAATAATTTTACCAATGTTACTGGCGGTTTGGTTTTGCCAGTTTCATAACGGGAAAATGCGCTCACGCTACTCCCAAAAATTTCAGCTGCTTCGCGTTGTTCTAAACCCAATTTTTTGCGAATGTCCGTAATAAAAGCTGAAAGCGTAATAGTCGAATTCACTTGTTTATTAAATTTCAACATCGCGATACTGATACGTTGTGATTCACTTTTATCCAAAACCACCTCGCCACAACTTGGACAAAAATCGCCCGAAACACAGGAAATAATCGTTGATTTTCCTTTGTAAGAATGCGTGATATTACGACTATCTTTGACCAATTCGGCTTCGCCGCATGAAAAACATTGCATGGTTATAGCTCCTTAAAAGACACGATTAACACATCATCTACAACGGTTAATTTCAAATAAACCGCTCCCGATTTTGTCATTGGACGATAAACATCTTGCCAAATTTGATGATTCGCGTGCGTTGTCATACTTTTATAAAAATCCGTTGTTTTCAATCCACGAACTACGTCCAACATTTCCAAAAAATCAAACCCTAAATCTGCTGCACCAGCCAAGGCACTTTGAGTAGAACGGACTTTTTCAGCTTCAATCAGGGCTTTGATTTTGGATAATTTACAATGTGGTGAACGTTTTTCCATTTTCAAAACTCCTCGCTAATCTTCCAACGACAATAAAATAAAAGTTAATTCATTGCCGATTTTTTGAACGGCACAGAATCTTCTTGTAATCTTTCAGGCGAAAATTCTAACCCATTTGCCCAACATAACGCGCCCGCATCCAGAAAAAAATGCTCAAAATAATTCGCATCTCTCAGCGGTTCGAGTAGTGTGCCTTTTCGTGTCGCTAATAATGTTTCTGCATTCCAAACGCCTTTCGTGTCGTCTGAAAATTCCAACAAAATTTGATACGGTGCAACGGCTGTTGCTTCTAAAATTTTAATCATAATCTGCACCTCTAATTCTATCGACGGGTTCAAAGTTTATTGCTTTTTCCCAGTTAGCTAAAAGTTCTTCACGGTGAGTTTCGCACCATTCTTTAACAATTGCGGCAACTTTTCGAGGTAATTTACCGACTAAAACATCGCCTGTTTTGATTTCAACCGAAGCCGCAAAACCTTGGTATTCAACGTGAATGTGTGGCGGCGGATGTTCGTTGTTTCGCATCTTGATAACGATGCCAAAAAATAGGCTGATTGTTGGCATTTTTCAAAACTCCTCGCTAATCTTCCAACGATTCAAAACTAATAAACATCATCATGCGCTCCAACATCCACCAAAATAATCATATTGTCGCGTATCTCAAACTCCAACGTGATGCGATAAAACATATCAATCGAAGCAGAATGATATTTTTGCAATTTGCCTGATAAACGATGAAATCGCAGCGAAGGATGATGTGGATTCAACTCTAACAATTGCAACGTTTTCAGATATTTTTGTTTCACGTCTGGATGTTGTTTTAAAAATCGAATCGCCCGTTTCTCAAACTTTTCAGTATAAACAAGCTGAAAAGTCATAACTGATTTGAAATTCGCGCCAAATGTTCTTCTGCGCTACCCGTTACAAAACGTCCCGCTTCAATATCCGCTTTCGTTTCAGCAATTGCCGCTGTGAGTTCGCATTCGCGCAAATAGTTGTAATGCTCTGCGCTAATCACCACAAATTTCGGAACGCCTTCAACTGAAATAGAAATTTCGGATTGATTAGCGAGTGCTGATTCAATAGCACTCACGCCTTTTGTGTTTAACTCATTCGCGCTTAATGTGTTCATTTTCAAAACCTCTATTTTCAATCACGTTATTTGCAAAGTAATTCGCCAACAATTTTTTAATGTCCAGCAACTGTTCTTGGTTGATTTGATAACTAAACATTTTCAGCAACTCAAGCTGTAATTCAGTGAGTTTTTGCGGTTGTGCTTGTGCAATCATTTTCAAAACTCCTCGCTAATCTTCCAACGACGACAAACTACTTTTTAAATTCGCTAAAAACACCTTGTCCGCCACATATACTGCATGGGACGTAACCTTGATTTCTCGCTTGAGTTTGTGAAACAAGATTATTACTTCTGCATTTACCACATGAAGGTTTGTGATAAACCCCGCCCTTTCCGCTGGCAGCAATTTTCACAAAATAATCTCCTTTTCCCTCTTGAATAAGCCTTTCACGCTTTTTATTTTCAAAATGACCAGCTATTACGATGAATGGTAATAGAACTAAAACAATAGCGATTATAAATAAATTCATCTAATTCTCACGAAATACGAGTATTAACCAAAACACAAAATCCCTTTTGTGTTTCCAGTAAAAATTTCCTACCCCAACGTTTCCAACCGAATCCGATTCACCTTACCGCTAACCGTTTCCAATTGTTCAATTTTGGCAATCGCCGCATTGAGCTTGTGTTCTTGCGTAACTTGCGTGAGCAAAATAATCGGCACAATGGTTTCATTTTTCGCGGGTGGTTTTTGCAAAATCGCTTCGATGCTGATGTCACAATCCGCCAAAATTCGCGTCACATCCGCTAAAACGCCCGATTTATCTTCAGCGTGCAAACGCAAGTAATACGCGGTTTGGAAATCACCCGAATCTAAAACTGGAATATCTGCCAGCGCATTCGCTTGGAACGCCAAATGTGGGACACGATTTTCAGGGTCACTGGTCAACGCACGCACCACATCAATCACATCGGCAACCACCGCAGAACCTGTTGGCTCTGCACCTGCACCTGCACCGTAATACAACGTCGCGCCAACCGCATCTCCTTTTACCAACACCGCATTCATCACGCCATCAACATTCGCAATCAAACGGCGTTCAGGAATCAACGTCGGATGCACACGCAATTCAATGCCTTTTTCGGTTTTACGCGCCACGCCCAAACTTTTAATCCGATAACCCAACTGCTCGGCATATTCCACATCGGTGCGGGTAATTTGCGTAATGCCTTCGGTATAAACTTTGTCAAACTGCAACGGAATCCCAAACGCAATCGACGCTAAAATCGTCAATTTATGTCCCGCGTCAATGCCTTCCACGTCAAACGTTGGGTCGGCTTCGGCATAACCTAACGCCTGCGCTTCGGCTAACACGTCGGCAAAATCACGACCTTTGTCGCGCATTTCGGTCAAAATGAAATTGCTCGTGCCGTTGATAATGCCCGCGAGCCATTCAATTTGATTCCCGCTCAAGCCTTCACGAATCGCTTTGATAATCGGAATACCGCCCGCAACCGCCGCTTCAAACGCGACAATCACGCCTTTTTCGCTGGCTTTGGCAAAAATTTCGTTGCCGTGTAACGCGATTAACGATTTGTTTGCGGTCACGACGTGTTTGCCGTTTTCAATCGCTTGCAACACCATGTCTTTCACGATGCCCGCGCCACCAATCGTTTCAATAATAATGTCGATTTCGGGGTCGTTGATAATGTCAAAACCATTTGTGGTGAGTTCGATGTTTGACGTATCGCACAAACGCGGTTTGCTCAAATCGCTGGCGGACGCACGGGTGATAATAATTTCACGTCCTGCCCGCCGCGCAATTTCTGCCGCATTGCGTTGTAAAACTTTCGCCGCGCCACCGCCGACTGTGCCTAATCCTAAAATGCCTACTTTTACTGGTTTCAAAAACTTCTCCTTAAATTACGCCGTCTTTTTTAAACATCGCCTTGATACCGCGCACCGCTTGGCGCGTACGATTTTCATTTTCGATTAACCCAAAACGCACATGGTCGTCGCCGTATTCACCAAAACCAATTCCTGGTGCGACTGCGACTTTGGCTTCAATCAATAATTTTTTGCAGAATTCTAACGAACCCATTTCAGCGTAGGCTTCAGGAATTTTTGCCCACACAAACATCGTGGCTTTTGGTTTTTCGACTGCCCAACCTGCGGCATTCAAACCTTCGCATAATACGTCACGGCGTTTTTGGTACATTTCAGCAATTTCAGCCACGCATTCTTGTGGGCCTTCTAATGCCGCAATCGCTGCAATTTGAATCGGCGTAAACATGCCATAATCCAAATACGATTTAATCCGCGCCAACGCTGACACGAGTTCTTTGTTGCCGCACATAAAGCCAACGCGCCAACCAGGCATATTGTAACTTTTGGACAAGGAGAAAAACTCGACTGCAATATCTTTCGCGCCTTCAACCTGCAAAATAGACGGAGCTTTATAACCGTCAAACACGATGTCAGCGTAAGCAATATCTTGAACCACCCAAATTTTGTGTTGTTTGGCGACGGCGACAATTTTTTCAAAAAAATCTAATTCCACGCATTCGCTGGTAGGATTGCCAGGGAAATTCAAAATCAGCATTTTCGGTTTGGGTAAACAATCGGTAATCGCTTTGTTTAATTCCGTAAAGAAATTTCCACCCGCTACCAACGGCACATGACGCACGTCCGCACCCGCAATCACTACGCCGTAAGGATGAATCGGATACGCGGGATTCGGTACCAGCACCACGTCACCCGGTGCCAATGTCGCCAACGCCAAATGTGCTAGCCCTTCTTTTGAACCAATCGTGACAATCGCTTCGGTTTCAGGATCTAAATCCACATCGAAACGGGTTTTGTACCAATTACAAATCGCCCGCCGTAACCGTGGCACGCCGCGCGATACCGAATAACGGTGCGTGTCGGGACGTTGCGCGGATTCAATCAATTTGTCCACAATGTGCTGTGGCGTAGGTTGGTCAGGGTTGCCCATGCCAAAATCAATAATATCCTCACCATCTGCCCGCGCTTTGGCTTTTAACTCATTGACGATATTAAAAACATAAGGCGGGAGGCGGCTAATTCTAGGAAAATCGTTCATTAGTAACTCGTGAGTAATTAGATAATTAAAAGGGTGTAAATTACTGTTATGCCAGTAATCTGTCAATGGTGAAACGGCGTTGGTGCATAAATTTAAGAAATATGGCGTGCTTCTTTCGTCCTTTGCCAAGCTATGTGGTAAATTTCTGCAAGTGTAATGTCTTCCAAAATTTGCTTTTGAATGTGGGGGCGGTTTAATCGCTCTATAAAATCACATTTTCATTGCTTGCGTCGATAATGCTCACAGATTTACAAATAGTGTGACTAAAATTGTTTATTGTAAAAGAGGATTTAATTTATGGGTTGGTTGTTTTTAATCGCAGCGGGTTGTGTCGAAATTATTTTCGCTTTGAGTTTGAAGTATAACCAAGGTTTTACAAAGCTTGTACCCAGTATTGTGACTGCGTTATCGGGAACAGGTAGTTTTTATTTACTGATGTTGGCACTCAAAACATTGCCACTCGGTACAGCTTACGCTGTTTGGACGGGCATGGGCGCGGTGGGTGTGGCAATTATAAGCATTTTTTTATTTAAAGAATCTGTCGAGATTTACCGTTTGCTTTCAATTATGCTCGTTATTATTGGCATCGCGGGTTTGAAATTAACGGATAGTTACTAATGTTACATTTAGTTTTTGAATTATCACCTGCGACATTGGGGCGTTTACAGCATCAATCTAGCGTTATTTTTCTCAATAATTCGGTGTGGCGATTGATTAAAAATTCGACATTTCAATCGGCATTAACGGAATTATTTTTGTTCACCCCCTGTTATGTTTTAAATGAAGATTTAACGTTACGCGGCATCGAGTCCGATTCATTGCTCGATGGCATAACGCGGATTGATTACACGCAATTTGTCGAATTAACCGTTAATCACACACCGATTCAAACATGGAATTAAATCTGACCGAACACGGTTTTTTAGTCAATTTGAACGATTGGAATGAGGAGGTCGCGGTTCAATTAGCGACTTTGAACGCCATGACGTTAACACCGGCGCATTGGGAAATTGTGTGGTTTATGCGAAATTATTACGCACAATTTAACTATTTGCCCAACACGCGCATTTTTGTCAAAGCGATAGCGAATAAATTGGGCATGGAAAAAGGAAATAGCCGTTATTTACAAAACTTGTTTCCCGAATCACCGCTTAAAATGTCTTGTAAATTAGCTGGTTTGCCCAAACCGCCGACGTGTTTGTAATTATTCGGCGCGTTTGAATTGGTGAATTAACTGCCGATTTTTCTTATTCGGTTTACGTTCGGGTTTTTGAAAGCCTAAGAATCGCCGTTCTTCGCGTCGCACTTCAATTTGAGTTTGTCTTTTTTCCAGACTGTCACTGTTTTCTTCGTAAAGCACCGCTGCTTCTTTCGCGGAAACTCGCTGTGTCGCGATTCCGGTCACTGTCACAATCCACTCAAAACCGTCTTTGTGAATCGCCAACACCGTGCCGATTTTAACTTCTTTGCTGGGTTTGACGCGCTGTTTATTGACGTGAACTTTGCCGCCTGAAACCGCTTCCATTGCTAACGAGCGCGTTTTAAAAAAACGCGCCGTCCACAACCATTTATCCAATCGAATAGATTCTAATGATTCGCGCACGATTTATTTTTCAGTTCGCGGGGTAATGAGAAAACGACTTTTTCTTCAATGCCTTGAATTTCTGTGACAACATCGCCGCCCCAATTTTTCAATTGCTGAATGACTTCTTGTACCAATACTTCTGGTGCCGACGCGCCAGCCGTTACGCCTACGACTTTACTGTTCGTAAACCAATCTTGTTGCATATCTTTAGCAGTATCGATGAGGTGTGCGGTTTTGCCCAATTGTTCAGCAATTTCACGCAACCGATTCGAGTTAGAACTATTTGGCGAACCAACAACCAAAATAATATCAGCGGTTTTGGTTAATTCATTGACCGCGTCTTGGCGATTTTGCGTAGCGTAACAAATATCATCTTTTTTCTGTTCTTGAATCGAAGTAAAACGGCGGCGTAGCGCGTCCACCATGATTTTCGTGTCAGTCATCGACAACGTTGTTTGCGTCACATACGCCAAATCATCCGGATGATTGACGACTAATTTTTCTACATCCGACGGTGTTTCAACTAAATAAATACCGCCACTTTCGGCTTGTTTTTCATATTGCCCCATCGTACCTTCGACTTCGGGATGACCTTCGTGACCAATTAAAATCACTTCCCGATTCGCTTTCGCGTGTTTAGCAACTTGAATATGAACCTTCATCACCAACGGACAGGTTGCATCAAAAACCGTTAATTGACGTTTTTTGGCTTCTTTTTGAACTTGTTTGGATACGCCGTGTGCGCTGAAAATCAACGTTGAACCGGTTGGCACATCGGTCAATTCTTCAATGAAAATCGCACCTTTTGCTTTGAGTGCATCAACCACGGTGCGATTGTGAACAACTTCGTGACGAACATAAATCGGTGCGCCAAAGGCTTCTAAAGCACGTTCAACAATTTCAATGGCACGGTCAACACCTGCACAAAAACCGCGTGGATTAGCTAGGACAATTTGCATTATTTTTCTCTTGTTTCGTTTTGACTAAGGAAGAACTTGAACGTGAGATTTTGTTAGATTCGACCACGTTCGTCAATGCCTGTCGATATTGTCAGTGAAAAAATTTTGTTAATTTTTTAAAAAGTATTTGTCACGGATTTAATTTAATCGGCGGCATGGATTTTTTATCGCATTCTTCAATAGGATTTCTTTCGCCAAAATATAAGATTTTATTGTAATTTTCTTCGATGTTGATTATCCGACTTCGTATCAATCTTTTTTTGAACGAAGCATTTCAAATGTTCTGACATAAAACCCAATTTCTTGTTTTAAAAACGCTTCGAAACTGTCGATGTTGCGGAAGTCTTTTTGTTTAAATTCAATGGGAACACCGATGTTTTTTACGCTTGGATTACCAAAGATTTGTTACCATTGTGTCTGTGGGAACGGTGATTGTGATGAACAACGCCTCGTTTCATAAACGCCAAGTATATTATTCAGGCAATTGAAAAGGCGGGATGTATCGCTGAATTTTTACCTTGCTTATTCGCCTGATTTCAACCCCATTGGGCATACATGGGCGCACACAAATCGATTCGCAACAAAATGAAATTATCTATTGAGGAACTTTTTACCAAAAATTCCTTGCAGGTTTAAAGTCCCGCCCTTTAGGGCGGAAAGGTAGCCACGCGCAACGAGTAAGGCGAAGTTGCATTCAATGTGGCTACCAATTTGGGCGGGGTGTTTGCTTCCCCGTCCAAATCATCAAAGCATCCGACCAACAGGAGGATTCCTCATGCAACACTGCCGTTATCTGTCATCTTTTTATTGTGCATTATGCAACACTGCCGTTATCTGTCATCTTTTTATTGTGCATTAGCTATAGATAGTTTTAGATAGGTTTGAAGTAACGGTTGCGAGTGACTAGAATGTTGATTATCGTGGTAACGTTCATACACATTTTTAAGGGAAAATAACGCATGAAAATAATGAGAAAAATAGCTGGATTACTGTTAATCAGCGCCGCATTTGCACAGAGTGCAACAGCGGCAACAGTCATCAAACCAATTGAAAACCGCCACGTGATTGAAATCAACATCAATGGGATTGGGTCAGGCGTTGATAAAGTAGCATATAAAAAATTGCGTAAAGCGATAGGCGATGCTGTGACCAATGAAGTGATTGATAAATTTGTGATTTATGGTTACGCGAAAGAAGGCTGTTTTTCAGGTTGCATTGAAAACAGACCTTCGACCGCCGTGCTAAGCAAAGCGTTTGAAACGTTAGTGAAACAATTAACGGCTATCAAACCAAATGTTAAAACTACGACGTACAGCCTGAATCGTGTGAAAACGTGTCCGGCGTTGGTTGCTGAAGCGGTAAAACCAAAAACAATTTTCGTGTCGAAAGCGGATGAAAGCAAACAATGCGACGCGACCAGCGGCGTTAGTTTGTCTGCAATGCAAGCACAATTAACCGAGATATAACGGTTTATTCGGCGGTAAAAAACCAGATGGTTTAATGCACATTACGTTGTGTGGCGCGGAAGCAGGCAATTACAACGTCTACGAAATCGCGGCAACAGATATTGAAAAAGCAAAAACACTAGGCTTTAGCGAATGGGTTGAACCACAATAACATTCGTATTTTTAGCGATTCTCAACTTACATATTTTACAAATTACAAATAATTTATGACTAACACACCCGATATTTTAAAAACCATTCTTGCCAAAAAAGAAGAAGAAGTGGCGCGTCGCCGCGTGCAAACACCGATTGAAATGCTGCAAGAAATCGGCAGCGGCACTGAAAAACCGCGTGGTTTTTATGCCGCTTTACAACGCAAAGCATCGTTAAAAAAACCGGCTATTATTGCTGAAATCAAAAAGGCTTCGCCCAGTCAAGGTGTGATTCGGGAAGATTTTCAACCCGTCACGATTGCCCAAGATTACGCCATGAATGGCGCGACCTGTTTGTCGGTTTTGACCGATAAAGATTTTTTCCAAGGTTCAGAAGCCTATTTGCAAATGGTACACGATCGCTGTCCGCTGCCGGTTTTGCGTAAAGATTTTATGATTGACACTTATCAAATTCAGGAAGCGCGGACGTTGGGCGCGGATTGTATTTTGTTAATTGTTGCCGCGTTGAACGATGCCAAAATGCACGAATTAGCCGATTTTGCGACAAAATTGGGCATGGATATTTTGGTAGAAGTGCATGACGCTGACGAATTGCAACGGGCGTTGAAACTCGACACGAAATTGATTGGCATTAACAACCGTAATTTGCGGACGTTTGAAACCAATTTGCAAACTACGTTGACGTTGAAAGACGCGATTCCGGACGACCGTTTGGTGATTACCGAAAGCGGCATTCACACCCGCGACGACGTGGAATTGATGTTGGCAAATGACGTTTATGCGTTTTTGGTGGGTGAAGCGTTTATGCGCGTGGAAAAATCGGGGCAAAAAATGCGCGAGTTATTCGCGTTGTAACCTTTTTGGGCGGGTTCAAATCCGCCCAAACATTTCAATCAAGATACCAACTGAATCCGCAACGACAAATCAATCGCTTGCACGTTTTTCGTCAACGCGCCAATCGAAATAAAATCTACGCCCGTTTCTGCCACCGCGCGAATCGTGGTTAAATCGATATTCCCCGATGCTTCTAATTCTACTTTTCCCGCTGTTAATTCGACGGCTTGGCGCAAATCGTCGAGCGTAAAATTATCCAACATAATTCGATTCGGTTTGGCGTTCAGAGCTTGTGCCAATTCGGCTAAATTTTCCACTTCGACTTCAATGGGCGCGTCGCTTTGTTCCCGCGCAATTCTGACGGCATCGGCAATGGAACCCGCTGCCATAATGTGATTTTCTTTGATTAACACGCCATCAAATAAACCAATTCGATGATTGAAACAGCCGCCGCATTTTACGGCGTATTTTTGCGCGACTCGTAAACCAGGAATGGTTTTGCGCGTGTCTAATACTTTGCAATTTGTGCCTTGAACTGCGTCCGCATATTGGCGCGAAATTGTTGCCGTTGCCGATAACGTTTGCAGCAAATTTAACGCCGTGCGTTCAGCCGTTAATAAGCCTCGCGCGAATCCGGAAAGCGTACAAAGTGTGGTATTTGCCGCGACGCTATCACCTTCTGCAATGTGCCAATCGATAACGACATTCGCGTCTAAATGTTTAAAAACCGCGTCGAACCATTCCCGACCGCATAAAACCATGGGTTCGCGCGTCAATAATTCTACGGTGGCGCGTCGATGTTTGGGAATAATCGCCGCCGTAATATCGCCGCAGCCTAAATCTTCTTCTAAAAAAGGTAAAATGTTAATGGTGTTTTTCATTCGAGTTTCTCAATCTTGGTTTCAATCATATTTTCAGAATCATGCAAAAATCCCAATTCATAAACTTGCGGCTGACATTTCGCTTTCACGATTAAATTAACTTTCCATCGCAGCGAGTTTGGGGGGCGTAGGACGAGCGCACGGCGGGGCGGATTGGTTAGAGTATAGTATAGTATGAGTATCGGTATTATAGACCGAGAGCTTTTAGCTCAAGTGCTAGATCTATACGTTGTTGACTAATTGACAACATAGTTTGATCAGCTTGTAGCTTAAATACTTGCTCGATACGAGCTGTATTAGCCTCGCGTTGAGCTTCTAATTCGATACGAGTTGTATTAGCATACGCCTCGGATGCTTCCTCTATTTGCTTTGATACTGTATTCAAAGCGGTGCTGAGATGTCCGACGGATTCAACTGTTTGATTAAAAACGCTGAATAAAGTCTTGAAGAAATACTTAACACCCGACTTATTAACTTCGGCGCGGATTTCAGGAATTGCTACTTTTGGTGGCTCTGTTGGTGGAAATTTCATTGAATTCTTCAACTTAGTCGGGGTGCCAATAGATTCGGGAATTATGTATAACGGCTCTGTGGATTTTATAGGTTGATTCTCCTCCAAATGCAACCACTCCAGATTAGTCAAATTCCCAATTAACTCATCGCCCCGTATTTCTTCATTAGGATTATCGACTTCGGCACAGGTTTCACGAATGACTTTAATCGCGTGTTGCACCTGTTCTTCGTTGTTGAACTTGAAGAATTCATGCCCGCCACTTTCCCAAAAATCTCCTTGCCGAAATTCTTTAAGTTTTTTAAAAACTAATTGCTCGGTTTTGTAACAATCAGAAGTGGCTATTTCAGTGATGAATTCATAATACACATTTGAACCTTCTTTTTTCGCATCGTCTGACAACCGTTGCGCTCTAACTTTGCCGCCGTGTGTTGATTCGCCAATTTTATAAAGGTCTGTTTTCCTTTTGCCCATTTTATGGTGGTCAACCATTTCGCACAAAATATAAACAATTCCAGCTTTGCCTGCATTTTTTCCATAAGTGTTAAAGGATGTAGATGCTTTTTTTATTTTCCTGTTACGAATAATTGCCATGATAAATTCCTGTTTGTGGGTTATTTGTAAATTTCTTTGCGGTCGCCGACAGCGATAACGTGAACGATGAGTTTGTGATTATTCACTTCGTACAAAATTCTGTAATTACCTGCGCGAATTCTAAAGCAAGGCGACATTTTCTTTTTACCTTTTAATTTTTTAATTCCGTCTTGATACGGATTTTCGGCGAGGCTGTCAATCACGTCTAAAATTTGGGCAATTTCGGCATTGGGTAATTTTTCTAATTCTTTTTCAGCCGAAGTCTTGATGACAACTTTAAATTTTGCCATTCGCTTTTAATCTCATCACTACATCTTCTAAAGAGCTACAGGGTTCATTTTCACGGGTTTTGATTAACGCTAAATCGTCTAAATCTTCTTCTGAATTAAGATAAGTTTGAAGTGCGTCAACCAAAAACGCATTAAGTGATTTTTGGTTGGCGTGGGCAAAATACTGAAGTTCTTGCGCGAGGGATTCGGATGCGTCGAATGTGATGGTAGTCATGTTGGATTCCTGTTTTGTGTTTGTTGTGAAATTTACCCGAAGAGATTTAAAGCTCCGCTTCACTCGCGTTTATCGCCTCGACAAACGCCCGCATTTCGTCATTTTCAACGCGCGAATAAATGTCTAAAACGGGCAACGTTAAATCAATCGACGTAAACGTAATGTTATCGTCAATGTAATAAAAACGGGATTGCCAGCCTTCAGATTTGCGACAAACTTCAATTTCCACGCGGTCTTGTTCAATCAAAACGTATTCTTCTAAACTGGGAATGCGTTGGTAAATCTGACGCTTCAACGTGCGGTCATATTTGCGCGTTGAATTCGACAAAACTTCAACAATAATGCGCGGCGATTCGGTGTAATAATCGTCCTTTTCATCATTGCTGCAAACCACCATCACGTCAGGATAAAAGTATTTTCCGCCTTTATCCGCACGCAATTTAATGTCAGAACTGAAGGCTTCGCACGGCGTATTTTTTAGATGTCGATACAATTCACCGCACACGTTGAAAATCAATCGTTGATGATTTTTACTCGCACCCGCCATCGCGTAAACGTCGCCATCGATGTATTCGTGTTTAATCTCGCTGATTTTTTCACCGTCGAGATAATCACGTTCGCTGATGAAATCGTTTTTGTAGTTAGGCAAATTCATTTTTCACTCCAAATCAAAAAGTTAAAACACGTTGCTATAACTGTCGCGGATTTCTTTTAATTCCAACGCTAATTCGCGGCGCATTTGGAAGTCGCGGCGCGTGTGGGCAATGTTGTACGGAATTAGCGGGTTGCGTTCGTATTTCACCGCCGTACGAATAATGCCAATCCATTGTCGATCATTGTCTTCCATTTCTTTGAAACGGTTACGAATGCGCTCCAATTCTTGATTACAGTAAGTAATGAAACCCGCCGCGTAAAATACGCTGTTTTTCAAATAATCCTGCAACGCCGCCAAATCGCCGTTAATTTCGTCCACGACTTGTTCAAAATTACTCGGTTCAGTCGCTTTTTCGATTTCTTTAATCGCGGTTGCGACTTCGATTGAAATGGCTTCGGCAACTGCTTTTGCGGCTGCGCTGCGTCGTCCAGTCGGAACTGTTTTCAACGCCGCCCACAATCCGTAGCGCAAATAATGCGTTAAACCGCCTTCTTGTTTGCTTTTATCGCTGCCTTGATAAAACGCTTCTAAGGTTTTGATTTCTGCCGCGCGTTCACTTAATAAACGGTCACGCGCTTGCAAAGGTTTGGCAATAAATGCTTCGACGGCAACGCGCCCAAATCGTAAAAATAACACCTGAAAACCGTGCCGAATTCGTGCTTGTTCGATGCCTTCGTCTAAATGAGAATGCAGCAAATTACGGCGTACATCTTCGGTTTCCCACAGCAATTCCTGAATTTTTCGCACAATGCCATCGATTAACGCTTGCAAGGCTTGCGCGAGTTGGTCGGTCAATTCAGTTTCAAATTTCTTTTGAATTTCGCGGAATAATTCTTCGCGAATTTTATAATTTCCTTCGCGCGGATCGGGCATTGAAAGTGTGCCGCCCGCCGTGTAAATGCGCTTTAATTCTTCGGGTTGCGCGGTGATTAAATTCGACAATAACGCTTCGATTTTTTGGTCATAAGCCGAACGCAATGCCGCCAATTCTTCATGTTCTGCGCCCAATGAATCGGCTTCGGCTCGCCCTTGAATGCTTTCGGCGTACCACATATCGAAATCTTTTTTGATGCGTTGCCATTCGCGCCCCCACCATTGATTGAATTCTTTGCCGAGCAAATCATCTTCTTGGCGGTCATTTTCCGCCACCGTGCCGTAAATCGGTTCGAGTTTGCCCAACATTTCAGTCGCCAATTGGCGCGTCGCATTCACCAACGCATCACAGCGTTTTTGTAAAACGCCCGAACGTTCGTTGTCGATATAAAAATTTACCGCCTCTTTTAACGCATTCATGCCGTCGGGAATGCCTAATTTTTTCAGTTTGTTTTTATCGTCGGCACTTTTTGAGCGACGCAACGTGTCGTCGGTTGGAATGCCAAACTCGACCAAATGCGAACGCGCACAAACTGGCAATAATCGGCGTTCAGGCACATCCGCCCAAAATGTTTTGTGTTTTGCGAACGTGTCACGAAAATCAATCTGGTCGTCCATTGCGTCAGCTTGCGTCAACACCACAAACACTTTGTCCGACACGCGCAAACTCGGATCTTCGGCATCGGCGACGAGTAACATTTCTTTTTCGGGGCCAGTAATCGACGGCTGTTTCATTTCTTTGGCGTAAATAATCGCGTCGCAATTTCGCAACCGGTCAACCGCTTGTTCGGCGTGCATCAAAATGCCCGAATTAAATCCTGGCACGTCGTGAAAAATAATGTCGCGGTCACTTCGCAAGCGCACGGTTTTCAATTGAATGCGTTTAATTGCCAACGCTTGAGCGCGGTTTTTGAAAATTGCCGATTGCAACAATTCGCTGATTTCGCCAATGTCTAAAAACGATTGTTTAAATCCGTTTTTCAATTTAGTGAATTCGTAAATTTGATTTAAGTTTTTCTCGGTATCGTTAAAATCTTCCTGAATTTCTTTCTTTTCTTTATCGCTCAACAACGCGCCCGCCAAAGCGTCTTGACGTTGTTTTTGCAACAGCGCAATTTCTTCACGGCTGTAATACTGAATCGAAAGCAGCTGGTCTTGTTCGGTTTGCGCTGACCAAATTTCCGTGCTGGTAAAGGTGCAACGTTCACGCGCAGACGGCAGAATCTCTTGCCCCAGCCACGCATTGAGCAACGCACTTTTGCCCGCTTTTTCCAAACCAATCACCGCAACTTCAAATCGATTGGCGCGTAATCGTTCCAATTGTCGATTCAAACGGTCGTGTTCAAATTCAAGTTTTTGCAGCATTTCTGGCGACAATTCCACGCCCGTTTTATTGCTCAACGTCATCAATTTGTCGGATAACACCGACGTTTTTTCTAAGCGTGTGAGTTGTTTTGCACACGTTTCTTGCCAATTTGCCATGAACGATTCCAATTAAAAATTTTAAAAATAAACGAATTTACACGAGTACAGAAAAGTCATAAAGCGTTTCGGGCGCGATTTTTTCTACCATGAAGCCGTCATTTTCTTTTTTTGCACAACGCAATCACGCAAATACAAATTGATTAAACTCTGATAAGGCACGCCTAATTCCGTTTCCATTTCTTTGAAATACGTTAAAACGTCATCACTTAACCGAAGATTCACCGCTTTTTTCAACTTTGAAACATAAGGATTTTTGCGTGCTTTCATCGTCGATAAATCATATTCTGCTTTCATAATTGACTCCTTGAATAATGTTTAGATTCTTCTTTCGTTGCCTGACGCGCTGAAATAATACGAATTGAATGCCCCGCATCTCGCTCACAATGACAAATCAAAAGTAGTCTTGATTGGTTGCTCAAGCCAAGCATCAAAAAACGGTCTTCGTTTTGAGAATGCGGTTCATCGTAAAACTGAATCGCAAAGTCATCATAAAAAACCGATTTCGCTTCCTCAAAAGACACACCATGTTTTTTAAATTAGACAGTGCCTTTTGAGAATCCCAAGCGAATTTAATCATACGTTATCTCTAATTTCATAAAACCTCCCCAAAAAATCAAAATCCCCAAACCAACAAGAACGAAAGCCCCGCGCCTTCGTTCTCGCAATTCCTCAACAATCAAAAGCTAAAACAAAAGGTAAAAACACTGTCGCTACCGCACCAACCGAACATTAAAGCTGAGGTCCTTAAAGTCGTCGTTCGAATAGCCGCCGTAGAAATAGACATACCACGCACCGTAACTAAGGTCAGCATTAGGCGAAGAAGACCAAAAATAGCTACTTTGTGTGTTTGGAAAATACGTTGTGTCGATAGCTGGATTAGTCACTCCTTTTTGAACAATGCCTAATAGCTCATCTTTTGTTGGTAATCTCCAATCACTTGCACCGCATAAACCTTGCGAATTCACGTCAACGACAAAACCGTCAGCATTCGTTTCTGCGCCGTAAAGTTTGTTTGGGTCGTAATCGAGTGTGTAATTGGTGTACTTTTTAGCCATGTCACGCAAACCGCTGTCAGTCGTTTTCACTTCCCACATCAAGCCCGTTTTGTTGTCTTGGGTGCAAGCCCAATCGGTTGGTTTAATTCCTAACACTGGATTGATGGGACAATCTTCTTCACCCTCCAACGCGCCACTGTTACAAACTTTGCTGAAAGCATCCACTGGAGGGGCTACAACATCAATCGTTTTTAATAAAACGGTACTCGTTAAATTTGGTCTGCCGTTGTCTTTAGCTGTGGCTAATAACGCAAATTTACTAACTGTGGTGTAAGTGTGTGTAAAAGTGAATGCAGTGTCATTTGTGGCTGTTTGCGTTTCTACTTCTGAGCCGTCTTTCCAATCAACCGTAATTGAACGCAGATTGTTGTCGCTGTCTGTGGCTTTAAGTTGCAGCGTATAAATTTGGTATTGTTCAACTGCATCGTCGCCACTTACCAGCGTTAATGTTGGGGCGTTATTTACTGGTGTTATTTTGCTTGAAACGCTGTAATTGCCGCTAGAAACTTTGCCTTGCAACGCATTTTTAGCGTTGTAAATTCCCACTTTGTAGGTTTGTGAACCCGTCGTAAAAATCGCCCGTGATAATGAATAACTGGTTTTTGTTCCTGTCATTGAGGCAAGTCCTTTGCCTAAATTTATTTTGACTTTACTACCCGTTTCTAAAGGAGCGTCTAAAGTCGCTGTAAATTTAAACATTCCACCTGCTGGAGCAGATGTTGGCGTGACGCTGGTTTGCGTGATGGTTGTTTTTGTAATGGTAGCCGCTTGAACATTCCCGATAACGGCAATGACGAAGATGAAAAAGAACGGCGCGATATATTTGTTCATGTTTTAGTCTCAAAAATTTTAAAGTAACGGTGAAATTGCCGCTTGTAATTCTCTCGCCGACAATTCGCCGGCGTGACGATAAATGACTTGTCCGTCATGATTCACCACGACAGTATAAGGGATTGCACTGACCGAATTGCCTAATTG
>CAISXF010000066.1 GCA_903889445.1 uncultured Pseudomonadota bacterium
CTCGCACATCACTTTGAACCAGATACGGGAAGTAATTTTGATATTGAACCTTAACAACACGTCGTTTAGCCGACGTGTATCCTGAACTTTTAGTTCTTAGCTCACTAACCCACCAGCTTGAGCTGGTGGTTGTTTAGTTTGAGCGCAATTGGTGTAAAAACTGCCCTGAAAATGGGCTTATACAAATTATTGAGGAGATAAATCATCATGACACAATCTAAAAATACACTTTCTTACAACACAGAAAGTAGGTTGAGTTTAAAAAAACAAATTCGTATTGCTATTGGTTCAGCGGCTTTGATTTGCTCGTTGGGTTATGCAGGCAATACTTATGCGGCAACTTCTGCAACCAATGCCAACATTTCCACTCAAGAAAGCATTATTGATGCGTGTCAATTTTTGCCAAGTTGTTTGAACTTTGTCATTCAAAAAACGTCCGAAAACAGATTAGACGACGCGCTTAGTGCGTTGCCTACAATGCTTGGCTTCATTGCAAAACATGATTATTTTAAAAATGTACTTACCACAAAAGTCAGCACTAAAGTCGCGCAAGGCTTGCAAAAAAGTATCCAAGATAAACTCACGATACAACTTAATGGAACAGGACTTGCCAAATTAGGAATTGATGTTGCCGCTGGCATCATTATTGATGAAGTCAGCATGGCTATAAAAAATGCAACAGGTAGTAATAATTACGCAGGGGCTGCTTGGTTTTTGATGACACAATCTTACGCATTGGGAAATGCGCTAATTGATAGTAAAGAAATGCCTATGCCCGTTGCGTTACTTAAAAATCAAGCGGGTTTGTTGGTTGCTGTGGTCAAAAAAGACATTGAAGCCTACAAAGGGCTGAAAAAAGATGTTTCAGATGCTACCGCTTCAGAAATTCGCAGTTTCATTATGACGCACAGAATCAGTAATTTATCGGCGGATTATCAAAAGTATTTTCAATCTGAAAATCTTACTGAAAAAAATAAATTACGAACCAACATCATCAACAGCGAAAAGAAATTGCTGGAAAATTACCTGAATGGCAGTTATTACAACGCATTCACTTCAGCCAAAAAACAAACTGCAAATGCTGTGTTTAACACTTGGAAAAGTGAATTAGCGGGTAATCTTGTAAAAGACGAAGCGACAACCCGTGCAAATATCTCGGCTCTTGTTTTAGCGGGTAAATACGATGAAGCGAAAAAAGTATCAAAATCGTTTTTTGGTTTGGAATCTTATGCACTCAGTTTAATAACTGCCCAGTTATCAAAAGTTAGTTCAACTTCTGGAACGATGGACGTGACTCCCACAGATTTCAAATCCATAGTAATTAGCGATGATAAATTCCCGATTCAAGATGGCTTTTCTGTGCAAGGTTCGACAGAGGTTAAAGGCGGATTGACTGGAGTTGCAAAGGGGGGGCTTTTAACATTCGACTAAATTTTATGATTCAAACGCTAGTTTGCAAAAATGTGAAATTTAATGATGAACTACCCATTGACAGATTTATTCCAACGTTTGGAATTGAGGTTTTAAATGCGTTACACGATTAAAGTACAGATTTATGTCGGTGAAGAATCGGGATTTGTGGCGGAATGTTTAGATTTACCTGTTGTGACACAAGGTCAAACACTCGATGAGGTTGTGCGAAATTTGCGCGAAGCGATTGAATTGCATTTGGAAGATGAGGATTTGGAAACATTAGGTTTTTCTCCAAATCCGCCGATTGTGGTGAATTATGAAATGGCGGCAATATGCCGAAATTGAAACGTTTAACGGCAAAAGAGGTTTTAGCTATTTTGGCAAGTTTTGGTTTTGTTAGCGCGTCGCAAAAAGGAAGTCACATCAAACTGGTGCGTCAACTGGCAAATCAAAAACAAGTTTTAACCATTCCGAATCATTCATCACTGGACACAGGAACTTGCAAAGCCATTTTGCGACAAGCAAGCCGTTACGTTAGTTTTGATGAACTTGCGGCGCATTTTTATTGTGAATAATTGAAGACGAGTTTGCTGTTTTACCTAAACGATAGGCTCCAGAGTTATTGTCAGATGCTGAAAAATGAGAGGAAATGAAAAATGTATGCAGACAAACTTCAACAATTTGAAAACGTCGAAAACTTAGGTGGCAAAGCATGGGAACACGCTACTGCCATTGATTTAATTAGTAATTCTAAAATTACACACTGTTCGATGCACTGTTTTCATTATCAGCAAATGTTTGAATTGCTCTTGAAACATTTACTGGAAACAAAAACTAAATCAGGCGCGTTCCCTCGCTCACACAAATTAAACCATTTGTTTAGTTTGTTAGTGGAAAGTTTAGAGTTAGAGTTAGATGCAGAAAAGTATTTTGATGCACTTGGAACAATAACGACCTGTGCCGAAGCCTATCGTTATGATTTTTCGCTAGATTGTGAAACGTACAAACACGCGGTGTCATCGCTTGATGTATTACTCGACGATGTAATCAAGCTCTCTTAATTTGCCCAGCTGTAGAGGTAATCTTTTGTGGTTGCTTTATTTTCTGTTATGGAATTTTTATGAAAAAATTTTTATTGTTGTTACTATTTTTACCAGCGACCAGTTTCGCCGCGCCACAAATTTCAGAACATATTTTGTCGAACGGCTTAAAAATCTTGGTTCAAGAAGACCACCGTTCGCCTGTTGTCGTGTCGCAAGTTTGGTATAAAGTCGGCTCAAGTTACGAACCAAATGGCATCACTGGCATTTCACACATGCTTGAACACACGATGTTCAAAGGCACAGACAAACATCCAGCGGGTGAATTTTCACGCATCATTGCGGAAAATGGTGGCGAAGAAAATGCGTTCACTGGACAAGATTACACCGCGTATTTTCAAACAATGGCAGCATCAAAATTAGCGGTAAGTTTTGAACTTGAAGCCGACAGAATGCGTTATTTACACATTTTGCCCGAGGAATTAAAGAAAGAACTCGAAGTTGTCACCGAAGAACGCCGAATGCGTACCGAAGATAATCCGCAAGCGAAAATGGCAGAACAATTTGCCGCGATGGCATACACGAGTAGCCCATACAAAAACCCGATTATTGGTTGGCAAACCGATATTGCGGCTTATACTGCGCCAGATTTGCAAGCATGGTATCAGCGTTGGTATGCGCCGAATAATGCAACGTTGGTTGTGGTTGGTGATGTGAAAACCGCTGACGTTTTTGCGTTAGCTCAACAGTATTTTGGTGATTTGAAAACCAGTGAAATTTTGCCACTCAAACCGCAAAATGAAGCCCCTCAAATCGGCGTGCGAAAAATGACAGTGAAAGCTCCTGCGAAATTGCCATCGGTTTTATTGGCGTATCACGTCCCCACCTTGAAAACTGCTGAAAATGAATCCGAAGCCTACGCGCTGGAAGTGTTAGCGGGTGTTTTAGATGGTGGAAATAGTGCGCGTTTAAGCAGTTCTTTGATTCGCGGTAAACAAGTTGCAGTCGCCGCCAGCGCGGGCTATAACTTAACGTCACGATTGGACGATTTGTTTGAACTCGAAGGCACACCCACCGAAGGAAAAACCGTGTGGGATGTCGAAGCCGCGTTAAAAGATGAAATTGCAAAGTTGCAAACCAAGTTAATCGAACCCGCCGAATTACAACGCATCAAAGCCCAAGTTTTAGCGAGTGAAGTCTTTCAACGGGATTCTAATTTTTACCAATCGATGCAATTGGGCATGCTCGAAACGGTGGGTTTAGGTTGGCAAAAAGTGAGCGATTACGCGCCAAAATTGAACCAAGTCACCGCTGAACAAGTGCGAAACGTAGCACGAAAATACCTCATTGATGATCATTTGAATATCGCTTATTTAGAACCACAAAAAATGGATGCACCGAAAAAATAACCCGTTGCGTTATATGCTGAGTTAAAATCGCCGCCATTATCATGCAATTTTTTATTTTTAAGATTTAAACCACTCTCCTTTTTTATCACTTTTAGGATTACTTTATGAATAATACTTTTTCTTCGGAAATCACCGGACAAAATGACATTGATCCCACAGAAACTCAAGAATGGATTGAAGCGTTACAATCTGTGCTAGAAAGCGAAGGCAGCGAACGCGCCCATTTCTTGATTGAACGCTTGGTTTCAGTGACCCGCCACGCGGGTTTTGATATGCCATTTAGTGCTAACACGCCTTATGTGAACACGATTTCGGTCGCCAAACAATCGCAATTTCCTGGTGATGCCACGCTAGAACACCGTATTCGGTCGTATGTGCGTTGGAATGCGATGATGATGGTGTTGCGGGCGAATAAAGATACCAATGTCGGCGGACACATTGCCAGTTTTGCATCGGCGGCGACCTTGTACGACGCGGGTTACAACCATTTTTGGCACGCGCCTTCGGACAAACACGGCGGCGATTTAATTTATACCCAAGGACATTCTTCACCGGGTGAATATGCGCGGGCGTTTATGCTCGGACGTTTCACGTTGGAACAAATGGACAATTTCCGCCAAGAAGTGGGCGGCAACGGTTTATCGTCGTATCCGCATCCGTGGTTAATGCCCGAATTTTGGCAATTCCCGACCGTTTCAATGGGACTCGGACCGATTTGTGCGATTTACCAAGCGCGTTTTATGCGTTATTTGCGCGACCGTGGTTTGGCGGATACAGACGGACGCAAAGTCTGGGCGTTTTTGGGTGACGGCGAAACTGACGAACCCGAATCACTCGGCGCAATCGGCATGGCGGGACGCGAACATTTAGACAATTTGATTTTTGTGGTGAATTGCAATTTGCAACGTCTCGATGGCCCGGTTCGCGGCAACGGCAAAATCATTCAAGAACTCGAAAGTGAATTCCGTGGCGCGGGTTGGAACGTCATTAAACTCGTGTGGGGAAATCGTTGGGACAGTTTATTGTCGCGCGATAAAGAAGGTTTATTAGTGGCGCGAATGATGGCGTGTGTCGATGGCGATTTCCAAACTTTCAAAGCGAAAGATGGCGCGTATGTGCGTGAACATTTCTTTAATTCGCCTGAACTCAAAGCGATGGTGGCGGATTGGTCGGACAAAGATATTTGGGCATTAAATCGCGGCGGACACGATCCCTCGAAAATCTATTCTGCGTTCCAAACGGCGGCAAATCACAAAGGTCAACCGACGGTTATTTTAGCCAAAACCATTAAAGGTTACGGCATGGGCGATTCGGGACAAGCGCAAAATACCACGCATCAACAGAAAAAAATGAGTGAAAATTCGCTCACGCATTTCCGCGATGCTTACGAATTGCCGATTACCGACGAAGAATTGCACGAATTACCGTACATCACGTTCCCAGAAGGTTCAAAAGAATTGAATTATATGCGTGAATGTCGCGAAGCATTAGGCGGTTATTTGCCTTCACGTCGCCCAAAATCACACGCGCTCGATGTACCCGTTCTGAGCGATTTCAAAGTGTTATTGGAAGCGAATGAAAAAGAAGCGTCTACCACGATGGCGTTTGTGCGCTTGTTAAACATTTTGGTCAAAGACAAAAACATCGGCAAACGGATTGTGCCAATTGTGCCTGATGAATCGCGCACATTTGGTATGGAAGGCATGTTCAGACAATTGGGCATTTGGTCACAAGTCGGGCAACTTTACACGCCGCAAGATGCTGATCAGTTGATGTTTTATAAAGAAGATAAACACGGTCAAGTTTTACAAGAAGGCATTAACGAAGCCGGTGGTTTGTGCGATTGGATTGCAGCGGGAACGGCGTATTCGACTCATAACGTGCCGATGATTCCATTCTATATTTTCTATTCGATGTTTGGTTTCCAACGAGTGGGCGATTTAATTTGGGCAGCCGCAGACCAACGTACACGCGGGTTTTTACTCGGTGCAACGGCGGGACGGACGACGTTAAACGGCGAAGGTTTACAACACGAAGATGGTCACAGTCATTTAATGGCGGCGACGGTGCCGAATTGTATTTCTTACGATCCAACTTACGCTTACGAAGTCGCGGTTATTATTCAAGACGGTATGCGTCGAATGTACGTTGAGCAGGAAGATATTTTCTATTACATCACCGTGATGAACGAAAATTACACCCATCCTGCGATGCCAAAAGGTATTGAGCAAGCCATTTTGAAAGGCATGTATTGCTTCAAAGAAGGCGAACAAAACGATAAATCGCGTGTGCATTTATTGGGTTCAGGCTCGATTTTCCGCGAAGCTGAATTTGCTGCCGATTTATTGCGTAATGATTGGGGCGTGGAATCGGATTTGTGGAGCTGCACCAGTTTCACCGAATTGGCGCGTGATGCCCAAAGTTGTGAGCGTTGGAATCGTTTGCACCCGACCGAAACACCGAAACAATCGCACGTTTCACATTGTTTGCCGAACGCAAACGTCCCGATTATCGCCACGACCGATTACATTCGCGCCTTTGCGGAACAAATTCGCAGTGAACTCAAAGCTCCTTACGTTGTGTTAGGCACGGACGGTTTTGGACGTTCTGACACGCGCGAAAATTTGCGTCAATTCTTTGAAGTGGATCGTTTTCACATTGCCGTTGCCGCACTGAAAAGTTTGGCAGATAACGGACAATTTGAATTGGCAAAAGTCGAAGTGGCGATTGCGAAATATGGCATTGATGCGAATGTTGCCGCACCTTGGTTGAGATAAGGAAAGGACGAAACGATGAGTAAATTAGTCGAGATTAAAGTCCCTGACGTGGGCAATGTGCATGATATTGATGTTATCGAAGTCACGATTCAAACGGGCGATGTGATTGTTTTAGATCAAACGGTGGCGACGCTCGAAACTGATAAAGCCAGCATGGATTTACCTGCGACAGCAACGGGAACGGTTCAACAAGTTCATATTAAAGTGGGCGACAAAGTGAACGAAGGTTCGTTGATTGCGACGGTTTTAGTGGATGAAGATGAAGCTGTTACGCCTGCGCCTATTTTTGAAATTGCACCGCAAAAAATCGAAGTAGGTGCGGCTTTAGCCGCATCACAGCATGAAGAACTGCCACATAATTTGTCGGTTGCTAATGCGGCTGAAGCCGCACCTACAATTGAACTACAAAAATCGCAAGTTGGATGTAAAGCCCACGCTTCGCCCGCGATTCGATTATTTGCGCGAGAATTGGGCGTTGATTTATCTCAAATCACGCAAGGCAGCGGGCGAAAAGGTCGGATTTTAAAAGACGACGTGAAAACGTTTGTCAAAAAAGTGATGGTCGAAGGCATTAAATCGAGTGGCGGAACCGCGATTCCAAAAATTGCCGTGCCTGATTTTTCCGTATTTGGCGAAATCGAAACGAAACCATTAAGCAAAATCAACAAATTGACGGGTCAACACATGACCAGCGTGTGGTTGAATTTGCCGATGGTGACGTATCACGACGAAGTCGATATTACCGAAATGGAAGCATTCCGCGTGGCGTTAAACGCTGAAAAATCGAAAGACGGCGTGAAATACACAGGTTTGTTGTTTATCATCAAAGCGTTAGCGGCGGCGATGCAGAAATTCCCACGTTTCAATTCTTCGTTATCGAGCGACGGCGAAAGTCTGATTTTCAAAAAATATCTGAACATTGGTATCGCGGTTAATACGCCGAATGGTTTGGTCGTTCCCGTGTTGCGCGACGTGGCGGACAAATCGCTCAAACAATTGGCAATTGAACTCACTGAAAAAAGCGAAAAAGCCCGTATCGGAAAATTATTGCCGTCCGATATGCAAGGCGGTTGCATGAGTATTTCAAGTTTGGGTGGCATTGGCGGCACGGCATTTACGCCGATTGTCAACGCGCCCGAAGTCGCTATTTTGGGCGTAACGAAATCGAAAATGCAGCCCGTTTGGAATGGTGCAGAATTCAAACCGCGTTTAATGTTGCCGCTCGATTTAACCTACGATCATCGCGTGATTGATGGCGCGGAAGGCGCACAGTTCATGGAAGCGGTGAAGTATTATTTGAGCGACGTGCGTCGTTTGTTGGTTTAGGAGAAAGGAATCATGAGTGAAAATCTACAAACAGAAGTTCTCGTTTTAGGCGGAGGCCCTGGCGGTTATAGCGCGGCATTTCGAGCGGCGGATTTAGGCAAAAACGTCGTGTTAGTTGAGCGTTATCCGGTGTTGGGCGGCGTGTGTTTGAACGTTGGTTGCATTCCGTCAAAAGCACTTTTGCATTTGGCGCACACGATTCACGAAGCCGAAGAATCTGAAAAATTCGGCGTAACATTCGCCAAACCTGAACTCGACATCGACAAAATCCGTGATTGGAAATCGAGCGTCACGAAAGGGTTAAACGATGGACTTGGCGCGTTGGCAAAACAACGCAAAGTCACTGTGATTCAAGGCGTGGGAAGTTTTACCGGCGCGAATACGCTCGTTGTTGGTGAAACAACCGTCACGTTTGACAATGCAATTATTGCTGCTGGTTCACAAGCGACCGAAATTCCTGTTTTTCCCAACGACGACCCGCGACTTTGGGATTCGAGCGACGCGCTGGCGTTGTCGTTTATTCCGAAAAAATTGTTGATTGTCGGCGGTGGGATTATCGGGCTGGAAATGGCGACGGTTTATCACGCGCTGGGTTCTGAAATTCACGTTGTGGAATTGCGTGAACAAATTATTCCCGAATGCGACAAAGATTTGGTTACGCCGCTATTCCGCAGAATCAAAAAACAATACAAAAACATCTGGCTCGAAACCAAAGTGACCGCGATTGACGCGCAAGATGACGGTTTGAAAGTGTCATTTGAAGGCAAAGGTGCGCCTGAATCTGAAATTTTCGATGCGGTTTTAGTGGCGGTTGGACGCAGACCGAATGGCAAAAAAATCGGTGCTGAAAATGCGGGCGTAGCGGTTGATGAGTACGGTTTTATTGCGGTCGATAAACAACAACGCACCAACGTTTCAAACATTTTTGCGATTGGCGATATTGTCGGGCAACCCATGTTGGCGCATAAAGCGGTACACGAAGGCAAAATTGCTGCCGAAGTGATTGCGGGACATAAATCGCATTTCGACGCGCTGACCATTCCATCGGTCGCATACACCGACCCTGAAATTGCGTGGATGGGTTTGACCGAAAATCAAGCCAAAGCGCAAGGCATCGAATACGAAAAAGGCGCGTTTCCGTGGGCGGCGAGTGGGCGTTCATTGAGTAACGGACGCAAAGAAGGTTTGACTAAAATTCTGGCTGACAAAGAAACGGGGCGCATTTTAGGCGCGGGAATTGTCGGGTCGAATGCTGGGGAATTGCTGGCTGAAGCGGTTTTAGCGTTGGAAATGGGCGCAGATATGCAAGACATTAGTTTGACCATTCACGCGCATCCGACCTTGTCTGAAACCTTTGCTTTTGCCGCTGAAATGATTGAAGGCACTATTACGGATTTGTATGTGAAGAAATAAGGCAGAATTTAACGGGTAAGCATGAGTTAATTCATGCTTACCGAATTTTCCAACATATTTTTAAACTCAATGCAAAATCCATGAATGAAAAAATTGATCAAATTAGACTGTTACTTACCACACTTGAAAATGAGTTAGAAAATGACCAAGGAAAAGAATTTTCAAAAAATTTTAACGTGCTGGAACTTCCGAGCATTGTCTCGTCCATTGTAGATTTTCTTCATCCATTATTAACGCAGTACGAAATTTCGATTTACTGGTATCTTTTCAATAAATCTATTGTAAAAACTGGAGAGCAATATGCCCGTGCAAGTACACGGAGTATGAGTTCAATTGCCAAATCCACTTTTAAAACGTCAGCTGGTCTAAGCTGTCAAGGGACTCAAAAATCGATTAACTCGATGATAGAAAAAGAAGTTTTATCTTCAGTGGGTGATACCACAAAGGCTGGCACGCTATATAAAGTCTGTATTCCAGACGAGATCCCTATTTGCAAAGAACTAATGAAAGCTCAGATTTTGGAAGAAGAGCAATCAATTAACCTCGAAACAGAACTAGATTTTTATAACATCGCCGAAAATAGATTAAAGATATTTGAACGTGATGGTTACAAATGCCATTACTGCATTAAACAATTAACCCGATTTAGTGCCTCTCTCGACCATATCCAACCAGTATCGAAAGGTGGGGATAACTCTTTTTCGAATCTTATAACGGCTTGCTTGCATTGTAATTCCGAGCGGGGAAATAAGCCTGTAATGGATTATGTAATTAGTCGTGCGGAACGAAAGCAAACCACATTGTTTGAAGAATAAAATCACAGAAGGCTAAATTCCAACATGAACACATTAAGTTATTCGGCTTTTGAAGCAAACACGCGAGCGAAAACATGAACACCTTATCCATTCATTTACCCGACAACTTAGAACAGCAATTGTCTGTTTATTGCGAACAAAATCATCGTTCCAAAAGTGAGGCGATTCGTTTTGCGCTTGAAAGTTTCTTTTCAGGAACAAACCAAACTGAATTAGAAGATGCCGCGATGATTCGTGCGATTCAAGAAGGCGAAAACTCCGAAACGATTTCACGCGCAGAGTTATTCAAGTTATTTGAAACGCAATCATGCGAGTAGAATTTAAGGAAAGTTTCGCTAAAGATTTGAGCAAAATCGATGCTAGAACACTTCAAAAAATTAAACGGATTATTGAAAAACTTGAACAAGCCGAATCGCTTAAATCTGTTTCACACATTAAAAAACTGAAAAATAGTCTGCAATGCTATTACCGAATTCGGCTTGATGATTATAGAATTGGCTTCAAACTTGAAAACAACAAAATTACACTGATTCGGTTTTTGCATCGCAAAGAAATATATCGTTATTTTCCCTAGAACACTCACCTTTTAACTTCCCAAAATGATAAGAAAATTCGTTATTTTATTAACTTTAACGCTACTCCTCGCGGTGAATTTCAGCATCTGGAGTTACGTTAACAATCCGTTGCAAATCCAACCGTGGACAAAAACCACGATGGGCGTAACGTATGACCCGATGCGAAAACAAGACACGCAAACGGGCAATACCTTTCCCAGCGCGGCAGAAATCGAAAGTGATTTTGCGTTGCTGACAAACAAAGTTTTCGCCGTGCGAACTTACAGCGTGGCAAAAGAAAAAGGCTTGGACAAAATTCCTGAACTTGCCGCGAAACACAATTTAAATTCCACCGCTGGCGCGTGGATTGGCGTGGATTTGGAAGAAAATCGCCGCCAAGTCGATACGCTCATCGAAATCAGCAAACAATATAATCCAAAATTGATTCGCTTGATGGTCGGCAACGAAGTGTTATTGCGTGGCGACGTGACCGAAGACGAATTGATTGGTTATATTCGCGAGCTAAAACACAGCAACGGAAATCGCCCAATCAGTACCTCAGAAACGTGGGACGTGTGGATTAAACATCCAAAATTAGTCGATGAAGTCGATTTTATTGCCATTCACGTTTTGCCGTATTGGGAAGGTATCGCCGCTGAAGATGCCGTCGATTATGTGTTTGACCGTTACAACGCCGTCAAAAAAGCCTATCCAAACAAACCCGTAATCATTACGGAGGTTGGCTGGCCTTCTGACGGTCAACCCGTCAAACACGCCACCGCTTCGGTACAAAATCAAGCCAGATTTTTACGCGATTTCTTAAATCGTGCAGACAAAGAAAAGGTCAATTATTACGTCGTGGAAGCCTTTGATCAACCGTGGAAAAAATCCATTGAAGGTTCAGCGGGCGCGTATTGGGGCATTTTTAACGCTGATCGCCAAGCAAAATATCCCATGGACGGCGATGTTATTTCATTACCGAATTGGGAAAATTGGGCTTACGGCGCGGCGATGTTCAGTTTGGTCTTGATGGGGTTAATTTTACTCACGCGCAGCAGTTTGAAATTGTCGGGCATTTTCTTTTTCGGTTTGATGGCGAATCTCGCGGCATCGGTTATTTTTTGGACGCTTTCCAGCGGCGCACAACAATATCAAACCACGTTAACCCTTGCGTTATGGGGCTTGATGGTGCTGATGCAGGTGTTAGCGACCATTATTTTATTGATTGAAAGTTTAGAAATTGCCGAAGTCGTTTGGCATCGAAAAACAATTCGTACTTTCCAACCGCTCACGCCGTCCGCCGATTTCAAATATCCAAAAGTGTCGCTGCATTTGCCGATTCATAACGAACCGCCGTTGATGGTGCGTAAAACATTGGAAGCGTTGGCAAAAGTCGATTATCCGAATTTTGAAGTGCTGGTGATGGATAACAACACCAAAGACGACGAAGTTTGGATGCCAGTCAAAGCGGATTGTGAGCGATTGGGCGAACGTTTTCGCTTTTTCCATTTAGAAAATTGGCCTGGTTATAAAGCGGGCGCAATCAATCATGCGCTCGAACAAACGGCTCCCGATGCCGAAATTATTGCGCTCATCGACAGCGATTATGTGTTGTCACCCGATTGGTTGAAATCGATGGTGCCGTATTTCGATAATCCCCAAGTGGGTTTCGTACAATCACCGCAAGATTACCGCGACCGTCATCAAAGCACATTCAAAGAGTTTTCGTATTGGGAATACGCGGGATTTTTCAACATCGGCATGGTGCAACGCAACGAATACAACGCCATTATTCAACATGGCACCATGACCATGATTCGCAAATCGGCGTTAATCGAAGTCGGACGCTGGTCAGAATGGTGCATTTGTGAAGACAGCGAGTTGGGAATTCGGTTATACGAAGCGGGTTACGATTCAGTTTATGTCAAAGATTCCTTCGGCAAAGGTTTGATGCCCGACACGTTCTCAGGCTATATGACACAACGTTTCCGCTGGGTTTATGGCGCGATGCAAATTATCAAAGCGCATTGGAAGAGCTTTTTGCCCACCAGCAAAAAACTCACTGCCGCGCAAAAATACTATTTTGTTGCCGGTTGGTTGCCGTGGTTTTCAGATGCGTTGGCGTTAGTGTTCACGATGGCGAGTTTGATTATCACCGTGTTGATTCGTTTCGCGTCGCACCCTGAATTGCCGTCAGTCGTATTTTTAATGCCGACCGTTGGCTTGTTTGCGTTCAAAATTATTCGCGGTTTGTGGCTGTATCAAGCGCGTGTTCCGTGTTCCGTTTGGCATTCACTCGGCGCGGCGTTAACAGGTTTATCGTTAACACACACCGTCGCACTCGGCACGATTCAAGGCTTATTCACGTCAGGAAAACCGTTTATGCGTACGCCAAAATATGAATCGCAAGGCGCGTTATTTTCAGGTTTGCGCGTGATTCAACAAGAACTTTTGTTGTTGATTTTGTTGAGCTGGGGAATTTTTGAAATCAACAAACTTGAATACTTAGATAATTTAAATGGTAGATTATGGATGGCAGTTTTAGCCGTTCAAGCCGTGCCGTATTTAGCGACATTGATTACGACGTTAATCAGCATTGCGCCCAGTTATTTCACTAACAAATCAGCAGAAGAACTCGATGAACAATGAAAATATCGACCATGATTTATTGCAACAAGAATTGATAGACGTTAAAAAACAACTCGCTGAATCTCAAAAAATGCAAAGCATCGGCTTGTTGACGGCGGGTATCGCGCATGATTTTAACAACATTTTGACGTGTATTTTGGGCTATAACGAATTGACTGAAATGGTGCTTGAAACCATTCCAGAAAGCCTCGAAAAAAAAGAGGCGAGCGACAATTTGCGTGAGGTGAAAATGGCGACTTCACGCGCCACAGAATTGGTCAAACAAATTTTAGTTTATTTCCATGTGAAAGGTTAAAACCACCAGCTTTAGCTGGTCAGATTTCATCATCAAATTGTACTAAAATGACCAATTTTAGGGATCAATTATGGATTATCGCTACGGTAGCCATACCGTTTTTAAAATTGAGTATC
>CAISXF010000067.1 GCA_903889445.1 uncultured Pseudomonadota bacterium
AATTTGTATTTTGTGACGCGCACTTATCCGCGTTATTACATGTATGGCGCGTTGGGTGGTTCGTCCGTGATGAAAGCGGCTGATATGTTGCCAAGTATTAACGATACGAAAGCGGGCAAAACCACGACAAAATTGCTGGCACTGAACGATATTTCTTATTTTCCCGAATTTGTCGAACCCGATTATGTCGTGGTGGCGAGTTTGAATTTGGCGCAACCCGATAAAAGTGTGACGACAAAAGCGTATTTGGGTTCGGGCGAAATGGTTTATGCGTCGATGCAAAATTTATATTTGTCTGCATCGAAATATAATTTTAACGGAGGCGTGGTTAGTGACAGTAGCGTCGCTATTGAACCTGCACCAGTTACTGACACGGTTACAACGCAAATTTTCAAATTTGGGATTGATCAAGGTGCGGTGACTTTTACCGCTGCGGGTGAAGTACCTGGAACGGTATTAAATCAATTTTCGATGGATGAAAATGGCGATTATTTCCGTATCGCAACCACTACGCAAAGTTGGAACAGCGGCACAAATCAATCGCATAGTTCCCTTTTCGTGTTAGATAAAACCATGAAAACGGTCGGTAAACTGGAAAATTTGGCGAAAGGCGAGCAGATTTATTCAACGCGCTTTATGGGCAATCGCTGTTATGTTGTGACGTTTCGTTTAACGGATCCGTTGTTTGCGATTGATTTATCGAATCCTGAAAATCCATTTGTTGCGGGTGAATTAAAAATCCCTGGTTACAGTAATTATTTACATCCGTATGATGAAACGCATTTGATTGGTTTTGGTAAAGATGCCGCGATTTATAACTCAGAAAAACCTAATTCCGATGAATTTTGGGCGGGTGGTTCGGCATTTTATCAAGGTTTGAAAGTGGCGTTATTCGATGTCGCAGATATGGCAAATCCAAAAGAATTGTACAGCGTGACGATTGGCGATCGCGGCACGGATTCGCCGTTGCTTTGGAATCATAAAGCGTTGTATTGGGACGCGGAAAAGCATTTATTCGGTTTTCCTGTGCATCTTTATCAACATGCAAAAGGGTTTGATAAAACCCAGCCCTGGCAATATGGTCAACCGACTTATCAAGGCGCGTACATTTATGAAGTCACGCCAGCCAACGGTTTCACGCTGAAAGCCAAATTGTCGCAAATTCCCGAAGGCGTTTCGCCAGTCAAATATGATTATGGCTACGGCTATAGTTACAGCTATTGGGATTGGGAAACTTCCAATTTGTTTGTTGATCGACTGCTGCGTATTGAGTCGAGTTTGTACACGTTGTCCAATAATCAAATTAGCGTTTATGACTTGCAAGATTACAAATTACAAGAAAATTTAACGTTAAAACAGTAAGTTAATTTTAGCGATTACGGGCTATTTTCATGGCTTGCAATCGCTTTTTTGCACCTGTAATTTAAGTTAAATTTAAGATTTTATCCTGACAATGGGTATAATTAGGTGTCACTTTTTAAAGATAAATTATGCAAAGTCCAACATTAGAAAACCTAGCAGCTGAAAACAAAATGATACTGTCATCACGACGTAAATTCTTAACTAATATCGCCTGTGGTTCGCTGTTGTTTTTAGCCGGAACAGGCGTGGCAAGTGCGCGAGCGAAACATTTCGCGGCGCGGGCTGCTGTTAGCCACAAAGGCAAAACTGCACACGTTGCGTCAAAATCACATGAAAAATTAAAGAGAGTGATTTCAAATCGTTTGGCGAAAAAAAGCGAACACCGTGTCCATGAACAACTTGCTGCTCATCATTCGCGCGGCAATCATCACGGTCATTCCAAACACAATCGAGTCGAACTTGCCGAGCATAAACCTAAACCGCAGCGCAGCCGTGTTTATCGTGATGATGACGAATTGGTTTTAGATACGAGTGAAGAGCGTCAGTATTTTGCGCGAAAAATTCCGTCAAAAATGATTTCGTTAAAAAATTCACATACGGGCGATCGTTTGCGTTTAACCTATTTTGAACGCGGTTTGTATATTGAAGACGCGCTCCAAGAAATTGATTATATTTTGCGTGATTATCACACCGGCGATATTCACCCAATCGACCCCGCATTACTGGATCAACTTTATGATTTGAAATTGTCTTTGGGGGTGAGTCGTCCGTTTAACATTATTTCAGGCTATCGTTCGCCTGAAACGAATGCCAATTTACGTCGTCACAGCGACGGTGTGGCAAAACACAGTCTGCACATGCAAGGACGCGCGGTTGATATTCGCTTGGAAGGTTACGACGTGCGAACGATTCGTGATGCTGCATTATCAATGCAACGTGGTGGCGTGGGTTATTATTCAGAATCAAATTTTGTTCACTTGGACACCGGTGACTTTAGAACGTGGGGAGCTTAATTTTCAATAACGTTAATAGACATTCCGTAACGTCTATTGTCTTTAAATAAATATCTCCGTTTTAATTAGTTAGCCCTCGAAAAATTGCCTTTTTACAATTCGTTGTTATTTTTTTATCAGGTGATCTCATGAAAGAACCATCTTACCGTAATTATTATCGCCAACGTACCGCGAATCAATGGCGAAAAGTTCCCGCAGAACACGGCGATCCCAGTGCCATTCGCCCATTTTTGGCGGGTAATTGGAAAATGAATTTAATTCCGCGTGCAGGTGTTGCCTTGGCGGCACGAATTTTTGATTTGTGCCATGATGTTAAAGATGTTGATATGGGATTCGCGCCACCATTTACTGGTTTATCCACGTTAGCTGATTACATCGAACCAGATTTTTTACAGCGTGAATACGGAATTGGTCGCAATGTTTTTTTGTTAGCGCAAGATACTTTTTTTGAATCAAAAGGTGCGTTTACCGGTGAAATTTCTGCCGATATGTTGGCGGCGATTGGCGTAGATCGTGTGATTATTGGACATTCGGATCGTCGAGCGAATTTAGGCAAATACTTTGGTTTTAGTTCCAGCGTGGCGCGTCGATTATCAAAAGATTTTTTAGCGCATACGTTACAACGTTTAAAACAACGGGAAAATGCGAATCCGCAAGTTTTAGCGACTATCGAACATTTAATTTCTGAAAAAAATAGCGACGTTTTGGCAGGGTTGGCGACGTTTTTAGAATCGGAATTAAATGAACGAGCCGGCGAAAGTGATGACGCGATTCAACGCAAAGTTCAAGCCGCGTTGGCGAACGGTGTTCAAGTTATTTTATGTTGCGGTGAAAATCGAGAAGCCCATCTTGCGCGAGAAACCTTTGATTTGTTGGAACGACAATTACGCATTGGTTTGGAAGGCGTAGCACGTCATACAATCCCTGAGGTAATTATTGCTTATGAACCGATTTGGGCGATTGGTGAAGGCGCACAACCTGCCCCGTTAGAAAAAATAGCTGAAGTTCATGATTTTATTCGCAATTTGTTGATGGATTTATACGGTGAACAAGTCGCCGCGCGGGTTCGAATTTTATATGGTGGCAACGTTAAGCCTGACAATATCGTAGCAATGATGCAATTAGCTGGCGTTGACGGCGCATTAGTCGGCGGTGCAAGTTTGAACGCGGTGGATTTTGCGAAAATAATTCGCTTTGGTTTGCCCAATGCAGTTTAAAATAACGTTTTTTAAATTTGGGAAAATATAGTATGTCTAGGGAAAACCGCCGATTTTTTCGGATTGACGATTCAGTCAATTTATCATGTCACCTCGTCAGCGAACAACAAACAAAACTTCCGATTCAAACATCATCAAGTTTACTTGATAATTGTTCACTAACCTCTGCGTTAGAACGAATTAGCGAAGAAACAACGATAATTCACCGTAAATTAGAAACCATTCATGCTGATTTTGCTGAGTATTTAGGACTACTCGAGCTTAAAATAGATTTAATCGCGCAAGCGATTGTCGTGCCGCTACATACAGACGAAGTCTCAGAGAATCGAACACATAACGTAAATATCAGCGTGTCGGGCATGGGTTTTGATTCTGTAGAAAAATTTGAAGTCGGACAGTATTTAGAAATCAAAATGCTCTTAGGTCATAGCACGGCGGTGATTGTCACCTATGCGAAAGTGATTCATTGTGTACAATTTTTGGATAATCCCCATTACGATGATTATTTTGTTGGTGTGGAGTATGTAAATATGACGGAATCAAACATCGATTTGTTAAGTAAACACATTGCAAAAAAACAATTGCAGCAAATTCGCGAACAAAAAGAACGGGAACAGAATGCCCAATGATTTCTCGACTGAGTGTCCACGCTATTTTCCCGCATTTAACGGCACAAACTCGCGCATTGATTGCTGAATTAGAAATTTTTCCGTGTATCGATTCAACAAATAATCATTTAATGACTCGCGCTCAAGTCAACGCGCCATCAGGCTGCGTGTGTTTTGCCGAAGAACAAACGGCTGGAAAAGGACGACTCGGAAGACAATGGATTTCACCGTCGGGACACAATATTTATGGGTCATTTTTGTGGCGATTTGACAGCGTAGCCCAATTGAGCGGATTGAGTTTAGCGATTGGCGTGGGCGTGATTCGTGTGTTAAATCAACACGGAATTTCCAATGTCGGTTTGAAATGGCCCAACGATATTTACAGCGACGGCAAAAAGTTGGGCGGTATTCTCATCGAAGTCACGACGCATTCAAACGGCAGCGCGAGCGCGGTAATTGGTTTGGGGTTAAATCTGAATTTACCTGCTGAAGTCGAAGGCATCACGCAAGCCTTTACCGATTTGCAAAAAGTCGCGCCAGGCGTAACCTTGGAAAACAATCATTTTGTCGCCCAATTACTGAATGAATTAGTGCCGATTGCTGCCACATTTTCACGACAAGGTTTAGCCGCATATTTGGACGAATGGCGTGATTACGATTGTTTATTGGGCAAGCCCGCGACCTTATTTGTCGGTTCGCAACCCATAAAAGGAATCGTGCAAGGAATCGACGAAAATGGCTTATTAAAACTACAGTGCGACGATGGCACGATTCAAGCGTTTGCGTCGGGTGAAGTGAGCTTTAGCGCGTGAATTTGTTGCTGGATTTGGGTAATAGCAGTTTGAAATGGGCGACGGCGGAAGATCAGTCGTTAAAATTTGGAAAATCGTTGCCAAATATTGAAATCACGCCGCAAACGTTGCGCGACGTGTGGCAAGATTTACAACCTGAAAAAATTGGCATTTCGTGTGTTGGGAAAGCGGAATTATTGAAGGTGATTCTCGCTGTAATGCGTGAATTGTGGCGCGAGATTCCGATTCATTTTGCCACGACAGCATCGCAGGCGTTTGGTGTGAAAAACGGTTATTGTCAACCCGAAAAATTAGGCGTGGATCGTTGGCTGGCATTGATTGCAGTGCGGCAAAAAACGAATGCGCCGGTTTGTGTGGTGGATTGCGGCACGGCGATAACGGTGGACGTTTTGAATGCGGCTGGAGAACATCAAGGTGGGTTAATTTGTGCAGGATTATCGTTAATGAAAACCGCCCTCGCCTTCAATACCGCCAATTTACCTTTAGCAGCTTCGCTGTACAACGGGAAGTTAGCCATTGAAACCGAAGCGGCAATTTATAATGGAACCTTGTTTGCAGCTTGCGGATTGATTGAGCGAGTAATTCAAAAATTGCCCGCCAATACGGTGTTATTTCTAACGGGCGGTGACGCGCCGATTATTGCGGCTCAATTAGCGCAGCCGCTAACCCTTGAAACAAATTTAGTGTTACAAGGATTAGCAATTACCTTGAAATAACTATTGTGCGGCAGGTTGCGGCGTGTTAATTTCAACGTCCGCTTTTTCTTCTAACGTGTTAATCAGCGCGTTAAATTCACTGTCCCCCATCGCTTTAGCAATGTTTTTCGTGGCTAACGTCGCACGTTTTTTATCGTCGTCGCTCATCACGCCGTCATGAACTTTAGTCAAACTCACGACCACTTGTTCATGCGAGGGTAACGCAACCGTGAAAATGCTCGGTTTATCGACAATCGGTTTCGCGCCTTTGAAAATCGCTTCATTTAACACGACATTAAACTCTTTTTTCATGCGTGTTAAACCCGCTACTTTCTGTGCCATCAACTTATAATCTGCCGCCACTTTCGCCAAACTCTCACCCTCCAACAATTTCGTTTTAATTGCTTTCGCCGTATCGATAACGTGTTGTTGAGCCTGTTCTGCTTGCACCGCTTTAATCACGTCGGCTTTCACGTCCGCTAACGGTTTATTTGTCGCCGCTTGGTGTTCTGACAATCGCAACACGACTAAATGATCACTATCCACTTCAATCGGCGTGCTATTCGTGCCATTTAACATGTCTTCACTGAACGCTATACCGCGAACTTTCTCATTGGACGCAATACCTTCGCCTTCTGTCTTTGTGAACAAACCTGTTTTGTGAATCGTTAAATTAAGCTGTGACGCGGCTGCTTGCAAATTATCGGCATTTTGGTAACTGATTTCAGTCAACGATTCGCCTTGTTGATAAAACAAATTTTCAGCTTGAGATTTTTGATAGGCTTTACTGACTTCCGCTTTTACGCTGTCGAAAGGCTTAATTTCGGCAGTCGTTAATTCAGTCACTTTAATCAAGTGATAACCAAACGCGGATTTGACTGGTTCAGAAATATCCCCTTTTTTTAAAGCTAATGCAGCTGTATCAAAATCTTTGTCCATCACGCCAGCATTGAATAATCCTAAATCGCCACCGTCTTTGCCAGTAATTTTATCATCCGACAATTCAGCAGCGACAACCGCAAAATCTTTGCTTTTTAATGCAACTTTAGCTTCATGTGCTTTTTCCAAAGCTGTTTTTTCGTCTTGTTTATCGTTAACTTCAAATAAAATATGACTAATTTTTCGGCGTTCTGGTGTGCTGTATTGCGCGGATTGTTCGTCGTAAAACGCTTTTAATTTTTCGTCCGTCACTTCCACTTTTTTTGCCAAATCGTCTAATGTTAATTCAACGTATTCGACTGCCATTTTTTCAGAGATTTGATATTGCGTTTGATGTGCTTGGTAATAAGCGTTAATTGCGTCTTCAGACGGTGCTTCAGACGGTGCTTCAACTGGCACGGTGACATATTCAACATCGCGTTGTTGATTTTGGATTTTGAAAAAATGTTCTAAATCGTAAGGCGTGGCAAAACTGCTGTTTAAAATACTTTGCTGAAATTGTTCCATCAACAATGCGTTTTTGATTTGTCCCACAAACTCATTCGACGACATTCTTTGCGATGTGAGCAATTGTTTATATTTCGCTTCGTCGAATTTACCGTCAGTTTGGAAATACGGCAAAGATTGCACAAAATCACGAATTGCGTCATCGGTAATGGTTAAGCCTTTTCGATAAACGTATTGCAAAAGAACCTCATCTTTAATAAGTTTATGAAGAGCTTGGGCTTTGATATTTTGTTCGTCAGCAGCTAGACCGCCCAAATTTTGTTGGTATTTTTCGTAAGCTTTTGCAACATCACGCTGATAAAAATCTTTTTTACCTACCGAAGCAACTGGGGATTCTTGACCGTCGTTAATATAATTGTTGATTCCCCATAAAACAAATGGCACGCAAATAACGGTAAGAATAACGCCTGCAAACGCGCCTTGGGATTTTTCTCTAATTTTTGTCAGCATAAAATAGTCACCTCAAGAAATCATTATAAATTAAGCAAAAAAAAACCCCGAACCAAAAGATTCGGGGTTTTTAAGTATTGGCGGAGCGGACGGGACTCGAACCCGCGACCACCGGCGTGACAGGCCGGTATTCTAACCAACTGAACTACCGCTCCAAAGTCGTGGTGGGTGCTGAGGGGTTCGAACCCCCGACCCTCGCCTTGTAAGGGCGATGCTCTACCAGCTGAGCTAAGCACCCGACTTGATTTGGCTAGTTTACAGCATCTTTTAATGATTTACCAGCTTTAAATGTAGGAGTTTTTGCAGCTTTAATAGTAATTTCTTCGCCAGACTGCGGATTACGTCCTTTGCGCTCTGCTCTTTCCTTTACGGAATAAGTACCAAAACCAACTAAAGCGACGGTATCTCCTACACTTAATGCTTTTGTTACTGCTGCAATAAAACCATCTAATGCACGACCAGCATCAGCTTTAGTCAAAGAATCAGGCTTAATTGCATTTGCCGATTCCGCTATCGCACTAATCAATTCCGATTTATTCATTATTTCCCCCTAAGGAAGTTATTTTTAAAATTTTTAAGTTATTAGCCGGTGTTGCTGCCGTTGTCTCGTTTACATATGGCACGAAACGCCTGTATTTATATCAATGCACTTACACAGTGTCAAGCATTAAACCGTGACAGACTTTGAATTCTGTGACCTGCACGCTTTTTAATGCGCTGTTATTTGCACTCGACTTTTTTTATTTGGTTCAATTTTCAGTACTTCAGGCGAATCAATCAAAATCGGTTCACGCGGAACAGGTTGATATTGCAACGCAATTTCCAAAACTTCATCAATCCAACGCACTGGCATAATCGACAGGTTTTGTTTAATGTTGTCTGGAATTTCGACTAAATCTTTTTCGTTCTCTTTTGGAATAATTACCGTTGTAATCCCACCACGATGCGCCGCGAGTAGCTTTTCTTTTAAGCCACCAATTGGCAAAACTTCACCACGCAATGTGATTTCTCCCGTCATTGCCACGCTCGCCCGAACTGGAATTTTAGTCAACGCGGAAATAATCGCCGTACACATGCCAATGCCGGCACTTGGACCATCTTTAGGCGTTGCACCTTCAGGAACATGAATGTGAATATCACGGGTTTGAAACACCTCATCTGGAATCCCTAACGTTTCTGCACGACTACGAACGACCGTCATCGCTGCCGCAATCGATTCTTTCATTACGTCGCCTAGCGTTCCCGTCGTCGATGACTTGCCTTTGCCGTTAATAACCGCCGTTTCAATGGTCAATAACTCGCCGCCAACCGATGTCCACGCCAATCCCGTTACGCAACCAATTTGATCTTTTTCTTCCGCCAAACCGTAGCTGTAACGCTGCACGCCCAAATAATCATTCAAATTCTTTGGTGTAATTTTAATTTTCGTTTTACGCGGTTTCAATAACAAATCTTTCACGACTTTGCGGCAAATTTTAGAAATATCACGCTCCAAATTTCGCACACCCGCTTCACGCGAATAATAACGAATCATGTCACGCACTGCATCTTCGGCAATATCAATTTCTTTGGCTTTTAAACCATTCAATTTAATTTGTTTCGGCACCAAATAACGCAGCGCGATATTGATTTTTTCATCTTCGGTGTAACCAGCCAAACGAATGACTTCCATTCTGTCGAGCAAAGCTGGCGGGATATTCATGCTGTTTGCCGTCGCCACAAACATGACATCCGACAAATCAAAATCAACATCCAAATAATGATCTGCAAACGCGCTATTTTGTTCAGGATCCAACACTTCCAGCAATGCCGAAGCGGGATCACCTCGAAAATCGGTCGCCATTTTATCAATTTCATCGAGCAAAAACAGCGGATTCCGCACTTTCACTTTCGCCAGACTTTGCAAAATTTTACCTGGCATTGCGCCAATATAAGTACGACGATGACCACGAATTTCGGCTTCATCACGCACACCGCCCAACGCCATCCGAACATAAGTCCGATTGGTCGCTCGTGCAATCGATTCGCCCAACGACGTTTTACCAACGCCTGGAGGCCCAACTAAACATAAAATAGGCCCTTTCAATTTATCCACCCGTTGTTGCACGGCGAGATATTCTAAAATGCGTTCTTTCACTTTTTCTAAGCCGTAATGCTCTTCATTTAAAATCGCTTCGGCGGCGGCAAGCTCTTTCTGAACATCCGTTTTTTTCGTCCAAGGAACGCTCACCAGCCATTCAATATAATTACGAACAACCGTTGCTTCGGCTGACATCGGCGACATCATTTTTAATTTTTTCAACTCGTCGAAGGCTTTCGTTTTAGCTTCTTCAGGCAATTCCGCATCGTTGATTTTTTTGGTCAATTCATCAACTTCCGTTGCCGCTTCATCCATTTCGCCCAATTCTTTATGAATGGCTTTAATTTGTTCGTTCAAATAGTATTCGCGCTGATTTTTTTCCATTTGCTGCTTCACGCGCACACGAATCCGTTTTTCCGTTTCTAGCAAATCGACTTCCGATTCCATAAATGCCATCAACGATTCCAACCGTTGAGCAATATCCATCGTTTCTAAAATCGTTTGTTTGTCGGCGACTTTTAAATTCATGTGCGCTGCCATCGTATCCGCCAGACGGCTCGCGTCATCAACCTCGGCGAGCGCGTTCAATACTTCAGGCGGAATTTTATTATTGAGCTTCACATAATTTTCAAATGAACTCATCGCGGTACGCTCCAAAACTTCTTTTTCCTGATCTGGAACGTCGTAAGTTTCTTCCGCTATTTCGATTTTAGCGCAAATAAAACCGTCTTGTTTTTGGTAGCGCGTCACCAAACAACGCTCGTCGCCTTCCATCAACACTTTTACCGTGCCGTCAGGAAGTTTGAGCATTTGCAATACGTTTGCAAGCGTGCCGACTTCGTATAAATCGCTAATTTCAGGCGAATCGACTTCTGCTTCTTTTTGCGCGACTAATAAAACTTGGCGATTTTCTTTAATCGCATTATTGAGTGCGTCAATCGATTTATCGCGCCCCACAAATAAGGGAATAACCATGTTGGGATAAACCACCACATCACGGAGCGGTAACACGGGAATAAGGGCTTGGTCAGCTGTTAATTCAGTCATAGTGTTTGTAGTTTTAAGTAGTAAAGGACGTTTGAATAATGGGGGATACTGCGTAAAAAACAAGTTATTTTTATACATCGCAATAAAAAAGGGATGCTTGAAAAAGCATCCCTCTATTTTTTGGTGTGCTGCTAAAGCGTCGCGTTAACTTTCCGCTGCGACTTTTTTAGTCGTTTTACGCTCTGCTTTTTCGACCTTATAAACTAATGTAGGTTCGGCATTACCTAAAATAACTTCTTTATCAACGGTCACTTTGCTGATGTTATCCGCAGAAGGCAATTCATACATGGTATTTAACAACACATTTTCCACAATTGTTCGCAAACCGCGTGCGCCCGTTTTGCGTTCCATTGATTTTTGAGCAATGGCTGACAACGAGTCGTCACTAAATTCAAGATCCGCGCCTTCCATTTCAAACAAATGCTTATATTGTTTGATTAACGCATTTTTCGGCTGCGTCAAAATTTGTATCAATGCGGGTTCGTCCAATTCTTCTAACGTAGCGACAACGGGCAAACGCCCCACGAATTCTGGAATTAAACCGTATTTGATTAAATCTTTCGCTTCAACTTCGGCAAATAATTGTCCGATGTTTTTGCTTTGATCTTTTGTTTTTACCTCTGCTGAAAAGCCAATTCCGCCCGTTTCTGAACGGGCTTGAATGACTTTATCTAAGCCAGAAAACGCGCCGCCAACGATAAACAACATATTCGCGGTGTTAACTTGAATGAATTCTTGATTGGGATGTTTGCGTCCACCTTGCGGTGCAATTGAAGCGACAGTACCTTCAATCAATTTCAATAATGCTTGCTGAACGCCTTCTCCCGATACATCACGAGTCAGCGAACTACTTTCAGATTTGCGTGAAATTTTGTCGATTTCGTCGATATAAACAATCGCTGATTCGGCTTTTTCCACATCATAATCACATTTTTGCAAAATCTTTTGAATGATATTTTCAACATCTTCACCGACATAACCCGCTTCAGTAAGCGTCGTCGCATCAGCAATGGCAAACGGCACGTCTAACAATCGCGCTAAAGTTTCCGCTAACAATGTTTTTCCAGAACCCGTTGGCCCGATGAGCAAGATGTTACTTTTTGCCAGCTCAATCTGGTTCTTTTTAGACTTGTTATTTTTATTACGCAATCGCTTATAGTGATTATAAACCGCAACCGCTAAGATTTTTTTCGCGTGTTCTTGACCAATCACATAGCCGTCTAATTCGCTTTTAATCTCTTTTGGCTTAGGCAAAGCGTTTTCATTAGGCGAAGCAGATTGCCCTAATTCTTCGAGCAAAATGTCATTGCAAAGTTCAACACATTCATCACAAATATAAACAGCTTCGCCACCAACCATCGTCGGCCCAGCAATCATTTTCCGCACTTCGTCCTGATTTTTATCACAAAACGAACAATCTGCAGTTTTTCCGTCTTCTTTATTTTTGTCTTTGCTGCTCATAACTATCTTCGCCCTAAAGCCGTTAATCTATTTGTTTGGTTTATCAGTTGCAGCAGTGCGATTGGTCAACACTTGATCGATTAACCCGTAAGTCACTGAATCGGTAGCACTTAAAAAATTGTCGCGGTCGGTATCGGCTTGAACTTTTTTCATTGTTTGCCCCGTGTGATGCGCCAATACTTTATTTAGTTTTTCCCGAATCAACAGAATTTCTTTCGCATGAATATCAAAATCCGACGCTTGACCAGAAAAACCGCCTAAAGGCTGATGAATCATCATGCGCGAATGCGGCAAACAATAGCGTTTGCCTTTTGCGCCACCCGTTAACAAAATTGCGCCCATACTCGCTGCTTGACCAATACACATGGTGCTTACGTCAGGTTTGATGAATTGCATTGTGTCATAAATGGACATACCAGCTGTCACCGAACCACCAGGCGAGTTGATATAAAGGTGAATATCTTTATCAGGATTTTCAGATTCCAAAAACAACAACTGCGCCACGACAAGATTTGCCATGTAATCTTCAACTTGCCCAACTAAAAAAATCACTCGCTCTTTCAATAAGCGAGAGTAAATATCAAACGCGCGTTCGCCGCGAGCCGTTTGTTCAACGACCATCGGGACTAAACCACCAGCAGCTTGGGTTGCCATCATTTGTGCAAGTTGTTGTGAATACATTTTTTGACCCGAATTAAGCGTTAGTTGCGTCGTTCATGACAGCATTAAAATCAACGGTTTCAGTAGTGACTGTTGCCTTCAAAAGCAACCATTCTGTCACTTGTTCTTCCATTGTCATTTGGCGAATGTCATTTAAACGATTTTCGTCTTTGTAATACCATTCAATAACTTGCGCTGGATTTTCATAGCTTTTTGCCATTTCTTCAACGTGAACACGCACTTTGTATTCATCGACTTTCAATTCATTTTGATGAATGATTTCGCCAATGATTAAACCCAAAGCGACTCGTTTTTTAGCTTCTGCTTCAAACGGTTCACGCGGTAAATTTAGCGAATTGAAATCCATTTTATTTTTCTTCGCCATTTCTTTGTACGGCTTCAACTGCTCTTCAACTTCTTCGTCAACCAAGCTGTTTGGCAACGATAACGCGAGTTTTTCGTGCAATGCCGTCAACGTGGCTCTTTTTAAATTCGTTTTTAATTTTCTTTTTAATTCACGTTCCAGATTTTCTTTTACATCATTGCGAAACGCTTCAACACTGCCACTCTCAATACCGTAAGCAGTAATAAATTCTGCATCGATTTCAGGTAAGGTAGCGACTTCCAATTTTTTGATTTCTATTTCAAACTCAACAGGTTGACCCGCTAACGTTTCATTTGGATAATCTTCAGGGAAAGAAATAGTGAACGTTTTTGTGTCGCCCGCTTTTAAGCCCAATAAATTATCTTCAAACCCAGGAATCATATTGCCTGCACCCAGCTCAACAGGATGATCGATCGATTTACCATTAGTGAAATTTTTGCCGTCTAGCACACCCGAAAAATCAATCGTCACGCGATCATTATTTTCAGCGGCACGTTCAACAACTTCCCACGTTTTGCGTTGATCTTTTAATTTTGCAATCATCGCTTCAACATCACTTTCTTCAACTGTCGCGATTTGTTGCGTTACTTCTAATGAATCAAAACCTTCTAAAGAAACAACAGGATAAACCTCGAAAGTTGCAGCATAACTGAAGCCATCTGTATCGCTTAGAATTTCGACACTTGGATAACCAGCAGGCGTTAAATCTTCTGCTTTCAACGCATCTGCATAACTGGATTGGATTAAATCAGATTTAATTTCATCACGGATTTGCAAACCGTACATTTTAATTACAACACTTTGGGGAACTTTTCCGCGACGGAAACCATCAACACGCGCTTCACTTGCTGCTTTTTTTAAGCGTGGTGCCATTTGCGCTTGAACAGCAGATTCTGGCAAAGTGACAGTCATTTTTCGACCTAATTCTGATGTTTGCTCAACAGAAATTTGCATTTGTTTTTCCCCACACGTTTTTAAATTAAAAATTGGATTTTATTGAATGCCGAGGCTGGCTCAATGAATTGAAAAGTTAAGATACTATAACTTTGATTATGAATTATTTAAGTGGTGCGAATGGAGAGACTCGAACTCTCACGGGGTGACCCACAGGAACCTAAATCCAGCGCGTATACCAATTTCGCCACATTCGCACTTTAATGAACGTGTAATTATAGCCGCAATAATGTTTAGGCAACAAGTGCTAATTTCGTTTAAATCACATTCACCGTTGCTAATTGCTCCGATAACTTCCTACAATGCGCCCTATTTTTCATTATTTTTACAGAATTTTATGCTCACAGACCGCGCACGATATTATTGGTTTTTAGCTCGCTTCGACAAACCGATTGGCACACTCATTTTGTTATATCCCGCTCTTTGGGCGTTGTGGATTGCCAGCGACGGAAAGCCGAATTTACTGGTTTTAACCGTGATTACGCTTGGTGTTATCGTCATGCGTGCAGCGGGTTGTGTCATTAACGATTACGCCGACCGCGATTTCGATCCCCACGTTGAACGCACCAAACAACGCCCCATCGCTGCCGGAAATATCACCCCGAAAGCCGCGTTAATTTTTTTCACAGCGTTGTGTTTGCTCGCATTTGGATTGGTGTTATTGCTGAATAAATTCACCATTTTATTGTCGTTTGTGGGCGCATTTTTGGCGGCAAGTTATCCGTTTATGAAACGTTACACGCACTTACCGCAGGCATATTTAGGAATCGCTTTTGGTTGGGCAGTGCCAATGTCGTTTGCCGCACAATTAAACGAAATTCCAACCGTCGCGTGGATATTATATTTAGCCGTGATTTTGTGGGCGTTGGTGTACGACACAATGTACGCGATGGTGGATAAAGACGACGATTTGAAAATTGGCGTGAAATCCACCGCGATTTTATTCGGCAATTACGACCGCCACATTATGGGCGCGTTGCAGTTCATCATTTTGTTATTGCTGATTTTAGTCGGACAAATGCAACATTTGGGCGCGTTTTATTATTCCAGCGTTTTCGGTGCGGCAGGATTTTTTTGTTATCAACAAAAACTTATTTTTCACCGCGAAAAAAGCGCGTGTTTTAAAGCGTTTTTAAATAACAACTGGTTCGGCTTAATCGTTTTTATCGGTTTAGTGTTGGATTACGCCACTCAAAATTAACTCACCATGAATATCAAACAGCACTGGTTGACTGACATCACGCACGTTTTGTCGCCCAATTTTAATGAACGACCTGACGAAAATGCGTTTTCGTTGATGGTGATTCATTGTATTAGTTTGCCGCCGAATGAATTTGGTGGACGTTACATCGATGATTTATTTTGCAATCGTTTGAATCCTGACGCGCATTCGTATTTTCAAACGATTTACACGTTGGAAGTTTCCGCTCATTTATTGATTCGGCGCGACGGGGAATGTGTGCAATTTGTGCCGTTTAATAAACGCGCGTGGCACGCGGGTATTTCGAGTTTTCAAGATCGTGAAAATTGTAATGATTTTTCGATTGGTATTGAAATGGAAGGTGGCGAAACAATCGCTTACACCGAAGCGCAATATGAAAAATTGAATGCCGTGCTGGAAACATTGCAAAAAACCTATCCCCATTTAACCCACATCGTCGGGCATTCTGACATTGCGCCTGAACGCAAAACCGATCCAGGGGAATCGTTTGATTGGTCAAAAATCAGCGCGTTTGGCGCGTAATTGCCCACAAAATATGTTCACGCACCAACGCCGAATCCACCGTCAACCGTGCCTTTAATGCAGCTAAAACTGCTTCATTTTTCGGTGCATTGCCCAACGCCACCGCGATATTTCGCAACCAACGTTCGTAACCAATGCGCCGAATCGCAGAACCTTCGGTTTTAGTCAAAAATTCCGTTTCTGTCCACGCGAAAACATCCAGCAATTCCTGCGTATTCAACCGTTGGCGCGGGTGAAAATCAGGCTCTTTGGTCAAATTCGTAAACCGATTCCACGGACAAACCAATTGGCAATCGTCACAACCATAAATCCGATTGCCAATTAACGGACGCAACTCTTCGGGAATCGCGCCGTGTAATTCAATCGTCAAATACGACACACATCGCCGCGCATCGACTTGATACGGCGCAACAATTGCCTGCGTCGGACACACCGTCAAACACGCGACGCATTCACCACAATGCGAAGTCGTGGGCGCGTCGTTCGGCAAATCCAAATCGGTGTAAATTTCACCCAAAAAAAACCACGAACCCGCTTTACGATTGATTAAATTCGAGTGTTTGCCAATCCAACCTAAACCCGCTTTTTCAGCAATCGCTTTTTCCAAAACGGGCGCACTGTCCACGAAAGCGCGATAACCGAATTCGCCAATTTCAGTTTGAATTTTATCAGCGAGTTTTTGCAATCGTTGGCGCATGAGTTTGTGATAATCACGTCCGAGCGCGTAACGCGAAATGTACGCGGCAGTGGGCGACGTTAAAACGTGATTCATGTCGGCGTGATTTTCTGGCAAATAATCCATTCGCACCGAAATAATACTTTGCGTATTTTCATGCAGCAACGCGGGGCGACTGCGTTTCAAACCGTGTCGCGCCATGTAATCAAGTTCGCCGTGAAAATCCTTTTTCAACCACGTTTGCAAACGCTTTTCGGCTTGCGACAAATCGGTGTTGGTAATCCCGATTTGTTGAAAACCCAATTCTGCGCCCCACGTTTTAATTTTTTCGACCAAGGTTTGCGGCATGATTTCCTTCTTTTTAAAAACGCGGCTTTTAACGTTAACCGAAAACTAGAACGGTATACGTTCCGGTGTTCGCGCTAAACGCTCCTGCCACAATGAGATAATAACCCGATTCAGATGGCGTAAAAGAAATCTGAGAATCTAATGAACCATAATCATCATTTGCGGTGATTTGACTGCCTGAACTGTTATTAAGACGAAGATAGGGATCTCCAAGTGATCCATAACCATAGGTGGAACCCTTTTCGTTAATAATGTACGCATGATTAGCCACCAGATATACGTTAAACACTTCGGTAGCACCAGCCCCTCCAATATTTCCACCGAATTGTGCAACCAGTGTTTGTGGAACCGGAGCCGCAATAGATACCGCACCAGACGTAAATAAAGTCGTTCCGCCTAATGCGTCGGTGGTGGTGGCTTGCACATATAATGAACCCGCCCCCGTTGGTGCGTAAAAACTATTCGCGCTCACCCAATTTGAATTAAGAAACCATCCATAACTTATGCCAATAATTCCACCATCAGGGTCGGATGGACTGAATGAATATGCTAATGTATTGCCGACTTGTGCTGTTCCCGAAATACTTAACGAACCCGTTGCCGCGTCATCCACCGGTATTCCAGTAAAATATTTACTTTCCGTTAAAGCAAAAGCAGATGCCACTCCATCTGAAACACTGGTGGAAATGGTGAAATTACTGTTGAAATTTGCCGTCGGCGCAAAAGTCAAACCCGCCAGCAACCCATTCACGTCCGCAATGGCACCTGTGACCGACCAAAATCCGGAGCTAAACGTCGAGGTTACGCCATTGGAAGTGCCGACATTTAAACTTCCGGCAGCGGAATTTGACAACGTCAAGGTTGCCGTCACAGTCGGACTGTCCACATCTGAAATAACCACATCGGTGAAATTTAGCGGCGTGTCTTCAGTGTACGTTTCGGCGGTATTGAGATTGGTCGCGGTGGGCGCATCATTCACCGCCGTCACATTCAGCGTCATCGTGTTGGCAATCAGGCTGTCCAAACTGCCGTCATTCACCGTGAACGTAAAATTGCTGTAATTCACGCCGTTGGCATTTGCGGCGGGCATATAAGTTAAGTTTAGAATATCGGCAGGTAAAATCACTTGACCCGCCGTCACCGAATTTTGCCCCAGTTTCAATGACCCTAACGTGGGCAACGAAACGATTTTTATGCTTGCCATCGGGCTATTTTCAATATCGGCATAACCAAAATCTGCCGCTGCAAAGGTTTTGGTCGTGTCCTCGTCAAAGGTTGGCGTGGCGTTGGTCGCGGTGGGCGCATCATTCACCGCCGTCACGGCAATTTGAACGGGAATTGCGGCGGCTGAAACAGCATTGCGCGAATCTTTAGCGATAACTGTAAAGGCTTCGATGGTGCCGTTGGCATTGGCAGCGGGAGTCCACGAAGCGGATTTTATGGAATCAATCGTATTATTGGTTGTGATATTCCACGCAGCACCGTTAATCATCAACGTGCCACTCGAAACAGCTTTCACTACAAACGCCGTAATGCTATCGCCTTTTGCCAAATCATCATCACCACCTGCCGAGTCATCGCCCTGCGTTTGTAAATTCGCAAAGGTGACGGAAATGGCGGTGTCTTCAACGCCACTTGCAACAGTTGAAGCGAATATTGTTAGTGCTGGCGCGTC
>CAISXF010000068.1 GCA_903889445.1 uncultured Pseudomonadota bacterium
CGATTTTTCATAAGCCTTTATCGCAATAATGTTCGCGCAACCTTCCAAAACGTGTTGAATTGAAAAATCGATAGATTCGATGTGAAGTTGTCCAGCTTCAATTTTAGAAAAATCTAAAATATCGTTGACGATAGTCAGTAACAGATGGGATGACGTTTTGATAATGTGGGCGAATTCGATTTGTTCGTCATGAAGTGGCGTGTCTAATAATAAATCGACCATGCCAATAATGCCGTTCATCGGCGTACGAATTTCGTGACTCATGGTCGAAAGAAAATCCGACTTAATCCGCAAGGCTTGTTCAGCCGCTTCTTTGGCATCGATGAGTTTTTGCGCGATGAGTTTTTGCAAAGTGCTGTCACGAAAACACGCCACCGAACCGATAAGTTCGCCATTATCCAACAACGGAGCACCGACTACGCTAACTGGCACACGACTTCCGTCTTTATGGAAAAAAATTTCATCATCGGAACGATAAGTATTTTTTTTCGATATGCTTAATGCAATGGGACACTCTTCAAACGATAAGGGCGAACCATCCGCGCGATGATGATGAATAATCGAATGAATATCTTTGCCGTTAAGTTCTTCAAAACGCCAACCCAACATTCGCTCCGCTTCGGCATTAAAAGAAGTCAGCTTTCCATCGGCATCCAAAGTACACACGCCATCCCCTAAATTATTCAGAATGGTTCGTTGCCATTTTTCGGCTTTCAGTGTGATATTTTCGATTTCTTTTTGTGCGGTAATATCCGTCCGAATACAAACGTAATGATCAATATCACCTTCGGTACTTAAAAAGGGAACCAGGGTCGATTTTACCCAATACAATTTGCCATTTTTAGTTTTATTTTTAACTTCGCCTTGCCAAGTTTCGCCTTTGCTCAGAGCTTGCCATATTTGTACAAAAAATTCACGCGGATGATAATCCGCGCTGAGTATATGATTCCCACTGAGCAATTCTTCAGGACTGTAGCCACTTATGTCACAAAACTTTTGGTTAATGTAAGTGATTTTTCCTGATTTATCGGCAATACAAACAATGGCGTGTTGATCGAGAGCCACTTGTTGCTGTTGTAATTCTCGAACTAAGGTTTGAAGCAAACACGCAGATTTATTCTGATGCTGCATCGTTTTAACAAAGATAACGACAAGCGACACAAAAACCGAAACACCTAAAGAAATGTAATACCAGTTATCCATATTTAAGATTTATGAGTTCAATGACTTTTTCGTTGTGAAACGGTTATTTTTTAACAATGGCATTCCACGCCGCCAACCATGCTTGCGATTGATACAATTCACTGCGTTTTTCAAGCGTCCCGTTAAGCATCAATGCCAACGTGGTGTTAATAATGCCGAAAAAATAACTGTAAATCAGCATTGGCGCAAGGCTGCGAATTTCACCGTTGTTAATGCCCAATTGAATCATTTTTAGCATTTTATTAACGGCGGGCGTTTGCAAAAAGGTTTTTTCATCAGGTAAAAATTCGGCAGCGTTAACCAAAAATAAAAACCGTAAGGCTTCTGGAGCTTCTTCGGTCAATTTAAAAAGCAAATTAACCAAACTGTGTAATTGTTCAGAGGCTTTTTTGTTACGACGACGAATCTCATCAATCGACACGCTTAAACTGTCCACAATGTTGTTGTACAACATGGCAGCGAGTTGTTGTTTACTATCAAAAAGCGCGTAAATTTCTTGCGTTTGCGACAATTGAGCCGCGCAAGCAATCTCACTCAACGACGTATTAAAATAACCTTTCGTGACAAATAATCCCAACGCACACCGTAAAATTTCGTTTTGCGTATCGTTTTTTTGTTGAATCAAAATTTTTGTTTGTTCCATATTTTTCTAACCTTCCGTTGGAGGTGAGGGTGAGTTAATGGCGGCAAAAGCCGCGTGTAAGTATTGAATCATTGACCATAACGTCAACACAGCCGCGATATAAAGCAAGCCGTAACCGAATTCTAAAACGGGCAAACCGAATAAATCGTCGTGATACAGAAAAAACCCAATGGCGAGCATTTGTGCGCTGGTTTTCCATTTTCCCAATGAAGAAACTTGAACGTGAGCGCGTTTGCCAATTTCTGCCATCCATTCGCGCAACGAAGAAATGGTGATTTCACGTCCGATAATAATGGCGGAGGGAATCGCTAAATAAGGACTGTTAATTTGTTGAACCAACAAAACTAACACCACCACAACCATCAATTTGTCGGCGACCGGATCTAAGAATGCGCCGAATTTGGTTTCTAATTTCATTTTTCGTGCTAAATAACCGTCTAACCAATCGGTAAAACCTGCCAGTAAAAAAATTAAGGTGCAGGCGACATTCGCATTTTCCCACGGCAAAAAAAACACAATCGTCAATAAAGGAATTAACGCGATGCGTAACAGGGTTAAATAAATGGGGATATTTAATGCTAATGCCATGTTGAATTGCGCGGGTTTCGGATTAAAAAGATAGCGTTATCATAACACTGTTAAGGGTTTTTCGTTGCGCGACCATAAAAAACTGCCCGTCGAGTTGGCTCAAAAGGCGGTTTTTTTTCAAATCCTGATGACGGAAAATTTGTACCGGCAGTGAATTTGTCGTTGAAATGGGAAATAATAATTTAAATTCGGTACCGTGATTGAAAAATGTTGTTCAATTTGTTTCGACTACTTTTCGACTAACCGCATTCGCTAATTTCGCAAAATCGCGCAAACTGATATTTTCAGCCCGCAAATTTGCATCAATACCCAATTCGGCAATTTCAGCTTCAGACAGCGATTTTTTCAACGAATTCCGCAACGTTTTACGGCGTTGTGAAAACGCTTCCGTCACTAATTTACTGAGCGTTTTTACGTTATCCACGTCAACGGGCGGTTGCAAATGCGGTACTAATCGCACCATCGCCGACATGACTTGCGGTATGGGTTTGAAACTTTCTGGCGGCACGTCAAACAACCATTCGGTCGCGCAATAATACTGCATCATCACGCTCAAACGCCCGTAAGAATTGCCATTCGGTTGAGCGCAAATGCGATTCACCACTTCTTTTTGCAACATAAAAATCATGTCCGCAATGCAATCGGTCGTTTCGAGCAAATGAAACATCAACGGCGTAGAAATGTTGTACGGTAAATTGCCAATGATGTGCAGTTTTTCACCTTCTGGCGCAAGTGCGGCAAAATCAAACCGCAATGCGTCCGCGCTGTGAATGTTCACATTCGTTTGCGCGGCAAATTTATATTCCAACCATTTCACTAAATCGCGGTCAAGTTCCACCACGTCTAAATGCGTGACTTTTTTAACTAACGGTTCCGTCAACGCGCCCTGCCCTGCGCCGATTTCCACCCAAAGTTGACCGCTGCGAATCATCGCGTTGCCGATAATGTTATCGATGATATTTTGGTCAACCAGAAAATTCTGCCCAAACCGTTTTCGTGCTTGATGTGCCATTAAATCGAACTCATATTGATGGCGGTTTTCACCGCGTATTGCAAACTGCCTAAATCGGCGTTGCCTGTTCCCGCTAAATCTAACGCCGTGCCGTGGTCAACCGAGGTGCGAATAATCGGCAAACCTAACGTGATATTGACCGCATTGCCGAAACCTTTGTATTTCAACACCGGCAAACCTTGGTCGTGATACATCGCCAAAACCGCGTCGGCATTTTGCAGATATTTGTTAGTAAATAGCGTGTCCGCTGGCAACGCGCCTTCTAAATCCATTCCTTCGGCGCGACATTTTTCTAAAATCGGATTGATAATATCGATTTCTTCACGCCCCAAATAACCACTTTCGCCGGCGTGCGGATTGAGTCCGCACACCAAAATTTTTGGCTGGTGAATGTGAAAGCGCGTTTGTAAATCGTGGTGCAAAATGCGAATCACGGCTTCCAAACGTTCGGGCGTAATCGCCGCGCTGACTTGCGACAGGGGCAAATGCGTCGTCACCAACGCGACGCGCAGCCCTTCGGTTGCCAACATCATCACCGGATGCCCGCCCGTTTGTAGCGCAATGTGTTCGGTGTGACCGGTGAACGCAAAACCCGCTTCGTTAATCACGCCTTTATGCACCGGTGCCGTCACCATCGCGGCAAAGGTTTTATTCAAACAGCCGTGCGTGGCGCGATCCAAAAGTTCGAGAACGTATTCACTATTTTCATGATTCAACACGCCCGCTTCGACGGGAACTTTCAACGCGATAGGCAAAATGGTCAAATGGCTTGGCGGCAAAATAAGACGTGGTTTTTGGGGGTCAAAATGATGCAACGTCAGCGGTAAATTTAATTGTTTGGCGCGTTGTTGCAACAATTCCGCATCTGCCAAAACCACCAATTCACACGCGGGCAAAATTTGTTGCGCCAATTGAATACACAAATCCGCACCAATGCCGGCGGGTTCACCGGCTGTTAACGCAATCCGTGGCAACATTATTCCGTTTTCCCGTAATGTGTTTCGATGTAACGTTCGACAATCGCCTGAAATTCTTCGGCAATAAAATCACCTTTTAACGTCACTGTTTTTTCACCGTCTTCGTAAACGGGCGCGACCGGCGTTTCACCCGTTCCCGGTAAACTGATGCCGATGTTGGCATTTTTACTTTCGCCTGGACCATTCACCACGCAACCCATTACCGCCACTTCCATCGTTTCTACGCCCGCGTATTTTTCGCGCCAAATCGGCATTTGATCACGCAAATACGTTTGAATGTTCAACGCCAATTTTTGGAAATAATCGCTGGTCGTGCGTCCACAACCTGGGCAAGAAATCACCATCGGCGTAAACGAACGAAAGCCCATCGTTTGCAGAATTTCTTGTCCGACAATAACTTCTTGAGTGCGCGACGCGCCAGGTTCGGGCGTGAGCGAAATCCGAATCGTGTCGCCAATGCCTTGTTGCATCAATATCGACAACGCCGCCGCCGAAGACACAATCCCTTTTGAACCCATGCCCGCTTCGGTCAATCCTAAATGCAGCGCGTAATCACATCGCGCAGCCAAATCTTCGTAAATTTTAATCAACTCTTGAACGTTGCTTATTTTGCACGACAAAATTATTTTGTCTTTGCCCAGCCCAATTTCTTCGGCTTTCGCGGCACTTTCTAACGCCGACAACACAATCGCTTTTCGTGCCACAGCGGCTAACGGTTCGGGTTGCGCGAGTTGACGATTCTCATCGAGCAAGCGCGTTAAAACCGCTTGATCCAAACTGCCGCCGTTTACGCCAATTCGCACGGGTTTATTATATTGGCAGGCGAATTCAATCATTTGTTGAAATTGCGGATCGCGTGCTTTGCCGCGTCCGACATTGCCTGGATTGATGCGATATTTATCCAACGCTTGAGCGCAATCGGGATATTTTTCCAGTAATTTATGCCCGTTAAAATGAAAGTCGCCAATAATCGGCACGAAACAATTTTGGGCAATCAATTGTTCTTTAATTGACGAAACAGCGGCGGCAGCTTCTTCGGAATTCACCGTAATTCGCACCATTTCTGAACCGGCGGTTGCCAGTTCGATAATTTGATTCACGGTCGCTTTGATGTTGACGGTATCGGTGTTGGTCATCGACTGCACCACAATTGGTGCGCCGCCGCCGACTTTGACGTTGCCGACTAAAACTTGTTGCGTGATTTTTCTAAGGCGTGTAGACATAAGTGAAAGTAAATGAAAATTAAGAAAAATGATAATTGTACAGGCAATTGCTGTTTTCTCATTTTTTAGACGATGAATAAAGTGAAACGTTGTACCATAATCCGTCTGAGTAACCGAATTCTCCTATTTCCACCCCATTTTTGAGTAAAAATGATTTCAAAACCCCTCACACCACGCCCATTTGTCGAGAGCCTTCTCCAAATTATGGCAGTTGCCGCCGCCTTTTTTATCACTGGGAAATTGGGCAGTATGCTTGCCATTCCACCCAGTTATGCAACAGTCATTTTTCCGCCGTCCGGTATTGCGTTGGCGGCTATTCTACTTTATGGAAATCGCATGGCGTGGGGCATATTGCTCGGCGCATTTCTACATAACGCGATCGTTCCCCTAATAGCAAGTGACTTCTCAACCAGTTTAAATTCTGCCCCCATTTCGCTAGCCATCGCAAGCGGAGCAACGCTGCAAGCCTTCGTCGCGGCGTATTTAGTGCGACGATTTGCGGGGAAACCCGACATTTTCTCCAGCAAAAAAAATATCCGGTTATTTTTGTTTTATGGCGGCATAGTGGGTGCGTTAGTGAATTCGACATTTTCGGTTTCATTGCTGGTTGCGACCGGCGAAATGCCAGCCGAAGTCTTTTTGATCAATTGGTTGTCGTGGTGGAGTGGTGATGCGTTGGGCATTATTATTTTTGCGCCACTGGTTATTATTTGGCTGTCAAAACACAATCCGATTTGGCAAGATAAAAAATGGGCGATTACGTTGCCGATTATTACCCTGTTTTCGCTGACGATTGGAGCGGTTTTTTATGAAACAGAAACCAGCAATGTACGGATAAAAATGGAATTGGAACAGCGTACCAAAGAGTTGAGTACGCTAATCGAAACGTCCATCAACGCGGATTTAAATAAGCTGCAATCGCTGAACAGTTTATACAATTTATCCAAAACGATTTCACGCGCCGAATTCCACACGTTTGTTCGAGCGTCATTTGGGAATTTTCAAGGAGTTCAATCGATACAATGGGCGCCGATTATTTTGGCGACGAATCGAAACGATTACGAAAAAAGTGTCCGGTCGGAAGGTTTCCCTAACTTTCAGATTACAGAACTCGATGACAATAAGTCATTGGTACGCGCGGGCTATCGTCCCGAATATGTTGTTGTAGATTTTGTCGAACCCTACCAAGGTAATGAAAAAGCAATGGGATTCGATGTCTATTCCGAGTCAGAACGGCATAAAATCATCGATAGAGCCAAAGACACCGCCAATATCGCGATATTGCCACAAGTTCTCCTGGTTCAAGAAACCGAAAAACAAAACGGATTTATTGCATTTCAGCCAGTTTATCGCCATGACTTGCCACTGAACACGTTGACAGAACGGCACACCGCTATTTCAGGTTATTTAGTGGCGGTATTCCGAAGTGCCGACATGGTTGCCACTGCCCTTAAAAATCAGAATTTAGCGGGATTATCTTATCGACTGATCGATGAGAATTCACCTGGCACAGAATTATTGATTTTCACCAGCACAGAAAAAGAATTTAAACCGTTTATGCTGCAAGAAAAAGGATTTTTGAGCAACTCAGAAACGTTGCTCAATCGTGTGCAATTTAGAGTCGGAGCGCGTGTTTGGCAATTTCAAACCGCGCCGACGATGGAATATTTTATTCAACATCAATCCGCGAATGTCTGGTTAATTTTTTTGGGCGGATTCATATTAACGGCGATTACAACCGTCGTCACGCTGGATTCGGTGCTTCATCAATATCAAACCGATACCATGAATCATGAACTTGAACAGTTTAAAATTGGTTTAGATAATCTCAGCACCGGCGTAATCATTGCGAATAATAATCGTGTCATTATCTATGTGAATGAATCGATGGTGAAACTATTTGACCGTATTAAACTCCATTTTAAGCCAACAGGTTTAATTGGAAAAAATATCGACTTGTTTCATAAAAATCCCTCCCATCAAGAAAATTTACTCAATCACTTCACCGAAACCATTACTAGTATATTGCCGTTGGGCGATTATATTTTCACCCTTAAAGCCAGCCCGATTATTAACTCTTTGGGAATACGATTGGGGTCGGTGGCAGAATGGGATGACATCACCGAACAAGAAAAACACGTTGCCGAACTCATAATTGCGAATACTAAATTAGTGTTTGAAAATACTGAAAAAGCCAAACGAGCTGAGGAACTTGTGATGGCAAACATAGAATTGGCGTTTGAAAATACTGAAAAAGCCAAACGAGCTGAGGAACTTGTGATGGCAAACATAGAATTGGCGTTTGAAAATACTGA
>CAISXF010000069.1 GCA_903889445.1 uncultured Pseudomonadota bacterium
AATAAACTCGCCGTCAAGCACGGCGGCACACGCGGCACAATTCCCGTTCGTCGTCCTCACTTTTTTCAGCGAAATAGCAATCACGCCCCCCATTTCGCGCATCGAATCTCGCGCATTGATGGCTAGATTTGTCAGGATTTGATGCAAATCTCCCGAGTGCATCTGAATGCAAAGGTCGCAATAATTTCGTATTCCACAAGTGCCGCAGTCTTTTTGATTGATGGAACAACTATCTTCAAATTTAATGTTGATTTTACTGGTTAACGCGGGGCGTAACATTTCTAACACCTCGTTAATCACCTCTTGCGTAGGTTGCACGTCCATTATCTTAACGCCCTCATTTTCTTGGCGACAATACGTCAGCATTTTGTTAATTAAATCCGCCCCGCGTTTGCCCGCCAAATTAATTTGATGGATGTTATTTTCAATACTTTCTCTCAATGATTCGTCCTCAATATCCTCACTGTCCATTTTATTTATTTCGTTGTAACCCAGCATACACATCAAGATATTATTGAAATCGTGCGCCACGCCTGAAGTCAGTCGTCCGATACTTTCCAATTTTTGCATGTGGTGGATTTGAGTGTCTAAAATTTTATTTTTCTTATAAACCAACGCCAGTTCAACGGAACGGGCTTCTTTTTCGTTGTCACGAATCGCCATTTTCAGCGCATTGACGATGGTGAGTGTCATCAATAAAAATCCCGCGACTAAAATAAAACCGATGTTTGTCGAACGGTGTTGAATCAAATAATTAGCAGTCGGTGCAATTTCAAATTGCCACGTCCGACTACCCACATCAAATGTTGAACGACTAATTATTGATAATTCCTCTGTTGAGGGATTGAATTCATTGTAGGTCAACAATAATTGCTCGGTAACGGGTGCGCCGGTGTCAATCAATCGATAGGATAATTCCGTGAGATTCTGATTTTTGAATGCTTCTGTAATCATATCGCCCGCTCGAAATACCAAAACGATATAACTGGCAATGGCATTGCGGCGTTCTTCTAACGTTCCATGCGGTAGATTCGAGCGATAGAGGGGCATATAAACAAGAAAACCATTTTGTGTGCCTTTTTCCTGTATCAATTTAATGGGCGGACTCGTGGTGAGTTCGTTAGTATCTCTGGCTTTATCCAGTAATTCACGTCGTGACGGATTAGAATAATTATCGAAACCGCTTATTATTTCATTGCCTTGATAGGGTTCATTAAAATCAACGGGGGCATATTCGGCGCGATTCCCCGCTCGCACCATTTTATTGTTCACATCGCGTTCGGTAATTTGAAAGCGCGGGAAACCTTCTTGCTGCACATTTTTTTCGTAAGCATCTCGATTCTCTTCCAAAATAATGGGTACCCATTGCACCGCTTGAATGCTTTTAAACGTTTTTAACTGTCCGCTGGAAAATGTTCGGAATTCGTTTCTATCAATCGATGAAGGTGAATCATAAAAACTATGAAAAGAGCGCAAGACATTTAAGTGCGTGGTCATCGCCGATTCTAATACAAGGCTTAACTCTTTGGCGCGTTGGTTAAATTCCAGCTTTATTCGTATATTGCTGGTTTTTATTTCATAAAAAACGGATGCCGCCGTGAGTAAAAACATGATGAAAATGGGTAGCGTTATCGCCCATTTTCGACCTTGCCAAATTGAATTTCCGGTCGATAACCAGACCAAAACTAGCGGCGCAAAAATAATGATGCCTATCGCATCACCGCTCCACCACGATAACCAATTTAGAAAAAAGGTTTCCGCTGGCATTTTTCCTGCCGCGACCAACAACGAAACCGAAAAGGTCGAATTCACCAACGCACTGACCAGCCCACCGTAAAACAAAAATAATAGGATATTTCTTTGGTTAGATAAAATGCTGGGGGTGCCAGCAAATCGGCGCACTAAATAAGCTCCCGCGAAGGCTTGCAGCGTCGCCCCGCCCGAAATCGCTAACGTCATGAATGCTGAATTTAAAATTTCTGACAAGTCGTTTGTGGTGACGGGAATGGCACCGTTAAGCAAAAAAGCGCCGAGTAATATGCCCCAGCCCACGCGCTTCCCGTAAAGTAGAATGCTCGCTAAGGCAATGCCCGACGAGGGAAAAACAACCGTTGCAAAATTGGGGGGAATGGCAAGTAAATGTCCCAATTTCCCCGCGATAAAATACGCGGCTGCGATGCCGATAATTTGTAAAAAAGTTATTAAAAATGGGCGTTGTGAAATAGTTTTTAAAATCATTTTGTTATTATTGTTATGTGAATTGAATTGAATTGTTGCCGTTACTTTGTAGCATCTATGGAAATTGGAAATAATAATTTAAACGCGGTACCGTGATTGAATTCGCTTTGATTGGACTCCACCAAAATATGCCCACCCGATTGATGCACCAAACCACTCACTGCCGACAAACCTAATCCCGTGCCTTCGCCTTGTGGTTTGGTGGTGAAAAACGGATCAAAAAGTCGATGAATAATTTTCGGTTCAATGCCGGTACCGTTATCCGATACGCTCAATTCAATAAACTCGCCGTCAAGCACGGCG
>CAISXF010000070.1 GCA_903889445.1 uncultured Pseudomonadota bacterium
AAGCCGCTGTTGTGGCAGTGTTACCGAAAGCGAACTTAACAGGTAACTGAATTTTATCTGTGCCAGTTGTGAAATTAGTCACCGTATCGTTCGCTTCAGTCTTCAATGCACCAGCAGTAGGAGCTTTATAAACTACTACATTTGACACAACTGACCCAACACCAAGAGTGATGTTATCTGCACCTAAAGCACCAATGATGGTAGTAGCACCACTGCCCGCGATAATCGTATCAGCGTTAGCTGTACCTGTAATCGTCTCAGCTGTTGTAAACGCTGAGTGATCCAAAGGATTTGCCACTTTAACGCCAGAAATCAACGCTAAATCCGCAGCGGTTTTCGCCGTAGCTGGAATAATTGTATCTGCCGTTGCATTCGCTGCAATGTTGTAAATAGTAGAAACACCAGCAGCATTTATAACAGTAACGGTTGCTGTTGAGGTTCCTTTTGATACAGTTAAGGCATCAATGCCAAGTTGGAAGTTATTGATAGTGTCATTACCACCCGTTGTGATAATAGAATCTGCACCAGCACCAGCACCACCGTTGATTACGTCAGCACCAAAACCACCTGTGATTGTGTCGTTACCAGCACCTGCGTTAATGTTTGCAGTGAATGGCGCAGCAGCTGTGTCTGTTACTTTAATTACATCGGCGAAATCAGTACCTGTGAAGACATTAGCAATAAGATATTTATTAGATGCCAACGTAGCAGGAACAACGGGTTGATGCGTGCCGTCAATTGGTGCAAACAAAGTACCACCATTACCAAGACCCTGACCTGTGCCAGCAACACCGTTAGTGTCTAATACATTATCAAAAACATTTTGATTTAGTGCATTTGCTTTGAACTGACTCGCATCAACAGCTAATGAATAGTTGTTATTATTAACTGTGAATTTAGCATTGGTTGGTGCGAAAGTTGTCGGCGCAGCTGGTGTTGCAAGCGTAGACAAATTTGTCGTTGTGCCAGTAATAACACCACTTGCCTCAACAGTTAATGGATTAGTCGCAACGGTTTTATCCACAACTTTGAATTGCGCGACGTTCGTTGTCGTGATGTTGGTGTAGGTTCTTTGATCAACTTGAGCCAAGATTCTAGCATCGGTGACAACATAATCAATCGTTCCAGTATTTACACCAGCAGCAACTGGGTTTGTGTTTGCGTAGTGATAGTTAGCAACGTTGCTTTCAACAATTTTTTCTGCACCGTTGATATTTGCACCATCAGATACAGCAGTTTTAACAGCTGAGTTAATGGTCAAATTAGCATCTTTATACCCATAACTTTGAGTTAATGCGTCGTTTAATGTTTGATTGCCATTCGCTTCAGTATATTTGTGCGAAGTGTTATTAGCATAGTTAGATGTTACACCTTGTTTTGCATAACTTTCCGAATAGGCTTCACCACGTACATCAAGTGCAGAACCACTATTGCGGTTTGTTGTAGCAGGCACATTGGCTACTGAAACATTGTGTTTAACAACAAGTGTGTCGTTAGCAGTGCCTTTGAAAGTTAATGCTTCATTTACCGCACCATTGCCCGTTGTGAACGGTGAGCCACTGATGCTTTCAGCAAGCGTAAATGTTTTACCGCTGTCAGCTGTATCGGTTAATGTGAACGCAGATGCGTTACCTGCCAATGTTGGTGTAGCAGTCCACGAAGCAGCAGTTTGATAGTTACCTGTTGCGCCAGTTGCATTAAATTCACCTGACGTAACAGTTACGCCGTTAGTCGGTAAAAAATGTGCAGCATTAGCAACATTACCAAATAAAGTAGCTGTTTGAGCAGCTGCAGTAGCTTTAGTTGATGTTGTAACAGCAGTCGCATAATTACCGTTTTCTGTGGAACTATCCACACCAGCACTTGTGTTCGAACCACTCAAGGCAGTGTTGATTGCAGCACCTGATGCAGGAACGCTACTGTTTGATGAAAGACCACCAATTAAGACTGTAGAAGAAGTGTTGTCTAGGACGTGACTAGCATTGTTGTTTGATTGTGACATAAGAAATCTCTCTATGTTTTCGTTAAAAAAAGGTACGTCAGCTTTAAATGAATAAATCGAGCTGGTTAAAATATAGTATATTTAACAATCCAGTGCAATTTGTTTTTAAAGTAACTTCGGTCAATAACAACGTTTCCAATCGCGTTGTCAAAAACCTATATTGCCCACTTTTGGGCAACTGCAAATCATTGTAAAGCAATCTATCCGTTAAATCATCCTAAAACACGCCATTTTCCAGCACGGGCGAAACCCAATATTGAATGCCCGAACCTGAAAAATTTTCGCGCAAATCTACCAATAATTTAGCTAAATCCGTGCCACTCACATACATTTGAAAACGAATCTTTTTCTGCCGCCCCGTCACTTGTTCTGCAATAGATAATCCTTTGTTTTCATGATGATGGGCGTAAACGGTAAAACCCGAAAAACCGAGTTGAAATTCCATCATCAGTAAATTATCAACCACGCTACCTTCTAACGCGGGCGGCACATTTAATGTGACCAAGTATTCTTTGTTCATACTTACGCCTCCTTCGTTTGTCCAAACAACCGAAATAAAATCGGCAATAAAAATAATGTCAAAAATGTCGAGGATACCAAACCACCAATCACCACAATAGCGAGTGGGCGTTGAATTTCAGACCCTGGCCCCGTTGCGTATAATAATGGAATAAGACCGAATGCCGCGATGCTCGCTGTCATCAAAACGGGACGTAATCGCCGCGATGAACCAATCATCACCACTTTTGCTATATCCATTCCCGTGACTAGCAATTGATTAAAATAACTCACCATCACCACGCCGTTTAAAACCGCAATGCCCAACAACGCGATAAATCCCACTGACGCGGGAACTGAAAGATATTCGCCCGAAATCCATAACCCAAATACGCCGCCAATCATCGCCAACGGAATGTTCGACAACACCAAAACCGCTTGTTTCACCGAGCCAAAGGTCGAAAAAAGCAGCAAGAAAATCAAGCTCAACGAAATCGGAATCACGATTGAAAGTGTTTTCGCGGCTCGTTGTTGATTTTCAAATTGCCCACCAAATTGCACCGTGTAACCTGTCGGTAATTTCACTTTTGCCAGCACAGCCGCACGCGCTTCTTCCACAAAACTGACCAAATCGCGCCCATCAACATTGCTACGAATTACTGCAAAACGCTGTCCTTTTTCACGTCCAATTGAAACAACGCCTTCGACTTGTTCAATTTTCGCAATTTCGGTCACGGGAACGCGCCCACCATTATTTGGTAACGAAATCTGTAAACTGTCAAAATCCGAACTGGTCGTATCGCCGCGCAAAATCAACGGCGTGCGACGAATCCCTTCTTGCACAATGCCCAATTTCAACCCTTCCACTTCCGAACGCAACAACGTTTCAATCGTGTCGCTGTCTAAACCTAATCGCCCAGCCGCCGTTTTATCGATTTTCAACTGCAAGAATTTCATGCCGTCGTTTTGTTTCGCCACCACGTCGCTTGAGCCTTTAATTTGTTTCAAAACGTCCGAAATTTCGTGCGCTTTTTCATTCAAAACTGCCAAATCTGAGCCAAACAATTTCACCGCGACATCGCCGCGCGTTCCGGTCAACATTTCAGACACGCGCATTTCAATCGGTTGCGTAAAACTAAACCCTAATCCTGGCGTTTTCGCCATCACCGTACGGATTTTTTCAATCAATGCCATTTTATCCGCAACTTGCCATTCTTCTTTGGGTTTCAAAACCAAAAATGTGTCGGTTTCATTCAAACCCATCGGATCTAAACCCAATTCGTCCGCGCCCGTTCGCGCAATAATGCTTTCGATTTCGGGGATATTTTTCAGCAGATTTTTTTGAATTTGTCCGTCCAAAATCACCGATTGCGCCAAGGTAATCGACGGCAATTTTTCGACCTGCAAAATAATATCGCCTTCGTCCATATTCGGCATAAACGTGCTACCAATTTGCCCAAACACAAACACCGTCACCACCAACATACTGCCAACCAAAACAAACACTTTTTTGCTATTATCCAAACACCACGCCAACGACGGCTGATAAAGTTGCTGTAATTTGCGCGGCAACCACGGTTCTTCGTGCGACACTTTCGTCATCAAATACGACGCGACCACAGGAATGACCGTCAGCGATAAAATCAACGAACCGCTCAACGCAAACACAATCGTCAACGCAACGGGCGTGAACAATTTGCCTTCTAAACCTTGCAACGTCAGCAACGGCAAAAACACGATGATGATAATCAAAATGCCCGACGTGACTGAGCTGGCGACTTCTGCCGTGGCACGATAAATAACATGCAAACGCGGCAAACGATTTGCGGTTTTGGCGTGTGCCAAATGGGTAATCAAATTTTCAACCACCACTACAGCGGCATCCACCAACATACCAATCGCAATCGCCAAACCGCCCAAACTCATGAGATTCGCGGACATATCCATCACGCTCATCAAAATAAACGTGAACAACGCCGAAAGCGGCAACACAATTGCCACGACAATCGCGGCGCGTAAATTCCCCAAAAATAACAGCAACAACACCAACACCAACGCAATCGCTTCGCCGAGCGCGTGAAACACCGTATCGACAGCTTTATTTACCAAAATCCCACGGTTATAAAACACCTCGAGATGCACGCCGTTTGGCAAACTGGGTGCAAGTTCAGCAATTTTCGCTTCAATGCCTTCGACCGTTGAACGTGCATTCGCGCCACGCAAACTTAACACCACGCCCGTTACAGATTCGCCGCTACCATTTTTACTGACCGCACCATAACGAGTCATCGAACCAATGCGAACATCGACCGCCACATCACTGACTTTAATCGGTGATTGCCCCGCGCCACTCACCACAATTCCGCGCACATCGTCCAACGTTTTAATACGCCCTTCGGCACGCACAATCAACGCTTCTTCGCCTTCGGTCAAACGCCCCGCGCCGTCGTTTCGATTGTTACTTTCTAAGGCTTTGATTAAATCGGCAATCGTAATACCACGCGCCGACATTTTCATATTGTCAGGAATCACCTCGAATGTGCGAACAAATCCGCCCAACACATTCACATCTGCCACGCCCGAAACGGTGCGTAATGCCGGACGAATTACCCAATCGAGCAAATCGCGCCGTTGCATCAAGGTCAAATCGCCGCCGTCAATCGAAAACATAAACATCTCGCCGAGCGGCGTAGTCATAGGCGCAATACCGCCTTCCACACCCGCTGGTAAATTGCCCCACAAGGTATTTAAACGTTCGGCGATTTGTTGCCGCGCCCAAAAAATATCCGTGCCTTCTTCAAAATCAATCGTAATATCCGTCAGCGCGTATTTCGCAATCGAGCGCAACATACTTTGATGCGGAATACCGAGCAATTCGATTTCAATTGGCGCGGTAATGCGTGATTCCACTTCTTCGGGAGTCATGCCCGCTGCTTTGACAATGATTTTGACTTGCGTCGGTGAGACTTCGGGAAAGGCATCAATCGGCAAATGTTTGAACGCATAAAAACCACCGCCGCTCAACATCACCACAAACACCATCATCAACATGCGTTGACTGAGTGCAAAACGAATTAAATTTATCATGTTTTTAACCCGTTAAATTGCTAATTGTTCGTTGCTCGTATTTTTGAGTTGATTGGAATGCTCGGTAAGCCATTCTTTAAGCGCGTCATTTAGACGTATTTGCCAACCTTGTCCGGTTTGACGAAATTGCGCTAAAACTTCTTCATCGAGTTTGATTTCTTCCTCATTTGATTGCAGTGCAATTAAATGTGGAATTTGGTTCGCTCTTTTGGCATGACTAAAATCGTATTCTTTACGCATAATTTTTTATCTCTCTTTTTGTGGGTTTTCGTGCGGAAATCAACCGAATCGATTCGATACGAACCGTGTAAATAACAACCAGTAATCTTGCTTTGTTGCTCATTCCAAGCAACACCCAGCGATTTTCACCATCGGAATCAGGATCTTCAAAAACTAAGGCGTTCGCATCCAATAAGCAACTTTGCGCTTCATCAAAATTCACACTGTGTTTAGTAAGATTTATGGCCGCTTTTTTCGGATCGAATTCTATTTTCATTTATATTTCAATCCAGTGGCTCATTGCTCCGCACTCCCGATACCCAACCAATTGGCTTTCAAAACTGCCGCGCCTTTAATGGCAATGGTTTCGTCGCCGGTAAACACGCCGCTGATAATCGATTCTTCGTCTTGTTTGCCGACAATCGTGATGGGTTTTGCGTCAAAACCAGTCGCGCTACGAACGAATAAAAACGCATTGCCGTCATTTTGAGCAATCGCGGTATTCGGTACTTTGAAAACGATTTGTTTGCTGATTTGTTTAATTTGAACATTCAATTTTTGCCCCGCGCGAATTTGCTTCGGGGCATTTTTAATCACTGCTCGCGCCAAAATGGTTTGATTTTCAGCATTTACACTTTGCCCCAGCAAACTGATTTCCGCGTTAAACGCCGTGTTTTCAATGTCTACCGAATCGCCCACTTTTACATCGGTAATGCGCTCTTGGGGAATCGCAATTTCCAGCCACAACGTGTGCAAATCAGCGACGCGATATAACGGCGTGAGGCTATCAATGCGCGTTCCAGCGACTGCCATGCGTTCAATCACCACGCCAGAAATCGGCGAATGAATCGTTAAACGGCTGTTCAATTGACCGTTTGCGCTACCTCCTGAAATTTCCAACAACCGTTTCGTTTCTTGAACATCAAGCGACGCAGCATTGAATTGGCTTTGTGTTTCTTGCACGCGCCGATTCGCAATAATACCTTCGTGCGCCAAGGTTTTATCACGTTGATACGCCGAATTTGCCAGTTGCATCGCGCTAGTTGCTTTCAAATAATTGCTTTGCAGACTCAATAAATTCGGGCTGTCGATTTGCGCCAACACGTCGCCTTTTTTCACTTCGTCACCGAGCGCGGCGTTGAGTTGGTTGATAATTCCGGCTTGCGACGCGCTGACAACGTATTCATTATTGGGCGGAATCAGCACTTTGGCGGGTGCGAATAACACCGGAATTTCGGTCGTGCGAACCAATTTGCCTTGCACAATTCCCAAACGATCAATGTGTTCAGCGGATAAAGAGACATTTTGTTCAGCAGCGAAAATCGGCAAACTTATCGCGGTAAAAATTAAACTCACTAAAATTTTTTTCATGGTAAAAGTCCGACCGATTGATTGTAAAAGGCAACATCGCGTTGCAACATGATGGCGCGTTCTTTCGCGTTGAGTACCGCGAGTTGCGTTTGAGATTGAATTTTTAACACGTCGATTAGATCAATTTCGCCGACTGAAAAACTAAGTTGCGTCATTTTCAAATGTTTTTCAGCAACTGTTTTTAATTCGTTGGTAATGACTAATTCAGCTTGATTGACTTGCAAATTGTGTTCGGCTTCGTGGTGAGCTTGTTCTAAATCGCGAAAAAGTTGGTCACGTTCAGCGCGGAGTTTGTTTAATTCGACATTTAATGCGGCAGTTTGTGGCGCGAGATGCGCTTCGCCACCGAATGGCACGGTGATACCAAGACTTAAACTTTCCAGATTATTACTGATTTCTTTACCGCCTTTTCCCGCCGTATAACGATCGCTGTTAAACCCCATCACGACGCTAGATTGCCCAGAGCCGACAAGATGCAACGCTTCTAACTCGGCTTGTTTACGTTCGATTTGTGAATTTATCGCTTGCAACGCAGGATGCGATGGTTGGATTTCTCTCGGTTTTGCCAATGTTTCTTGGTAATTCGCGGGGATTTTCGTCGATTGGGTGATGGAATTGTAACGCTTGCGAGCGTGCATGACTTCAGCTTCAGCCAATGTCAGCACGGAACGTTTTTGCAACACGTCAGTTTGCGCTAATAGCGAATCTGATTCCGCTAAATCGCCTGCTTGAACGCGGCGTTTCACGTCATTCGCCAATTGTTCTGCGGTGGTTAATTCGATTTGAGTTTGTTGTTGTCGTAATTCTTGCAACGAAATATCCCACAACGCAGCGCGAATCAAACCCGCCACGCGCCATTTGGTGGCGGCGGCTTGCATCGAACTATCAACTTGCGCTTTATCGCCGACCCGTTGTTGAGCGTCACGTTGTCCGACATTCCACAACGGCACTTGCACGGTCGCATCGTTATAATGCAAATGTAAACTGCTGGCTTCTTGAAAACGATAAAACGCCAATGCTGAACCAGAAAACCAACTGTTACCGCGTTGTTTAATCGCGGCGGCTTCATTTTCTAACGAATCCAGCCATTGTGAATCAGGATATTTTTCGAGAGTTAAATCCACCAATTGCGCCAATGAAAGTTTTGAATCTACGACCATCGGATCGTGATGCGCGACAGGCGGTAAATTTTCCGCGAAGGCGAAAATCGGCGTGAAAAGTAACGGTATTAAAAGGGGTAAAAACATGAGAATTCCACGTTGTTATTAAAAATAACGCAAAGCATACCAGCCTTACATGACTAATTTATTAACGAAACGTGAAAAATGGCGGAGCGCGTGGGGCAGCTAAATTGAAAAAATGCGGGTGTGGAATCGGTTCGGTTTTGGCTAAAAAGCCACGCAGTTGACGTTGGTTTTTTGCCATGAACAACACGCTGATTAACAAATAAAAAATCGTATTTTCAGTGTGTGAAAATGGCACGATTTTGTTTTTAATGCCCGAACTCATGGCAATCATGTCGTCATTCTGAACGCTTGGCGCGAGAAATTCGGGTGCGTGTTTGGGCGAAGCGTTGACTTGTTCAAATTCGGGTAAATGTACCGACGCGCCAAAATGCGCCACACTATTTATGTGAGCGTGAATCAGTGGTGCGACCAATTGCAGTAGCATCAACAGAACAATTAAATACAGACGAGTCAATAAAATCATGGGTAAATGCTATGCGAGAACGCATCATAACGCAAATGATAAAATCACAGCGTGTACCCTGTTTTTGCATTATGCAGCCATTCTAGGTATTCTTTGCGCTTTCCATTTTTTACTTCATTAGAGGTGCCAACAAATGACAGAAAAAACCGCCAGTAAACATTTAATCAATCTCCAAAGTCAGTTTGCCGCTGATAACGCGGTGCTGCAAAATGCTGTGAAGCTGTTTCACGAACTCGATCAATTTGAATACGATTTAGACCTCATCGGAAACGAAGACACCACCGCAATTCAAACGTCGTGGTGGCCCATTATTAGCATTATCGGTGGGAATTCGGGCGCGAAAAATACGTTTTTAGCACAGTATTTGAACGTCGAACTGTCGGCAACACACAAAACATCGGTGTTGTCATACAGCTCACAAACCAATCAAACCATATTACCCGCGACCGCGTTGGACGTGGATTATCGTTATCCGTTTTATCGCATCAGCCAAAAAATAGAAGCGTTAAAAAAAGGTGAAGGTGAACGTATTAACGATTATTTGGAACTCAAAACGTTGAACAGTTCACGCTTGCAAGGTAAATTGTTTATCGATATTCCGAATTTCATTCACGCGACCAATTTTGATATGTCGAATTTATTGACCACTTACAGTTTGGAACAATCGGACGTGGTGTTGGTGTTTTGCGATATTTTCAATTCGACCACCGATTTAGCGAAAGCCTTAATCACCACGCTGATTAGCCAACAAGAAAGCAATAAACTCGTGTATTTGTTCGATGACACCACGTCGGGCGCGGTAGTTTGGCAAAAAAAATTAGCCGATTTAGGTTTAACGATTGGGCAATTCATCGGCACGTCGCAACTCGAAAATGCTACTTCTACCGACTTTATTTTGTTAGAGCAACGGTTGGCAAACGCAGGATTGCAACGTTCTTATCGCGTGTTACATTCGCTGGAAAAAAGTGTCCGTGATGTCGAACGAGTGCTGATTCACGAAGTTAAACTCGCGATTTTTCACTGGAAAGAAGGTTCTACTTTTTCGAGTTTGTTGGTGTTGGGATTATTTGCGATGATGGCGGTTTTTGCAGAAGTTGCGGGCATAGATTTCTTAGGATTATTGATTGATCCGATTGTGGGTTCCGCTTTGGTTTTGACCACGATTGCCTTCATGGTTCCGACGCACGTTTTGTTTAGCAAAATGATTGCAAAAATCTCGATACGCTCACTAATAAGACGGCAAAAACAACTGCATTTAATTGAAAACTTAGCCGCGTTATTTGAACGAAATATCATTTTTTCGCGCATGATGTTACCGATGAGCGATCCGATTGGCTGGAATAAAAAAACGAAAAGTCAGCTCGCGGCGTTGCTCAACAAAACCCAAGATTTGGTGCAATCGCTGAACGATAATTTTAGTTTTTACACCGCGATTCCTACGCCAATCGCGAATCAATTCGCGCCCACATTCACCGCCCCAGAACCCACGTTAATCGCGGAATTGATTGCCACGCAGATTGTCGCGCCACAACCTGCCCCAGTTCCGCAATATGTTGCGCCACAACCTGTGCCAATTTCACAATCGGCAACACCAACACGTCAATCGTCGTTAATGCAAAAAATCCTCAAAAAATAATTTGAATTACCATTCCTTAACTTTAAATCGAGACCCGTTCGCGCGTCTCGATGTGCCACTTCCCGACAATATCTTTGCGAATGCGTCGGTATTTGTCGCCAAATCAACGTTACAACAATTGCAGAAAATTATCGTCGCCATCGAACACGTTATCGCCCTGCCCGCTTATCAAAAACAAGTGTTGAATTACGCGCCACTCACCGCGCATTTTGTTCCAAAGGCACGCGGCGTTTTTTTTGGTTATGATTTTCACATTGATGAAAAAGGCAATCCGCAACTAATTGAAATCAACACGAATGCCGGTGGCGCGTTGTTGAATGCGTGTCGATTTGAAACCAAAACGGAACAAGAATTCGTCGAAATGTTTCAGCGTGAATGGCAACTGTCACACGGTTCGCAACCGTTACGCACGATTGCGATTGTCGATGAAAGCCCCGAAACACAATATCTCTACGCGGAATTTATTTTGTTCCAACAGCTTTTTGAGCAACACGGAATTCAAGCGATTATTTGTGCGCCCGAAACGTTGCGTTATCACTCGCAAAAACTGTGGCACGAAAACACGCCGATTGATTTAATTTATAATCGTTTGACCGATTTTGCGTTGATCGAACCCAATCAACAAGCGTTAGCCGTTGCGTATTTAGATGAAAATGTCGTAATTACGCCGCACCCCAGAGCGCACGGGCTTTATGCCGATAAGCGTAATTTAACCATTTTGAGCAACGCCAACATTTTAGAATCGTTGGGCGTGGACGAAAAAACACGCGATATTTTAATCAATGGCATTGCACCAACGATTTTAGTCGAAGCAAAAAATGCGGATTGTCTTTGGACTGGACGCAAACAACTCTTTTTCAAACCAACAAAAGGCTACGGCAGCAAAGCCGCGTATCGGGGCGATAAATTAACGAAACGAGTGTTTGCTGAAATTCTCGCGAATGATTACGTCACACAAACTTTCGTGCCGCCGAGTTTACAACAATTAGACATTGACGGCACGCTCGAAATGTTCAAATTCGATTGTCGCGCCTACGTTTACAACAAAAAAATCCAACTCATTTGTGCGCGTTTGTATCAAGGGCAAACGACTAATTTCCGAACACACGGCGGCGGTTTTGCGCCTGTTTTAAACATGAAAAAACCAACAAGGAAGCTATTTTGAGCAAAGAGGCGTACAAAGATTTCACAAAACGATTTGGATTGTTCATCAAAAAACATCCGACCTTAATCGCCATGACGTTGAGCAATATTTTCACCATGCGTTTAATTGGCAACAAAACGCATGGTGATTTAGCTGAAATCGCTATTTCTGAATTCATCAATCAATACATGTACGATTTCAAATCAATACACGTTGGTAAAGATTTATATCGAGCAAAATCAAAAGAAGAAGATATTACCGTTGAAAACGAAGTCACCAACGAAAAATTCTCTATTAGTTTAAAAGCCTATGGCGATGGTCCGTTGCAATTATCGACGGACAAAAACTTTCAAATGTATCCGTTGTTGGAAACGCATGGTGATTTGATTGATAACCTCGCAGAAATTAAAAATCTATTCGCTCATGCCGCATTTTCATGTTTCAGTGACATTAACGTTTTGCCGCTTATTTACGATGAAAAGAAACAACGTTGTAACATTTTGGTTTTTGATGCCGAACTTGCTAAAAATTCAACCGTTGTAATTAAAAAAGAAAGCGAAGGTTCCGGTCGAAAACATCCCGTTTATCGATTTTTTGATAAAAATAATCAATATATCTGCGAGGTCAGATATGGTGGTGCGAATGCAAATGCGCTTCAACGTGGACTGTGGACAAATACCAAAAATGCACTATCTTATTTCAACAGCGTTACCAACGGATGGATTGATTATTCACACAACCACGTTTTAGTTCACTTGTTTTCACACGCACTTATTTCAAGTTCAAAAGGTCATGAAATTGCGCTTGCCGAAATCAAACAGGATATTTTAAGACTAAAACAAGAAAGTGGCGTTCATGGGTAATCAAACGTTATCGTTATTCAATAACGCGATTATCGACAATCCCAACACGCAAGGCGTGAAATATGCGGGTTCAAAATTAAAACTGATTCCTTACATTCTTTCGCTTTTGGAAGGTATCGAAGTCAAAACGGTGTTTGACGGATTTGCCGGAACAACGCGCGTTTCACAAGCCTTTGCACGCTGTGGTTTCAGTGTAATTAGCAATGATATTTCCGAATGGAGTTATGTTTTTGGGCAGTGTTATTTAAAAAATAAACAGTCGCCCAGTTATTATCAGAAACTTATCAATCATTTGAACGGAGTAAAAGGTTATAACGGGTGGTTCACAGAAAATTATGGTGGTTTAGATTTTAACGGTTCTGCGATTCAACTCGATGGTTCTAAACGGATTTGGCAAAATCATAACACGCAAAAATTAGACGCTATTCGGGACGAAATCGACACGTTAAATTTGCGAGAAATAGACAAAGCGGTTGCGCTAACCAGTTTAATTTTGGCGATGGATGAAGTGGATAGTTCGCTTGGGCATCATGTTTCATATTTGAAAGATTGGTCGCCACGCTCTTATAAAAATATGAAATTAAAAGTTCCAAATGTTTGGGCGAATGAAAAAGATAATCACGTTTTGAAAGGTGATGTTTTCGACGCACTAGAAAATACGGTGGTTGATTTGGCTTATTTTGACCCGCCTTATGGTTCCAACAATGAAAAAATGCCGCCATCACGAGTGCGTTACGCGAGTTATTACCATTTATGGACGACGATTATTTTAAACGATAAACCCACCGTTTTTGGTGCGGCAAATCGACGAGCGGATTGTTCAGATAAAGTGGTCAATTCGGTTTTTGAAGATTTTAGACGTGAAAATGACGAATTTGTCGCCGTGAAAGCCATCGACAAGCTGATTGAATCGGTAAATGCAAAATACGTTGCGCTGTCTTACAGTTCGGGTGGTAAGGCGACGGCAAATGAATTAAACACGATTCTCAAGCGTCACGGTAAAGTTATCAAAACCATTGAAATGAATTATAAAAAAAATGTTATGGCTGAAATGAAATGGACAAATGAATGGCTGAGAGAAGCAGAAAAACCCAATCGAGAGTTTATTTTTTTAATTGCTAAATAACTTAAACCACCCAATTTGTCACATCACCACAGCAAAATCTTAGAGCAAGAAGCGATTTAGTTATAATCATCAAAATCGTGCTTAAATAGACAAACAAAAATTTTAAAATTCAACTTTAGGTTAAACAAATATGCTCATTCAATGGTTTCCTGGTCACATGCACAAAGCCAGCAAAGAAATTAAAGCGGCGATGGAACACATCGATTTAATGATTGAAATTCTCGATGCGAGGATTCCGTTTAGCAGCCAAAATCCGACGATGGCAAAACTTCGCGGTGATAAACCGTGTATTAAAGTGTTGAATAAATGTGATTTAGCGGACGATTCGCGCACACAACGTTGGCAAGAATACTTGGAACGTGAACAAGGTGTGAAAACCTTAGCGGTTGCGATAAGTCAACCCGAAAAAATTAAACAATTGACGGCGTTGTGCCACAAATTAGTGCCGCGTTTGGAAAGTCGTTCAAAACCGCTGCACGCTTTAATTACCGGCATTCCGAATGTGGGAAAATCAACGATTATTAACATTCTCGCCAATCGTACCATTGCGAAAACAGGCGATGAACCTGCTATTACCAAACACCAACAGCGGATTGATTTGGGCGAGGGTTTAGTTTTATTCGATACGCCTGGCGTGCTGTGGGGAAATATCGAAAACCAAAATAGCGGCTACCGATTAGCCGTGACCGGCGCGATTAAAGACACGGCTTTTACGCATGAAGATGTCGCCGCGTGGACGGCTGAATTTTTATTGCGACACTATCCCGAACTGATTACCACTCGTTATCAACTCGATACCGCGCCAGAAAATGAAACGGAATTACTCAATATCATCGGCAAAAAACGCGGTTGTTTAAAATCGGGCGGAAAAATTGATTTGGATAAAGTCTCGAAAATTTTAATCGGTGAATTACGCAGCCTAACATTGGGACGAATGACGTTAGAAACCCCTGAAATGGTTGAAGTTGAACTCGCCGAATTAGAAATTATCCGCGCTGAAAAAGCCGCTAAAAAACTTGCCCGTGAACAATCCAAAAAACGTGACCGTCAATACTAAAACTTACGATGCCATTGATGCGCGATTGATAAACCATTTACAAGATGGTTTTCCAATTTGTGACGCGCCTTATTTGCAAGTTGCTCACGAATTAGGGTTGACGGAATTGGACGTTTTGGAACGGCTGAAGAATTTACTCGAAAATGGCACGCTCACGCGATTTGGCGCCTTGTACAATGCCGAACGAATGGGTGGCGCGTTGACGTTGGCGGCGATAAAAGTGCCTGAAATAGATTTTGAAACCGTCACCAACATCGTCAATGCGTTTCCGGAAGTCGCGCATAATTACGCGCGAAATCACGAGCTCAATATGTGGTTTGTCGTGGCGACGGAAACGCCTGAACAACTTACTGAAACACTGGCGGCGATTGAACATAAAACCGGTTTGCGAGTTTATAATATGCCGAAGTTGAATGAGTATTTTGTCGGTCTGAAATTGGAGGCATAAATGGATTTTGACGCAATAGATTTAATGATTATGCGAGCCACGCAAGCGGGTTTACCGCTGGTTTCAAGGCCTTATCATGCGATTGCGGAACAATTAAATTTGCCAGTTGAATTGGTGATGGCGCGATTTACCGCGATGCAAAAAAGCGGCGTGATTCGTCGTATTGGCGGTGTGCCGAATCATTATAAATTGGGTTATCGTTTCAATGGAATGACGGTTTGGAATGTGCCAGATGAACACGTTGACGCGCTCGGCGAACGAATTGGAAAGCTGCCTTTTGTCAGCCATTGTTATCATCGTCCGCGCCATTTGCCCGATTGGAATTACAACTTATTTGCGATGGTTCACGGTAAAAGTCAGGACGAAGTAAATCAACAAATTGCCCAAATCGCGACATTATTAGGCGATTTTAATTTGGGCAACGACGTTCTTTACAGCACCAAAATTTTGAAAAAAACGGGGTTTCGTAGCGGTACAATCTAAAACTAAACACCATTCCTTTTTACCTTTTTAGAGAGAAAAACATGACAACATTAGCTATTATTGGCGGCACAGGTTTGAGCCAACTCGCCGACTTGAAAATCATTCGTCACGAAACCGTCAACACGCCTTACGGCAAACCTTCGGCAGATTTTGTCATTGGTGAAATTCACAACAAAAGCGTGATTTTTTTGGCGCGTCACGGTAATCCGCACGCGATTCCACCGCATAAAATTAACTACCGCGCCAATGCGTGGGCGTTAAAACATTTGGGCGTGCAAGATATTATTGCCGTTGCGGCGGTGGGTGGCATTACCGCTGAAATGATTCCGGCAGCGTTAGCGATTCCCGATCAAATTATTGATTACAGTTATTCGCGCGAACACACGGTTTTCGATGGCGAAGATGGCACGGTCACGCACGTTGACTTTACTTTTCCGTACAGCCAAAAATTACGCGCAGGGTTGATTACCGCTGCAGCGACGGCTAATTTAAAAGTCTGTCCGATTGGCACTTACGGTTGTACGCAAGGGCCTCGATTGGAAACGGCGGCGGAAATTGCTCGTATGGAACGTGACGGCTGTGATTTGGTCGGCATGACCGGAATGCCCGAAGCGATTTTGGCGAAAGAACTCGGTATGGATTACGCGGCATTAGCGGTGATGGCGAATTGGGGCGCGGGCAAAACGGAGGGAGAAATTACGATGGCAGAAATTGAAGAAAATTTGCATCACGGCATGGCGAATGCCGCGATTTTGTTACAAACTTTTATCGCTGCCTATTAAAAAATGCCCAACATTTTTGATTACGCTGAAAAAACGTTGCATCACAGTCATTGTGAAGAATTACTCGCGTTGACGCACGAAGCGCAACGACTGGCGATGAACGGCGAATTGAATTTTGAATCGTTAAATTCGGTGCGTCCGATTGAAAAGGTGTACTTTCCAGAACATCCGATTTTATTGCCGCCACGCGATATGCCCAAACGTAAATTCACCACAGCAGCAGGATTGGCGGCGTTTTTTCATGCGATTGCTCATGTTGAATTTGTGGCGATTTATTTGGCGTGGGATATTATTTATCGGTTTCGGGATTTGCCTGAAGAGTTTTATCGCGATTGGTTGCGCGTGGCGGACGAAGAAGCGCAGCATTTTTCATTGTTGCGCGGACGATTGCAAAAATCAGACATTGATTACGGGGATTTGCCCGCGCACAGCGGCTTGTGGGATTTAGCGCAACACACGTCGAACGATATTTTAATTCGATTGGCGTTAGTGCCACGCAACATGGAAGCGCACGGTTTAGATGTTGCGCCGCCGTTAATCGAGAAATTCAAACAAATCGGCGACGACGATGCGGTGGCGATTTTGACGCGAATTTTGAATGATGAAGTTGGTCACGTTGCGATGGGTTCAAAGTGGTTTAACCAACTTTGCGAAGAAAAAGGCTTGAATGCGGAACGTTATTATCAAACGTTGTTGCTGGCGTATTACGACGAAAAAGGCGGTCATTTGAAAGCCAATTTTAATCGTGAATTACGTCGCTCGGCGGGTTTTTCCGAATCCGAATTAACGTGGCTTGCGGCACACAGTCATTAAATCCGGTGTGTTTTTAAATCACGGCACGCCATGTTTGTTGGTTATAATGCACCAACTTTACATAATTCTAATTTGATTTAATTCTTTTATTTCGGAAAAATTGCATGAATAAAAATTCTAATTCTTTTACGCCCGACCTTGATTGGACGCAAATTCGCGAAACGGCAAAATTGCTGAATGTATCAGCAGGGCAAGTTGAAGATATGCTGAATACGGCGGATAGCTCCGTGAATACGTTGACCGATTCGTTCACGTCGATGGTTGAACACATGCAAACTATTTACAATCATTTGCAAAATTTAGAGGAATCGCCGTCACGCGAAGAAGCATTAAAAAGTTGCCGTGAAACGAGTGGGCGCATTCAAGATTCGATTATGGCATTTCAGTTTTACGATCGATTACAACAATGCTTGCATCATGTAACGGCTAATCTCAAAGGCTTGTCGTTGCTGGTCGAAAGTCCGGATCGTTTGTACAGCCCGTTTGAATGGTATACATTTCAAATGGAGATTCGTTCCCGTTATACAATGGAATCTGAAAAAATAATGTTCGATGCTATTTTAGATGGCAAATCGATTGAAGAAGCTTTAGCTATTAAAGAAGCGATAGAAGCGGAACAAACAAATGACGATGACATTGAATTATTTTGATTTGAGATATATTTCGATTAGAAAAATTGTTTTAATTGGCGGTGTGTTGCCTATGTTCATTACGGGTTGTACGGGTTTAAGTGGATCGCAACCGCCTGCGCCAGTTTATAGTGGCAATCGTCCGTACAACGCATCCATGCCTGTAACACCGAAACAACCGCTGGCATCTAAAATTCAAGTTGATAACGTGGTGAAAGTAGAGCCACTACAAGAATTCACACCGATTGAACAGGTTGAAATTAAAGCCGAACCCATTATTTCCGCCCCTATTCCGAATGCTCCCGCTGTGAATGCGGGAATTCAAAATAATACGGGGATTCCAAAAGTGATTGAAGTGGCTCCACCATCTAAACATTTGTTGATGCCAACAACACCACCAGAAACGGGCGTACCAAAATTTGAACCCGTCGCGCCCGTTGAATTTAAGCCTGCTGAATCGAGTTCGGGATTATCGCCAGCGGTCTCTGCGTTGGTGATCACGGCCAATCAAAGTAGTAAATCAGGCGATGTGGAATCAGCAGCGGCAACTATAGAACGCGCCATTCGGATTGAACCGCGTAACGCCGAATTGCTGTATAAATTAGCCGTATTACGATTGAAGCAATCGAAGCCAGTATTAGCGGAAGATTTAGCGAAAAAATCTGCTTTATTAGCTGGAAAAGATAATACGCTAAAGAAAAACTGCTGGTTGCTTATCGCACACGCGAAAGATATGCAAAATGACAGTGTAGGAGCAAACGAAGCGCGAGCAAAAGCGAGTGGAATTTAAGCAAAAAAAAGGCGACTTAAATAAAGTCGCCCGAGGTATTAGGAAGGATATAACACAACTTTAGCTGTCAGCTACAAAAAAATAGTTTAGGAAATCTATAAAGTTGGCACATCATAACAACAAACCACATCTAAGAAAATGCGACAAATTGTCGCAGGTTGTCCACATCGTTTTCAACACTGTCTAAATTTCAAAATCACTTTACACTACGCACAACTTAATTTTCCTTTGTTGCAAGAGTCTTTATGTTTTCTTCTGCTGCTTCTAAATCCGAATTATCCGTCCGCCAAAATTTAAAATGGCTATTTGTGTTGCGTAATTTAATGTTATTTAGCGAAACTTTTTTAATTTTCGTCTGCACTTACGGCTTATACATTAAATTACCACTCCGCCAATTATCGTGGATTATTGCCAGTATTGCAGCCATCAACATTTACACTTGGCTCCGATTACAAGACAGTTCGCCCGTCACCACGCGAGAAATTTTTTCCCAATTGGTTTTAGATGTTATCGCGATTACCGGATTACTTTATTTAACCGGCGGTGCGTCGAATCCGATTATTTGGGTTTATTTATTGCCGCTCATGATTACCGCGATTATGTTGCCTCCGACGTATGCCTGGTATATGGTGATACTGACGACTTCCATGTACACAATGCTCATGGTTTATAACGTTCCATTGCCATCGATTGCTCCACATTTAAATCACGCTTCGGCGATTAACTTTTCTGGGGCGGTGACTGATTTAGAAATCAGCAATCAATCGCACACGCTGCATGATAGAAATTATTTTAATCTGCACATTTTTGGCATGTGGTTTGGTTTTGTATTTAGTGCCGGATTGGTTGCTTTCTTCGTGGTCGAACTGGCGAAAACATTAAAAATTCGTGAACGCAGTTTAGCGGAGGCACGGGAAAATGCGTTGCGCGATGAGCGCGTGGTCGCCCTCGGAACATTAGCCGCTAGTGCCGCGCACGATATGGGAACACCGTTGGGAACAATGGCCATTATTGTCCACGAACTCACGCAAGATGATTCGTACCGCAATCATCCCGATTTGTACGAAAAAATGGATATTATTCAAAATCAAATCCACCGGTGTAAAGAGGCTTTATCAGTGATGTCTGCATCGGCAGGTGAAATGCGTGCTGAATCGGGCAATGTCATGATACTCAGCGACTATCTCGACGAAGTGATTACCCAATGGCGGACGCATAAAGTGAGTACAAAATTAAATTTATTTATCGATTCCGAGGTGTATTTAGAGGCGAAAATTATCGCCGAACGAACACTCACGCATTCGCTGATTAATATTTTAAATAACGCCGCCGAAGCCACCCAACCTAAATTAGGCATTGAATTCCACGCGACGTGGAACAGACAGTCCGCCACGTTTAAAATTTGTGATTTTGGTGCAGGTTTTTCTGACGATATTATCGAATTCGCCGGTCAACAACCTGTTGTCAGCCGAAAACAAGGTTTAGGCGTAGGATTATTTTTAAGCTATTCGACCTTGCAACGGTTGGGAGGCAAAATTGACTTCACCAATAATCCCGAGGGTGGCGCACAAGTCACCATTACTTTACCCTTATTAACAACCAACGAGACCGAAGAAAATGACAGCTATTGAAGAACTCGACAATCCACGTTTATTATTGGTCGATGACGATCAAACTTTTTGCATGGTATTAAAAAGTGCGCTAGAAAAACGAAATTATGACGTATTAGTGGCTTACGATGTCGCGGAAGGAATCGCGCTGGCTGAACAAAATTTACCCGAATATGCGGTGATTGATTTACGAATTGGATTTGAATCGGGTTTGGAATTGGTTAAAAAACTGATTTCACTCGATAGCAATACGCGCATTGTGATGTTGACCGGATTTGCGAGTATTGCCACGGCGGTAGAAGCCATTAAATTAGGGGCGACCCATTATTTAACAAAACCCGCTAATGCCGACGAAATTGTCAGAGCATTACATAAAAACGAAGGCGATTCGTCCGCCACCATTAGCAATATACCGCTGTCGGTGAAACGCTTGGAATGGGAACATTTACAAAAAGTCATTATGCAACACGACGGCAATATTTCAGCAGCGGCGCGGGCGTTGAATATGCACCGGCGATCGTTACAACGTAAATTAGAAAAACGCCCCGTTCAATCGTAAATAACAAAAAGCCCCCATTTTGCATCAATGTAAAGGGAGCTTTTTTTTAAATTTTTGGAGGCATTGGAAATAACAATCGGAACGTCGTACCTTGGTTCAGTTGACTCTGTTTGGAATCAATCAAAATATGACCTTCGGCATAATGCTACTCACCGTTGACAAACCTAAGCCGGTTTCCCCGCCCGTATGTGAAAAAGCAAGAGCAGCACATGTTGATATTCACCGCTGCCTAAAGACTAAAGAGCGGGGATTCCTTAGTTTAGCTTTCCATGCCCGAAAGGAATGTCTCTGAAAAATACCTTATTTCACCACTCTGTAGCTAAGAAGCCAGAATGAGGAAGTACACAGCAACAGCGTACCCAACGTCAGAATTCTAACATGAACACAAAAAATCGATTTATCCGCAAAATTCTTGCTCATACTTTGGGAACATTTTTGAATCCAATTTTGTATTCTGATGGCTTGGTTTTGGTCTAAAAGTCGAACATCACGTTTCTTGATTTTTGCAATTTCTAAGTCCGTGCATGATGAGATTTTCGCGTAAAAAATAACCATAAATCGACGTAGACTCATAAAAAAAGGCAGCTCAACGCTGCCTTTCCTATCAATCACGACTTGTCAATTATGCTGCTTTAACCGCCAATTTTTCTTTGATGCGTGCTTTTCTACCAGTCAAATCGCGTAAATAATACAATTTAGCACGACGAACCGCACCACGACGCTTCACAATAATTTCACTGATAATGTTGCTGTGTGTTTGGAAAACACGTTCAACACCTGTTCCGTGTGAAATTTTACGCACGGTAAACGCAGAATTTACACCACGGTTACGCATCGCAATAACGATACCTTCAAACGCTTGAATACGTTCACGTTCGCCTTCTTTCACGCGCACTTGCACGATGACGGTGTCGCCTGATTTAAAATCAGGAATTTGTTTCATTTGTGCTTGGTTGATTTCATCAATAATATTCATTCTTAAACCTTAGTCTGCTTCAACTTTAAATTGTGCCAATAAGCGTTCTTGCTCGGCACTTAATGTTTTCTTTTTCAATAAATCGGGGCGTTTTTGCCACGTTCGCCCTAATGCTTGTTTCATGCGCCAGCGTTCAATATCGGCATGATGACCACTTAATAGAACGTCTGGAACTGCATTTTCATCAACCATTTCAGGGCGTGTAAATTGCGGGTAATCCAACAAACCGTCGCTGTGCGAATCTTGTAACGCGGATTGCTGGTTGCCCAACACGTTCGGTAACAAGCGTGTTACGGCATCAATGACAATCAATGCGGCTAATTCACCGCCGCTGATAACGTAATCGCCCAGCGACCATTCTTCATCACAATCGTGTTGAATAAATCGTTCGTCCACGCCTTCGTAACGTCCCGCCACCAAAATCAATTGTGATAATTGACTCACTTCGCTGAGTAACGCTTGCGTGAGCGGCTTGCCTTGTGGACTTAAATACACCACTTTACAATCATTTTGCGCGTTAATTTTTGCGGCGGTTACTGCGTCGTGCAAAGGCTGGTATTTCATGACCATTCCTTGTCCGCCCCCGAAAGGACGATCATCGACAGTTTTGTGACGGTCTTGCGTGTAATCGCGTGGATTCCAAACGTTGAGCGTCACAATTTCATTTTCAATCGCTTTGCCCGTCACACCACAAGCTGCCGCTTGTTTAACCATTTCTGGAAACAGCGTAATCACATCAAAACGCATTTAAAAGTCTGCATCCCAATCAACGCGCATTTTTCGGGCGGTTAAATCAACCTCTAAAATAATTTGTTCGCGTATAAACGGAATGGCGTGTTGGCGTGCTTCACCTTGCACAATAATCACATCATTTGCGCCTGTTTCAAGCAAACTATCAATCACGCCCAACAAAATGCCTTCGGTGTTTTCGACCTGTAAACCAATCAAATCAGACCAGTAATATTCGCCATGTTTAGCTGGTGGTAATTTCGCGTAATCAATGAAAATATCCCAGCCGATTAACGCTTCCGCCTCGTTCCGATCATTGACACCTTTTAATTGCGCGACAACACCTTTACTTTGCAATTGACCCACAATGACTTCAACCGTTTTGACGGAATTATTTTTTTTCAACAACCACGGCGAATACTTCAAAATATCTTCACGATGACCGGTAAAAGAAAACACTTTTATCCAGCCCTTGATACCGAAAACGCCGGAGATTTTTCCAACGTGGAGTTGCTTTTCCTGATTCAAATCAATTACGCTGCTGCTTTTAACGAATCTTTAATCAATTTCGCAACGCGCTCTGAAGGCTGTGCGCCGTTTAATTTCCAATGCGTGACGCGGTCATTGTCTAAACGTAAACGTTCTTCATTGCCACGCGCTAACGGGTTGAAAAAGCCAAGACGTTCAATGTAACGACCATCACGGCTGTTACGGCTGTCTGTTACAACGATTTGATAAAATGGACGATTTTTTGAACCGCCTCTCGAAAGTCGAATAGTTACCATCTGTAATCCTTAAAATAATTTGCTAAAATAAATCGAGTTATTCTACTCATTTTTATTGATAAAACAACATAAAACACAAAACTTAACGTCGCAAGTTACGCATTTGACTTTTCACGCCCCGCACCATGTTTGCCATATTGCCCGATTTGAGTTTTTTCATCATTTTTTGCATCATCATGAACTGTTTCAGCATTCGATTTACGTCGCTTAATTCTTGAGCGCAGCCGTCCGCAATTCTTTTTTTGCGATTGCCTTTAATCAAATCGGGGAACCTGCGTTCTTGCATGGTCATCGAATTGATTACGCCAATTTGCCGCGCCAATAATTTATCGTTCATTTTTTCTTTTACTTCCAATGGCATGGCACTCATGCCAGGTAGCTTATCCATCATCGAACTAATGCCGCCCATGCGCTGCATTTCAATCAGCTGTTCGCGAAAATCTTCCAAGTCAAAATTCTTGCCTTTTTTGAGTTTATCGACCAGCTTTTGCGCTTTTTCTTTATCGACTTTTTGTTCGATTTGCTCAATTAAACTGAGCATATCGCCCATGTCTAAAATCCGTGAAGCCATACGATCAGGATGGAACGGCTCTAACGCATCCGTTTTTTCACCCATGCCGATAAATTTAATCGGTTTGCCCGTAATGTGTCGAATCGACAACGCCGCGCCGCCTCTTGCATCGCCGTCCGCTTTGGTCAAAATAATACCCGTCAAGGGCAGCGCATCATTAAACGCTTTCGCGGTAGTTGCGGCATCTTGCCCCGTCATACTATCGACTACAAAAAGCGTTTCGACTGGTTTAATCGCCGCGTGCAACGCTTTAATTTCGCCCATCATTTCGTCATCGATGTGCAGTCGTCCGGCGGTGTCGATGATAATCACATCTAAAAATTTGCGTTTGGCGGCTTCAATCGCATTCCGCGCAATATCAATCGGTTTTTGCGTAATGTCACTGTCGAAAAAAACTAAATTGACTTCATTTGCCAACATTTCCAACTGTTTAATCGCGGCGGGACGATATACGTCAGCACTCACTACACCGACTTTCTTTTTGTTATTTTCTTGCAGCCAACGTCCTAATTTTGCCACCGTGGTTGTTTTACCCGCACCTTGCAAACCCGCCATTAAAATCACGGCAGGCGGTTGAGCGTTAAGATTTAACGTTTCGTTTTTTTCGCCCATGACTTTGATGAGTTCGGCTTGCACCAATTTAATCATCGATTGACCTGGCGTTAAACTATTTTGGACATCTTGTCCTAATGCGCCAACGGTTACACGTTCCAGAAAATCATTAACAACGGACAAGGCGACATCGGCTTCTAATAACGCGACGCGCACTTCTTGTAACGTTTCTTGAATGTTGCTTTCAGTGAGACGCGATTGACCTTTAAGTTTCTTGAGCGTGTTGCTTAAACGGTCGGTTAAATTATCAAACATGGTGAGACTCGAAATGAATAACGCGAATAATAAAACGAGCTAACAAAAAGCGTTGGCTCGAGGTTCAATGTTATAGTAACACAAGGCTAATTAAGGCAAAAGGCGTAGGACAAACCGCGCAAGCATTAACAAAAATCGAGGTGGATTATGATGAAATTTATTGCAATTAGCGCGATGCTCGCTTACGGCATTAACGCGGGTTGGTTGGCGTGGCAACTTCGCGCTTTTGTTGCGCCGCGTAAATCGTTGTTATTTGCGTGGTTAGCAACGAGTTTACACACTCTATATATTGGACTACTTTGTCAGCAACAAAATGGTTTTAGTTTTGACGTGTTGAGCGTCGCCTCACTGAATATATTAGGTGTTGTGTTGGTGTTGTTGTTGACGGCGATGACAAAGCCGGTCGAAAAATTAGGTTTGGTATTATTTCCATTAGCGGCAATTATTTTGGGATTGGAAGCTATCATTCGTCCATTGCCACACTTGTTTCCGGTGCATACTGGTGCGATGGCGGTGCATATTTTGACCTCGGTGCTGGCGTTTAGTTTGTTGACGGTGGCGGCATTACAGGCAATTTTGCTAGCGATGCAAAATAGTCAATTAAAACGACATCCGCCGACTCGTTTCATTTTATTATTACCCTCGTTACAAACAATGGAAACGCTGTTGTTTCAAATGATTGCGGCGGGCGTGCTAGCGTTGACGGTATCTTTGGGAACGGGGTTTTTATTTTTACACGATTTATTTGCCCAGCATTTAGTGCATAAAACAGTGTTATCTTTATTAGCGTGGGCGATTTTTTGCGCCATTTTAATTGGACGAAAACGTTACGGTTGGCGTGGACGTATCGCGGTGAATTGGATATTGGCGGGTTTCTTGCTGCTATTATTGGGTTACTTTGGCAGTAAATTTGTTTTGGAATTGATTTTGTCGAAAGCGTAATCCATTTGTCTCTGGGTTTGTCATGCGCTAAACGTAAATCGTTTGATGTAGTGGCTAATTTGTATTATCGTATAAAAAACTGTGACGTAGTTCACATATCTCATGTATTACCGTAAATTTTTATAGTTTTACGGCAAACGAGTTTGACAAATAGGGGTGGGATGTTTAGCATTGCATCGTAACAAGTCACGACCTT
>CAISXF010000071.1 GCA_903889445.1 uncultured Pseudomonadota bacterium
AGTGTATCTACCAAAAGATGGCGTTTACGACCTTGGATGTGTTTGTAAACATCATAACCTTTGATGCCCGCTAACGCGGTTGTTTTAACGCTTTGACTGTCGATAGAACCTGCTGTTGGATGTTTGTGCTTTCCCATTTTTTGCCTGACCCAGGCGCGTAACGTATCGTGAATCCGCTGCCAAATTCCGTCTTTTTTCCAGCGACTCAAATAACCATAAACAGTCCGCCACTTGGGAAATAGGTGAGGTAATAATCGCCATGCACAGCCTGCCCGAGTGATATACAAAATCGCGTTGATTAAATTTCGCAGCACGATACTTCTCGGGCGACCACCATCCCACGCTGGTGGTAATAATGGACCACACAAGCCCATTTTTTGTCGTTTAAATCTGTTGGATAACGTTTTACTGGTCGAAGTCGCTTCTTTTTCATGCTGGCAAAATTGTGTATGTTCACATTTTTGGCTCAGTTTGATATTTTTAAAACACGCACTGAAAGAAAAGTACGGCGTTAATGATATTTCCGACGAAGAATTGGCGGAGAAATTAGAAGGCGACGGTGAAGAAATTGGGATGTTATCGCCCGTGCAATGGAAATTCATTGTGAAAAATGATTTGCGTGCGGAATTCTTCGATTTTGCTGAAAAAGGTTGGGAAGTGGTGACGGAGTTTCTCCATTCGTTTGAGGAATATCCGCGCGTTTTTGACATGGGAATGATTTCTCAAAATTTGTGATTTTGACTTCTACGGCATAGCTACGCCTAAAATTCGGTGATTTCTCTTTCGCAGTATTTATCACTCAGTTTTAAGAGGCGTGCCATTTCGCCTTTATCAGTCGTGTACATATAGCTATACTCACCATCTTGCCAAGCAAAAAGGTAATCCCCGTGAACTAGAAACCAATTTGGGTTTTTTAGCGATTCTTCATAAATACCAAATTCAATCATTTTCTCAATAACTTCGTTTTTATTGTCGTTAAATTTTTCTTTTAATTTTTTTGCTTTTATTTCCGCTGTTTTTGTCGCCTTTTTTAACGTTGCTTTTTTTAACGTTGCTTTTTTACGTTTTTCAATTGCACACTGTCTTTTTTCTGTAGCCATTGTTAATTCCTCTAAATTAAAATTATTGCGATGTAGTTGGATACGACCAAAGACATCAGAAGATATTCCCCGCGAAATTGTAAACGGAAATGGGTAAATTTCGCAGGCGGTTTTTATGTCTTTTGCACCTTTGCTGCATGACACCCTCGCAAGCCGCGGCGGACAAGGCTTCACGCCATAATCGTTTATTTTCCAACCTCGCCTATCACCCATTCTGCATCAAAAAACGGATATTCAACAAAAATGCGATTTAAGACGCATTTAGAAAATAGCACATATAACGGTATCGCTTAATTGATTTTCGCAACTTAAATCGAAGATTTGAAAAGTCAACCCATCATTTTTCACTCCAACATTAAAAATAATCTAAAGCCGTCAAAAACAAGGCTCGCAGAGAATTGGCACGATAATTAAATGGGCGCTAGTTGCGATTAGTTAAAAACAATAATTTTTTTATGGTTGTTTTTCTGAAAAATGGCTAGCGGGTGTATTTTATGCAGGGTGTTTTGGTGGGCGTATTTCTGGATGATTAACGCGATACCAATGGTATTGGTGCGTGTCATGTTACATGGTAACGGTTGATTCAACGAAAAGTATATGATTTGTAGTATTTTGTATTATTACAAATCACACACTTTCAATGGATGGCGTAATAATTATTACCAAGATTGTTTGCTTGATGGCACTGAAGAAACCGCTATCGTGTGCAACATATTACACACAACGGGCATATTGCTAACGAAGAGTAAGATTGACCTTGAGATCCAAACCGAGCGTGCCGGAATCATTGCCCATTCATGCGGTTTTCTGCAAAAAACTGATAAAAGCCGAAACGCCATAAATTGAAAGCACAAAAACAAATAAAAATAAACACTCTATTTTTACGCCACATCATAAAATATTGTTTTTAAAGTTTTTTTAAATGTTGGTACGTTTTATACTCCGCACTAATTGCGGTTTGTTTAAAAGTGAAAAATGATACTAAAATCGCTGCAAGCCGCGAATAATGCGGGGCGTTTCGGCGCACTCAGTTTGGAGTAAAATCGAGGCTATTTGTGCGACATGACCCCCGCCATACTTCCTACAGCGCGGGTGGCGCGTGTACCCAATAGAGTCCATCAACAAATTTTTTGGAATCCGGTGTTTGGAACTGCTACATTACGGCGTTCTGTAAAATTACAAATCCTTAATTTAACCAATAAATAATTATGATTATAGGCGTTCTAAATCAAAATGGTGGTATGGGCAAAACTACTCTCAGCGTCAATTTAGAAGTAAGTTTTGCTTTAGATGGTTCAAGAGTATTGCTGATTGTTGCCGATTCTCAAGGCAGTGCTTTGGATTGGGCAGCGGCTCGTGAAGCCGAGCCTTTACTCAACGAATGATATTTGCCGAAGCGGCTGCACAAAGTAAATCTGTTTTGAAATGAGTCTAGAAGGTTTAGCCGCATTGGAAATAGAAGCCGTTAAAAATGAATTAGTGGGGATGACATTATGAGTACGACAAAAAAGGTAGCTATTGGTACAAAGCAAACAAACAAAATTTCAGCACCCGAAACCGATGTCTGGGTAGGTAGAAAACTGTGATACGGCTCAGAGTGAACCAATGAAACGACTAACTATAGATATTCCTGATAAGCGGATTTTTAATTGATGATAAATACTACGCGGCTTTACAAAGAACATCTCACCGATTTAAAAGCAATTCTTCATTCTAAACGCGCTAACATTTTTTATTTAGAAAAATGCCGAGTCAATGTTAAGGACGGTCGAGTCGTTTATCTAACAGATGCAAAAGCCGAAAAGCAGTATTGGAATATCCCGATTGCAAATACAACGGTAATTTTGTTAGGAATTGGCACTTCGATTACACAAGCAGCGGTCAGAATGCTTGCCTTGGCGGGTGTTTTAATTGGCTTTAGTGGAAACGGTGGAACGCCGTTAATTGCAGCTACTGAAGTGGAATGGCTTTCCCCACAGAGTGAATATCGTCCGACAGAATACTTACAAGGTTGGATGTCATTTTGGTTTGAAGAATTAAAACGCTTAAAAGTCGCTAAACAATTTCAACATTTACGATTAGTTTATATTCAACAGGTTTGGTCGAAAGATAAAGATTTGCAAAACGAAGGATTTCATCTTGATGATGTTGCAACTGAACAAGCATTAAAAACATTCTCAGAGAAAATAGAACCTTGTACAAACGTTAACCAATTGATGTTAGTTGAAGCCGCATTTACCAAACGTCTCTACAAAGTTGCTGCAACGTGTACTAAACAAAACGGTTTTGTGCGTAGTCGAGATAGCGATGACGACGCTAACGCCTTTTTAAATCACGGTAATTATTTAGCTTACGGTTTAGCTGCAACAACACTTTGGGTTTTGGGAATTCCACATGGATTTGCAGTTATGCACGGTAAAACACGGCGCGGTGCGTTGGTTTTTGATGTTGCAGATTTGATTAAAGATGCGATTGTTTTACCCACCGCGTTCGTTTGTGCGAAAGCCGAAATGAGTGAGCAAGAATTCCGACAACACTGTTTGCAAGCCTTTGCTAAACACAAAACGTTAGATTTTATGTTTGACGCAGTTAAAAAAATGAGTTTAGAAGGCGATGTATTATGATGGTTACATTCGTTTCACAGTGCGAAAAAAATGCGCTGAACAAAACTCGCCGTGTGTTGGATAGTTTTGCGAATCGGATTGGGACGAACGTCTGGCAAACACTTATCACAGAGGAAGGATTGCAAGCGGTTAAAAAATTATTGCGCCAAACTGCAACTAAAAATACTGCTGTTTCTTGCCACAGAATACACGGTTATAACCGTTCAGAATTAGATTGGATTGTGGGTAATCGTAGTAAATTTAACTCACAAGGTTTTGTTCCTGTTCATACAACAAAACAAAATGTGATTAACACGCAATACGAAAATGATTGGCATTATTTACCGCTAATTAAAAGTTTAACTGCGTTATCGGCGTTGTTTCACGATTGGGGCAAAGCATCGACTTGTTTTCAAGATAAATTAAAGCCTGCGAGGTCAAAGAAAGCTATCAGCAATCCGCTTCGCCATGAGTGGGTTTCTTGTTTATTGCTGCATGCGTTTGTAAATGGGGCAAAACAAGATTCAGAATGGCTAGCGCGTTTAGCCGCAGGTGAAATTAACGAAACCGAAATCACTAAAAATTTAGCCACAATCAAAAATCCGCTTAAAAGTTTACCACCACTAGCGAGTTTGATTGCATGGTTAGTTTTATCGCATCATCGTTTGCCGCTACCACAAGATAAAAATAAGCAAGAATTACAAAGAGATAAAACGCCTAAAGATTTCAAACAGCTTTTTTCCATTATCACTGCCGATTTTGGTTATCAAAATGTGGGCGATTTGGCGGAATGTTTAAAATTTCCAGATGGTTTGCCACATCAATCACAGCAATGGCTCAAAGACGCAAAGAAGTGGGCAACTAAAACACAAAATTGTGAAACATCTGCAAATACCGCAATTGCAAATGGCGCGTGGCGGTTAGTTCTGCATCATGCGCGTTTATCTTTGATGCTTGGCGATCATTATTATTCGTCACAAGGTGCAGATGTAAAGTGGCAGACTGAGTTTAAACCCATCGCCAATACTGACCGAAAAACGGGTAAGCCGAAACAGAAACTCGATGAGCATTTAGTCGGTGTTGCTGAAAATGCGTTGAAAACTGCACATTTTTTGCCGCAATTTGAATTGCAATTACCTTTTGCAACCGATATTCGTAACTTGAAAAAGAAAAGTCCTCCGCGCTTTTCTTGGCAAGACACCGCTGTCACAAAAATTAAAATGTGGCGTGAAAGTGAAGCTACGCAACATTTATCACAGTTCGGTTTTTTTGCTGTCAATATGGCAAGTACAGGGCAGGGAAAAACCTTTGCGAACGCCAAAATTATACGAGCGTTATCGCCTGAAGCGGACAGTTTACGGTATGTTTTAGCGTTGGGTTTACGGACTTTGACGCTACAAACTGGCGATGAATATCGTAATCGAATTGGTTTGGACAGTTCCGAATTAGCCGTTTTAATTGGCTCGAAAGCTGTCATGGAATTATATGAGCAAAATAAAGAAGACGCACTTGCTGAAAAATTAAACGATGAAGAAAGCGGTTCAGAATCGGGTGAAGATTTACTCGATGATGACGTAGATTTTGAATGTGCAATCCCAGAAGAAGGTTTTGCGACGGTTTTACGTCAAGAACGCGACAGAAAATTTTTATACGCCCCCGTGTTGGCTTGCACCATCGACCATTTAATGGCGGCAACTGAAACCAAACGAGGTGGAAAATATATTTTACCGAGCTTGCGTTTGATGTCGTCGGATTTAGTGATTGACGAAATTGATGATTTTGATGGTGATGACTTAGTCGCAATTGGACGCTTGATTCATCTGGCGGGAATGTTGGGTCGAAAAGTAATGATTTCCTCTGCGACGATTCCGCCTGATTTGGCTGAAGGTTATTTCAATGCGTATCAAGCGGGTTGGCAAATTTTTGCGAATTCACGCGACGTGAAAAAAACCGTTGGTTGTGCGTGGATTGATGAATTTTCAACGCAAACTGAATCGATAACAGCAAAAGAAAATAGTCACGTTGAATTCAACGTCGCTCACGCAAAATTTATTGAAAAGCGTGTGAAAAAATTACTTTCAGAACCCGTAAAACGCAAAGGCGAAATAATTTTGCTTGAACAGCTCAAGGAAGATTCCGACAACGAAAATAAAACAGCGTGTTATTTTGAAACCATCGCCAAATCGATTGTTGAACAACATTCGCGGCACTTCAAAATTGATTCCAAGACAGGCAAACACGTTTCGTTCGGTGTGGTGCGAATAGCAAACATTTCGCCGTGCGTTGAAGTTGTTGAATTTTTAATGCAGTGTGATTGGGAAGCTGATTTTGATGTGAAAATTATGGCGTATCACAGTCAACAAGTGATGTTGATGCGAAGTGAACAAGAAAAGCATCTTGATCATGTTTTGAAACGTGGAAATCCAAACGCGCCTTTTGACAATCCAATTATTCGTCAGCATTTAACGGAAAGTACCGCGCAAAATGTGATTTTCATTGTTGTTGCAACGCCCGTTGAAGAAGTTGGGCGCGATCACGATTTTGATTTTGCGATTATTGAACCCTCTTCTTATCGTTCGATTATTCAATTAGCAGGACGTGTTTTGCGTCATCGATACGATGAAATTCCAAAAGCTCCGAACATTTCGTTGCTTCAATATAATTTAAATGGTTTGTTGCGCTCTGAAGAAAATGCTGTTTTTTGTAGACCTGGGTACGAATCTGAGCATCATCATTTACAAACGCACGATTTGAAAAAACTGATTGATGAAGCGGCGATTGCTCAATCGATTAACGCGATTCCACGCATTCAACGAAAGGCGAATCTCGAATCGCAAACGAATTTAGCGGATTTAGAACATCACGTTATTAGTCAATTATTGACTGCCTATGATAAAAAAGGAGCTGAAAATTTAGAAGGTTGGCTGAGTTCATGTTGGTTTTTGACAGCATTACCACAAGTTTTGACACCGTTTCGTTCGAGCGAAAGGCAAATGAAGTTGTATTTAATTTCGGAAGACGATGGTGAAACATGGCAGTTTGTGGAAAAGAACGACAAGGGCAGAATAGCGAATTGTGAAACAGTTAAACGAATCGAAAAACGCGAATTAAGCGAAAAATTTTTAAATCGTCTTTGGTTGCACAGAGATTACGCGGAATTGATTGAATCGTTAGCATTGAAAAAATCAATGACCTTAAAAGATGCCGCTTTGCGATACGGGGAAATTAGTTTGCCAGAAGACCGCCCGAATGGATTTATGTATTTTGAACAATTTGGGATGATTACGACAAAACAGGCGAAATAATCACCTGTTTTTCGTTTTTCTAAAAGCTGCCTGTTCGGCAGTGAACAATTTAAAACAAATTTGAAAATACATTTCTAAACTACTTATTCAGCAGTGCTGCTATTCTAATTGATAAAAAATTTTTGTAAAAGAAATTTGAATATACAGGATTGATTTTTATTTCAATCAGCCCATACTGCTACAAAATTTCAGTAATTAACAAAAGGCGGCAAAATGTTGGACGAAGCAATCGTGACGTTTTTATCAGAGCGCAAAGCAGTTAAATTGAAAGGCGTTAGCGATGAAGAACAAATCAGTAAGATAAATGAAACTTTTCATCCCGAAAATTGGCTACTGGATGCAGCAAGACGCACGGGGCAATTATCATTAGTGAGTCATCCGAGTAAATTTACTCACCCAAGTGCAAAAACAAGCTCAATTATTTCCCAAAGTGAATATCGTGAAGATGGTTTTTTGCGTTCTGGGAATGCGAATTCTGAATTGGATGTTTTTGGTAATGCCGCTGCGATGGATGTTTATAAATTCTTATCGCTGATTTTAGCAGATGGCAAAACCGTTTTAACGCATTTAGAAGAAAACACGGATTTAATTCAGAAACAGTTAAAACTCGCTTCAATATCGTTCGATGAATTACGCAATAATTTCTTAGCAATCAAACAAGACAAATCCTCAAAAGTTCGTACGAGCGGACAAGTCAAACAAGTTTATTTCCCCGTCGCCGATGATTACCACCTACTTTCTGTTTTAACGCCTTCTGGTTTGATATTTGCGTTGAAAGAGAAAATTCAAAATATCCGATTTTCAGAACAAACCAAATTGGCGCGTGAAGCCGAAAAAAATGGCGCGTTCAATGAACAGGGTTTTGATGAATTATACAATTTAACGATTATGGGATTCGGCGGCACGAAGCCTCAAAATATCAGCGTTTTAAACAACAAATTTCACGGTGAAACGTACTTATTACCGTGTATTCCTCCACAATTCAAAAAACGGGATGTTGAGCCACCGCATTCAGATTTTTTTAAAAACAGCATTTACCCCCGTTTGTACAAGGATAGTTTTCAAGTATTTCATCGGTTGTTGATTGCAAAACACAATAACATCAACATTCGTGACGGACGCGATAATGTGATTGGTTTTGTGATGGATAAAATTATCGAACGTTCGTGGCAACTTCGCCAACTTGACGCGGGTTGGTCAGAAAAAACTAATTTACCCATTTATCAAAGAATTTGGCTCGATGACGCATTTTTAGAAGAGCGTGGGAATAGTGATGAATGGCTAACCCGTGTTATTAAAGAATTAGCGCATTGGTTTTTAGACGGTTACAAAAAAGTGATCGGTAAAGACGCGGAGTTATTGGGTGATGAAGAATTGAGAGAAATTAGAACGCTCATTGAAGAAAATCAGGACGGTTTGTTATGAAAAGTATTTTGTTATTGCCACACATTAAAATTAAAAATGCCAACGCGCTTTCAAGTCCTTATACGATTGGTTTCCCAGCGATGACGGCGTGGCTTGGAGCGGTTCATGCACTACAACGAAAATTGAATCAAGCGGATTTTGAAGAGTTGAAATTTAAAAGTGTCGGCGTTGCGTGTCATGATTTGAATTTACAAACCCACAAAGGGCGCGGCGATTATGTGCATTCTATTGTTAGCACGGGGAATCCACTGGATAAAGATGGCGGTCGTCCCGCGTTTATTGAAGAAGCTCGTTGTCATTTGGATGTTTCGTTGATTATTGAAGTTGAAAATCTTCCATTTGATGACAGCGAATTGATTGACCAAGTCATGGCGTGTTTGCAACGCTTGAAAATGGCTAGTGGTGATATTTTAAGCTGCGGCAAAATTGAATTGTTGACTATTCATGATGAAGTTACGCATCGCGCATTGATGCGAAAACTGATGCCAAGTTACGTTTTGATTGAACGACGTGAGTTGATGATTGATGCACATCCCCCCCGCCCCCCTTCAAAGGGGGGAGAGCAAGATGCGATTGATACGTTGCTCGATTATTTAACGATTCAACATCGGTGCGTTGAAAATGAAGATGGCAGCATTGAATGGACACGAAGCCGTAAAATTAAAGGCTGGATTGTTCCGATTGCGACAGGTTTTCATGGAATTAGTAATTTGGGGAAAGCTGAAAATGCGCGGGATATGACAACGCCCCATCGTTTTGCAGAAAGCGTCGTGACGCTGGGTGAATTCGTTATGCCGCACAGAATCAAAAACTTAGACGAAATACTTTGGCAGTATTCCGCAGATGTAGAAAATAATTTGTACCTTTGTAAAAATAACATTACTTCACAATAAGGAAAAATCTCATGGCTACAAAAAAAGATGATAAAGCGTCCGTTTTGGCGTTCGAGAAAAAACTCGTTCCGTCAGACGGTTATTTGTACGGCACAACGTGGGCGGATCGTTATGTGAAAGCCGAACCGTTGGAACTGCGTGAAAAATCCGTGCGCGGCACTATTTCAAATCGTTTGAAAAAAGCGTTGCAAGATGACCCGATGAAATTGGATGCCGAAGTTGAAAAAGCCAATTTGCAAACGGTCGATAGTTGTTCACTTTTACCCGAACAGGACACATTAAAATTGAGCTTTACGTTGAAAATTCTCAGCGGCGTTGAAACCCCTTCGGCGTGCAACAATGCGGCGTTTTATGAAAGTTATCAATCGGCGGTGAAAAGCTATATCGCCGAAGAAGGTTTCACCGAATTGGCGAAACGTTACACCACTAATATCGCCAACGGACGTTTTTTGTGGCGCAATCGTGTTGGTGTTGAACAGCTTGAAATTCACGTTAAAGTTTCTAATTCTGAAACGGCGTGGATATTTGATGCCACGCAAATCAGCACGCAAAACTTTGAAAATTCAAATGCGGATGTTGCAAATTTAGCGGTGAAAATCGCTGAAACGTTATCGGGTAAAACAGAATTCTTACTTTTAGAAATTAACGCTTACGCGCAAATTGGTCGCGCTCAAGATGTTTATCCGAGTGAAGAGTTGGTGCTGGATAAAGGCAACAGCAAATCTAAAAAAAGTAAAATTTTGTATCATGTCAAAAACATTGCCGCGTTACATTCACAAAAAATCGGTAATGCTCTTCGTTCCATTGACACTTGGTATCCTGATTTTGAAGAACACGGTAAACCGATTGCGATTGAACCTTACGGCGCAGTGACAAATTTAGGGAGAGCGTTCAGAACGCCGAAAGAAAAAGTGGATTTTTTCACCTTGTTCGACAAATTCGCTCGTGGCATAAAGTTAGAAAACAAAGACGCTGAACATTACGTCATTGCTGTTTTAGTGCGTGGCGGCGTGTTCGGCGAAAGCGATAAAGAGTAAACGTTATGAAACATTATGTAGAAATTACATTGTTGTTCGATGTTGAGATTCCGCTCAATTTTCTTTTGCAAAAAGTCTATCAACAACTGCATCTGAAATTTGTCGAAATGAAAGAGCAACAGCACATCCCCCCCGCCCCCCTTCAAAGGGGGGAGAACCTGCAGCCCGTTGGTGTTTCGTTTCCGAAATATGACAAAGCTGCGAACACGCTCGGCAACAAAATTCGGTTGTTTGCTCATGACGTTGCGACGCTTGAGCAATTCAACGCGAAACAAACGCTTAGAAAGTTAAGCGATTATGTTCACGTTACAAACATTCGAGATGTACCGCCAAATGTTCAAACTTTCGCGTGTTTTCAACGCTTGCAACTCAAAACGAGCAATTTACGTTTAGCGCGACGCAAAGCAAAACGCGAAAATGTGAATGTCGAAATCGCGTTGTCGAAACTAGAACGTTTTAATGAATCACGCACCACCGTGCCATTTGTTGTTATCAAAAGTGTCAGCAATTGTGAAACTTTTCGTTTGTTTGTTGTGTGTCACGAGCAATCAAGCGATAATTGCGCGGCTCGGTTCGGAACGTACGGCTTGAGCAGTACGAGTACAGTTCCCGTTTTTTAACCAAAGTTTTTTCGTATATTTTAAAAACAAATGGAATCAACGTGTTATGAATGCTGTAAAAATAATGGGTAAAACCGTAAAATGTGACGTAATTCGTTGTTCTGTTTGAATTTTGTGCGAAAAAGTTGTTGTTCACTGCCGCACAGGCAGCTTAGAAAGCCAGCGTGGATGATAAAATGTTCACTGCCGCACAGGCAGCTTAGAAAGCCAGCGTGGATGATTGAAGAAGCGCGTGAAACGATTAAAGACGGTGCTGGAACACAATTTGATGCTACTGTTGTGGCTGCTTTTTTGAAACTTCTTGATAGTGGCGCATTTGAAAACGTCATTAAAAGAGCGCACGAAGTTCTACTTTAACCCGTAATGTGAAGTGTAATGACAACTAATATGACCAATGATAAACAACGCATTGAATGAGAAAGAAAAATGAGAACATTTTGAATCAATGCACGAGGACAGTTGTCTTTAAATGATTCTTCTAAATTATTGACTGCAATAACTTGGCAATCACGCAAACCTTTAGGATTTGATTCAGGAAATGATTGTAACCGATTATTTCGTTATTAGCCTTTTGATTGTCCAATTCTGTAACGCCCAATCCTAAACTTGCTGCTTCTTTATACACTTTTCTTTCACAAATAGCGGTATTTAAAAGGGTTATATCTTGATAATTACTAAAAATTAGATCGTCCATATTTGGATTTGTAGGTGACATTGTCATAACAGCACAGGAGATAAGTGCTTGATTGAAATCTTTTGCTTCTTTGATGACATTAAGCATTGATGGAAGTGTGTCCAAATCCCATTGAGAAGGTTTAAATGGTATGACAACTAAATCAGAGGCAAGTAATCCAGTTCTTATTTCTTGGGAAATTCTGCCTTGGCAATCAACTATCACTATTTCATAACGAGAATTTAAACTGTCAAGAGTTGCTTTGAGATTGTCATATTGTCGAATACAATCTATTTTGATTTGCTCCGATTCACTTCTATCTTGCGCCCAATTTGCATAGGTACTTTGTCTATCAGCATCAACAATGACAACATCTCTACCGAAAGAAGTTAGTAATACTGCTAAATTAGTAGCCAAAGTTGATTTACCCACACCGCCTTTTTCTGAGCGAATAAGAATAATCATGTTGATAAATAGTTGAATTGAGTTTTAATGCAGTGACTGTAGTTTTTAAACTAACTCGTGTCAATAATTGAAGTGCTGCGCTTTATATTTGAGAATTTAATTGAAGTGATTTGATGATGAATTCTAAAAATAAAGAATTCTTAGTTGTTTGAATGGAGGTAAAAGGTGATAATCTGGCAAGTTTAGCTCAATGGCGAGCTGATAATACATACGAAAAACCCCGAAATCTCGAATTACTTTGGACGGTAGAGAGAGATTTTCAGGGCATTTAGTCACAATGGATAATTATGATACACATTAAAGATACAACTTACTTAAAACCCCATCAATCCAAACAAGGACAAAAAACAGGAGAAGCGCGATGAGCTTTTCTGTTTCTATATTATCACAAACCAAACAAAATCAAAATAACATAAATACTTTTACGCATGATTTAAGTCAGTTAGATGACAACCCAGCCCTTACCCCTTTCACTCCTTTTGTTGCCAGTGAAACTTTAAACGGTTTAATCGTCGATTTCTTCACTCATCCTCACCCAATGGTTATAAAAGCTGCCGCTGGGTCAGGCAAAACGACCAGTGTGATTCAATGTTTAAACAATGGCTTGGCTAATGGCAAAGAAGTTCACGTTTTCGTTCCTACCCTTGAATTAGCTAATGAACTGGCTAACAAGATTGATGATTCTGTGGTTATTGAAGGACGTAAAGAGAAGAATTGCCAACGCTATGAAGCTGCCGCCACCCTAGGGAAATTAGGCTTACCGGTGTACAGTTCCCTCTGTTCCGCTAAAGTGAAAGATAAAAAGGGCAAAGTTCACACGGTTAATTGCCCCTTTTATGCGGAATGCGCCTACGTTAAACAGTTTAGCCAGTCCAAGGTTAAGATTATGACGCATGCCTTTCTAGCGCAGAATCACAGTGCCTTAGAAACCAAAGCCGATATAGTCATTATTGATGAAAAGTTCTGTGATGTGGTCACAGGTTCTACCGCTCTGATCCCTATCAAAGATTTATTTGAACTGGATAAACTCGGTCATATCAAAACACCGTTAATAATGGCGTTAGA
>CAISXF010000072.1 GCA_903889445.1 uncultured Pseudomonadota bacterium
CGTTCTACAAACAATTTTACGCTCGGACGATGTCAACGGATTTCAATTACTTCCACGTCGCTGGGTCGTTGAAAGAACATTCGCTTGGTTACACCGTTATCGCCGTTTGAGTAGAGATTACGAAGTCTTGACCGATTCCAGCGCGGCTTTTATTCACATTGCTATGATTAACTGGATGCTTGGACGGCTGGCTGACTGATTTTGATACTTTTAAAACAGGCACTCAGAAGACCAACTACCTCTTGAAGGCTTACTTATTTCCAATTCAGCATCGTCATATTTCACGCCATTTTCAATTGATTCCAATCCATATTCTTCCAATAGCTCCTCCCAATGTTCATACGCAAAAATATCAGCATGAATTTCATCCACAATCGCTCTTTTATCGATAATATCAAAATTTCTACCGGTGCAATTGCAATATCTTTGCAAATACCAATCAACTCCATGACTTGGTAATTGAGTAGCCCTATTAACAACAAGTACGTTGATTGGTGGAATGAAATGCCCCCATTTTTCCTCTGTTTCAATAAGTGCGCTACCTATTGCCCCCGCAGGATAACCGTATTTAACAACCATTACATGGTGTCCCCAGTCTCTATCTACAATTTCCTTATCTAATTGACCATAAGTTATTGTTCGTCCGTTTTAGCGCACCAAAAAATTAAAGGCAACAGTTTGCGAGCAGTGCATTCTGTCCATCTATCGCCAGTTAAGGCATCGGGTAATGGCATTTTTGTTCTCCAATTTTTAACGTTGTAATTAACGAGTAGCGAGCTTCTAGCCTCGCTACTCATCAAAAAAATTACAAAACCTTAAACCTCGTGATAAATCGCCGCACCTTCGTTTAAGAATTTTTGCAACTTTTCGTCCATGCCGAGTTTCAACGGATCTTCGTCCGCAATGCCTTACAACACAAAATCACCAGCAACCAAACTCTTTACTCCGCTAAGTTGAATTGAAAATTCAGGCGTTGTGTCGGCATCCGTGCTGCCGTAGAGGATTTTGCTCGTTGCGTCAAAACGTAGTTGCCCAGCGGCGTTGGTTTTGCTGAATGCAGCACCACCGATAAATGTAAAGGCTTGATCACCGGCTAATTCTGAATTTGAATCGATTGCAGAAAGGTCAATTTTATCTTTTTCGGTGTGATTGAAATCCATAATCGTATCTTTCATTTTATTTGTTAAACCAGATTCTTCAACCTTGTTGAATTTGAAAACGTCTGCACCTTTACCACCTGTTAATCTGTCTGCACCGATACCGCCAACAAGTGTATCGTTCCCTGCCAAACCGCTTAACACATCGTTTTTTGCAGTTCCTATTAAGATGTCACTACCAGGCGTAGGCTTTGTACTGACTGTAGTTAGTGTCGTTGTTGGTACTGGTGGTGTAGGAGTTGGTATGGTTGTGGGAATTACTCCCGTCCCTGTGTTTGTAATCGAGTTATCACCAAACACTGAATTAAATGATTTAAACGAACCAATAAACTCTGCTGCTCCCGACAAACCAGTTAATACAATGCTAGTCACGGTGTTACTATTTGAGACAGCGTACTGTAATTCAATTTTATGATCCGTATAATCGTTATTGAATACAGAAGGTGTATTGCCCACCGGAAAGTCAATTGCATCATCATTTCCAAAATTGGAAATGGTGTAGGTGTAACTTCCGGCAACAACATTGAAATCAATGCTACCTGTTCCGGCATCATAAGGTGTTACATTTGCCGAAGAAACGGCAATGTGTTTTGAAATAGTGGAAATGGTCATTGCGTTTTCTTCTCAAAAATAAACTGTGTCAAATTTCATGGTAAATCGCCGCGCCTTTGTTTAAGAATTCTTGCGACTTTTCGTCCATGCCGATTTTTAATGCTTCTTCGTCAGCAATACCTTTTTCAGCGGCATAATTTCTCACGTCTTGGCTGATTTTCATCGAACAGAAATGTGGGCCACACATCGAACAAAAATGTGCGACTTTTGACGATTGTTTTGGCAAGGTTTCATCGTGGAATTCACGCGCTTTTTCAGAGTCTAAACCGATGTTGAATTGGTCTTCCCAACGGAATTCAAAACGTGCTTTTGACGAATTACGCAAAATCCATTCGCGGGTTTCGTGGATATTTTTGCCGGTCGATAAATCCATAATCGTGTCGCCGCCCGCTTTTTGAAAAAACTGCCAATTTTCTCAATGTTCAAGCAATCGAACAAAACCCGCTTGCTCAAAATGATAGTCTGAAGTCAAAGATTGTGAAATTCTTTCTCTTTGCATAATCACGAAACTTGAGCAATCAACCAAACTCCAATTTTTATCTGGGCGTGATTTAAGCAAATCCCATGTTTGCGCGTCTAATTCTGGCGTGATGTGAATAATCTCAAACCATGACGTTACTTTCATTTTCTCAATAATTTTGATTTGCAACGGTTTTGATACATTCAATGGACTACTCAACAACGCCACTAATTCGGCAATCACATAATTACTGGTGACTAATTGCACATTTTGACTTTGCCATTTCGTCATCAAATTTTTGGTCTGCAAATGAAACGGCTCGCTCGAAACCAGAAAATTCGCCCAGCCAGACGTATCAACAAAAATTTTATTGGTCATTTTTTATCGCTTGCCCAAGATAAAAATCGTGATTACCTGAAACATCAGCAATATCAGAATGAATACAACCCGCCAATTGTAGAAAATCGTCTGTTTCAGTTTTTGGCTTTTCAAATAATTGCCGCAACAATTCAATCACAAGTTGTTCAGGTTTTTCGTGCTTTTTTAAGGCTTGTTGTTTGATGGGTTCGTAAAGGTCGTCGCTTAATTCTAAAAGTAGTGCTGTCATTATTTTTCTCCGAGTGAAAATGAAAAAACAAAACCGCACGCTTTTTTGAAAAAGCAGATGGTAATGCTTGAATTGATAAATCGCCAAAATTCAGTGTGCTTCTAAATAACGCGCTCGTTGTAATTGCATTAACTTTGCTTGGGTACTTTCTAAAATAAAATCACGCAAGAAAATACTCGCTTTTAATATCTCAACACCAATCAATTCACCCTTTTCATTCAATTCAGCGGTGATATTTGGACTTAATTCCATGCTTTCAACTTCGTCTTCATCCGTTATCACTAGGTGAATAACATCTTGTTCTGGAAAATAATTCATCTTAGTTTTATTCATGAGTAAGCCTACCTGTCGTTAATCTAAATTTGATTTGTTGGCGCGTTGTTGCGTGAATCGTTATCGGCGTAATTGTGGTGTCATTTTCTTCATAAGGAATCATCACTAATTTTTGATTGTGATCACCAATAACAACGAAGCGGTAAGAGTCAGAATCGACATAACGTTCTTGCGAGTAACGCAAAATATGTTCTATTTTTTCCAAATCAAAACCGCGTAATTCCGCTCGATACTTGAGGTAATCGGTAAAAATACAAACTTTGTCAATCATGTTTTTAAAACCCTGAAAATCGGCATAAATTCTCCCTCCAAAAATTAAAAAACAAAACCGCCCGTTTTTTTTGAAAAACGGGCGGCTAATGATTCGTCAATTTATGTAATCTAATTGGCAAATGTTGTTTATAAAAATCAAAATCTTTGTCTGTGGTAAATATCTCAGCATTCAAGCGAACCGCTACCGCACAAATCAAAAAATCAATATGCGAACCTTGGATGCCTTTTTGACGACAACGATTAGAAAAGCGTGCCGCTTCAATATAATCCACATCAATCACAGTTTCATTTTCAAAATAACTCAAATGTTCGTTTAACACTTCAAATTTATTGGCATCGCTGTAACCTGACAACAATTCTTGCTTAATTGCGCCGATAATCAAAACACGTTGCGCTGAAATTAAATCATTCAATTGCTCAACATAAGCTGAAAAATTTTGATGTTTTGAGCGCAAGGCATACGACCAAATGCAAGTATCAACTAACACTTTCAAGATTTACGCCCCAATTTGTAATCATAATCCGCGTCTGGGTCTAACGTTCCGAACAACGCTGTTATTTTTTGTTGTTTGTGACGATTGATAAATTCTCGCAACGCCGTGACAACAATATCTTCTTTCGATTCAAAATGCCCAATCGCCAAGGCTTCATTGATTAACCTATCGTCAACAGCAATCATAATCGACATAAAAACTCCTAAAATTTAAATCAGATAAGAAAAAACAAAACCGCCCGCTTTTTTTGAAAAACGGGCGGTTTTAGGCGAATTACAAAATGAAATCATCAGCAACCAAACTTTTCACACCGTTTAGTTGAATCGAAAACTCAGGTTTGCTGTCGCCGTTAGTGTTTCCGTAAAGAATGTGGCTGGTTGCGTCAAAGCGTAATTGCTCCCAACCATCAAAACCGAAGTTGAATGTATCGCTACCAATGAATCTAAAAGTACCGTAAATTGAATAAACGTCTATTTTATCGCCTTCGCTTGGGTTGAAATCAGTAATAACGTCACGGGTTGCAGAGGTAATTCCTGTTTCGGACGCATTATTGAATTTGAAAACATCAGCACCTTGACCACCCGTTAAAATATCTGCGCCAACTCCGCCGATAAGCGTGTCGTTACCCGCCAAAGCAGAAAGTGTGTCGTTTTGATCCATTCCAACAAGTTTGTCATTCCCAAAAGTTGGCTCCGAACTAGCAGCCGAAATGGCTAACGTTGGTTTGCTGACTACGACTTCATCAGTACCTTCGCCATCGAAATAACTCACTTTAACGCTAATAGTTTTGCCAATAGTTGAACCACTCATCATGCTTGATTCTGGTATGACGAAAGTGTCGGTGTTGCTTATCACACTACTTGTATATGGCTCATAACCGTTAATCAGCCATTGATAACTGAAATCGCCCAAACCATCTACATCTGCCAACGTATTCATTATTGATAAAACTTCACCAACTTTAGCATCACCATTGATAGCAATTTCGCCAGTCGGTACATGATTCGTCACTAAATCCGTTTGCTTACTGGTCATACTTTCTTTTGTACCTTGACCATCGGTGTAACTTGCTTTTACGCTAATTGCTTTGCCGTGTTCAGCTGGTGTAAGTGTGTAAGATTCGGATGTTGCGCCCTTGATTATTTTGCCGTCCGCTTGCCATTGATAGCTGATTGCTCCTAAGCCATCGGCATCGGCTAAAGTATTACTGGCAGTTAAAGTTTTTCCTTCTTTTGGCTCACCTTGAATTAGCACATCACCTGTAGGCAAATCGTTGACATTTTTTACTTTGGCAACCGCTGTGCTGGTAACACTTTCCAAGTTACCTAATTTATCTGTGTAACTTGCTCGCACACCAATAATTTTACCAACATCACTTTGCGTTAAAGCGTAGGTGTTTTGTGTTGCCCCTACAATATCAACATTATTGCTCTGCCATTGATTGCTGATTGCTCCTAAACCATCCGTGTCGGACAGTTTATTGCTAACTGTAAGCGTTGTATTTTGTTGAAGCACGCCGCTGATAATGACATCACCTTTGGATACTTTATTAGCAACGGTCGTGTTAAGTAACATGTCGGATATTTCATTGATGCCTGAATAATAGTTAGAGTAATTCATTACAGTCAATAAATCCGCTTTACCATCTCCGTTGAAATCGGCTACATCAATGTGACCAATGTATAGCGTATTGACCCCGTTGATATTTGAGAATGGAGAGCTAAAACTTCCTTTGCCGTCGCCATATAAAATTGATATGTTGGAGGCAGAACCGATTGTGACTAAATCCAATTTCCCATCGTTATTAAAATCAGCTACATCAACACGGCTAGTTCTCCAACCAGCAGCATAAATAGTGGGAGTACCGAAACTACCTTTACCGTCGCCTAATAACACAGAAACACTGCCGCGAAGAGTTGGATTCATACTTGATTCGCTGCCTCTACTTGCAACAACTAAATCCAATTTCCCATCCTTATTAAAATCACCAGTGTTAATAAAATCGGATTGGTAATCTCCGACTGCAAAGATAGTTGGAGTCCCAAAACTTCCTTTTCCATTGCCTAGCAATAGTGATACGGCGTTTTTCTCATCAGATCCATTTGCTGTAATTAAATCCAAATTGCCATCGCCATTAAAATCGGCAACGCTAACACAATTCGAGTAATCACCAACATCAAAAATAGTTGGTGTATTAGAGCCGTTCAATAATATAGAGACTCCTTTCACTTGATAATTAACAATGTTTAAAGCTACGGTATCTAGCTTTCCATCGCCATTAAAATCTGCTTTATTGTCATAAAACTTCACTTCAATAAGTGGATAATCTTCCCTTTTGACAATTTCAAAGGAAGCAGGATGAATGGTAAATCTTGTTGTAGTTGTTTTTAAATTTGGCATGGTTTTGTTATTCCTGTTGTCGGTTGAAAAAAATGGTTATTGGTTTAATCGTTGTTTCGTAATTCAGCGACAGCTTCAATGTGCAATTAAATCTGGATGCAATTTCACCCATTCGCGTAAAACATCATTCATTTTGGCTTGCCAGTTTTCGCCTGTGGCTTTGAAAATGGCGATAATGTCGGAATCTAAGTTGACGATTTCTTTTGATGCGAATCCGCGTTTAATCAAAACGCCATTGTTATATTCGTCAGCTTGTTCAAAAAACGCATCCGTTAATTCAGGCGCGTCGTCTTCATCAATCCAATCTGTGTCCGTAAAATTTTTGTTCGCGTTCATTAGCTTTTCTCATTGAAATAATGCGGCGATTTTCGCCGCGAGGAGTCCAAACGACAACAACCATTCGTTCGTTCAATTTACCAAATGTAATAAAACGAGGTTCATTGTAATCTTGTCGATTATCGGGTGCAGTGAATTGATGCCCAGCAAAAACTTTTTTGGCATCGGCAAAATCAAGTCCTCGCTCAACTAAGGTTTTGTCACGTTTGTTTGGGTCGAATTCAATCAACATAATTTTATTTTCATTTGTGATTCTGCGTTGAATTAAAAATTATTGCGTAGGGACACACCTGTGTGGGTGCCCTGCAATTCACGAACGTTTTACGGTGGGAATTGATGCCCATCATCAACGTTGCGTGGATTGCAGGGCAGACACATAGGTCTGCCCCTACGATTTAAACCTCGTTCTCAACCATTTTGGTACACACAAGCATCCAACAAACTAAGCACTTCATTTAAAATATCATCACTGGCTTTTTCAATGAATTTCACCTGACGACTTTTGTAATCGATGGATTTTACTTGTTCAACCATAACAAAACCAGTTAATGATGATTCGGCTGAAACTTTGACATGAAACGGAATGCTGCGATTTGTATTTGTAATCGGACACACAATTGTCAGCCCCCGTTGCCTGATTAAACAAACGATTGCTAATCACAAGCGCAGGTCTACGACCTTTCTGTTCATGTCCTGATTGCGGGTCAAATGTTGCGATAATAAAATCACCTCTTTCTGGTATATAAATCGACATTTACCAAACCTCTTTACCTTCTGGAACGCCCCCGTTTTCTTCGTGATGAGACGGCAATTTTTCTAATTGTGAAATATGCGCTAATCCAATCGGTAGTAATTCGATGTTGTTTTCTTGTTGATTTTTCGTCACTAATTCTTCAATTGGCACAGCTAAAGTGTAATTTGATTTGAATTTCCCATGCCGAAGCAATGCTCAAATAAAACGAATGTTCACCAGAAAGACAAAAATCTCTGATTTTTTGAGAAAGTTTCGGATTGTCATCGTTTAACCAAAGAAACGCATGGGTATCGAGCAACAATCTCACAATTCACCATCCAACCAAAAACTATCGGGCAATGGTTCATTAAAATCATCGCTCATTTCTATTTTGCCTTGAAATAAACCTAATTTCATTGGCTTGTTTTTCGTTTCAAAGTCTTCATACATGACAATCACTTTTGCTTTTTGTGGCTGAATGGTTTGCGGTAATTGCAAAATAATTTGGTGTTGATGGTTGATGCTTACGGGTAATTCAATGGCGTGCATAGTGATAACGCCTAAAGTTATGTGGAAAAACAAAACCGCCCGCTTTTTTGAAAAACGGGCGGTTTCAGGAGGATTACAAAACAAAATCAGTGGCAACTAAAGCAGTGACACCGTTTAGCTGCGGCAGCTAACTTTATCGCTTTTTACAGCCTGTTGCCTGAATGTTTATTATGGCAATTTTTGCGTCCAAATCTTCGCGATCAAACGTCCTATATTGCATACCAATACGCTTTGACGAATAGCAAACTTGAGTACGAAGATCCACTACACCGTTAGATAAACCACCGTAGATATTATCAGGCTTACCAAACATGGATTCGACTTCTCGACGAGTAAGGTCAAAAGACAATTGAAATGGTAATTCACCTTTGTATTTAGCAAAACCATCTGTACTAGAATCATAGTAAAAAATGCCAACCAATGCTCCATTCATAAATGATAAAGAAATACCGTCACTTTCAAAATTATAGTAAACGTGTTTACCAGAATCATATTCGCTTATAGTCGGTTTTCCTGGAAAACTTGCAAGGTAACTTTGTGTTTCATTACTTTGAATGTCTTTTCCTAACAAAGAAGATGCGTCTTTTTGACCGCATCCAATTGTAAGTAGAAATAAAGCAATTAGAATGGATTTGTACATCATCAATTGTACCGTCGATCTTTATCATTACCCGTTACACCATCTCGCAAACCACGATCAGATTCAGCACCACCGCGACATCTTTCAGGCATAGAAAAATCACATTGCGAACCAGTAACAATCCCTTGAGCGCATTGCCCGTATAGACGATTTAATTCATAACAAGATTGTTCCGCGAAACTATTTGACGATAAAAGCGTCCCCAGCAAAGCCCCAACAAAAATCAGCGTATATTTTTTCATGATTAAACCTATTTAATTTGGTGTGAGCGTTAAGTCTAAGTGATACGCCCCTCAGTAGCAAACCGACAAAATTTATTGATATTCCTATAATGACTCTATCTATTTCAAGTTCTGCAATTTAATCGTGGTTACACAATTGTGTGATGGCTTGAACGTCCAGTCAGTCATGTCGGAAATTTGTGCGTTGCTCATTATCTAATGATTCAAAACTACCTAAATAAATGAATTGTCTGTCTGCAACCCATGTAGAACCTAAACAACCATCTGGAAATTTATTGTACCAAAAGAATGCGAATAACCATGTTACATGTTCACTCCATGTGTATTCAGTATATTCCGTTATTTTTTTAGTCTCGCTTTTATTAGACCACCCAATTAAATCTCCTTTTCCAATAAAACCATTTCTGTCTTCATTGGGCATAATTAACACATCTTCGTTCACAGCAAAGTTAATTCTAAGTCCAGTAGAAAAAGATTCTTTAAAGAATAAACTGAGAATGTCACTGGGGACGACTTCACCAGCATCAACTAAACGACAACCAAATGATTTTGCGTAATACTTGTACAAATCTCTTTGTCCTTTTTCGAATTCTTCGCCATAAACATCAAAAAAATCTATAAATCTTTTTTTTAAAATTGATGTTTCATTTGCATAAATATAGCTTATGAATTTGTCATACGCTTTATCGAAAGGCTGCGTATTAGCACCATTACAAGCCTTACATAAACTAGCCTCGTATTTAATTTTATTAGAATTTGCTCCTTGAATATCGCTGATTTTTCCGTTTTTAACATGAACAGGAGCATTGCCACCGCTATAACTTCCTTTTCCAAAGGCTCGAGTTATATCTGACTTTTTGATTATATGTTCTTTAGTTTCCGCCTCTGTGGCGTTACAAATCCAACAAATCATAATTTAATCGCACGCCTCAATAAAACACTCAACGAGCAGCGATTTTATAACCGCTACTCATCAAAGCGATAAAACCTTAAACCTCGTGATAAATCGCCGCGCCTTCGTTTAAGAATTCTTGCGATTTTTCGTCCATGCCGATTTTCAATGCCTCTTCATCCGCAATGCCTTTTGCAGCCGCGTAATTTCTAACATCTTGGCTGATTTTCATCGAACAGAAATGCGGACCACACATCGAACAGAAATGCGCGACTTTTGACGATTGTTTTGGCAAGGTTTCATCGTGGAATTCCCGCGCTTTTTCAGGGTCTAAACCAATGTTGAATTGGTCTTCCCAACGGAATTCAAAACGCGCTTTTGACATCGCATTATCCCTTGCTTGTGCGCCAGGATGCCCTTTGGCTAAATCTGCCGCGTGTGCCGCGATTTTGTAAGTCACAATCCCTTCGCGCACATCTTGTTTATTCGGCAACCCTAAATGTTCTTTTTGCGTGACATAACACAGCATCGCGCAACCGTACCAACCGATATTTGCCGCGCCAATCGCTGACGTAATGTGATCATAACCAGGCGCAATATCGGCGAATTACGCAAAATCCATTAGCGGGTTTCATGGATATTTTTGCCCGTCGATAAATCCATAATCGTGTCGCCGCCCCTTTTTTACAACCAATTTTCAGTGCGTAAATTTTCAACTCGATTGAATTCACGCAAATTATTTGAAACCAAAACGCAGTTTTCACTTAACGCATGAGCAGCAATCCACAAATCGTTATTACCAATCGGCTGACCAATTTTTTCAAGTTGGTTCCGAATAACGGCATATTTTTCCGCTGTTTGCTGAGTTGGCATGATGACTGGAATATAACGCAACAATTGCTCTAATTTTTCCAAAGCAACTTCACGATGTTGGCTCTTTTCTGCTCCAAATCGCAACTCACCAAAAGTAATCATCGACATTCCAACATCACCGATACTTAACTCTGAAAATCGTTGGTAAACTTCGGGAGGACGTTTTTTGCTGATGTAAATACAAATGTTTGTATCGAGTAAATAACGTATTGTCACAGCCATTCCTCGCGCTCTTGAGGCAAATCGTCTTGGCGTTGCAACATAAAATCCGCTGGCATTTGTGTTAATAAATTAAAAGCTCCTGCAAGACTTTCTTTTTTAGGTTTAGATTCTTTTAGTTTATTTAAAAACTCTAAAACCAAAACCACATTCACATCTTTTTCTGCCCATTCTTTTGGCAAATTCACTGATAGCACACCATTTTCGTTGATGTGCGAATTGACTTGAAACGTTTGCATCATTTTTTACACTCCGAGTGAAACACAAAAACAAAACCGCTCGCTTTTTTTGAAAAACGGGCGGTTTAAGTGGCGGTTATTTATTCAAAAAATTTTTAATCGTCAGCCTATTGAGATTTTTAACGCTTTCGATGTTATTAACTACGGTTTCATTGCTGTATTCATTACCATAAAAGCTCCAAGTCAATGAATCAGCCCAGCCGTTGTAATAGCCTTTTTGATTTGCCATTGAATCAATTAACGTACTCAAAGCCGTATTTTTTGCGCCATACTTTTTAGCCATTACTTTTAATGCGGCATCATTTGAACCACCTTTGTAATACTCATCAAGAACATCATCAGCAAGATTTGTATTATTTAGCGTCAATGCTATTTCATCAGCGTCCCACGCATCTCTGAGGTTATATCCAATAGTAATTGCCTTTTCAATAATGTCAGGGGCTGCTCCCCAACCATAAGTAGCAGCTTGTCCTGTTGCAAGTTTTTGAAAATAACCGTCCAGAATGTTAACGACAAAATCTTTACCAACACCACATAAAGATTGATTAACAGGGTCATCAAAAACACCATTGCATAAGAAGTCGAGAGATTTACTTAAAGCAGATGTAACACCACCAACTGCATCACCAGTGTCTAGGCTGTAATTCACTTGTACAACAGCAACAACTGAAGAAATTATTTTCACCCATTTTTCCCACAACTGATTTCGTCCTTCTACGGTATCTAAATCAGCTTTCCAATGATCATTTTCTGCAAGTTTAGCGGGACGAATTAACGTTGACCAAACCTTATACGCCTGCAACTGGTCACAAGTTGGATTTTTAATTGTCATCAATTTAACTGTGCCAGCCGTGATGCCTTCACACGTTTTTGCTGCAACTTTCACCGACGATGGATAACTCACCGCATCAATCCACGCTTTATCTTCGCCTTTCGCTTCTGCACCATCTTTGGCATACGTCCAGCGCAATTTGAATTGCCCCACCGTCAACGCATAATTTTTCATTTCCCACGCAACATCGCCTGATGATTTTTCAGTTATCAATGTTTTCCACGCGCCATTTTTTTGTTTGCCTGAAATTTCAAAATTCAAAACACCGTGTTCTGGATTACTCGAAACACGACGCGCAAATGAAAGTTGACCCGCTTGTGTGACGTTAATTGTCGTTTCAATTGCGGCAGTTTGATTTGCGCCAATTTTTGCCGAACCAAAACTAAAACGTCCTTCATACGCCGTTTTATCATCGATTGCATCGCCTGAAACTTCACCTTTCCAAGTCGCTTTATCAGTTTTCAACTTCACCCAATCTGGTGTCATTACGCCATTTAATGGAAAGCTATCAGTGGTTTTAAGACTTGTTACAGCTGGCGGATTCCTCATTTGAACACCAAACGTATTCAACAATTTACCCGTACTAGCCGAATAAATACGACCGCGAATCTCGCCTGTTGTTGGCAACATACAACGAAAAAGTCTTTTGGTATCGGTTGACTGAGTTCGCTCATTTTCTGTGTTTGCATTCACACAACCATCAAGATTGAATTCAATGTTGTCAGCCGTTAAATTTGACCCCGTGACCGTGAAAACCGTGTATTTATTTTTTATCGCTTCGGTGGGTTCGACTTTCAAAACTTCTGGCACTTTGACGACTTCTTCAACACCCCCACCATTATAAAGCTCCATCACTTCCGCTTCCGTTAGGGCGCGGTTGTAGATGCGGAGGTCGTCGATTGAACCTTTGTACAACTGGACTGTATTTGGGCCGCCATAATGTCTCGCAATATAAAACTTATCGCCACGTTGTAAAACATACGGTAATGCTTGAGAATTTTTAATTAGTTGTCCATCTTTATAAGCATATACAGTTGGAATTCCATTTTGGTAAGTTATAACAGCAAAAATCCACTTATTTAGGTGAGAACCTAAATCAATAAAAGTACCTTTTGCTGTTATTCCAGCTCCATCAATCCCAAAGTAGTTACTATCTGCAATGCCAGTATTATTATCATCTCCACCTCTAAAAGACATTACTGGAGCATTACTTACCTCATTATTATTATTAGAAAAAATACCTCCCCAAGTAACGGTCGGTGTTTCATTTCCTTTATGATAAAACCAAGTTGCAATTGTCCAATTTCCTGCAAAAGCATCTGAATTTATAGAACCATCCAGCCAATCATTTGAACCATCAAACGAAAACGCCTTCCCTTTAACGCCGTCAACACATTGAGGATTGCCGTTGAGCGTGCCATCATGCCCATTACCGCTATTATCTGTCGCGCGGCAATCGTCGAAACTCCAATGCGCCACCAAACCGTCTTTTAAATCGGCGTGGGCATTTTGTTGAATTCCCATGCCTAAAATGAAAGCGATGGCGGTGGTGAGTAGTTTTGTTTTCATGGTTGATTCCTTGTTGAATTTAAAAAATTTAATTGTTGTCTCGTAATTGCGCGACAGCTTCAATCGTTAACCCCGTTGCTTGTGCAATTTGTGAGTCATTCATCGCGGTCAGTAAATTTCGTGCAACCTCTAATTTCCCCAACTTAATACCTTCACTGAGCTGCATTTTTTGGAATTCTTCCCAATTATATTCCTCAATCATTTGGGCTTTTTCTTCGGGTGAAACGCTATCTTGTTCAATGTGTTCGACGACTTTTTGAACTTCGGATTTGTGATAAAGCGATTCGTCGATGCTACCGTCTAAACTGTCGAAAATCACATTTAACCATTCACGATAAGCGGTTGGCGTATTTTCATCGACATGACGCGGACATAAAAAAATGACTTTGTGAGGAATTTCCCCCAATGACTTCCCAGATTTTGTTTTCAAATCAAAGTCGATGCTCAAAACATCTTCACGGTATTTTGTATCCGAAGACGTTAAAACGACAATCGTATAAACCGCGAGCGGTGGTTTGTAGTTTTTGGCATTTTCAGCCTGTTCAAGTAAGGCGACGCAGTGATAATGTAAAAATCTATCGTAATGGTCATCGGTTGAATACTGATGTTGAATTTCGACAAGCACACGTCCTTCTTCATCTTGCGCGTACAAATCGAATTTCACCGCGACTTTGCCAATCGCGGGTTTGAATTCTTTTTCTGTTTCCACTTTGTCGATATTCAAATTGATACCCAAAATATCGCGCACAAAACCTTTGAAAACATCCACGTCGCAAAACGCTTTTTTAAAAATTACGCCATATTGTAACGAGGCAACTTGTTTCATTTTTTCACCATATATTGAGTTAAAAGGGCGAGCTTAAAACCCGCCCCCGACAGTTTAAACCTCGTGATAAATCGCCGCGCCTTCGTTTAAGAATTCTTGCGATTTTTCATCCATACCCGCTTTTAACGCTGCTTCGTCGGCAATGCCTTTTTCAGCGGCATAATTTCTAACGTCTTGGATAATTTTCATCGAACAAAAATGCGGACCACACATCGAACAGAAATGCGCGACTTTTGACGATTGTTTTGGCAAGGTTTCATCGTGAAATTCACGCGCTTTTTCAGGGTCTAAACCGATGTTGAATTGGTCTTCCCAACGGAATTCAAAACGCGCTTTTGACATCGCATTATCTCGCGCTTGTGCGCCAGGATGCCCTTTTGCTAAATCAGCCGCGTGCGCTGCGATTTTGTAAGTCACAATCCCTTCGCGCACATCTTGTTTATTCGGCAACCCTAAATGTTCTTTTTGCGTGACATAACACAACATCGCGCAACCGTACCAACCGATATTTGCCGCGCCAATCGCAGAAGTTATATGGTCATAACCTGGTGCAATATCAGAGAATTACGCAAAATCCATTCACGAATTTCGTGGATATTTTTGCCCGTCGATAAATCCATAATCGTGTCGCCGCCCGTTGTCTTTTAAACGGGCGGTTCATTGAACATTACAAAATAAAATCACCAGCAAATAAACTGCTCACGCCACTGAGTTGAATTGAAAAATCAGCCACATTATCTTTGTCATTATTACCATAAAGAATATGTGTAGCTGTATTGAAATACAGTGCGTTTGTTAATTTAAACACAACGTCTTTTGTTCCAAGCTCAAGAGTTTTAAAAGCATCATTAACTTTTGTTGTTGTATCCGCATCAATGCCTGACAAGTCAATTTTGTCCGTACCACTTACAAAATCCATGATGACATCGTTTGTTTTTACAGTTAAGCCTGCTGATTCCTTGATGGAATTGAACTTGAATACATCGGCTCCATTGCCACCAGTTAAAACGTCACGCCCTAAGCCACCCACCAAAGTATCTGCACCATCATTGCCTTTTAATGCGTTAGCAACATCATTTCCTGTAATCAAATCATTGCCACTTCCACCAACAGCATTTTCAATCACCACACCATGAGCAATAGTGAAACCACCTGCAATACCTGAAATTTTAGAGACATAACCACCGAGTGATGAATCTTTCACGATTGCATCCAAATTTTTTATATCAATCGTCGCTGCTCTTAAATCGATAGTCGCATTTTTACTAAAGAAACTCCCATCGCTCACTTCTATCGAATCACTTCCGCCATTATCCCAAATACAATAAAAATCGGTGCTGTCTGCGCTCAGTTTGTAAGAATCACTCCCTGTTCTGTAATCAGTGTTAGCTCCGTACAAATACTGTAAAGCAGCTATATCAAGAGCCATTGGTGTTGCAGCAAAGCCCTTTTGTTTATCTAAAACTTGTTTGTTATACGACATAACAGAAAATTCTGTTGAATTTAAACCATTAGTACCAGCTATGTATTCATCTCCTTCTTTAAGACCAGGGAACAAAATACCATTATGTGGATGTAGCAAACCAAGTCCATGACCTAATTCATGAACAATGAGATTATTAGCTTTCGTTCCTTGTATATTTAACTCGTCCGTTTCTATTTGCGAACCAAGGTACCACTGCCCATAATTTGAATCATTAACAAATAACGCTGTTCCTGGTTCGTTAAACCATAAATAATTGCTATCTCCTGGTATTGAATTTACTGGATTTGTACCAACTGGTCTTTGCATTTGTGCTGGGTGAGGACCCTCCACCCACTCATCATCAACAGCATAAAATTTAAAATCTGCACCGCCTGCGTTTTTGGCTTCTGTAAATGTAACAGGAATAATGCTTGCGTAAAATTTCAAGGCATTTTCGATTTGAGTTTTTATTGCATCGTAAAAACTTGTGTCAGCATTCCAATTTTGAGATGTGGCAGTTTCTCCAATGCTATTACTTATCTCTCGACCACTGATAAAAGAATAAGTAATTTCTTTTTTAACAGAACCGTCAGCATTTTCCCATCTCGCGGCATTGACTTTATCATCACTCAACAACGCCAACATATAGTCTTTTGCCTGAATGGCAGAAGATGATTTTGTAGAAAGAGAAGAAACATTAACAATGTTGTCTGCGCTTCCAACCACCTCAAAACTCACTTCCGCGTGCACAGGTGCTGTTTTTGAATCCGTAATGACATAATCAATCGTCACGTTACCCACAAAATCTTTTGCAGGTGTAAAAGTCCAGCCAGCAGTTGTTTTAACCAATGTTCCTTGTTTCGCATCCACTTCTGGAGAATTGCCGACAATTTTCAATACATCTTTATCATCGTCACTAAATCCTTTCAAGAAATCGATTGCTGTAATCTTGTAAGGCGTATTCTTTTGAGCAGAATTGAATTTTGCAGGTGTACCCGTACCCGTAGGTTGGTGATTTGCCATGATTTTTCTCCGAGAAATTATTATTTAACCGAAATAACGGCTGATGCTTCGTTGTTGTCCAAATTTACGTCGTCTTCCACTGAAGTTGTAGTGGCAGCAACATTCAACGCGCCTTTTTTCCAAACCCTCATCGAAAACGACTGTGTCGCGTTTTTCTTTGCCGCTAAATCCGCCAACGTACATTCCACGATTCGTCCATTCGCCGTGCAGTTTTTTGGAACATCCACCGTGACCAAAGTTTTACCAGGAATTACAAAATAGGCTTTCACACCTGTTGCGGTGAATTCGCTGTTGTTGGTTACAGTGAGTTTGTAGGTGGCTTTTTTATTGACTGTCACGGCTGCGGGTTTGGTAATCGTTACGCTCAAATCAACCGCTCTTGTTTGCTCTGTGGCTGTTGTGTTTATTAAGACTGAAACATTATGTTCATAACCATTTGCTACAACTATGTCTGTTTTGCCATCATTATCAACATCGCTAACATTGATAACTTCTGAACCATTACCTTTGGCAGTTAGGTTTTGCGAAATAAAACTACCTTTTCCATTTCCTAACAATAGTGAAATACCATCAGTGCTGGAGCTGACAATGTCAATTTTACCATCAGCGTTAAAGTCTCCAGTTCTAATGGACATCCATTCACCAACTGTGAATAAATCTTGTACAGTAAAATCTCCTTTTTCATTTCCTAGCAATATAGAAATTTTATGAGCAGTGTTGCTGCCTACAACAATATCAACATTACCGTCACTGTTGAAATCGGCAATATGAAGAACGTTTGCCTCATTTCCAATTTCAAACGTCGTTTCTGTTCCAAAATGACCACTACCATCACCAAGTAAAATAGATATACTTGCCTTATAGTTGTCTGCTATTGCTAAATCGATAATTTTGTCAGCGTTAAAGTCTCCCGCAACAATAGCCTCATTGTGCATATATAATGCGCGATTAGTCGTAATGGGAGGTGAAAAATTACCTTTACTATCCCCTAACAATACAGCAACTCCCGATTTTCCGATTTCATCTGAAACACTCATAACTAAATCAGATTTACCATCGGAATTAAAATCATTCACTACTACAAAATGAGGAACATTCCAGGTTTTAAATTTTGGAGGATTATTCACTACAAAATTAGTTTTTGTACCAAAGCTACCGCTGCCATCACTTAAAAATACATTGACACCGTCTGTACCATCTGGAATTGCTAAATCAGTTTTGCCATCAGAGTTAAAATCGCTAATACCTAGACCATTTGAGCTACTACCGTAAATCACCGTAGACATTATCTGCGTACTAAAACCTGTATGCCCATCTCCAAGTAGCACAGATAATTCGTTAAAGTCATTCATTGTGATTATGTCTGCGTTACCATCACCATTGAAATCGCCTACATTAACGGATTGAGGAAGGCTAATCCGAAACATAATTGGGTTGCTAGTAGGGATTTCTGTTCCACCAACCGAAAATTGAGTTGTTGACGCAAAAGTGGCGAGTGGTAAATCGGCGGCAAATGCTGGTGTGAAAAGAGCTGGTAGCAAAGTCAGCGTAAGTAAAGCGAGTGGTTTTGTTTTCATTTTTTAAGCCTCGTTGTGTTGTAGATTTTCGATTTCTGTGTGAGTTAAACCTGTGAGTTTTGCGATAACTTCGACGGCTAAACCTTCGGCAAGCATACCTTTGGCGATTGCAAATTTAGCTTTTAATTCACCTTGCTCAAGTCCTTTTGTTATGCCTTTTTCAATGCCTTTTTCGATACCTTTTTCGATACCTTCTGCAAAAGCCGTTTGCTTGTATTCTTCATCGTTAAACTCATCAAACATTCGAGCGCGTTCAGTGGATGAAACGTGGTCGTTTTCAATTGCGTCAAAGATTTTTTGAATTAACAATTCGTGATAATTAGATTCCTCGACTTGACCATCTAACGTATCTTGAATTGCGTCCATCCATTCTTTGTAAGCGACGGGCGTTTTTTCGTTGGCATATTTTGGACAAAGATAAATAACTTTGTGCGGAATTTCATTGATGCCGTTGCCGTCTAAATCTTTCGGATCAAAATCAATCGACAGTACATCTTTTTGATGCTTATCACCCGACGTTAAAACTACAATTGTGAAAACTTTTAGCGGTGGACGATAATTTTCTGCTTTGGCGACTTGTTCCAAAATTGCCGCGCAGTGATAATGCAGAAAACGGTCGTAATGATCAGAATTTCGTTTATGTTGAATATCAACAATGATGCGATTTTTTTCATCTTGCGCGTATAAGTCAAAACGCAAATCGACATTGCCAATCACTGGATTAAAGGCTTTTTCTGTTTCTACAACATCGATTTCTAAATCAATGCCAAGCACCGCCTTAACAAACCCTTTGAAAACTTCTACGTCACAAAACGCTTTTTTAAAAATCACGCCATACTGTAATGAAGCAACTTGTTTCATTTTTTCACCATATTATTGAGTTGAAAGGGCGAGTTTAGAACCCGCCCCAACAATTTTAAACCTCGTGATAAATCGCCGCGCCTTCATTTAAGAATTCTTGCGATTTTTCGTCCATGCCGAGTTTTAAGGCTTCTTCTTCGGCAATGCCTTTTTCAGCGGCATAATTTCTAACGTCTTGGCTGATTTTCATCGAACAGAAATGCGGGCCACACATCGAACAGAAATGCGCGACTTTTGACGATTGTTTTGGCAAGGTTTCATCGTGGAATTCCCGCGCTTTTTCAGGGTCTAAACCGATGTTGAATTGGTCTTCCCAACGGAATTCAAAACGCGCTTTTGACATCGCATTATCCCGCGCTTGTGCGCCAGGATGCCCTTTGGCTAAATCTGCTGCGTGCGCCGCGATTTTGTAAGTCACAATGCCTTCGCGCACATCTTGTTTATTCGGCAACCCTAAATGTTCTTTTTGCGTGACATAACACAGCATCGCGCAACCGTACCAACCGATATTTGCCGCGCCAATCGCTGACGTAATGTGATCATAACCAGGCGCAATATCCGTTGTGAGAGGTCCTAATGTGTAGAACGGAGCTTCGCCACATTCTTCGAGTTGCTTTTCCATGTTGACTTTAATCATGTGCAACGGAACGTGTCCAGGACCTTCAATCATGGTTTGCACGTCGTGTTTCCACGCGATTTTGGTGAGTTCGCCCAGCGTTTCGAGTTCGCCAAATTGCGCCGCGTCGTTTGCGTCATAAATCGAACCTGGACGCAGCCCGTCACCCAATGAAAACGCCACATCGTAGGCTTTCATGATTTCGCAAATGTCTTCAAAATGCGTGTACAAGAAACTTTCGGTGTGATGCGCGAGACACCATTTCGCCATAATCGAACCGCCGCGCGACACGATGCCCGTCATGCGTTTTGCAGTCAACGGAACGTGATGCAAACGCACGCCAGCGTGAATCGTAAAATAATCCACACCTTGTTCGGCTTGTTCAATCAACGTGTCGCGGAAAATTTCCCACGTTAAATCTTCGGCTTTGCCGTTCACTTTTTCGAGAGCTTGATAAATCGGCACCGTGCCAATCGGCACAGGCGAATTACGCAAAATCCATTCGCGGGTTTCGTGAATGTTTTTGCCCGTCGATAAATCCATAATCGTGTCGCCGCCCCAACGAATGCCCCACAACATTTTTTCGACTTCTTCTTCAATCGACGACGTGACCGCAGAATTACCCAAATTGCCGTTGATTTTCACCAAAAAATTACGCCCGATAATCATCGGTTCTGATTCGGGGTGATTGATATTGTTGGGGATAATCGCCCGACCACGCGCCACTTCGTCCCGCACAAATTCAGGCGTAATCACGTCAGGAATCGACGCGCCAAACGAATCGCCTGGATGTTGACCTTTCCACAAATCGCGCATTTCTTCCATTTTTTGGTTTTCGCGGATGGCGATAAATTCCATTTCTGGCGTGATGATGCCTTGGCGGGCGTAATACATTTGCGAAACGTTTTTGCCCGCTTTCGCGCGACGCGGTTTGCGAACTAACTCAAAACGCAATTCGTCCAAACTGGTGTCGGCTAAACGTTCTTTGCCATATTCTGAACTGGGTTCGGGCAATTCTTCGGTGTCGTCGCGTTCCAAAATCCACGCCGCACGCATTGCCGCTAATCCTTTTTTCAAATCGACTTCCACGTTTGGATCGGTGTAAACGCCCGACGTGTCGTAAATATAAAGTGGACCATTTTTTTCGACCGCGCCAAAATGAACAGGCGTATCCGAAAGCGTGACTTTACGCATGGGAACTTGAATATCAGGGCGTGAACCTTGGACGTAGATTTTTTCTGATGCGGGATAAGAATCGATTTTAATGCTGCTTGCTGCGGTAATGTCTGTCATGTTTGCTCTCTTTAAATTTAAGAAATATAAAAAAAGCGCAGGGAAGTTTTTTAAGGCTTCCCTGCGCTGGTATTAACCAAAAGTTCAGGTTCAAAGGGTTTTTTCTCAGCCTTGCGAAAAAACAAAGCACCCCTAGCCATTATGGATGGTAGTAAATTAAAGGATAAGGCGGCGAATTGCAAACCTACAAAAATTGTCGGTAACATTCGCGTTGTGGCAATCTTGAATAATATCATCCGCGCGTGAACCGATTTTGCTAGAATAGCGCAAACAAACACCGTACGGATTAGCCGCGTAGTTGGCGAATCCGATTTTTTTTACCTCCCAATTATAAAAGTAGCCCGTGGATTTAAAACATATTAGAAACTTTTCCATCATTGCCCATATCGACCATGGCAAATCAACCCTCGCCGACCGATTCATTCAACTTTGCGGCGGATTATCTGACCGCGAAATGTCCGCCCAAGTTCTTGATTCAATGGATATTGAACGTGAACGCGGTATCACCATTAAAGCGCAAAGTGTCACACTCGATTTCAAAGCGGCGGACGGCGAAACCTATCAATTAAACTTTATCGACACGCCTGGACACGTTGATTTTTCGTATGAAGTGTCGCGTTCTTTGGCTGCGTGTGAAGGCGCATTATTAGTCGTCGATGCGGCGCAAGGCGTGGAAGCGCAAAGTGTGGCGAATTGTTACACCGCGATTGAGCAAGGTTTGGAAGTCGTACCCGTTTTAAACAAAATCGATTTGCCGTCGGCTGAACCTGAACAGGTGAAAAACGAAATCGAAGAAGTTATCGGCATTCCCGCTGACGAAGCGTTGATGATTAGCGCGAAAACGGGTTTGGGCGTGAAAGACGTTTTAGAACAACTCGTGTTGAAAATTCCGCCACCAAAAGGCGACCCTGACGCGCTGTTGCAAGCGTTGATTATTGATTCGTGGTTCGACAGTTATTTGGGCGTAGTGTCGCTGGTTCGGATTATGAACGGCAGCATTAAGCGCAAACAAAAAATCATGATTATGTCCACGGGCAAAACATTTTTAGCTGAAAAAGTCGGCGTATTTACCCCAAAACGTGTTGAAAAAGATATTTTAAACACGGGCGAAGTGGGCTTTTTAGTCGCGGGCATTAAAGATATTTTTGGTGCGCCCGTCGGTGATACTGTCACCTCGTCAGACAATCCAGCAACCGAACAATTAACGGGTTTTCAGCGTGTTCAACCGCGTGTTTTCGCAGGACTTTATCCCGTTAGTTCCGACGATTACGAAGGCTTGCGCGATGCCTTGAACAAATTGAATTTGAATGATGCGTCATTGCAATTTGAACCTGAAACGTCGCAAGCGTTAGGCTTTGGTTTTCGTTGCGGATTCTTAGGCATGTTGCACATGGAAATTGTGCAGGAACGGCTCGAACGTGAATACGACGTTGATTTAATTACCACTGCGCCAACCGTAATTTACGAAGTGATTACCCAAAATGGTGAAACCATCATGGTGGATAATCCCGCGAAATTGCCTGAAAACGGCACGGTTCAAGAAATTCGCGAGCCGATTATTCGCGCCAACATTTTGGTGCCAGAGGCTTACGTCGGCAACGTGATTACGTTGTGTATCGAAAAACGCGGCGTGCAAAAAGATATGCAATACGTCGGGCGACAAGTTTCGTTGCATTATGAAATGCCGTTAAATGAAGTGGTTCTCGATTTCTTCGACCGCTTAAAATCAGTCAGCCGTGGGTTTGCGTCGTTTGATTATGAATTTTTGCGCTTCCAAGTTGCGTCGCTGGTGAAATTGGACGTGCTAATTAACGCTGAAAAAGTCGATGCGTTGTCGAGCATTGTGCATTACGATTTGAGTGTGAAACGCGGTCGCGATTTAGTCGAAAAAATGAAAGACTTGATTCCGCGCCAAATGTTTGAGATTGCGATTCAAGCGGCGATTGGCTCGAAAATTATTGCTCGTTCGACCGTGAAAGCGATGAGTAAAAACGTTCTCGCGAAATGTTACGGCGGCGATATTTCACGCAAGAAAAAACTGCTCGAAAAACAAAAAGCGGGTAAAAAACGTATGAAACGAGTGGGGAATGTGGAGATTCCACAAGAAGCATTTTTAGCGGTTTTGAAATTGAACAAAGAATAACGGTGATATAAATGGATTTTGATTTTTCGTTTTTTTTATTCGTCGCAACCGTGGTGACGGGCGTGATTTGGGGCGGTTATGCGTATTATTTGAAACTCAAAAATGTGCCTTATGATATTGAAAAAGAGCCGCTTTTAGTTGAATACGCGCATTCGTTTTTCCCCGTCGTGTTGATTGTATTTTTGTTACGTTCGTTTATC
>CAISXF010000073.1 GCA_903889445.1 uncultured Pseudomonadota bacterium
CTCGCCGAATTAGCTAATCGAAAGCAAGCCGAATTGTGGCTCGCCGAGTGGATTCCTGAACTGAGTTATCGGCAATTTTTGCTGCAAAATTTGGTGTTGAAAAGAGACGGTTATCAGTGGCGCATTGATTTGGCGATTTTTAAACACAACGCACCGCATATTTTGCGTTTTCCAACCGTTGAAAAGGGGCAACAATTTGTCGGTCGAACGTTGTTTCTCGCGGGTGAAAATTCACGCTATCTTAGAAAAAATAGTATTGAAACGTTATTTCCCTTCGCCCAAATTCAAATTATTCCGAACGCTGAACATTGGATTCACGTTCAACAACCCGAAGCCTTTTTAAACGCTGTGACGGACTTTTTACAATTATGAAAATACAATTATGAAAATACTTTTTATCGGTGGTGTTAAAAGCGGCAAATCGCGCCTGGCAGAAACCGCCATTTTAAAACACGCAGGCAACGTGAAACCCTATTATTTGGCAACAAATGACTGTTTCGATGATGAAATGTCAACGCGCGTGTCGGCACACAAACAGCAACGACAATCGGCATTTGAAACCATTGAAGAACCCGTGAAACTATTGGAAACGTTGCAATCGTGTCAACGTCCGGTTTTGGTTGAATGCGTGACGATGTGGCTGAATAATATGCTGTATCACGACATTTCAGAACAGCTGATTTTAGCGGAACTGAAAGCGGTAATGGATTTGCCGATTGATTTGGTGCTGGTTCACAACGAAGTCGGTTCGGGCGTAATTTCAGACAATGTGTTGGCTCGACAATTTGTTGATTTATCGGGGAAAGCCTCGCAGTTAATCGCGCAACATTGTGAGCAGGTTTATTTTTGCAGCTCGGGTTTAGCGTTACGGATGAACTAATGATGAGTAAATCTTTCGGCGCATTATTGATTGCCCAATTTTTATCGGCATTTGCGGACAACGCCATTTTGTTTACCGTGATTGCGTTGGTGATGCACGCCGCGAATCCCATTAGTTGGTACATTCCCGCGTTACAAAGTTCGTTTCTAATTGCCTTCGTCATCCTTGCGCCGTGGGTCGGAACGCTTGCCGATAATCATCCGAAAGCGCGTGTGTTGATGTTGGCGAACTTATTAAAAGCGTGCGGCGCGGGTTTATTACTTTTACAGGTTGAACCACTGATTGCTTACGCGATTGTGGGAAGTGGCGCGGCAATTTACAGCCCTGCAAAATACGGAATTTTGCCCGAATTGGTGAAGCACGACGAATTGGTCAAAGCGAATAGTTGGATTGAAGGTTCAACCATTTTGGCGATTTTATTAGGCATGGTGATTGGTGCAAAAGTCGCGGATGCGTCAATTCAAACTGCGTTAATCGGCACGATTGGGTTGTTTTTATTATCGGCAAGCATCGCGAGTTTATTGCCATTAACGAAAATTTCTCCAGCCCCAATTCAAAAAGTGGGAGCGCGGGAAATTTCCGCGTTACGAAATTTTGCCGAACAAATTCGCCAATTTTTCACCACGCCTCGCGCCCGATTTGTTATTTTAGGCGGTTCGTTATTTTGGGCAAGTGCCGCCACGTTGCGTGTGATTTTGGTTGCGTGGTCGCCGTTGGTTTTAGATTTACACAGCGCGACAGAAATTGCTCAACTGACGTTATTTTTAGCCGTGGGCATTATTATCGGTTCGGCGATTGTGCCGTTTTTAATTCCTCTGGAACATTTGCGCCGCGCGAGATTTGCCGCTTACGGTATGGCGTTGTTGATAATGGCGTTGAGTTTTACCGAAACAACTTGGGCAGCACGAACGGCATTATTATTGATTGGCACGATGGGCGGCATGTTTATTGTGCCAATCAATGCCGCGCTGCAAGAATTGGGTCAGCAAACTATCGGCAGCGGTCGAGCGATTGCGCTGCAAGGGTTTTTTCAAAATGTTGCGATGTTGCTGGCGGTGGGTAGTTACAGTTTTGCCGCCGCACAGCAAATTAGCCCGATTTTAGCCATGTTGAGTTTGGGCGGATTGCTGTTGATGTCGTCATTTATCGTCGCATTCTATTTACCGCGTGCAACAAAATGAATTCTTAAACTATTTCGGTTAAAATGTTCTACTAATTTCTTTTGTCGTGTCATTGTTTCGAGGTCATTTTCATGCGTAAAATTATTTTCACTTTGTTGAGTAGCAGTTCGCTTTTGCTGACGGCAACGTTAAGTTATGCTGCTACCGATTTACCACCTTCTGCCAAAGTGCCAATGGGCAAAGTGGAAGAAGTTTGCTCAGATTTTATTGATCCGGAATGGCGCAAAGAGCAAGTTATTGATGGCGTGAAAATCCAAGCCTCGAAACTGTGTACGCCCGATAATCCGTACGATATTGCCGCATTTGTGAAAGGCACCAATGGTATTTCGATGGACACGTTGATGAATACGCAACTTGCCGCCGATGCGATTACCATGACTGACGATATGGATGGCGATGGCGATCCCGATAAAATCATCATCAAACTGGAAGTGGTGGAACTCAACGGACATTCACCGGATGTGAAAGACCCAATTACCACATTTGATATTGCGCCCGGTTTGCAACCGACGTTTTGGGTTTACGCGCCAAAAACCCGCGATATGTCTACGTTGAATTTGTATGAATCGATTGCGAATCCGTTGTTGCGTGTGCCGTCACCGACGATTCGCGTGGAACAAGACGACGTGGTGTGGATTGTGTTGGAA
>CAISXF010000074.1 GCA_903889445.1 uncultured Pseudomonadota bacterium
CCACGTTTGCCCCATCGCGCAACGTTGCCACGTTAAACCCGTTTTGGTGTGCGTCACGGTGCCGTCAGCGTTATCAACAAAATCTGTTAAACGTAGTGTGGTCGCAAGTGGTGTGCCGCGTACCAATCGAACATTATTATCGCCGTAATCGGTGTAAGAGTTCTCACCCGTACTAAAATTTATTTGCCACGCATAAGTGTAGCTCGTTGAATCCGCGTATTGAGCATACAAAGAAGATGACCAAAAGTTGTCACTAGACGTTTGTGGGAAAAGTGATTTATTGATGGCAGGCTGATTTTTTCTTAAATCGATGAGTGAGTTAAGTTCAGCAACATTCGGGACGCGCCAATCTTTTTGTCCGGCAAAATTACTGGTGAGTGTCATGGCATCTTCGTAACTGTAATTTTCTGCTGCATCCGCGCAAGTGCCAGTTCCGCCATTCCACGTTTGCCCAACCGAACAGGCTTGCCAAATTAAACCTGTTGGCGTGTGCGTCACAGTGCCGTCGGTATTTTGCACGAATTCGCCAGCGGTGAGCGTTAAACCTTCAGCGAACGCATTGCCCGCGAGTAAAAAGCTGATGGTGGCAGCGAGAGTTAATTTTTTGAACATGGTAAATTTCCTTTTTGAACAATTGAAGTTTGCAACATTGTGAACGTTTACCTAAAAAAAACAATGTTAACGTAATCGATATAAAAGTTTGAAATCGAAAATTATTGTTTATATTGTGCAGAGATTCCAGTTTTACAGAGAAAAAAATGAACGATTTGCCCCTCAAAATTTTAAAAACAGTTTTTGGTTATCCCCAATTTCGGGGACAACAACAAACGATTATCGATGGTGTAATTGCCGGTCAAAATGCGCTGGTGTTGATGCCGACCGGTGGCGGAAAATCGTTGTGTTATCAGATTCCTGCGTTGATTCGTGACGGCGTGGGCGTGGTGATTTCGCCGCTCATTGCGTTAATGCAAGATCAGGTTGATGCCTTAAAACAAGTGGGCATTCGCGCGGCGTTTTTGAATTCGACCTTAACGATACAAGAAACACGCGAAATTGAAAAGCAACTCATTAACGGTGAAATTAAGCTGCTTTATATCGCGCCCGAACGGTTGAAAATTGCGACAACGTTAGAATTTTTGAAAACCTTGCCGATTGCGTTGTTTGCCATTGATGAAGCGCATTGCGTTTCACAATGGGGACACGATTTTCGGGTGGATTATTTAAATTTGTCGATTCTGCACGAGCAATTTCCGAACGTGCCGCGCATTGCTTTGACCGCGACCGCTGACGAACGCACGCGCCTTGAAATTCAACAACGGCTGCAACTCGAAGACGCGCCACTTTATATTGGCGGTTTTGATCGCCCGAACATTCGTTACACGATTGTGCAAAAATTGGTGTCTAAATCCCGTTCGGAACGCCATCAATTGCTCGATTTTATTCGCAAACATCACGACGGTGACGTGGGAATTGTCTATTGTTTGTCGCGTAAAAAAGTCGATTCGGTGGCGGAATGGTTGACCGAAAAAGGCATTAACGCCCTGCCCTATCACGCGGGTTTGCCGACAGACGTGCGCCAACAAAATCAGCAACAATTTTTGATGCAAGACAATATCGTGATTGTCGCCACGATTGCCTTTGGAATGGGGATTGATAAACCGAATGTGCGTTTTGTCGCGCATTTGGATTTGCCCAAAAGTGTCGAAGCGTATTATCAAGAAACGGGGCGTGCCGGTCGTGACGGTGCGTCTGCTAATGCGTGGATGGCTTACGGCTTGTCTGACATTGTGATTTTACGAAAATGGATTGAGCAATCCGAAGCCGACGAAACGCACAAAAGTTTGGAAAATTACAAACTCAACGCGATGCTGGCGTTGTGTGAACAAGTCCATTGTCGGCGGCAAACGTTGTTGCAGTATTTTGGCGAAACGTTAGCGAAACCTTGCGGGAATTGCGATTGCTGTTTAGAGCCGCCGCAAATGTGGGACGGAACGATTGCCGCGCAAAAAGCGTTGTCGTGCGTGCTTCGCACCAGTCAAACTTTCGGGTTTGGTGTTTCGCATTTAATTGACGTTCTGCACGGTATTCAAACGGTCAAAATCCAACACCATAAACACGATGAATTATCGACTTTTGGTATTGGTAAAGATTTGGACAATGATCAATGGCATTCTGTATTTCGACAATTGGTGGCGTTGAATTTGGTTAGAGTGGATTTTACTTATAACACATTGAAACTGGCGGAAGCCGGTCATCCGGTGTTGCGCGGCGAACAGACGTTAATGTTTCGCCAAGAAAATCGTGCTGAAAGTTTACCTCGCGCTCGTAAAATTGTTAAAAAAGCGGCGGTGGCGGAAGATTTAAAATCACGTTTTTGGGCAGCATTACGCGAAAAACGTAGCGAACTTGCCACCAAACAAATGGTTCCAGCGTACACGATTTTTCAAGATTCGACGTTGATGGCAATCCTCGAAACCAAGCCGCGCACGCTGGTTGAAATGGGCGAAATTTCAGGTATGGGCGAACACAAATTAGAATTGTACGGACTCGATTTTCTACGAATTGTGCAAACGTTTGTGATTTTGGAAAACGATTCCGATTTAACGTCGAGCGGCATCACGATTAAATTGTTCAAATTAGGCGTGGCGATTCCCGAAATTGCGGTGTTGCGGCAATTTCAAGAAACCACGATTTATTCACATTTAGCCGATGGAATCACGCAACGGGAATTAGTATTGAGCGACGTAATCACATTAACGCCGGACGAATTGGCGAAAATTAACACGTTGATTCAAAAGTTGCCCGACGAATTCAAAAATTCGCTTAAACTGGTTTACGACGAATTTAACGAAAAATACAGTTACGGCATTTTGCGTTGTATTCGTGCCGCATTAGCACATCATTAACACTCTCAAACTCAAAAGGTAAAAATTATGGCAGTTGGACAAAACACATTTCCTGTTATGCCGCTAATTCGCGGCGTGGCATTAGGCACTACGAACGCAGGCATTAAACAAACGGTGCGCGATGATTTATTGGTTTTTCAATTTTCCGAATCGGCAACGTGCGCGGCAGTGTTTACGCAAAATGCGTTTTGTGCCGCGCCCGTTCATATTGCTCGAACGAATTTGGCTCACGCGCCACGTTGGTTGTTAATCAATTCGGGCAATGCGAACGCGGGAACGGGTGAACAAGGCATGAACGATGCGCGACAAACGTGTCAGGATTTGGCGCAATTGGTCGGGGGAAACGCGCAGCAAGTGTTGCCATTTTCAACGGGCGTAATTGGTCAACCGTTACCCGTCGAAAAAATCGCAATCGGTTTACCCAAAGCCATTGCGAATTTGGCTGAAAATCAGTGGGAACAAGCGGCGCAAGCGATTATGACGACCGACACTTTTCCAAAAGGCGTGTCGAAAGTGATTATTTTAGACGGTGAAACGGTCACGATTAACGGCATTTCCAAAGGCGCGGGCATGATTCAACCAAATATGGCGACGATGTTGGGCTTTATTGCCACCGATGCCAAAATTAGCCAACCGTTATTGCAGCACTGTTTAGCCAATGCGGTGGAATTATCGTTTAATCGCATTACAGTCGATGGCGACACGTCCACGAATGATGCGTGTGTGTTGGTCGCGAGCGGGTGTTCATTGGCACCTGAAATCATGGCGGATTCTGAACAGTATCAAATTTTTGCCGCCGCCGTTTTGGCGGTGAATAAAGAACTCGCGGAATTGATTGTGCGCGACGGCGAAGGCGCGACAAAGTTAATGCGGATTGTGGTTTCGGAAGCTGCGGATGATGCCGAAGCGGTGCAAGTCGCGAAAACAATTGCTCATTCGCCATTGGTAAAAACCGCGTTTTTCGCCAGCGATCCAAATTGGGGGCGTATTTTGGCAGCCGTTGGACGCGCGGGCGTGAAAGAAATGGAACTCGAAAAAATCCGTATTTATTTGGACGACGTGTGCATCGTGCGTGACGGTGGACGCGCGGCGGATTACACCGAAGAAGCCGGTCAAGCCGTGATGAATCAAGCAGAAATTGTAATTGGCGTGAAATTAGGACGCGGCGACGCAATACAAACCGTGTTGACCTGCGATTTTTCGTATGATTATGTGAAAATTAACGCGGAATATCGGACGTAATCGGCGCCCCCCAGCGGCGATAGCAGCAGGGGGGATTTTCTTTAATTCGGAATTGGAAACAGTAATTTAAACGTGGTGCCGTGATTGATTTCGCTTTGATTCGATTCAACCAAAAGATGTCCGCCCGATTGATGCACCAAACCACTCACCGCTGATAATCCCAAGCCCGTACCCTCTCCTTGTTCTTTCGTGGTAAAAAATGGATCGAAAATCCGACTAATAATTTTTGGTTCGATGCCCGTGCCATTATCCGCGATGCTCAATTCAATAAAATCGCCTTCGATAACGGTGGCGCACGCCATGCAATAGTCGTTCATATTCGTGACCCGTTTCAACGAAATAGCAATCGCACCACCATTCGCTTTCAGTGCATCTCGCGCATTATTGATTAAACTGGTCAGAATTTGCTGTAAATCTATTACATCAATGCGAATGATTTTTTCACTCGAAAATAACGTTTCAATGGTGATTTGATTGGTTAACGTGGGGCGAAATACGGTCAAAACATTTTCTATCACGACTTGCGTCGGTTGCACGTCCATTTTTGTTTTGGGTGTGTCTTGGCGACAATACACTAACATTTTGTTAATTAACTCTGCCGCCCGCTTCACCGCGAAACTCACTTGTTTGGTGTTATTTTCCAATTCCATTTTTAAACCTTCATCGGTCATATCTTCACTGACATATTGATTCATATCGTTATAACCGATGATGCAACCCAAAATGTTATTGAACTCGTGAGCCACACCAGAAGTGACTCGTCCGATACTTTCCAACTTTTGTATTTGATTCACTTGCCGGATCAACAAGGCGTTTTTAACGTGAAAATTAGCGAGTTCGATGGCGACTCTTTCTTTTTCATCATTCACAACGGCAAGAATTTGAAGATTCACCGCAATTTCTTCATTAGCTTCAATAAGATGTTTATTCACCGAGACGAGTTCGTTCGCCTGTTTTTCTTTCTCTAAATTTGTAGCATTCGCAATAGCAAGCTCTAACGTGACAGCTGTTTTTTCGGCAGCTTGAACCACGAGTTCGTCCGCGCGTTTTTCTTTTTCTGTGATGTTAATCACTTCCGCAATTGAACCTATTCGTTGCCCTAATTCGTTCATCAAGGGGCTGACTTTCACGTTTAAAATATGACCCGCTAATTTTATCTTAGTTTCGGTGGTTGTTTTTAATTCG
>CAISXF010000075.1 GCA_903889445.1 uncultured Pseudomonadota bacterium
CGCTTGAAACCGACTCGTCGTTCCCGTCATGGTGAGAATCGGCAAAAAAGACGATTGCGCGGCTTGCACCAAATGTTGCGCTTGTCGATATTGCGCTTCAGCTTGAATAATCGATTGATTTGCCGTGGCAACTTGATTTTCTAACGCATTCAGTTGAGCATCGTTAAAAATCTCCCACCACTTACTCGGCAACGAATTATCACGCGGTTGCGCGGGTTTCCAGCCTTTCATTTCTTTGAATTCAGTGGAAATAATGGCTTCGGGACGAACATAATCGCGCCCGACCACACAAGCCGTTAATGGCACGACGAACAACGTTACAATCACACTTTTTTTAATGCAGAAACGCATACAAATCTCAAACAGAATGGGTGAAAAATCGGCGATGAAACCACGTTTTAAAACGATCTAAATAAATATAAACGACGGGCGTTGTGTAAAGCGTGAGCATTTGGCTAAAAATTAACCCGCCGACAATCGAAATGCCCAACGGTTGACGCAATTCCGCGCCATAACCCGTGGCGAATGCTAACGGCAACGCGCCAAATAATGCGGCTAATGTCGTCATTAAAATCGGGCGAAATCGCAACACACACGCTTTAAAAATCGCTTCATCGGGTGGCAAATTTTGATTACGTTCCGCCTCAAGCGCGAAATCAATCATCATAATGGCGTTTTTCTTCACGATGCCAATCAACAAAATAATGCCGATAATGCCGATAATGCCCAACTCGCCACCCGTCAGAATTAACGCCAACAACGCGCCAACACCCGCCGAAGGTAGCGTCGATAAAATTGTCAGCGGGTGAATATAACTTTCGTACAACACGCCCAACACAATATAAATACTGACCAACGCCGCCAAAATTAGCCACGGTTGATTTTGCAACGATTCCCGAAAGGCTTTCGCCGACCCTTGAAAACTGTGTTGTACGTCAGTCGGTAAGCCAATATCGTCCAGCGTTTTTTCAATCAATGCGGTGGCGGTCGAAAGTGACGTACCTGTTTGCAAATTAAACGACAACGTCGCAGCGGCAAATTGCCCTTGATGATTCACGGTTAACGGCGTGTTGGTCGGCACAAAACTCGCCAAATTCGACAACGGAACGTGTGCGCCGTTCGGTTTTTCCGCATTCGCTGGCACGCTGATATAGAGTTGTTTCAAGGCTTCGGGACTTTGCCAGTATTCGGGCGCGAGTTCCATCACCACGCGATATTGATTCAACGGATTGTAAATCACCGAAACCTGACGCTGCCCAAACGCATCATTGAGCGTGCTATCAATCATCGCTTGCGTGATGCCGTAACGCGCCGCGATTTCTCGATTCACCACCAAACTAATTTGCTGACCTTTGTCTTGTTGATTGGTGTTCACGTCTTTGAGTTCGGGCAATTTCGACAACGCAGCAAGCACTTTCGGTGTCCATTCGCGCAACAAATTCAAATCATCGGCTTGCAAACTAAAATCATACATTGCCGCCGATGGTCTGCCGCCAATTCGCAATTCTTGCGCGGGCTGCAAAAAGATTTTTGCCCCCGCCACGCGATTCAGTTTTTCACGCAAACGCCCCATCACTTTGTCGATAGATTCCCGTTCATCATGCGGTTTCAAACCCACGAAAACCACGGCATTATTCGCATCCGTCCCCGCAAACCCTACTACGCTACTCACCGCAGAATCTTGTCGAATTAACTCTGAAAATTCAAACAGCTTTTTTTGTAACGCCCAAAAAGACGTGCTTTGGTCAGCTTGAATGCCACCGTTCAAACGTCCGCCATCTTGCGTCGGAAAAAAACCTTTATCAATCACGGTGTACAAATACACGTTCAAACCAATCGTGCTAAATAGCATCAACATCATGATGCGGCGGTGACGAATCGCCCAATGTAACGAGCATTCGTAACCCGTTTGCAGCGCAGTCAAAACACGTCCAATGCCGTGATAAAAACGCCCATGATTCGGATTTTCTTGATGCAACCAACGAGCGCATAACATCGGCGCGGTCGTCAGTGAAATCAACAACGACACCAACACGGCGGCGGATAAGGTGACTGCAAATTCTCGAAATAAACGCCCCACCACGCCACCCATTAACAAAATCGGAATGAACACCGCAACCAGCGACACGCTCATTGCCAACACGGTAAAACTCACTTCTTTGGTCGCCAACAACGCGGCTTTAATCGGCGCAACGCCTTTTTCGATATGGCGGCTGGTGTTTTCTAAAACGACAATCGTGTCATCCACGACAAATCCCGTCGCAATCGTCAACGCCATTAACGACAGATTATTCAAACTGTAATTGAAAAAATACATCACCGTACACGCGCCAATCAGCGACACGGGAACGGTGATAATTGGTATCAATGCCGACCGAAAATTCCGTAAAAATAACAGCACCACCAACATCACCAGCGCAATCGAAATCAACAAACTGACTTCCACTTCGTCAATCGAGGCGCGAATACTGAGCGACCTATCCACCACGATGGATAAATCCACGCCGCTATTTATCGACGCGCGTAATTCAGGCAATAACGCTTTGATTTGATTGACCGTTTCCATTACATTCGCTTCGGGTTGTTTGCGAATAATTAGCACGACGGACGGATTTCCGTCTTTAAACCCCGCGCTCCGCAAATCTTCGACCGAATCATCAACGCTGCCCACATCCGCCAATCGCACCGCCGCACCATTGCGATAACTGACAATCAACGGCAAATAATCCGCCGCCGTTCGCGCTTGATCATTGGCGAGAATTTGCCAGCGATTTTCAGCATTTTCAATCACACCTTTGGGGCGATTAACGTTTGTTTTCGTAATCGCAATTCGGACATCTTCGAGACTGATGCCGTATTGTTGCAACGCTTTCGGATTCAGTTCGACGCGCACGGCGGGCAATGTCGCGCCACCGATTTGGACTTGACCAATGCCCGAAATTTGCGAAATTTTTTGCACCAAAACGGTCGAAGCCATGTCGTACATTTGCCCACGACTGAGATTATCGGAGGTTAACGCCAAAATCATAATCGGCGAATCGGCTGGATTTTCACGCCGATAATTCGGGCGATTCGGCATATTGCTCGGCAATAAACTGGATGCGGCGTTGATGGCGGCTTGAACGTCACGCGCCGCGCCGTTTATGTCGCGATTCAAATCAAATTGCAGCGTAATTCGGGTGGTGCCAGAGTTGCTGCTCGAAGTCATTTCGGTGACTCCTGCAATGCGTCCCAACGCACGTTCTAACGGCGTTGCAACTGTTGCCGCCATGGTTTCAGCACTCGCGCCAGGTAATTGCGCCTGCACAGAAAGCGTGGGGAAATCCACTTGCGGCAACGCGGCAACGGGTAAATTCAAAAATGCCAAAATCCCACTCAACGCAATCGCCAACGTCAATAAAGTCGTAGCGACAGGACGATAAATAAATAATGCCGATAAATTCATTCGATTTTTTTCACGGTCGATAATAATTTGGAGAGCATTGCGTTAAAGCAGCACATGAGCGAAATTGACGACGAACACCGTTTGATGTTGATAGCAGTCATCGTCAATAATTCAGAGGGGGTTGATACGCAAACAGCTTTTTCAAAAATCACAAGTTTGGCGTGAAATGGAGCATTTCTAAATCATTACCAACAATTTTTTGAGTAATAACTCGACCGCCCATCATCCCGGTAATACTCTCTGCAATTGTCATCGTTATGTCCGCGAGCGCGATCTTGCCGCTCGTAATAATCATGTTCACGGCGTTCGAGTTCGAGTTCACGCTGTTTTAATTGTTCTTCTTGAATTTCATGTCGAGTCAGTTCGCGGCGATACTGCCTGTTATCGGATTCATCATTTCTCGTTGTACCGTATATGGCAGATCCAACAATGGCACCGCCAATAATTGCTGGAGCAATCCAACTATTGCCGCGACCGTGATGTCCGCCATGTCCACCGTGTCCGTAATGTCCATATCTATCGGCACTTACAGCGCATGGTAAAAGTAAAGCAATGCTAATAATTAGTAATTTTGTTTTCATTTTTTAGCCTCAATGTAAAAAGTTATACCTAATCAAAATTCTTAAATTGCATCATAAAGCAGTGGCAAAATTCCGCCAACTTTACCGAAGAATTTAAAATGGGTGTTTGTTCGATTTATCAAAGCGATGGGGATGTAAATCGCTTCGCTAAACTATCCATCCACAAATAAATCACGGGCGTGGTGTACAGCGTTAATAATTGACTCAACAACAAACCACCGACCATCGTAATCCCTAACGGATTCCGCAATTCTGATCCCACGCCACTTCCCAGCATCAACGGCAACGCGCCCAATAATGCTGAAAAGGTGGTCATCAAAATCGGACGAAACCGCAATAAACACGCTTGAAAAATCGCATCCACTGGCGACATGCCTTGTTTACGTTCGGCTTCCAGCGCGAAATCAATCATCATAATGGCGTTTTTCTTGACGATGCCAATCAACAAAATAATGCCGATAATGCCAATAATGCCCAAATCGTTACCCGAAATCATCAGCGCGAGTAACGCGCCAACGCCTGCCGATGGTAGCGTGGAGAGAATCGTAATCGGATGAATATAACTTTCGTACAACACGCCCAACACAATATAAACGGTGATAATCGCCGCTAAAATCAGCCACAAGGTATTGTCCAACGAGGCTTTGAACGCCAACGCCGCACCTTGGTAACGGGTGCGAAGACTTAACGGCAAATTCATTTCTTGTTTGACGCGCTCAATGGCTGCCACGGCATCGCCCAACGACACATTCGGAGCTAAATTAAACGACACCGTTGCCACAGGAAATTGTTCAAGATGATTAACGGAAAGCGGCGTGGCACGTTCCGACAATTCTGCCATCGAGGACAAGGGAATTTGCGTGCCGTTGCTGGACGGAATTCGTAAATCTTTCAGCGATTCGGGGCGAGTTTGCGCGGCGGGATCAATTTCTAATACGACACGATATTGATTCGATTGCGTGAAAATTGTCGAAACCAAACGCTGCCCGTAAGCACTGTAAAGCGCGTTATCAATGGCGGCAGTCGTTACGCCTAGCCGACTAGCGGTGCTGCGGGCGATATTCACATAAGTTGCCGAACCTTTATCTTGCACGTCGCTGGCAACTTCACTCAATTCGGACTGATTCGACAATTCATCAACCAATTTATGCGTCCAACGATTCAATTCTTCCACATCGGGCGTTTCTAACGTGAACTGATATTGCGTACGACTAACGTTGGTTTCCATCGTTAAATCCTGCACCGATTGTAAATATAATTTTACGCCTGATAATTCGGCTAACTTGGGTTTGAGTCGCGCAATGACTTCGGTGGCGGTTATTTTGCGTTCCGATTGCGGTTTTAAATTGATGAGAAAACGCCCCGCATTCGGCGTGGTGTTGATGCCGTCCACGCCGATAAATGACGACAAACTTTCGACCGCAGAATCCGCGAGAATTTCTTTGGCGAGCTTTTGTTGATAGTCGCTCATCGCGGCGAAAGACACGTTTTGCGGAGCTTCGGAAAAACCTTGAATGATGCCCGTATCTTGCGTGGGAAAAAAACCTTTTGGAATGAAAATGTACAACGCAACCGTCAGCGCAACGGTCGTGAAAAACATCAACATCGTTGAAATTTGGTGGCGCAACACCCATTCCAGCGTTCGCCCGTAACCTGCAATAATGTCGTCAAACCAGTCTTTGCGAACTTCTTTTTTATCGTGCGAACGCAGTAAAATTCGGCACATCATCGGCGTGAGCGTCAATGAAACGACGGCTGAAATTAGAATCGCCACTGCCAACGTTATCGCAAATTCACGAAATAATCGCCCGACCACATCGCTCATAAAAAGCAACGGAATCAAAACCGCAATCAATGAAAATGTCAGCGAAATAATGGTAAAACCAATTTGTTCCGACCCTTTCAACGCGGCTTGTAACGGCGATTCGCCTTTTTCAATGTAGCGCGAAATGTTTTCAATCACCACAATCGCGTCATCAACCACAAATCCCGTGGCAATCGTCAACGCCATCAACGTTAAATTGTTAATGCTAAAATCCGCCAAAAGCATCACCGAAAACGTGCCAATTAACGACAACGGCACGGCGACAGCAGGGATAATCGTGGCGGGAATGTTGCGTAAAAAAAGAAAAATCACCATCACCACCAACGCGACCGACAACAATAATTCAAATTGCACATCATGCACCGACGCGCGAATCGTCACGGTTCTATCCGTGAGCGGCAACACCTCGATATTCAACGGCAACGCGGCTTGCACGACGGGCAGCAATTCTTTGATGCGATTCACCACTTCAATCACATTTGCGCCAGGTTGACGCTGAATGTTGAGAATCACCGCCGATTTTTCGTTTGCCCACGCAGCCAGTCGCTTATTTTCCACGTCATCAATCACATTGGCGACATCGGATAATTTCACGGGCGCACCGTTTCGATACGTCACCACTAAATCACGATATTCCGCCGCCGAACGCAGTTGATCGTTGCTGTCGATAATCGCCGAACGCAACGCGCCGTTAAACATCCCTTTCGGTTGATTAACATTCGCCGCTGCAATCGCCGTGCGGACATCTTCCAAACTCAAACCGTAAGCCGCCAACGCATTATGATTCGCTTGAATTCGCACCGCTGGACGTTGCCCGCCGCTGATGCTGACCATTCCAACGCCCGATAATTGCGCGATTTTTTGCGCCAATCGCGTATCGACTAAATCTTCCACTTTGAACAACGGCAACGATTCCGAACTGACCGCCAACGTCATAATCGGCGTGTCGGCGGGATTCACTTTGCTGTAAATCGGGGCTTGCGGCAAATCCGTCGGCAAAAAATTTGCAGCGGCATTGATGGCGGCTTGCACATTTTGTTCAGCAATATCCAAATCTAAATTCAGATTGAATTGCAACGTAATCACCGACGCGCCACCCGAACTGGTCGAAGACATTTGCGTCAAACCTGGCATTTGTCCGAATTGGCGTTCCAGCGGCGCGGTAATCGCCGAAGTCATTACGTCAGGACTTGCGCCCGCGTAGATTGTCACCACTTGAATGGTCGGATAATCGACTTGCGGCAACGCCGAAACGGGCAATAATCGATACGCCAAAATACCGACCAATAATAATGCGACCATCAACAACGACGTTGCCACGGGACGCAGAATAAAAAGCCGCGACGGATTAAAACTGTTGGACGAATTCATGGTTTTTTAGACGATTTGTCGTCGAAATTGGCTTTTTTGACTGGTGTTTCTGCTGCGACGGTTTGCCCGTCTTTTCGCACGATTTCCACCGCGCTCCCTTCGTGCAATTTATCGATGCCTTCTAAAACGACCACTTCATTCGGCGCGAGATTCGCTAAAATCGCTACTTTATCACCGTCGGTTGCGCCGATGATAATGCGCCGAATTTGCACGGTTTTTTCAGCCGCCACCACATAAACAAACGCGCCTTGCATATCGTTTTGAATCGCTGCGCTCGATACTTGCGTCACCTCTTTCAGCGTATTTAAGTGCATTTTGATGTTGACGAATTGATTGGCAAATAACGCACCGTCGTGATTGTCGAATTGTGCTTTGAGTTTCAATGTTCCCGTGGTCGGGTCAATTTGATTGTCGAGAGCGAGTAATTTTCCTTCCGCTAATTTAATTTTCCCCGCACGGTCAAATGCCGTCACACCAATGGATTCATGACTTTGTTTGCGCTGTATCACCGCTTGAATGTTATCTTCGGGTAACGTAAACACCACGTTAATCGGTTGTAATTGCGTCATCACAACCAGCCCATTCGTGTCGTTCGCGTGAACGATATTGCCTTGATCAATTTGCCGTAATCCCACTTGCCCAGAAATCGGCGCGGTCAAATGCGCGTAATTTAATTGCAATTTCGCGTTATTGACTTGCGCTTTGTCCATTTCAACGATGCCGCGATATTGTTTCACTTGCGCCGCTTGCGTGGTGGTTTGTTGCGCGGCAATCGAATCTTGCGCGAGTAAGGTTTGATAACGCGCGTAATCGATTTCGGCGTTATTCAATAACGCTTCATCGCGCACTAATTGACCTTCGGTTTGTTGCAATTGAATTTGAAACGGACGCGGGTCGATTTCAGCCAGCAAATCGCCTTCTTTCACTTGCTGACCTTCCACAAAGGCGACACGCACCAATTCGCCATCTACACGCGGGCGAATTGTCACCGTTCGCAACGCTGTCACCGTGCCTAATCCATTTAAATATAAAGGGAAATCTGTTTTATTCGCCGTTTCGACTGAAACCGCGATGGGTTTATCGGCATCGTTGTGTTTATTTTTTTCACTATTCGTTTTGGGTTTATCGCCTGACTGTTTTGAATACTGAAAATAAAAGCCAGCGGCAATCATTATCGACACAAGCATGAAACTGAGCAACACAAAAGGGCGGCGATTTTTTTTAGTCATACTATTTATCTTAATGTTTTAATTGGATTTTTGTTTGATTATTGCGGAAATATAAACAGGCGTTCACTTTAATTCACAGAGTTTTAACCGATAACTTTTTCAATTTCGACGTGTCACTATCTTATCGTTAAAACGATTCTGCATTTTGCATAAATTAAAAAAACGTGCGACTATCCACGTCCCGCTATTAAAACTAACAATAAACTTATGATAAATAACGATGTATTACGCCGTTTGCGTTACGCTTTAAATTTAAATGACGCTGCAATGATGGACATATTTGCGTTGAGCGATTACGAAATAACGCGCGAGGATTTGCTTCACCTGTTGAAAAAAGACAATGACGAAGGTTTTGTTGCCACGAGTAATGAGCAATTAACGTTTTTTTTAGACGGTTTAATCACTTATAACCGAGGCAAAAAAGAAGGCGCAGAAGGCGACGTTGTCCAAAAACCAAGAGGCGAATTGGACAATAACACCATTCTAAAAAAACTGAGAATCGCTTTGGAATTCAAAGAAGAAGACATGTTGTACACCCTCAAACTGGCTGATTTTGAATTATCCAAACCTGAACTCAGTGCTTTTTTTAGACACGCCGCGCATAAACATCATCGTAAATGCGGCAATCAAGTGTTGAGAAATTTTTTACAAGGTCTCACGGTTCATTTTCGACAATCTGACCAAACCGACGAATCCGACGACTAAATATCGAACGAAAATGAACGGCAACGCCCGATTGCAAAGGCAATCGGGTTTTTGAGCGTTAAATGTAGCGCGAAATCAAACCATAATTTCCCGCGTTTTCAGGCAGCGGAATTTTCACTTCGTAACCGCCGCCGCTCGCTTCCTGCATTTCTTGACCGTGCATATTTTCCATGCGTTCAATCACCAAATCTTGATTGCCTTCAGGCAAAATCAGTTCGATTTTATCGCCCACCGAAAATTTATTTTTCACATCAATCGTCGCTAAACCGCTTTCTTTGTCGTAACTGCGAATTTCACCGCAGAATTGTTGTTGATGACTTTTTGAATAACCGGTCAAATAATTTTGTTGTTCGTGCGTGTGATGACGTTGATAAAAGCCGTCGGTGTAACCGCGATTCGCCAAATTTTCCAAAACGCCCAGCGATTCAGGATTAAATTCACGTCCCGCCAGCGCGTCGTCAATGGCTTGGCGATAGGTTTGTGCGGTGCGAGCAACGTAATAATGCGACTTCGTGCGCCCTTCGATTTTCAAACAATCAATGCCAATTTCAACTAACCGCTGAACGTGTTCAATGGCGCGTAAATCCTTGGAATTCATGATGTAAGTGCCGTTTTCGTCTTCCATCACGGGCAACAATTCGCCTTTGCGTCCTTCTTCTTCCAGAAAATAAATGTTGTCGGCTAACGGATGACGTTCCGCGCCGCCACAACTGGCGTTGCTAATATCGCTCATCGATAAAACGTCGCTTTTTTCAGTTGAAACCCAATCGCCTTCCGCATTTTCTTCGGCAGGTTGCGTGTCGTATTTCCAGCGGCAAGAATTGGTACACGTTCCTTGATTCGGATCACGGTGATTGAAATATCCCGACAACAAACAGCGTCCCGAATAGGCAATGCACAACGCGCCGTGAACAAAAACTTCCAGTTCGACATCGGGGCATTGTTGGCGAATTTCGGCAATTTCATCGAGCGATAATTCCCGCGACAAAATCACCCGTTCCACGCCCATTTTCTGCCAAAACTTCACCGCCGCGTAATTCACGGTGTTCGCTTGCACCGACAAATGAATCGGCATTTCAGGATACGTTTCGCGCATCATCATAATCAAACCTGGATCCGCCATAATCAGCGCGTCAGGTTTCAACGCCACCACAGGCGCGATGTCTTTCATAAACGTTTTAATTTTCGCATTGTGCGGAATCACGTTCGCCGCAACAAAGAATTTTTTGCCGAGCTGATGCGCTTCGTTGATACCAATCGCTAAATTATCGTGCATAAAATCGTTGTTTCGCACACGCAAACTGTAACGCGGTTGTCCCGCATAAACGGCATCCGCGCCAAAAGCAAAGGCGTAACGCATATTTCTAATGGTTCCCGCTGGCGAGAGAAGTTCAATTTTTTTCATGAGTTTATGTTGGCTGATTTCTGATTTCGGATGCTGTATTTGCTGACACGTTTTTGAATAAGTAATTTCGCTGCGTCCGTGCCGAGATGCGCTTCGCCGCGATTTCTGGCTAATTCCATTTGTTTTTCACGTTCGGTGAAACGGGCTTTTTGTTCCAACGTATTTTTATCAAAACAATGCGAACAACTCACGCCTTGCAGGTATTTATCAGAGGCTTTGTCGTCTTCTGTAATCGGCATTCGGCAAGCGTTGCATTGGTCGTAACTGCCTTTTTCGAGAGCTAAATTGACCGTGACGCGCTCATCAAAAACAAAACATTCGCCTTCCCAAAGTGTGTCAGAGGCGGGTACTTCTTCCAAGTATTTTAAAATTCCGCCTTTGAGATGATAAACCTCGTCAAAGCCTTGTTCTTTCAAAAAGGCGGTGGATTTTTCACAACGAATGCCACCCGTGCAAAACATCGCCACTTTTTTATGCTGTTGTGGATTGAGATTATTTTTAACGTATTCGGGAAATTCACGAAAACTTTGTGTGTTCGGATTGATGGCATTTTTAAACGTGCCAACTTGAAATTCATAATCGTTGCGCGTGTCCACCAGTAACACATCGGGATTGTTAATTAGCGCGTTCCATTCATTTGGATTGACATACGTTCCGACGATTCGTTTAGGATCAATACCTTCTACGCCCATCGTGACAATTTCTTTTTTCAATTTAACGCGCGTGCGATTAAACGGCGGGTTGTCGGTTAGCGATTCTTTGCAGTCAATATCGTTTAAACGTGCATCCATTTTTAACCAATCAATCACCGTATCAATGGCGTGACGTGAACCCGCAATCGTACCGTTAATGCCTTCGCTGGCGAGAAGCAACGTGCCGCGCACCTGATTTTTTTCCATCACATCATGCAAAGGCTGGCGCAATTCTTCGTAATTTTCCAGGGTGACAAATTTGTATAACGCACAAACAACAAGTTGGGGCATGAGAATTTTCTCGTTTTTTAAAGTGGAATTTTCGTGGAAATGGCGCGTTAAAGGCTCAACAAAAACCTGTTAAGCCTTTAATTTTAGTGTTTTAAACAGCGGCAATCGGCGTGTAAAGATTGTTAAACATTCGCACCACGACAAACAACATCGTTTTCGACAAATCTAACATCGAATCGTGATAATTTTCGTCCGATTCTTTGGCGAATTCATCAATCGATTCGTTCAAAAACTGCACCAAACCGGTTTGAATAAATTCACCGTCTTTTGGTTTGAAGAAGTCTTCGCGCATTTTTTTAGCCGCTTTATCGTTGATTTTGCTCGATGCCAGTAATGGCGCGAGTTCTTTATCTAACAACATCGCCTGACTTTCCATCCAAGACGTGTTGTCTTCAAATTTCGGCATTTTGCCAAACGTTTTCGTGTAAACACACAACGCATCAAAACATAAATCAGCAAAGTATTGAGCCAAATTTTGATATTTAGCTTCGCCACTTTGATCGCCAATAATCGACGGAAAAACGTTGAATAACGTCGATGAAAACATCGGTTGATCAATTTCAAATTGAATCAAAATACGTTTACCTTGTTCTTCGTCAATACCGCGAGCGTATTCTAAGGCTTCATAAAGTTCGCGTTCAATCAGTTCGTGCATAACAATCCTAAAATTAAATTATAAATTTTCCAGCGCAGCAACAATTGCGTTGCCCATTTCAACCGTGCCAGCTTTGGTGTTTGGATTTAAATCGGGTGTGACAAAAATACCTTCGTCCACCACTTTTTCAACCGCCATTTTAATGCGTTCAGCCGCTTCGTGTTCGCCAATATGATGCAACATCATCACGCCAGCCATAATCACAGCGGTTGGATTAGCGATATTTTTTCCAGCAATATCGGGTGCGCTGCCGTGAACCGCTTCAAATAATGCGGCATCTTTGCCGATATTCGCACCAGCAATCAAACCCAAGCCGCCGACTAAACCTGCCGTTAAATCTGACAAAATATCGCCAAACATATTCGTGCAAACAATCACGTCGAATTGTTGGGGATCCATCACCATCAACATACACGTCGCATCGATAATTCGTTCATTGAATTCAATATCGGGATAACGCGCTGCCGTTTCACGCGCAATATCTAAAAACAACCCTTGCGTGTATTTCAAGATATTTGCTTTGTGACAAACGGTGACTTTTTTGCGGTGATTATCACGCGCATATTGAAACGCATAATCGATAATTCGTTCAGAAGCAGCGCGAGTAACCACGGCAATACTTTCTGCAATGTCTTTTTTCGGCGTTAAATAATGCTCCAAACCGGCATAAAGTCCTTCGGTGTTTTCACGCACAATCACAATATCAACATTCTCGTAACGAGTTTTAACCCCGTTCCAACTTTTCGCTGGACGCACGTTCGCGTACAAATCATATTTTTGGCGCAATGCCACGTTAATACTTCTAAATCCTGCGCCAATCGGTGTCGTTAACGGCCCTTTAAACGCCAATCGCGTGCGGTCAATCGATGTCATTGTTTCTTCGGGAATTGGCGTACCAAATACTTCAAACGCGCCTAGACCTGCGTGCATTTCTTCCCAGTTAATTTTCACGCCCGAAGCGTTAATGATTTTTACTGCTTCATCCATAATCGATGGCCCAATGCCGTCGCCTTTAATCAGGGTAATGTTACGCATTATTTTTCCTAATAGTTTATAAAAAGAGAGTCGCTTTTTTAGCGTGTTGCATTTTACCGTA
>CAISXF010000076.1 GCA_903889445.1 uncultured Pseudomonadota bacterium
AAATAAATTCCGACACTTTGCGCGATTTGGCTAATCGTAATGTTAACGTCAAAGCCTGTCAAACCCAACAACGGCGGCAACCACGTTATAAAAATATACGCATAAACGCTATAAAATAATACCTGCAAAATGCTGTTTATCGCCACCAAACCAGCGGTATATTCACGATTTCCGCCCGCCAATTCGCTCCACACAATCACCATCGCAATACACGGCGCAATGCCGATTAACATTAAGCCCATCATGTATTCGGGTTGATTTTTCAGAAATAAAATTGCCAACGAAAACATAATCAGTGGCGCGACAATCCAAATTAAAAACAACGTCACCGCAATCAATTTGAGATTTGAAAACACCACGCCCATTTTGGCGTAATTCACTTTTGCCAATGGCGGATACATCATCAAAATCAGCCCAATCGCCAACGGAATGTTGGTCGTGCCGCTCGAAAATGAATTGAAAAACGCGCTACTTTCTGGCAAAAAATAACCCAAACTCACGCCCATCGCCATCGCTAAAAAAATCCACAACGTTAAAAAGCGATCTAAAAACCCTAATTTTTTTCTTTCAATCATAAAATTCTCAATTCACCTCAATCAACGAAAACATAAACAACATTTCTAGCGCGATTTGCTCGCACCTTTCGAGGTATTTTTCCTGTTGCTGAGGTGAATTGTCAAAATTTTTCGGGTCATCGTAACAAATACCAAAGCGTCTATCCGCGCCCAAAATGAACGGGCAATTTTGTTCCGCATCCGAGCAAGTCATAATGGCGGCAAAATTTTCGGTTGGATTGGCGGCATCATCGTAACGTTTGGAAAAACAACGCTCCGTTTTTGTTTCGCTAAAACCCACGTTGTAAACGGGATTTTCACTTTCAATGTCACTGCTAATTTCAAAACCGACTGTTTTTAACGCGGCAATTGCGTTGTCATGAAAGCGCGTCGTTTCAGTGCCGCCAGAAAAAGTAAACACGTTTGGAATGTAAAAAAAATCCGCTGCGACCGCTGCCAAAATTTGTCCGAAATGACTGCGGCGGGAATTGTGCGTGCAAACGAAAAGTAAGTTAATCGGTTTTTGGGAATCAATTTGTGTTTGGATATAATCGCTTAAAATCGTTAAGCGTGTTTTTCGTTCTATGGAAATGCTGCTGAATTGGCAACTTAAAATTTCGCAATAGTTTTGTATTTTAATAAACATTTTCGTCACAATCTTGTCACAGCGGCTAAATAAACTTAGCCTATCACTCACCCTTTACAAAACCATGACGAAAAACGGATTATGACTGATACTACCCAACCCAGTGAGACTAAAAAATTGGTCACTACTGAGACAATTAAAACGACCGAAACACCTCCAAAATTAACCATGACTCACTTACTACAAGAAGAAATAAATTTAAAAGCCCCCGAACTTTATATCAACCGTGAACTCAGTTTATTGGAGTTCAATAAGCGTGTGTTGGCACAAGCGAAAGACGAAACGGTGCCATTGCTCGAACGGTTAAATTATTTGTGTATTTCCTGTTCAAATCTGGACGAATTCTTTGAAGTGCGCGTCGCCAGCGTGATTGAAATGGTGGCGATGGATCCCGATACACGCGCCATTGATGGGTTGAAACCAAAAGAACAATTGGAGCTGATTTCAGTTCAATCACGGCTTTTAGTCGAAGATCAATATGCGACGTTAAATAACATTCTGTTGCCAGAACTCAAAAAAGAAAACATCAATTTCGTGCGCCGTCATGAATGGACAGAAGTGCAGCGAAAATGGCTGGAAGTGTATTTCAATGAAGACGTTTTGCCGGTTTTAACGCCGGTTGGTTTGGATTCCGCACATCCATTTCCGCGCATTTTGAACAAAAGTTTAAATTTTATTATTTCACTGACCGGCAAGGATGCGTTTGGACGCAACAGCGGACGCGCGGTATTGCAAGCTCCGCGTTCATTGCCACGCATTATTAAATTACCCAGCAAAGAAACCAACAGCGGCGTGAATGATTTTGTGTTTTTGTCGTCGATTATTCATGCGTTTATTGATCAACTGTTTCATGGCATGAATGTCAAAGGTTGTTATCAATTTCGCGTCACCCGAAACAGTGATTTTTTTGTTGATGACGATGCCATTGACGATTTATTGCTGGCGGTACAAGGTGAATTGGCGATGCGAAATTATGGCGACGAAGTACGTTTAGAAATCGACAGTTTGTGTCCCGATGAAACGGTCAACTTTTTGTTAGCGCGATTTGATATGACGCGCGAACGCTTATTTTTAGTCAATGGACCGGTGAATTTGAGTCGCGTACAAGAAATTAACGCCTTGATTTTGGATCGTCCAGACTTAAAATTTGCCCCGTTTAAACCGACGATTCCGAATGTGTTCACTCGACAAAAAGATATTTTCGCCACGATTAGACGCAGCGATATTTTATTACATCAACCGTTTGAATCATTTTGTCCCGTGATTGATTTTGTTCGGCAAGCATCGGTGGATCCGGATGTATTGGCGATTAAACAAACGCTTTATCGCACCGGTTCCGATTCACCAATTGTGAATGCGCTGGTGAAAGCGGCACGAAATGGTAAAGTCGTCACGGTAGTGATTGAATTGCGAGCGCGGTTTGATGAAAAAGCGAATATCGATTTAGCCTCGAAACTTCAAGAAGCGGCAGTTCATGTTGTTTATGGCGTGGTCGGTTATAAAACGCACGCGAAAATGTGTTTGGTGTTGCGTCGCGAAGGCAAAGAATTACGCAATTATGTTCATTTAGGAACGGGGAATTATCATCCGAAAACGGCTCAATTTTATACCGATTACGGTCTGTTTTCGTGTGATAAAGAATTGGGCGAAGACGTGCGTCGGGTATTTACCCAATTAACTAGTTTGGGGAAAGTGACCAAACTCAACAAATTGCTGCAATCGCCGTTCACTTTGCACAGCGGTTTGATGGAAAAAATTGAGCGGGAAATCCGGCACGCCAAAAATGGCAAACCAGCCAAAATTATTATTCAAGTGAACGCTATCGTTGAACCGCAGGCGATTCAGGCTTTGTATCGTGCGTCACAAGTGGGTGTGAAAGTTCAACTGATTGTGCGCGGCATGTGTTGTTTGCGTCCGAACATTCCGAATGTGTCCGAAAACATTGAAGTGCGGGCGATTGTCGGACGATTTTTGGAGCATCCGCGCATTTATGCGTTTGAAAATGACGGTAATCGTGAAGTGTATGCGTCCAGCGCGGATTTAATGAATCGAAATATGTTTAAGCGGGTCGAAATCTGTTTCCCGATTGAAAATAAAAAACTGTCGCAACGTATTTGGCGGAATTTGGAAATTTATTTAAGTGATAATTCGCAAGCGTGGTTGTTACAAGCGGATGGTAATTATATCCGTGCGGCGCGTGTAGAAGGTGAACCAATGATTCAAGCGCAGACTTTGTTATTGCTGGACGCGCAGGCGGTTTAATCCTGTTAACGTAAAAAACCGCCCTTTGAGTTGTTCTCAAAGGGCGGTTTCTCATTTTATAATTACAACGTAGGGGCAGACCTATGTGTCTGCCCTCCAATGCACGAATCGTCCGTTATGAAACAACGTGAAATGCAGAGCGTACACGCAAGTGCGCCCCCTACAAAACCCTAACCTACTTTCACCAACAAAAAGTCATCCGCCGCCAAGTATTTCATCCCAGTCAATTCAATTTCCATGTCAGCGATTTTATCGCCCGTCACATCTACTGAAACAATGGTTTTTCCACTTAGCACATCAGCCGTATAACGCACCGCATTTGTGCCATCAAAAGGACTTTCACCCAAATAATTTAATGGACTTGTTGATAAGCTAGACAAATCCATCACATCACTAGCACTGCCAGTATCAAAATCAGAAATGATGTCTCGATTACCCGTGCCAATTCCTGAATCTGTAATTGCCTCATATCGGATAGTTCCAGCACCACCTGTTGCAATTTTATCAACGCCAAGACCACCAACAATATAAGAACCTACCAACGTGTCGTTGCCGCCACCACCGTAAATTTTACCCGTTCCAGTGATAGTGTCATTACCTTCGTCACCATAAAGCAGATTCACACCAGAGCCATCAACAATGCTGTCGTTATCATCGCCACCGTGAATAGTGTCATCACCAGAACCGTCTGTAATGGTATCGTTACCATATTCACCGTCAATGTCGTCATTACCAGTGCTGCTTTTAATCGTATCATTACCACCACCAGACCAAATGGTATCGTCAGCACTAATCATTTTTGATGTACTGCCACTTGAAGTGTCAGTAATCATGTCATTACCGTCGCCACAGCTAATCATGTCACCACCAGAGCCACCAACTACGGTATTATTTCCGTCACCTGCATCAATGCTGTCATCACCTGCACCACCGTCGATAGAATCATTGCCGTTGCTAGAAGTTAATGAATCGTCACCGGATTGACCGTATATTTTGTTATTTCCTTCGCCTGCATCAACGGTATCATTACCTGCACCACTATCGATATAGTCCCCGCCATTACCTGCAACGATTAAGTCATCCGCATTTTCACCGTAAAGCGTGTTATTGCCATTGCCACCATCGATAGAATCGTTGCCTTCGCCACCAGCAATAACATCCGCACCGTCACCACCGAGCAAATAATCTTCGCCTTGTCCACCAGTAATGTTGTCATCACCTGCACCACCGTCGGCATAATCATTGCCTTCCATAGTATTTAGTACGTCATTACCGCCCAAACAGGAGAATTTGTCAGTATCGGCACTACCTACAATCGCAAGGTCATTTGCCTCAGTGAGCGTAAATTCACGAAAATAAGTGCGTGTATCCGCTGGCAAACGAGTTGTTAAAACAGGGGCTACAACAACGGGAGGCACTACAACAACAGGCGGTGCAACAACAGCCACCGTGACATTGTTCACATTTTGCGCGGTAAACGTAATCGCATCATTGCCCAAGGCATCTTGAACCGCATTAACATCGTTGTCCGCAGTTGGGTCATTATAAGCAACCGTCACGGCTTGCCCGTTAATGGCAGCATTCGTTAATGTCAACGTAACGGTTTTCAAACCTGCATCAACAGCAACCGCCGTAACAGGATTTACTACGTTAGCACTTATCACTGAAAAGGCGTTTGCCAATGCGGTGGTTGAATTTAAAACGTCTTCGGTGTAAGTCATCGTTAAAACATTGCCATTCACGCTAGCAGAGACAAAAACAGGCGGCGTGGTATCAAGCGTGTTATTGGTAACGGTTTGTGCAGTAAATGATATTGCATCATTGCCCGCAACATCTTGAATTGCATTCACATCGTTATCTGCCGACGGGTCAGTGTAAGCAATCGTGACAACTTGCGCGGGAAGTACAGCCGTCGCTAACGTCAAAGTCACAGTTTTCGCATTAACATCGACCGCAACTGCAGTAACAGGATTTGCCGAACCGCCGCTAATCACTGAAAACGCATTGCCTAACGCGGTAGCATTGTTCAATAAACCCATTTCGGTGTAAGTCATCGTCAAAACGCTAGCGTTGACCGCCGCTGATGCAAACACAGGCGCAACATTATCAAGCGTATTGTTAGTGACAGATTGTGCCGCTAATGAAACAGCATCATTGCCCGTCACGTCTTGAATTGCCGCCAAATCATTGCCTGTTGTGGGGTCGGTATAAGCAACCGTTACAGTTTGCCCATTGAGAACAGGATTTGCCAATGAAAGCGTTACCACTTTCGTATTCACATCAACGGCAACTGACGTAACCGTATTTGCAACACTGCCATTCATTACCGCAAATGCACTGGCTGGCGCGGTGGTTGAATTTAACAAACCCGCTTCGGTGTAAGTCATCGTTAAAACACTGCCGTTCACTGCCGCCGTTGCAAAAACAGGCGGTGTAAAATCGGGGGTGTTATTGGTGACAGTTTGCGCGAAAAAAGAAACCGCATCGTTGCCGACGGCATCTTGAATTGCATTCAGGTCATCGCCAGAAGTTGGGTCGGTGTAAGCAACGGTTACTTCTTGTCCATTTGTGACGGTATTCGCCAAAATGAGCGTAATCGTTTTGGCATTTACATCGACAGAAATCGACGAAACAGGATTGACCGCGCCACCATTTAGCACAGAAAACGCATTGGCTGAAGCCGTTACCGCATTCAATAAATTGTCCTCAACGTAATTCAACACCAAAGAATTTGCATTAACTGCCGCCGATGCAAAAACAGGGGCGACAGGATCATTGAATTTGCCGCTAATAATATCCGCTGCGTTAATCATTGTTTCACCGGCAAACTCAACAAATTCGACGTTAGATAACGTGTCGAACCCTTCGTCGGTTGCGCCATTAACATTACCAACGTATTCGACGGTGATTTGCGGAACCCCTTCGGCATCAACGTTAGTTTTGATGTCGTACTGGTCTTTTGAATAATTGAAAATAACGGTGTCTTTACCCGCGCCGCCATCAATTTCGTCATTACCTTCGCCACCTTCCAACGTATCGTCACCCCCTTCACCGTTAAGCGTATCGTTACCTTCTGCGCCTTGGAGATTGTTGTTGATTTTACCGCCCGCCGTTTCTTGAATCAGGTTATCGAGCAAATTACCGATGCCATCAATCGCTTTTGCGCCAGATAATTCAAGAGCTTCAACATTCGGGCTAGAATTTAAATTGAACGACACCGTTGCCTTGATGAGGTCTAACTCACCGCCGTTTTCATCTTCAACAATTTTATCCTCGGTGTTGTTCATGAAATAAACGTCCGAATCTGTACCGCCGATAAGCACGTCCATTCCCAAACCACCGTCTAAGGTATCGACACCTGCGCCGCCAGATAACGTATCGTTTCCTGCATCACCATTCAAAACGTTGTCAGCATCGTTGCCCGTAATTTTGTTGCTTAATTGATTGCCCGTGCCTTTGCTTGCGCCAGTACCGACCAACACTAAATTCTCAACATTTACAGCAAGTTTGTAATCCAATAAAACGGTTTCAACGGTGTCATTCCCACCTATTGCTGTAGTTTTATTGATTTCATTGATCATATCTTTGAGGTTATCGACAACGTAATAATCGTCGCCATCACCGCCTGTCATCGTGTCAACGCCTAAACCACCGATTAAGGTATCGTTACCTTTGTCGCCTAAAAGTTTATCGTTGTCTTTACCGCCATCGAGTTTATCGTTGCCACTGCCACCGTTTAAGAAATCATTGCCGTCGCTGCCAAGCAAAATATCGTCACCGTTTTCGCCGTTGAGCGAATCGTTACCTGCGCCGCCATCAAGGTAATCACTCCCCAATCCGCCGTTTATCGTATCAGCCCCACCAAGCCCTGCGATGGTGTCGTTGTTTACTGAACCAATGATTTTGTCGTTGCCTGCGGTTGCGGTAGGTTTTTTAATCGCCATTTTTGTATCCTCTGTTGTGTTAATAATTTAGGTTGTTGAAAAACTTCAGACAATAAAAAACCCGCGAGCGCAATGCACTCGCGGGTTTTCAGTAAAGAAAAACTTGACAGTCGTTAAAGCGGCAACATAATTTATTGCTTGCTTGCTTGCTTGCTTGCTTGCTTGCTTGCTTGCTTGCTTGCTTGCTTGCTTGCTTGCTTGCTTGCTTGCTTGCTTGCTTGCTTGCTTGCTTGCTTGCTTGCTTGAGTCATC
>CAISXF010000077.1 GCA_903889445.1 uncultured Pseudomonadota bacterium
AATAAAATCGCCTTCCATAGCGGAGGCACACGCCACACAATGCGCGGCAACGTCCTTGACCTGTTTCAACAAAATAGTAATTATACCGTCCCGCCCGTTCATCGCGTCTCGCGCATTGCTGATTAAATCAGTTAGAATTTGCTGTAAATTCCTCGCGTCAATGTGAATAATGTTGTCATCCTCAAATAGTGTTTCAATGGTAATTTGGCTGTTTAACGTTTGGCGCAATATGACCAAAAATTCTTCTATTACGGCTTGCGTCGGTTGAACGTTTATTTTCTTTTGGGGGGTGTCTTGGCGACAATAGACTAACATTTTGTTAATTAACTCTGCCGCCCGTTTCACCGCGAAACTCACTTGTTTGGTGTTATTTTCCAATTCTATTTTTAAATTTTCATCCGTCATATCGTCACTGACATATTGATTCATATCGTTATAACCGATGATGCAACCCAAAATGTTATTGAACTCGTGAGCAATGCCAGAAGTAACTCGTCCAATACTTTCCAGCCGTTGCACTTGATTCATTTGATGAATCAACAAATTGTTTTTAATGTGAAAATTAGCAAGTTCGATGGCGACTCTTTCTTTTTCATCATTCACAACGGCAAGAATTTGAAGATTCATCGCAATTTCTTCGTTAGCCTGAGTAAGATGTTTATTCACCGAGATGAGTTCGTTTGTCCGTTTTTCTTTCTCTGCATTTATCGCATTCAAAATGGCAAGTTTTGTCGTGGCAGCTTGTTTTTCGGCGGTTTGAACCGCCAGTTTTTCATTCGTAATCACTAATTCAGCGGCGCGGTTTTCTTTTTCGGTGATGTTAATCACTTCCGCAACGGAACCTATTCGCTGCCCGAATTCGTTCACCAAAGGGCTGGCTTTCACGTTTAAAATAAGATTCGCTATTTTTATATTAACTTCGGCGGTTCCTTTTAATTCGGCGAGTAATTTTGCTTGATGTTCGGGGTTCTTATGAAATAAATCGATATTTTTTCCAATTAAATCGACGGAATTAAAAAAAGGTAAATCTTTGCGAATAGCGTCTTCGTTATTAAGGTGTAATGTGATGGTGGCGTTGTTGATATAAGTAATGTTGCGATCATTATCCACAAAGATAATGCCGGTTGCGAGGCAATCCAAACCCATTTTAAATTTTGAAAGTTCTTGATTTATGGCGAATTGCTTATCGACCAGCTGTTGGACTTTATATTGACGAATGGCAGACACCAGCGCAGTAATGATGACAATCGTCGTTGATGAAAATCCAGCTAACAAAATCAACCAAACATTGATAGAACGGTGTTTATTAAAATAATCAGTGGTGGGTATCATTTCAAATTGCCACACACGCCCGCCCACTTCAAATTTATTGAAACTGTGGAGCGTTCGTGAGTATGGTTGTAATGTGGCGGTTTTAAATTCTTGCTCGTTATTGACACACAGCATTTGTTCGCCTGCCGCTGCGCTGATGTCCACGAGTCGATAAGCCACATTCGTTAAATTCTGATTTTTGAATGCGTCCGCCATCATGTCACCCGTCCGAACTACGACAGCGATATAACTTGCAATGGCATTGCGTCGTTCTTCCAACGTTCCGTGCGGCTGATTCGGACGATAGATGGGCATATAAACAAGAAAACCATTTTGTGTGCCTTTTTCCTGTATCAATTTAATGGGCGGACTCGCGGTGAGTTCGTTGGTATCTCTGACTTTATTCAGCAATTCATGTCGTAACGGACTGGAATAATTATCGTAACCACTGACGATTTCATTGCCTTGATAGGGTTCATTAAAAGTAACGGGGGCATATTCGGCGCGATTCACCGCTCGCATTATTTTATTGTTCGCATTGCGTTCGGTAATCTGGAAATTGGGAAAGCCTTCTTGCTGCACATTTTTTTCGTAAGCATCTCGATTCTCTTCCAAAATAATGGGTACCCATTGCACCGCTTGAATGCTTTTAAACGTTTTTAACTGTCCGCTGGAAAATGTTCGGAATTCGTTTCTATCAATCGATGGGGATAAATTATACAAACTATCAAAAGCGTGTAAGACATTTAAGTTTGCGGTGATTGAGGATTTTAATATAAGGCTTAACTCTTTGGCGCGTTGGTCAAATTCCAGTTTTATATGGGTATTGCTGTTTTCTATTTCATTAAAAACCGCCAAGGCAGTCAGCAAAAACATCGTGAAAATGGGCAATGTTATTGCCCATTTTTTGCCTTGCCAAACGGGATTTTTTGTTGATAAACCGATTAAAACCAGCGGCGCAAAAATAATGATGCCCATCGCATCACCGCCCCACCACGACAGCCAATTTGCAAAAAAGGCTTCCGCTGGCATTTTTCCTGTCGCGACCAACAGCGAAACTGAAAAGGTCGAATTCACCAACGCACTGACCAGTCCACCGTAAAGCAAAAATAATAGGATATTTCTTTGGTTAGATAAAATGTTGGGGGTTCCCGCAAATCGTCGCACTAAATAATCTCCCGCGAAGGCTTGCAGCATTGCCCCGACTGCAATCGTGAATGACATCAATGAGAAATTTAAACTTTCTGATAAGTCGTTTGCGGTGACGGGAACGCTCGCGATAAGCAAAAATGAGCCGAGTAATACACCCAAACCTGCCCGTTTGCCATAAAGTAAAACGCTCGCTAAGGCAATGCCCGACGAGGGAAAAATAACGGTGGCGTAACTGGGTGGAATGACGAGCAGATGACCCAATTCTCCCGCGATAAAATACGCGGTGGCGATGCCGATAATTTGCAGAGAATAGACTGAAAATGGACGTTGCGAGATCGTTTTTAAAATCATGTTATTCTCTTCTTATTTAATTTAATGGTGTGGCGCAATGGTGCTGAATGCGAATTGTCGCCGTTACTTTGTAGCATCTATGGAAATTGGAAATAATAATTTAAACGCGGTACCGTGATTGAGTTCGCTTTGATTGGACTCCACCAAAATATGCCCACCCGATTGATGCACCAAACCACTCACCGCCGACAAACCTAATCCCGTGCCTTCGCCTTGTGGTTTGGTGGTGAAAAACGGATCAAAAAGTCGATGAATAATTTTCGGTTCAATGCCGGTACCGTTATCCGATACGCTCAATTCAATAAACTCGCCGTCAAGCACGGCG
>CAISXF010000078.1 GCA_903889445.1 uncultured Pseudomonadota bacterium
CTGACTTTTACGCCGATGATGCCTTCTGCGGCAATTGTGTTCGATTTTTTGTCCGCTTTCGCTAAACCTGCTTTACGCATGTTTTCAATCGCTAATTCCATGTCACCTTGCGAATCCACTAAGGCGCGTTTGCATTCCATCATGCCGGAACCCGTGCGTTCGCGTAATTCTTTTACCATTGAAGCGTTAATTTCTACAGTCATTTTTCATCTCTCTATTGCTGATATTTATTGTAAAAACGCCCCCAAAAGGAGGCGTTCTTGTTCTAACTTAAAACGGTTAATCTCGCGCGGAGCTTCACCGAAATAAGATTATTCTGCCGCAGCTTCTTCAACGAAATCGTCAGAATCTACTTTTGCTGAAAAACCAGCAATAACATTTTTAGCGTCTAAAACAGAAGAGGCTGCGGTTTCGCAATACAATTTAATCGCACGAATTGAATCGTCATTACCAGGAATGATGTAATCAATGTTGTCTGGTGAATTGTTTGAATCGACGATGCCAACAACAGGAATTCCTAATTTGATTGCTTCAGCAATCGCATTTTTTTCGTAGCCAACATCCAATACGAAAATGACATCAGGCACGCCTTTCATGTCTTTAATGCCGCCTAAGCTGCGTTCTAATTTTTCTAATTCACGTTCCATGCCCAACGCTTCTTTTTTGCCAAAACGTTGATGTAACGAGCCATCTGCTTTCATTGCTTCAAGTTCTTTCAAACGAGCAATCGATTTTTTAATGGTTTTAAAGTTCGTCAACATACCGCCTAACCAGCGGTGATTAACGTAAGGCATTCCGCATAATGTCGCTTGTTCAGCCACGACTTTACGCGCTGCTTTTTTCGTGCCGACAAATAAAACAGTACCTTTATTTGCTGACATTTGACCCAAATAATTCATTGCGTCGTTGAACAAAGGAAGCGTTTTGTCCAAGTTGATAATGTGAATTTTGCTGCGTGCGCCGAACAAATAGTTCGCCATTTTTGGATTCCAATAACGGGTTTGGTGTCCAAAATGAACACCCGCTTCAAGCATTTCGCGCATAGTTACTGCTGCCATTTATTTCTCCTAAATGAATTGGGACTGGCTGTCCCATTGGGTTACGCCACCGATTATCCCGTTTAAAAAACTTGTGATTTCACACGAAGCACCCTTTTAAACGTGACGATAAACGTGAGGATTGTTACAAAAGTGAACGCGGATTTATAACATGATTCGCTTTTTACAACAAGATGCCTCTGTTAGAATCATTCTCTATTGTCGTATTCTTAACCACTAAATTTGGAAACCATGAGTATTATCATCAAAACCGAAGTTGAAATTGAAAAAATGCGAACTGTGGGTCGTCTGGCTGCTGACGTGCTGGATATGATTGCGCCGCACGTTGTAACGGGCATCACCACGAATCAATTGAACGACATTTGCCACAATTACATCGTCGATATTCAACAAGCCATTCCGTCGCCGCTCGATTATCGCGGCTTTCCAAAATCAATTTGTACATCCGTCAATCATCAGGTTTGTCACGGCATTCCGAGCGATAAAAAGCTGAAATCTGGCGACATTATTAACATCGATATTACGGTGTTAAAAGACGGTTTTCACGGCGATACGAGCATGATGTTTTTTGTCGGAAACGTGTCATCACACGCACAACGCTTGTGTAAAATCACGCACGAATCGTTATTTTTAGGCATCGAACAAATTAAAGCGGGGGCAACGCTCGGCGATATTGGACACGCGATTCAAACTCACGCCGAAGGCAATCGTTATTCGGTGGTACGCGATTTTTGCGGACACGGCATTGGGCGAGATTTTCACGAAGAACCGCAAGTGTTGCATTACGGTAAGCGCGGCGAAGGAATCGCATTGGAAGCGGGCATGATTTTGACCGTCGAACCGATGATTAACCAAGGCAAACATGCCACCAAATCACTCGGCGACGGTTGGACAGAAGTCACGAAAGACCACAGTTTGTCGGCACAATATGAACACACCATTCTCGTGACTGAAACAGGTTACGAAATTTTAACGCTCCGTCAATCTGAACGGTAAAAACCCATGAATTCGCCACTCAATGCGTCGTTATTTGCTGAACCCAATGTGCTAGCCACGTTTAAAAATCTACTCAAAACCAAAGAACTTGCCTTGCGCGAAAAATTTAATCCGAAACAATCGGTATCAAAATTATTGCGCGAAAAATCGGATTTTATCGACGATGTTTTAAACTGTAGTTGGCAGCATTTTTTAGGGGATCAAGCGAAAAACGTGGCATTGTGTGCGGTCGGCGGTTACGGTCGGCGAGAAATGTTTCCGTATTCGGACATCGATATTCTGGTGATTTTGCCCGCCGATGATGTTGCCGATTACCAAGAAAGTTTGGGTGCATTTTTTACGTTTCTTTGGGATATTGGTTTAAAACTCGGTTACAGCGTGCGGAGTATTCCGCAATGTGTCGAAGTTGCCACGAATGACCAAACGATTATGACCAGTTTGCTGGAAATTCGGCTGATTGGTGGCAGTGCAAATTTATTGAAATCACTTAAAAACGAAATTTCACCCGATAAAATTTGGTCGTCAGATGAATTTTTTGCCGCCAAAATGGCAGAACAACACGCGCGTTATGCGAAATTCCACGGCACCGCTTACAACTTAGAACCGAATGTCAAAGAAGGACCTGGCGGATTGCGTGACCGACAAGTGATTGCGTGGGTTTTCAAACGGCATTACAACGCCGCGACGTTAAAAGAGTTAATCAAATACGGCTTTTTACCCGAAGCCGAATATGCTGAATTAGTGGCGGCGTTGAGCGTTTTATGGCGCATTCGTTACGCCCTGCATTTGCTGACAAATCGGGCGGAAGACCGTTTAGTGTTTGATTATCAGCGTGATCTTGCCGCGCAATTTGGCTTTAGCAGCGAAACGCAAAGTTATAACCAAGATGTTGAACAGTTTATGCAGTTTTATTTTAAAACCGTGTTGGGTTTGGAACGATTGAACGAAATCTTATTGCAACTCTTCAGCGAACGTTTTGTGCCGCGTGAAGCGGACGACGTGCAAAATTTGGATGCCAATTTTGACGTAATTAACGGTTATTTGGACGTGGTGGATGATCAAGTTTTTGAACGGCGACCGTTGGCATTATTGGAATTATTTTTAACGCTCGAACAACACGACGACATTAAAGGCGTTCGGGCGGCAACATTGCGGTTAATTCGGAAAAGTTTACATTTAATCGATGCCGATTTTCGGACGAACAAAGCCGCGAATCGGTTGTTTATCGAAGCATTTCGTCAGCCGCGCGGCATCACCAATCAATTGCGGCGCATGAATCGTTACGGCGTGTTAGCGGCGTATATTCCGTGTTTTGCGAATATCGTGGCGCGAATGCAATACGATTTATTTCACATTTATACCGTTGATGAACACACGTTATTTGTCGTTCGTAATTTGCGCCGTTTCACCATCGAAAAACACATTGCCGAATTTCCATTTTGTAATGCGATTTTTCAGCTGATTGCGAAACCCGAAGTCTTGTATTTAGCGGCGTTATTTCACGATATTGCAAAAGGCATGTCGGGCGATCATTCGGTTTTGGGTGAAACGATTGCGCGAGAATTTTGTGTGCAACATGATTTGTCACGCCACGATACGAATCTTGTGGCGTGGCTGGTTCGCAATCATCTTGTGATGTCGATGACCGCGCAACGCAAAGATATTAGCGATCCCGATGTGATTCATGAATTCGCGCAAAAAGTCGGCAGTACCGAATATCTGAATTATTTATATTTGCTCACGGTGGCAGATATTCGCGCCACGAATCCCGAATTGTGGAACTCGTGGAAAGATGCGCTGTTGAAAGAACTTTATTCGGAAACGTACCTCGTTATTCGCAAAGGTTTACCGAATCCCGCTGCATTGACGGATCGTTTGCTCGAAAATAAACAAGAAGCGAAAACAGAATTGCTGAAATTAGGCATGTTTGAGCCAGCGATTGACCAAGCGTGGCAACATGTGAGCGACGATTATTTTTTGCGTTATTCGGCAGATGAAATTGCCTGGCACACGATTGCGATTGCGGCTTCACGGGAACAGGATTTTCCGTTGGTTTTATTGCGTCCACAAACGCAACGCGGCAGCGCAGAAGTGTTTATTTATACCAAAAATGAAGGCGCGATTTTTTCGTTAAGTACCGCTACGCTTGACCAATTGGGCTTGACCATTTTGGACGCGCGAATTATTACCACGTTGGATAATTACGTTTTGAACAGCTTTTTGGTGCTGGAACAATCGGGTGAACCGATTCAGGATTTATTCCGCGAAGTGCATATTTGCACCACGTTACGCGAAAATCTGTTGCAAAATAAAGTCAAAAAAAATAAAAATATCCATCGCCAATCGCGCCAAGCTCAACATTTTCCGATTCCGACGCACATTGAATTTCATGCCGATTCGTTGAACCGTTATACGTTGATTGAACTTGTGACAACCGATCACGCGGGTTTGTTGTCGAAAATTGGGCAAGCGTTTGTGCAACAGCATATTCACTTGTACAACGCGAAAATCAGCACGATTGGCAGCCGTGTTGAAGATATGTTTTACATTATGAATGAACAAAAACAGCCAATCACCGATACGCTAAAACGGGAAGCGTTGCAGGCAGCGATATTAAAACAATTGGCGACGATTTAACTGAAATTGACCTAACAAAAGCCATCCGAAGGAGAAAGACTGATGAAAACTGATTATTTAATTTTAGGCAGTGGTTTAGCGGGTTTGTCCTTTGGCGCGTTAATGGCGAAGGCGGGAAAGAAAGTAGTTATTCTCGAAGCGCACGATTGTCCAGGCGGTTACGGGCATACGTTTTCCGAGGGAAATCTTTATCGATTCAACGCGCAATTTCACTACGTTTGGAATTGCGGCGAAGGGCGCGTGGTGCATAATTTTTTGAAAAAGTTGAATCTGCATCACGACGTGACGTTTGAAAAATACGATTGCGACCGTTACGACCATAATCGAATGCCCAATTTTGCGCTGGATATTCCGAGTGACCTTCAAGTTTTAATCACACGTTTACAGGCGTTATTTCCCAGTCATGCACGAAATATAAAAAATTTTATCACCGAAGTGGAACAAACCGCCGATGCGCTCGATAAACTGCCGATTCCGTTGAATCCTCCATTTTTACTGTCAAATCCCCGCAGCAGTTATCACTTATTCAAATATCGAAACGCCACGCTGCAACAGGTTTTTGACCAGTTTCAACTTCCGCTCGCTGCTCAAACTTTACTCGCATTGCAATGGCCTGATTTTTTATTGCCGCCGCGAGATTTATCGTTTTTTGCGTGGGCGACGCTGTTTATGGGTTATTGTCGTGGCGCATATTACCCAACGAAACATTTTGAGTCTGTGATTAACGCGCTGGTTAAAACGATTGAAGATAATGGCGGCAACATTATTTATAATCGCAAAATCACCCAATTTATTCGCAACGGTAAAACCATCACAGGCGTATTGGCGGACGATTTAAATAACAGCGGACAGATTAGCGAACATCACGGCACCGATATTATTTGCAATATCGACCCGAAAAAAGCCGCTGAAATGATTGGTTTTGAACATTTTTCCCATTCCGTGCAACGCAAGCTGCTGTACGATTATTCGCCGTCTAATTTCATGGCGTATTGCGTGGTGAAAGATTTGGATTTGCGTGATTATGGCTTTGGCAAATGGAATGTATTTCACACCGAGCAGGAAGATTTAAACCAAGCGTTTGATGATATGTATTTGCGCGGCGATTATTCCAAACCCAGTTTTGTGATAACCACGCCGAGTTTGTTGACGAATGACCACAGCGATTGCCCCGAAAATTGTCAAATTATCGAGTTTTTAACGGTGGCAAATTATGACCGATTTCACGACCTGAAAATCAGTGATGCCGCTCAATATCGCCAAAAAAAGAAAGAAATTTTTGACGCGATTATTGCCGTCGTCGAAAAACATTACATTCCCAATTTCAGCCAACATTTAGTGTTCAAAATGACGGGAAGCCCGACAACCAATCAGCGGTTTTGTGGCAGTCCAGCGGGTAATTCCTACGGTTCAAACTTAACGCCAAAAAATTTAAATCTTAATCGTTTGAATCATCAAACGTCGTTAAAACATTTTTATTTCTGCAACGCTTCTTCAGGTTTTCCAGGTTTTACTGGCACAATCAAAACGGGCAGCGTTTTATATGAACATTTGAGCGGCGATTTTTTTGTAAAAGGTGATAAAACGCCTTAACTTTCCAGTGAATTCGAGGAGCTGAACATGAAAATAGCGATTATTGGCGCGGGCGCGGCGGGCATGACGACTGCTTATTTGTTAAATAAACAACATGATCTGACTATTTTTGAAAAACAGCCGATTTTAGGCGGCAACATTCGCACCTTAAACAAAAATGTGACGGGCGTTGAACTCGATTCTAAGCTGGTTTTAGATTGTGGCGTGTTGGAATTTCAGAGCGAACATTTCCCGAATTTCCACAAGTTGATGAACGCTTTAAATGTGACGATGGAACAAGGTCAAACTTCCAGCGAATTATTTTTGGCGGACGGACATTACTACAAATCGGGCGCGGGATTGCTGCACCATTGCAAAAATCTCCGCGAATTTTTGACCGAAGCACAAAAATTATTTCCCGTTTTAAAAGGCTATTTACGATTTTTATTCGTGGCATTTCGAACAACGCCGAAAGAATTACATAATCAGCCCGTATCGGCTTATTTAGACGGTGAAATTCATGCCGTTTGGCTGAAAATGCTGCTGATGTACGCTTATTCGATGCCTTATCAAAAAATCGCGGATTTTCCCGCCGAAATTGCGATTCCCTTGTTGCGCCATTCGAGTATGTTCACCAAATGGGATCGCGTCGTGGGCGGCGTTTATACTTATATCGAGAAAATACTCGAACAATTTGACGGTGAAATTCACTGTAATGCGAATATCCAAAAAGTTTTCCGAACCCCGTCGGGCGTAATAATTACGATGAAAAACGGTGAAAATTTACCGTTTGATAAAGTGATTTTTGCTGTTACGCCCGAGCAGGTTTTGAATTTATTGGGCGATACGAATGAAGATGAAAATCGTCGTTTTAGTGCGTGGCAACCGAATCAAATTGAAACCATTATTCATACCGACGTTTCTTTTTATAAACATTTTGGCGTTTCGTATTATTCCGAATTTGATGTTTTCCAGACGGACACGCACGGTCACTGTGGTTACAACGCTTATTTGAATCGGCTTTATGCGATTGATGCGGCTAAATATCCGCATTACAGTTTGGCTTACAACATGGAAAAATACATCCATCCAGCTAAAATCATCCATCGGCAACAACACAATACGCCTTTATATTCGGTAGATGCGGTACGTTATCGCCATGAAGTGATAGCAACGAATGGCGAAAATCACACTTATCATGCTGGCGCGTATTTAGGTGAAGGTTTACACGAAGGCGCGATTAGTTCCGCTTTTGCTATTGCCGAGTTGCTGAAGTGAGCAAGAGCTGATATTTACTAGTTTTTTAATCCAGTAAGTTAATTCGAAAACAGGGAATTTCAATGGACATTCCCAAACGAAATAACGTTCATATTCTGTCACAATTTTAACGTTACATTGGAGACTTTATGAGTTTTTTCCCATTAAATTTAGACAGCGACAAAGATGCTCATTTTTATTTAATTGCCAGTCACGCTTATTGGAAAGAACGCCTGTTTAATGCCATCGAAAATAAAGAAAAAATCGATATAAACATTATTTCTAAAAACAATCTTTGCGACTTAGGTAAATGGTTATCCGATTCCCACCCGCATATTGGTCATTTGCAAAGCTATCACGATTTAGCCGAAAAACACACCAAGTTTCATGTGGAATCCAGTAAAGTCGCAGAGCAAATTAACGCTAAAAAATACGATGACGCGCTGCGCTTAATGGATGAATCATCCGCTTTTGAACGTGCATCCACAGAAGTTATTGAGGTAATTTTTCAGTTAAAAAAAGACGTGGACGCACAAAGTTTGGCAGAGAAAAACAAAGAAAAGCAGACAGCACAACCCAGTTAGCGTTGTCGATTAGCGTTCTTCTTTTTCGAGTAAACGGCGAATGTTGCTTTCGTGTCGCCACAATAAAAGCCCCGTCATTATCAATGCGGCGCGCGTTAACACAATATCGCCAGTTAAAAACCAGGCAAAAATGGGCGACAATGTCGAAGCAATTAACGCCGATAATGACGAAATTTTGCCCAATTTATAAACGGCAACCCACGTCAATATAAACGCGCCACCGACGAATACATCAAAACCCAATAATACACCTGCCGAAGTTGCCACACCTTTTCCACCTTTAAAACCAAAAAAGACGGGATAAAGATGCCCGATAAATGCCGCTAATCCCGCCAACGCCAATAATATCGACGGTGCGCCCAGTAGTTTCGCGCCAAATACTGGCAAGAACCCTTTTAATAAATCGCCTAAAAACGTAATGGCGGCCGCTTTTTTACCACCAATTCGCATCACGTTCGTCGCGCCAGGATTGCCCGAACCTTGTTCACGCGGATCTGGCAAACCCATTAAACGACACACAATAATGGCACTCGAAATCGAACCGATTAAATACGCGAGAGGAATAAGAAAACCTAGAATCATTTTGCACCTGTTAAAATTCGTGAAAACTTGTAAATATCCCGACTTTGCGGCGATACTTACGCCATTTTTAAGCCACTATCATAATCGGAAAATTAGCAAACATGACAGACATCATTTTTTTACGCGACTTACATATTGACACGCTAATCGGCATTTTCGATTGGGAACGCACCGCGAAACAAACGCTTATTTTTGATTTAGAAATGGCGTTCGATTGCCAACCCGCCGCAGAATCGGATGACATTGCCGACGCGCTCAATTACAAAGCCGTTTACGATCGATTAGTGGAATTTGTCGGGCAAAGTGAATTCTTTTTAATTGAAAAACTCGCCGCCGAAATGATTCACTTAATTCAAACTGAATTTGGCGTGTCGTGGCTAAAATTAACGGTCAATAAAAAAGGTGCCGTTGGTGCAGATATTAGCGTCGGTGTAATTATGGAACGCGGTTCACGTTAATGGCGTACTGTTATATCAGCGTCGGCAGCAACATCGACAAAGAAAAAAACGTCGCAGCGGGCTTGTGTTCGTTGCGTGAAATGTTTGGCGAATTGCGTGTTTCGCCCATTTACACAACGGCTGCCGTCGGGTTTGATGGCGACGATTTTTATAATTTAGTCGTGGGATTTGAAAGCGAATTATCGGCGCACGCTGTTTTTCACACGTTGCGCGAATTGGAATTTACGCACGGACGTTCGGCAAATAGTCAGAAGTTTTCACCGCGCAGTTTGGATTTAGATTTGTTGTTGTACGGCGACGCGATTATTGACGATGACTTATTAACCGTGCCTCGCGCGGATATTGAACTTTATATTTTTGTGCTGCAACCGCTCGCCGATATTGCGCCGGATTTGCTTCATCCCGTTTTTCAAAAATCGTATCGGAACATGTTGGCAGCGCAGCAGGATTAGAAAAATCACACTCAAAAGGTTAGTTATGTTTACAGGAATTATTTTAGCAGTCGGTAAAATTACCGCGATGACACCGCGCGGTGGCGACATGCGTTTAACTATTCACACCGGAAAATTGCCGCTTGCCGATACAAATTTAGGCGACAGCATTGCGGTAAATGGCGTGTGTTTGACGGCGGTGGAATTGGGACACGATTATTTTGTCGCAGACGTGTCGAATGAAACTTTATCGCGCACCAGTTTAGCCACCGCGCAAATTGGTTCGCCGGTGAATTTGGAACTCGCACTCACACCGACCACGCGCCTTGGTGGGCATATTGTCAGCGGTCACGTCGATGGCGTGGGGACAATTATCGACAAAAAAAATGACGGGCGTTCGATTCGTTTTAGCGTGCAAGCTCCGGACGAGTTGGCGAAATATATCGCGCAAAAAGGCTCGATTTGCATTAACGGCATTAGTTTGACGGTGAATAATGTGAATGGCGCGAGTTTTGACATTAACATCGTGCCGCACACGTTGAAAGAAACCACGTTGAACGATGCAACGATTGGCACGAAAGTGAATTTAGAAGTCGATATTTTGGCGCGATATATGGAACGGCTCATGAAAGGTGAAGCCGCCGCAAAACCGTGTTCCGCTGTTACAATGGAACTTTTGCAAAACAGTGGATTTTTAGCACAATGAACAGCACCGAAGAAATTATTGAAGACCTGAAACAAGGCAAAATGGTCATCATCATGGACGACGAAGACCGTGAAAATGAAGGCGATTTGTTGATGGCGGCAGAATTTGCCCGACCCGAAGACATTAACTTTATGGCGCGTTATGGACGTGGTTTGATTTGCCTGACGTTGACGCAAGAACGTTGTCAACAATTGCGTTTGCCGTTGATGGTCAGCGACAATCAAACGCCGTATTTTACGAATTTCACCGTATCGATTGAGGCGGCAACCGGTGTAACCACAGGGATTTCTGCGGCGGACAGAGCGCGAACGATTCAAGCGGCTGTGGCAAAAGATGCTGTTGCTGCTGATTTGGTTCAACCTGGACATATTTTTCCATTGATGGCACAAGCCGGCGGCGTGTTAAATCGTGCGGGACACACGGAAGCGGGTTGTGATTTTGCCCGATTGGCAGGCGTTGAAGCGGCGGCGGTGATTGTCGAAATTTTAAACGAAGACGGTTCGATGGCGCGAAAGGCGGATTTAGAAATTTTTGCCACTGAACATCAACTTAAAATCGGCACGATTGCGGATTTAATTCATTATCGAATTGAACACGAAAGCACCTTGGAGCGCGTGAGCGAATGCGCGTATCCCACAGAATATGGCGATTTCCGTTTATTTGCGTACCAAGATCACACCGATAATAATCTGCATCTGGCGTTGGTGATGGGGAAAGTGTGCGGCGATGAACCGGTTTTAGTGCGCGTTCATGCGCGAAATGTGTTGGATGATATTTTTTCGTCAAAACGTAGCGAATCCAGTTTGTCGATTCGTGCCGCAATGGAAAAAATTGCGGAAGCGGGGTGCGGCGTTTTAGTGTTAATTCGACAAAGTGAGAATAATCAAGCGTTGGCGGAACAAATTCACCGTTATCAATTGGCGGATAATGGGCATCAGGTCGCACCGAATAGTGATGTCGATTGGCGAACCACGGGAACGGGCGCACGCATTTTGGCGGATTTGGGGGTGAAAAAATTAAAGGTTTTGGGCGCACAGAAAAACTATATTGCGTTGTCGGGTTTTGATTTGGAAGTTTCGGAACACGTTGGCTAATTCTTGCAAAAATGGGCGTGACAAAAATCACGCCCTTAACATCATTCAAAATTGCAACACAAAATCAGAACTAGCCAATATGGGCAACTCCAATAATTGAAATAGCTTCGGGGTTTTGATTGCTAACGGTCTGATTACTAATCGTTATCGTCAAACCTGTTGCCGTGGGGACGAATGCAGTTTCAACTATCCCCTCTAAAAATTGTAGCTGAGTACCATTGCTATCATCTTGCAATCCGGTGTTGGTAATCAAAATGTCCGCGCTGTTGTAAATATCCAAACTATTTCCCGACTGTTTGAATTTATAATTGGACATCGATTCTTTAAATACCAATTTCTCAACGTTGGCATCTGGATGAACATTGAATACACCCGAATCCCCTAGCACAACCAAAAATTTTAGTGCTGCTATTCGCAACTTTGTACTCCATATCCGAATCCGCCAAGAAAACCAATGCGACTATCTTATTACTGACGTTACCCGTCGGTGCAGATTGCAACCCAACAATTAACGCCGTCGTGCCACTGGTCACGCTTTCAGCGGTGTTTTGTAAGTCTATGTAACTGGCTTTGACGCTAATCACTTTACCCACATCGCCTGCGGTCAATGTGTAAGTTGTTTGGTTTGCGCCAGAAATGACCACATTGTTATTCAACCATTGATTGCCAATTACGCCCAAGCCATCAACATCCGAAAGGGAATTGGTCGCGGTCAACGTTTCACCTTGTTTCGCAATTCCTGAAATTGAAACGCTGCCCGTTGGCAAATCATTTACGTTGCCAACCGTGACACCGGAACTGTTCACGCTTTCGAGTTTACCAAAGCCATCAGTGTAGCTTGCGGACACGCTGATATTTTTGCCGACATCGGTTTGTGTCAAAACATAATTCGTTTGAGTTGCGCCCGAAATTGCCACGCCATTACTCAGCCACTGATTACTAATTACGCCCAAACCATCTGTATCAGTGAGTGAATTTGAAGCGGTCAAGGTTTCGCCTTGTTTTGCAATTCCTGAAATTGAAACGCTACCCGTTGGCGAATCATTCACGTTGGAAATAGTAATTGTGTTGCTAGTTACGCTTTTTCTGGTGTTCCGAGCGAATCGGTATAACTCACTTTAAAACTAATTGTTTTACCAACATCATCTTGTGTGGTTGTGTAATTAAGTTGAGTTGCATCAGTGATTTTTGTTTCATTGCGGAACCACTGACCATAAACAGTGCTTGGAATACCATCTAAATCCCCTAGCTTTGTACTAGTTACAGTTAATATCTGCCCTTGTGATGGTGTACCCGTTCGGTCAATGAACCCGTTGGCAAATCATTCACGTTTGAAACAATGACGGCAGCACTGGTTACACTTTCCAGTTTTCCTAATCCGTCGGTATAGCTTGCCGATACGCTGATATTTTTACCCACGTCAGATTGTGTCAAAGCATAAGTCGCTTGCGTTGCGCCAGGAATTACCACACCATTACTCTGCCATTGATTGCTCACAACGCTCAAACCATTTGCATCCGCCAGCGTGTTGTTGACACTCAATGTTTGGTTTTGTTGAGCTGCGCCAGTAATCGCGACGGAACCTGTTGGTGCAGATTGTGAACCAATAACAGGAGAGGTTACACTACTTGTCACGCTTTCGGCAGTATTTTGGAAGTCAGTGTAGCTAGCTTTCACACTAATTATCTTACCAACATCAGAAGGCGTTAGAGTGTAAGTATTTTGAGTTGCACCGCTAATTACTTCACCATTACTTAACCATTGATAGCTAATCGTTCCTAAACCATCGGCATCAGATAAAGTATTTATTGTTGTTAAATCATGTCCTTGTATTGTAGAGCCATAAATTTTGACACTCCCTGTTGGCTCGCTATTTATAACAGGCAAAGATTTAACCGAATTAACAACACCTGCAATTAAAGTCGCACCTTCTTGACTTCTTGAATCTAATCCTGAACCATAAAAATTCTTAATTGCCTGAATATAGAGATCAGCCCAATCAGTGATACCGCTTACAGCTTCTAATTTTTCAGCATTTGTTGATGATGAACTCAGAATTGTAGCTACATGACTGTCAAATGCTATTTTTGCATCCTCAAACTGTGATGCAGCCGAACCAAAAGAGGTAATTATAAATTTAGTTGCCCAGTCGATGAGCGTATTGTTTCCAGCGGGTAAGGATTTAACATCTGAAACTATGCTAGAAATACGATCTGCACTTTCTTTACTTGTCCAGCCATAATAATTATGCACTTCCGTGATGTAAGCATTTGCAGCACTCGTCACATAAATAAGGGCAACTGCTTTTTCATAATTTGATGCGGGGTTTAAAATTTTAGCTTTGTATGATTCGTAGGTTTTAAAAGCTGAATCGATTGCTGGGGTTGGAGAGCTGAATAATTCTATCCAATTTGTAATAGCCGTCATTGTTTTATTCTCCAGTGTTAATCGTTGTTTCGTAATTGTGCTATCTAAGCCACTCAATTGGAATCGTTGAAAACGGCTGCATCACCAAAAAGTCACTGTCAAACGTGACTAATTTCTTTGCGTGCATTTGCGCTAAAACCAAATGCGTCACGTCGTTAATGCTTTTACCTAAATTATGTTCACAAGCGATTTCTGTTGCCTGTTTGATAGTGTTGACGTTAATTTCACCCTGAACAAAAGGCAAAAAGTGCTGACAGGCTTTTGAAATATAGAGTTTGTCGCATTTCAGCTTAGACAACACAAACGCCAATTCTTGCACAACCAACGGTGAAATTATGAATTGATTCGTTTTAATAGCGTGTTCAATGCGCGTTTGGGCTAAATTCATATTCGCTTCATTTTGATTCACCAACGAATGAATCAAAACATTGGTATCGAAATAAATCATTCCATCATCTCATTCACCAACGCATCAATGTTGATAGTTGGATCGATAATCTGACTTTTCGCCTGTTTGAAAAGTTCTTTTATACCCGTCAGATCATGTTGTGGCGTAATCGTTGTAGTTTTGGATTGCGTTAATAGGTTACTCACATAATTTTGTAACCAACTAGAAAGTTGCCAAACGTCACGCTCTGGCAATTCGGTTATAAACATTTCAAGTTCAGCAAGTGTCGCAGTCATGGGTGTTTCCAGTGTGTAAAAATAAAATGTTAGTGGTTTGGTTATGCGTTATTTCGTAATTCAGCGACGGCTTCAATCGTTAAGCCTGTCATGTCAGCAATTTGGGTGTCATTCATAACCGCTAGTAAATTTCGGGCGATGGCTAATGTGCTTTCAATTTTGCCTAATTTGATGCCTTCATTTAGTTGTGTTTTTTGGAATTCCTCCCAGTTATATTCCTCAATCATTTGGGCTTTTTCTTCAGGAGACACGCCACTTTGTTCAATGTATTCGACGACTTTTTGAACTTCGGATTTGTGATAAAGTGTTTCATCGACGCTACCGTCTAAACTATCGAAAATAACCCCCAGCCATTCACGATAAGCCGTCGGTGTATTTTCATCGACATGACGTGGACACAAAAAAACCACTTTGTGCGGAATTTCACCTAACGCTTTGCCCGTTTTAGTTTTCAAATCGAAATCAATCGTTAAAATATCTTCGCGGTATTTGGTATCCGAAGACGTTAAAACCACGATGGTATAAACCGCGAGTGGCGGTTTGTAGTTTTTAGCATTTTCTGCCTGTTCGAGCAAAGCCACGCAGTGATAATGCAAAAATCGGTCATAATGGTCATCGGTTGAATACTGATGTTGAATTTCGACAATCACCCGCCCTTCCTTGTCTTGGGCATACAAATCGAATTTCACTGCGACTTTTCCGATTGCCGGCTTAAATTCTTTTTCGGTTTCGACTTTATCAATGTTTAAATCGATGCCCAAAATATCGCGCACAAACCCTTTGAAAACATCCACGTCGCAAAACGCTTTTTTAAAAATTACACCGTACTGTAATGAGGCAACTTGTTTCATAATTTCGAAAATTCCGATTGGTATGGAGTTATTGGTTTAATCATTGTTTCACAAGTCTACTCTAAAAACCCTTGACAAACAACGTGTTAAAAATGCCTGGTAGATGATTAAATCCTGCCATTCCATTAAGAATCAAAAAGCGTGCTTCAAATCATCGAAACACGCTATTTTCAAAACTAAATCACGATGTTGACCAATTTACCCGCGACCACAATCACTTTTTTCACGGCTTGACCGTCGATAAACTTCAACACCGTGGCATCATTTAACGCAGCCGTTTCAATGTCGGCATTCGAGGTTGTTGCCGAAACCGAAATTTTTCCACGCAATTTCCCGTTCACTTGAACCATTAAATCCAAAGAATTTTGCACCAACGCGCTTTCATCAACCGCCAACCAACGTTCAGAAATAATTGCATTTTCGTGACCCAAGTCGCGCCACAACTGGTCGCAAATGTGCGGCACAATCGGCGATAACATCAAGGTAATCGCGTCTAAAATTTCGTGGCGAATGGCTTTGCTGTTGTTCGATTCGTCGGTGAATCTCGCCAACGTGTTCAACAATTCCATATTTGCCGCAATCGCAGTGTTAAAAATCGTCCGAACGCCCATATCGTGGCTGACTTTTTGAATCGTTTGATGTAAAAAACGGCGCACGCTTTGTTGTTCGTCGGTTAATTCGCCTTGAATTTTGTAGCGTTTACCTTGCACTTGTTCAGAATGCAAAAACACTTGTCGCCACAAACGTTTCAAAAAGCGCGATGCGCCTTCTACTCCGTCTGCCGACCATTCTAACGATTGCTCAGGTGGCGCGGCGAACATGATAAATAATCGCACCGTGTCTGCGCCGTATTTTTCAATCAAGCCTTGTGGATCAACGGTGTTGCCTTTGGATTTCGACATTTTGCTGCCGTCCAATAACACCATGCCTTGCGTGAGTAATTTTTTGAACGGTTCATCACAAACGACCAAGCCTTCGTCGCGCAATAATTTGGTATAAAAACGCGCGTACAACAAATGCAAAATCGCGTGTTCGATGCCGCCAATATAATGATCAACAGGCAACCAATACTTCGCACTTTCATCAAGCATCGAATCGGCTTTGCTGCTGGCGAAACGCGCAAAATACCACGACGATTCCATAAACGTGTCGAACGTGTCGGTTTCACGTTTTGCCACTTTGCCGCAGGTTGGACAATCGACGTGTGAAAAAGTGGGATGCGTGACCAGCGGCGATTGCGAGCCATTTAAAATCACATCGCGCGGCAATTCAACAGGCAAATCTTTTTCAGGAACGGGAACGGTGCCGCAATCGTCGCAATAAATAACGGGAATCGGTGCGCCCCAATAACGCTGACGCGAAACGCCCCAATCGCGCAAACGATAATTCACTTTGCGAACGCCTTTGCTTTCGGCTTCCAACGTTTCAGCGATTTTGGCAAACGCTTCTTGTGAATTCAAACCATCAAATGCGCCCGAATTTTTCAAAATGCCTTTTGATGTGAACGCTTGTTCTGAGCAATCATCGTTTTCATCTTTCGCGGAAAAAATGACTTGTTTGATGGCGATGCCGTATTTTTTCGCAAATTCAAAATCACGTTGATCGTGTGCCGGAACTGACATCACCGCGCCTGTGCCGTAATTCATCAACACGAAATTCGCAATCCAAACGGGAACCGCTTCGCCCGAAATCGGATGCAACGCCGTCATGCCCGAATCAATGCCACGTTTTTCCATCGTTTCCATTGCGGCTTCAGACGTTTCCATCGTTTTGCAATCGTCGATGAAAGCGCGAATTTCAGCGTTATTTTCAGCGGCTTTCAACGCGAGCGGATGTTCAGCGGCAACCGCTAAATACGTTACGCCCATCAACGTGTCGGGGCGCGTGGTGTAAATTCGCACCGAATTTTCATTTGGCACCACAAAATCCATTTCAACGCCTTCGGAACGCCCAATCCAATTGGCTTGCATGGTTTTAACTTGTTCAGGCCAACCGTCTAAATTCTCCAGCGATTGCAATAATTCGTCTGCGTAAGCCGTAATTTTCAAAAACCATTGCGCGATTTCTTTGCGTTCAACTTTGGTATCGCAACGCCAGCAACAACCGTCAATCACCTGTTCATTCGCCAACACAGTCATATCGTGCGGACACCAATTCACCGGCGCGGTTTTTTTATAAACCAGCCCTTTGTCCAACAATTTTAAGAAAAACCATTGTTCCCATTTGTAATAATCAGGGTCACAGGTCGCCAATTCGCGATCCCAATCGTAGGCGAAACCTAAACGTTTCAATTGGTCGCGCATATAATCAATGTTACTGTAAGTCCAATCGGCGGGGTGAACGTTGTGTTGCATCGCGGCATTTTCAGCGGGCAGCCCGAACGCATCCCAGCCCATCGGTTGCAACACGTTTTTGCCGAGCATGCGTTGATAACGTGAAATTACGTCGCCAATCGTGTAATTGCGGACGTGTCCCATGTGCAGTTTGCCGCTGGGATAGGGAAACATCGACAGACAATAGTATTTTTCTTGGTCAGAATTTTCGACGACGTTGAAAACTTTGGAATCTGTCCACGCTTGTTGGACGGTTTGTTCAATTTGTTGCGGTTGATAAATTTCTTGCATGGTTTTTTTATTTAAGAAGTGGGAAAATTTTTGATAATAAAAATGACACGGAACAACTGTTATTTTTGAATTATTTAAGTCTACAACAGGCGATTATGATGCAATTTGATGTCGTTTGTAAAAACTCCGAAATTAGAAAATGAGTTAATCTGCATTCTCAATGAGTTAATCTGCATTCTCAATGAGTTAATCTGCATTCTCATAGCATCATTTTACGCATATTACGCATAAAAAATTTAAATTGACCAATGCCGCTATTGCTTTCATTCTAGTCATATTGTTACTTTCTGTTCTTTTTATTTTTATTTTCACAATTTAGGGGGAATTATGTCAACGCTCATCACCGCTGCCACCAATATATCCACCATCGATTCGGTAACACTTGCTGCATTGACACCGTTGGAATTAAAGTCACTGACACGGACACAACTTGGTGCGTTGAGTTCCGTGCAATTGAGCGCATTTTCGGCGACGCTGGTTTCCATGTTGCCACTTAAATATATTTCAGCAGGCGCATTAGTAGGCATTCAACCGGCGGCAATCAATGGATTAGATATTAAATCTCTTTCAACTTATCAAATTGCGGGATTATTAACCACGCAACTTCCCGCGTTAACGACTAAACAAATATCTACATTCCAGCCTGCTCAAGTTAAAGCCTTAACAAACACGGAAATTGGCACGTTATCCTCGATACAATTGGGTGTAATTAAAGCCACGTCTCTCAAAGAATTAACGACGGATGCCATTTTATACCTGACCACAAATGCCGTGGCTGGCTTGACCAGTGTACAATTGTCAAAACTGACAACGGTGAATGCGGGACAACTCGAATCATTTACTCCCGCACAAGTCGCACATCTTTCGTTTAACGCGATAACGTGGTTACACAACCAGAATTTTGCCACGATTAGCGGGGCGGTCACAACGGGTTCCGGTATTGAAACGTCAAAAATCATTACGATTTCGGTACCTTTATTAAGCATAGCGGGTGGAAATGGTGCGGATTCCATTACGGGTAGCACCGGCGCAGATTCGATTACAGGCGGAGTAGGTGCGGATACAATTACGGGTGGATTGGGTTCAGATACGATTATCGGCGGCGCAGGCTCTAACATTTATCAATATAGTGCAGGCGACTCAACATCAACGGCGGTCGATGTACTTATCGGCACATTCGCGAGTTATAACGCAGACCTTGTTAAACTCAATAGCATCGTTGGAACGTTATCTGTTTTACCGGCGCAAAGTATTTCGGCTTTGAGTGAATCGGTTTTAAATACGGAATTGAATTCAACTAATGGTACACTTTCAATTCACTTTAAAGGCGGCTCTAACACATCGATTGCCCAATTAACTTACAACAGCGGCAAATACTGGGCGATTGATTTAAACGGGGACGGCACTTTTACAGCCGCCGCCGATTTACTCATCGACGTGACGAATTCAACGTTAACCAATGTCACCGTTGAAACCTTTGGCGTTCGTTTGCCAACGCTTTCGGTAATTTCAAACGTGACCAGCGCAACCGAAGATACTGAAAAAACCATTTCATTTTCCGATTTAGTTGGGTTGGCAAACGAGGCCGATGCGATGGATATTTACGGACACAGTGGCATCAATGCGTTTGTCGTGAAAAGTGTGAATTTAGGCACGTTGAAAATTGGCATAAATTCAGCCAGTGCAAGTGTTTGGAATACTATAACGAATGCCACGATTGATTCGACACACTTTGCTTATTGGACACCCGCCGCCAATGCTAACGGGGCTTTAACCGCTTTTTCAGTGGTGGCGAAAGATAACGAGGGTTACGAATCTGCACTGCCCGCGATTCCTGTTAATGTTATGGTGGCGGTGAATAATGCGCCCACCGCGACTAATCTCAGTGCCGCCGAAACGTACACCGAAGACACGCCGCTAAACTTGACCGATATGGTGATTTCAGACGTAGATAGTGCGATTGTGACGGCAACCTTGACGCTGTCAAATCCCGTCGCAGGGAGTTTAAATGTCGGTACCTCCAATGGCGTAACACCGACGTTTAGCTCTGGTGTTTGGTCGGTCACGGGTATCATGGCGGACGTGAATATATTGTTGGCGGGCTTAATTTTTACACCCACAGCAAATTTCAACAGTAATTTCACTATTTCTACCAGCGTTTCCGATGGGCAGGCGACCGCATTAACGGGAAATAAACCTTTTACGGGAACGGCGGTGAATGACGCGCCCACCGCCACCAATGCCACGCTAACCCTTAACGAGGACACCCCGAAAACCTTTGCGGCGGCAGATTTTGGTTATGTGGATGTTGAAAATAGCGCGATGGTCAGCGTGAAAATCGTGGCGTTGCCCACGTTAGGGTCATTGAACCTTAACGGGGTGACTGTTACGGCAAACCAAGTGATTCCACTGGCTGCCATTCCAACGCTTACTTACACGCCCGCCCCGAATGCCAATGGCACCAGTTACAGTAATTTTACGTTTACGGTGAATGACGGTCTTTTAGAC
>CAISXF010000079.1 GCA_903889445.1 uncultured Pseudomonadota bacterium
ACGGTACATCGGCTGATGATTTTGTTGTTATAACTGGCATTTCAGCATTAACAGCGGCTGATTTTATCTTTGCATAAGGTTTAGTTTAGCTTTTCAAACTATAAAAAACCGCCTCTCGGCTCACGCTGAGGGCGGTTTTTTGTTGGGTAACGATTTTTGAAAACGTTTAATCGCGTAACAATTCGTTAATGCCGGTTTTGCTGCGCGTGCGTTCATCAACTTGCTTGATAATCACCGCGCAATACAAACTGTGCGAACCATCCGACGAAGGTAAATTCCCCGACACGACAACCGAACCCGCTGGAATGCGTCCGTAAGTAATTTCACCCGTCATGCGATTGAAAATTTTGGTACTTTGACCAATATAAACGCCCATCGAAATCACACAGCCGTCTTCTACAATCACGCCTTCCACCACTTCGGAACGTGCGCCAATAAAGCAATTATCGCCAATAATCGTTGGATTCGCTTGCAACGGTTCTAATACGCCGCCGATGCCCACGCCGCCTGACAAATGCACGTTTTTACCGATTTGAGCGCACGAACCGACCGTCACCCAAGTATCGACCATTGTTCCCGTGTCAATATATGCGCCGATGTTGACGTAAGACGGCATCAAAATAACGCTCGACCCGATAAATGAACCGTGACGCGCCACGGCATTTGGCACCACTCGCACACCGGCGGTGGCAAAATCGGCTTCGCTATACGTTGAAAACTTGCTTTCGACTTTGTCGTAATAACGGGTGTTTCCGCCGTCCATTAAACGGTTGTCGTTGATTCGGAACGACAATAAAACCGCTTTTTTCAACCATTGATGCGTCACCCAATCGCCGTCGATTTTTTCAGCGACGCGCACAATCCCCTTATCAAGTAGGTTAATCGTTTCGGTGACGGCTTCGCGGACTTCAGGAGTGGCGTTTGCAGGGGTGATTTCAGCGCGGTTTTCAAATGCGGCGTTAATGATATTTTCTAAATTGGTCATGATTATTTTGGTAAAGAGTTAATGAAATTTTTAATGCGTTTTGCCGCTTCAATACATTCTGCAAGTGGCGCGACTAGGGCAATTCTAACATGATTCGCAGCTGGATTTACGCCTTCAAATTCACGCGATAAAAAACTTCCTGGCAAAACCGTGACGTTTTCTTGAGCAAAAAGCTGTTGCGTAAAATCGGTGTCTGAAATCGATGTTTTAAGCCAAATATAAAAACTCGCGGGTGGTTTTTGAATTTCGCAAACATCACGCAAAATTTCAACAAACGCCGCGAATTTTTCACGATACAAACGTCGATTTTCGACAACATGCGCTTCATCTTGCCACGCCGCAATGCTCGCGTATTGCGTCGGAACTGACATCGCGCAACCGTGATAAGTTCGATACGCAAAATAATGTTTCAAAATTTCCGCGTCACCCGCGACAAATCCCGACCGCAAACCCGCGCAATTTGAGCGTTTCGACAAACTGTGAAATACCACACAACGTTTGAATTCACGATTGCCCATTTTTGCCGCAACTTCCAAAAGTCCAACGGGCGGATTCGCTTCGTCGTCGTACAATTCGCTGTAACATTCGTCGGACGCAATCACGAAATCGTATTTTTCAGCCAACGTTAAAACGGTTTCAAAATCTGCCGCGCTCATCACTGAACCGCTAGGATTCGCGGGCGAACAAATATAAAGCAATTGGCAACGTTGCCAAACGTCAGCGGGAACGGCGGCAAAATCAGGCAAATAATTCGTTTCGGCTGTGGTGTTTAAAAAATACGGTTCTGCGCCCGCCAGTAAAGCCGCGCCTTCGTAGATTTGATAAAACGGATTTGGCATGACGACGAGCGAGTTTTTCGACGCATCAATCACACATTGCGCGAATGAAAATAACGCTTCGCGCGTGCCATTCACGGGCAAAACTTGAGTTTCAGGATTCACGTCGCAGGCAAAACGTTTTTCTAACCAATCTGCAATCGCTTCACGCAATTGTGGAATGCCTTTGGTAGTCGGATAATTTGAAATGCTGTTGAGATTTTCAATCAAAACATCTTTGATAAAGGACGGCGTGGTGTGCGCGGGTTCGCCAATCGACAGCGTAATCGACGATTTATTCGCAGGCGGAATAATGCCTTTTTTTAGCTGTGCGAGTTTTTCAAATGGATACGGATGTAATTTTTTTAAATTTGGATTCATAGATTATTGACACCTTGGTATTTTTTGAACACATCGCCCTTTTAAGCATTTGAGATTTTTCATTTAACGCACGCCTGTTTCAGTCACAATCACCTCAATACCACTTTGTTTCAATCGCGTCCGAATCGTACTCACACTGGTCATTTGCGTATAAGGTCCCAGTTTGATGCGATACCAAATCACTTCACCCACTTTTGCCCGCTCAACCCGCGCTTCAATGCCCATCGATTCCAAATTGGTACGCAATTTTTCCGCGTCACTTGAATTTTTAAATGAACCAGCTTGCATCATGTAAGTAATCGCCGATTTCGTGGGTGTTTCAGCGGGAATCTTGGATGTAGTCACGTCAACTGGTGTTTCAGTTGGTGGATTCACTCGTTCCGCATGGGTTCGCATCACAATTTCATGATCTGGCACAACGATTTCTTTGTCTTGCAAAATCGTATAAAAATCAAACTGCGGCATCACCCCATTTTCTAATTCCGTGGCGGCTTCGGGCGATAAATTAACATCTGGCGGTTGTTCCAATTTTTCAACCGTTTCGGGCGATAAACCTGATGAAATATTGGGTTTTGCGACTGGATAAATAGGTGTAACAGGCGCAGTGATTAGATTTTGGGGGAAATTCTGTTTCAGTTTTTTCAACCCATTACTTTTCAAATACACGCCCAAAACTACTAAACTAATCAGCAAGCCAGTAAGCAACATCCACTTAAACGCGCCACCCGACTTTTTAGGTGGGCGTTTGCGCGAATTTCTGTTGCGATTTGTACGATGTTGACTGGTCATTTACATCGCTTCAGGTGCGCTAATACCTAACAACGTCAAGCCATTCACCAACACTTGCTGAATGGCAGCAATTAAATTCAAGCGTGCATTTCGCACCGTGTCGTTCTCGACTAAAAATTGATGCGCGTTGTAATAAGTATGAAAATCGGTCGCCAATTGACGCAAATAGTTAATGATTAAATGCGGTTCATATTGCGTCGCCGCGCGTTCAATGACTTCGGGATAACGCGCCAACGTCGTCAATAATGCGGTTTCGTGTTCGGCAGTCAATTCGGCTAAATTCGCCATTCCCAACGCCATATCTTGAGTGAAACCTTTCTCACCCAATTGACGGAACACGCTGCAAACTCTGGCGTGCGCGTATTGAACGTAGAAAACAGGATTTTCGTTTGATTTGGATTTCGCGAGTTCTAAATCGAAATCCATGTGTTGTTCGGAACGGCGCATAACGTAGAAAAATCGTGCGGCATCTCTGCCCACTTCGTCGCGCAATTCTCGCAACGTCACGAATTCGCCAGAGCGCGTGGACATGGACACTTTTTCTGTGCCGCGCCACAAATTCGCAAACTGAACCAATAAAACATTTAACTTCGTTTGGTCTGCGCCCAAAGCCGTCAACGCCGCTCGAACTCGCGCAATATAACCGTGATGATCCGCGCCCCAAATGTCGATTAACACGTCAAAACCGCGTTCTAATTTGTTCCAATGATAGGCAATATCCGACGCAAAATAAGTATATTGACCATTGTCACGAATCACCACGCGGTCTTTTTCGTCGCCCAATTCGCTCGATTTAAACCACGTCGCACCGTCTTTTTCGTACAAATAATTATTCGATTTTAAAACCGCCAATGACTTTTCAATTGAACCGTCGTCCATCAACGAACGTTCTGAAAACCATTGATTATACGTCGTGCCAAATTCGGCTAAATCGTCTTTGATGTCGCTTAAAATATCGTTCAAACCAGCGTCAAAAACCACACTATAACCGTCGCCCAATAATGCTTTTGCACGCAAAATAAGTGCGTCGATATAATCATCTTTATCGCCGCCTTCGGGTTCGTCGAGCGGTAAATCAGCAAAAACGGTTGCCGTTGAATGTGAATAATTTTTGCCGTGAAATTCAACTAATTTTTGAGCAATATCGCGCACATAGTCGCCCCGATAAGCGTTGCTCGGGAACGTAAATGTTTCGCCGCAGGCTTCTAAATAGCGCAACCAAACGCTGGTCGCTAAAATGTCCATTTGTCGTCCAGCATCGTTGACGTAGTATTCACGATGCACTTCAAAACCCGTCGCCGTTAATAAATTTCCCATCACCGAACCATACGCCGCGCCGCGTCCGTGACCAACATGCAGCGGGCCAGTAGGATTGGCGGACACAAATTCAACTTGAACTTTTTTGCCCGCGCCGATTTGGCTTTTGCCGAAATTTTCGCCCGCTGTTTGAATATCGGCAATCACTTGATATTGCGCGTTGGAATTCATGAAAAAATTGATAAATCCTGCGCCCGCAATTTCCACTTTTAAAATCGCTTCGTTTATGGGTAATGCGGCAATAATTTGTTCCGCAAGTTGGCGCGGATTGGTTTTGGTTGGTTTTGCCAACATCAATGCGATATTCGTAGCAAAATCACCGTGCGCCGTGTCGCGGGTGCGTTCAATGTGAACCGTAGGATTTAAATCGACGGGTAAAATCTCTTGCGTTTTTAATGCCGCGACAGCTTGAGAAATAAGGGTTTCGAGTTGTTTTTTCATGGTGTCACAAATAGTCTAAAAATTAGGGCGCATTATCCATTAAAGTGACTGATTTATCCATTATCACGATTTAACCGTATTTGAGCGCGTTCGATTTCGGTTTGCGCGACTTTATCACGCAAATAAACGGGCTGTGCGAATTCCGCCGCCACGCCTAAACCGCGTTGAAAACCGTAAACGCCCAATTCTGCAATCGTGCTGGATTGCGGCAAAACGTCGCTTTCAATTTGCGTGACGAAACCTTCTGTTTTCAACAATAACTCTTCTTTGTAAACGCGCCAACCTGAACCCATTCCCAGCGCGGATTGTGCTGGAAATTCAATTTGTTCAACGGGTAAAACCGCTTCTTTGCCGACTAATTCCATAAAACCGTCGGCGTTTCGTTGATAAACACCCCAAAAAATTTCGCCAATGCGTGCGTCGATAGCAACAAAAGCGCGTTCGGGTAATCGATTTTGCGCCAATGCGGCAAGCGTTGAAACGGGAACAACGGGCAAATCCGCGCCAAACGCCAAACCTTGAACTACGCCGGTTGCAATGCGTAAACCGGTGAATGAACCCGGACCGCAACCAAACGCCAGCGCGTCGAGTTGTGACAATTTTAATTCGGCTTCCGCGAGCAATGATTCAATCATTGGCAATAATAATTTCGTGTGCGCTTTGGGTGTGATTTCAAAACGTTGCCGAATTTCACCGTCGATAAATAGCGCGGCAGAGCAGGCTTCGGTGGAGGTGTCGAGTGCGAGTAATTTCATAATTTTGCCTTCAGAGTGATGCGTGACGAAGGTTTAGTGTGGGTGTTTAAATTCTCGTTCATTTCCAAATACTCACAATGTTGGTGAAATCATCTGTCCATGCCGGCATATCGAAATAAAGCGGTATTTTTTGCCAAAACAGGTTTGCGATAGTTTTCAAAGTACAACCACTTCGTCACTAAACTTGTCATCTATTCGTAAACCCGCACAAAGCACTGTGTAAATCGAACAATCTAACGCCGCTTTTCTGTTGTTTAGCGTTTCAACAAATTCCGTTGATAAACCACAATCGCCGTCTGAAATCATCAACACGTCCGCTTTTTGGTAGCTTTTTTGCACTTCGATGATTTCAAAAGCCCGTTTTAATGGGGTTTCAAAATCCGTCCCGCCACCGTAGCCCATTCGTAAAAATTGCAGTAAATCCGCCGCCGTCGCTTGATTGTGCATCGCAAATTCTTTCACTTGTCCCGAACTGCCAAACAACAAAACATACAACGCGCGTTTTTCTTTTTGCAAAACCCCCGAAATTGCCAACAACAACGCTTTCGCTTTCAATAACGGTGCGCCTTCCATACTGCCCGACGTATCCAAACACGCCACAACCGCGCCCGTTCTTTTGTCGTGTGTTTCTTTTTCTTCGCGTTGCACAAATGTCGTGCCTTGCAATTCATACGTCAGCAGATTTTTTTCTAATAATCGTGCGTAAAACAGCATTTCCAGCGTTTCATCTTCTAAATTCAACAATTCGCTCGGCAACACGCGCATTAAATCATCGCTACGGTGTGTGCCATGCACTTCACTTTTGCTACGTTCTGGAATGCGTTTTTGTTTTTTCTTTTCTTCCGAAATGTAATCACGCCCCATTTTTCGCACTAATTCTTTGATTCGTGCGTTGTCTTTGAGCGTATTCGCTAACGCCGCAAAATCTTCATTCAAATTTTTAAGTTGTGCGTAGGAAAAACCCGCGTCTGGGCATTGGGCGAGAAAGTGTTTTACTTCTTCATATTTCGTTGAAATGTCAGTCAATGTTTGTCGAAAAACGGTCAATCGTTTGCGAACAGAATCGGGGATATTTTCATCTGAAATTTCCGTTTCGTATTCTTGCGTTGCCGCAAGTTCTTGGCGGATTTGTTCAATACTTTGCGAATTTAACGGCTGATTTTCAAAATAATCATTGATGGCTTGCCAATCAGGTTCGGGCGTTTCTTCCCGTTCATTTTCGTTTTCCCAATCCCACAATCGCCATTTTGTAGCCCCCAATTTCTTACGCGCCGCACTTTTCAACGCGCCAATGGTCGGTTCCCATGTTCCATTTATTTCAAACAAGCCGCTTAAAAATCCGCCTTGATAACCCGATTCAGCGTAATTCACGCATTTTTCAGAAAATTGATGGCAATTTTTTACCACCAATCCATAAAATGACCGTTCGCCTAAATGTCCAACTGCGCCAGCCGAAACCGTTTCATGTCCCACCGCGCCACGATTGTCAGAAGACACATAAATTTTGCGTCCCAATTTACTTTTTGACGTGAAATCGCGTGCGTCACTTTGTTGCACTTGGCTTTCTGCTAAACCTTCCACCACGATATTTGAAATTTTACCGTCGCCTGTGTAAATGCCAGAATGCTCAACCAACACCCACAAATCACAATACAACACGCTTCCCGCAACAGGTGTCACTTTTTCTCGAAAATAATTGTCGATGAAATACTTCATTGGTTTCAAGCCAACATAAGCGGCTGAAAATAAACCGCTTCCAATTTTCGATGCGGCATTCGCTAAAAACGAAAACATCACAACTCCTTACAACCAAACGTTATTGCGAATTTGTTGTAACAATAAATCTTCCATGCCTGTGTTGTTTTGTGTGGCGGGTTTTGATGTTGCGGTTGTTGATAAATTTCGTAATGCAGGACGATTATTTGCATCGTCCCATTCCCAGATATTTTCAAAATCCCAACCCAAAGTCAGTTCATGATAACGTTGATTAAACATCGCGGCTGCCAACGTTTTGCCATCTTTTCCAGCGGCATCATCACTGCCTTTGTACTGTGAATCAACTAGTAAAATAGTATCAATGGCAGCATTGTTTTTTAATGTGGGTTTTAATGTTTTGTGAGCAATACGAGAAAAATTTTTATCTCTAGTCGTGCTGAAGGCTCTCATGTTGGGGAATGTATCGCTCATTTTCACTGTAAGCACACCAACTGAACAATTTTGAATTGTGCTGTCGTTGCACATCCAAACAATCCCGCCAAAATTTGAACGTAGATGTTGTTGAATAATACCTGTTACAAAACAACGTTCCACACGGCTATTTTTAGTCACCCTCTGTGCAATACATCCTAAAGAAGTCTCACCCAAAAGACTTACATTTATATCCACCGCGCAATCTACTATTTTGCAATCAATCGCATTTCCTACTAAATTTGATTTAGCGTTGCATTCACTAATTTGGCAATTAGTAGCAGTATCTGATACCAAATTCTTATGTACTTCACATTGACTAATCTGACAACCATGAGCATTAGTTACTAAACTAACATCAGATTGGCAATGTGTAATTTGGCTATCTTCTATGAACTTCGCTAAAACGCATTTTTCTAGTTTGAGATTAGAAAAGCTCGATTTTGATTGAACGTTAGAAAACACATAATTTTTTTTCAACAGGTTTTTAATCAAATGCCCATCACCATCATAATGCCCTTGAAAATCCATCGGACTCCAATGCGTTAAACTGGCGCAATCAATATCAGCCGTTTGTTTAAAGTAATAACCTTTTGTGCCAATGTCGGGGCGGCTGATGTCCATAAAATCATGTAACGATTGAATCAAAATCGGATCGTTTTCTGTGCCACTGCCTGAAAAACCTTTAATTTTTCCTTCGCTCTGATTCGGCACAGATTTTTTGATTTCTGATTCTTTTGTGATTTCTGCGTGCGTGGCGTTGAGAGGAACAGCGTAACTGTGTTTTTGTAACGTTTTGATGATAATGTCGCGGACTTTTTCGGCGTTATCGTAATGATTCCACAAGCAATTCTTTAACAACATCACGTCGGATAAATCGACGGTTTGACGTTCATTCGTTGCCGCCGATACACGCAAAAGTTGAATGATTTTTTTCAAACGACGGTCTGATAAATTTTCGCGGCGGTCTTCTTTGAAAGTGGTTTTATGTTGCGCCCAAATACTGCGAATCGCGTCAATAATTTCAGTTGGAAGGGTGACATTTTCAGCGGCTTGTTGAATGTGTGACAAATCAAGCTGGGTCAATTTTTGAAACGATGGCGCGGCGGTGTTTGCTTCAAAGAGTTTGTGTAAATTATCTTCGCGGACATAATCAACAAAACTCCGCACCAAAAAACGGTCGTACAAGGCGTTTAATTCTTCTTCGCCTGTGGGCAATTCATTTGACGCAGAAATCAACGACAACAACGGTACTTTTTGTGGCTCTGAACCGTTGTGAAAAACGCGCTCGTTTAAAATCGTGAGCAATGAATTGAGAATTGACGAACTGGCTTTGAAAATTTCATCTAAAAACGCGATTTGTACCGTTGGCAAATAACCCGCTGTGTTGCGTTTGAAACGGTCGGCTTTAAGTTCGGTAATCGACAACGGGCCAAAAATTTCTTCGGGCGTTGAAAATTTGGTCAACAGATATTCAAAATAACCTGCGTCCTGATGCGTTTCTAAAATATCCGCGACACGACGGGCAATCATACTTTTGCCTGTTCCAGGTGGACCAATCAACACGAGATTTTCACCTGCTAACATTGTCAACAACGCGGTTTTGATGGCTTCTTCACGTTCAACTAATCCGTGATTCATTTGAGTGAGTAATGTTTGAATCTTTTGTTTCATTTCCAAATTCCTATAATGTTTGTGAAATCATCTGTCCACGCTGGCATATCAAAATAAAGCGGCATTTTTTGCCATGAACCGAGCTGGCTGGTTTGTAATGGTTTGAGCGTTTCGGGATTTTTTGCCAAAACGACCCAATCGGTGGCGACAATCAAAGGCGCGTCGGTTTGGGGTTTGAATTCGTTAATCAACGCGGCGAGGTGCATTTCTTCGGCGTGAATCGAAACCACTTTTTTCAACAACAAATGCCGATTCGTAATGTGAAACGCCAAAATGCCATTCGGTTTTAGCTTTTTGAAATAGAGTTCAATCGCTTCGCGCGTCAGCAAATGCGTTGGCACTGCGTCGGAACTAAACGCATCCATCATCAATAAATCAAACGTGCCATCGGGTTTATTTTGAATGGACAAACGCGCGTCACCAATTTCTGAAACCGCATTCGGCGCACATTGGCTGAGATAAGAAAAATAGGCAGAATTTTTGGCAATGTCCACAACGAGCGGATCAATTTCGTAAAGCGTCCACGTTTGCGACGGTTTCGCGTAACACGCCAACGCGCCCGCACCCAAACCCACCACACCGATATTCCAGCTTTCATTTTGAGCATCGAACGTTTTAAATAATTGTCCCATCGGACTGGGGCGGCTGTAATACGTCAACGGTGTTTTGCTTTCGGTCGGAATTAAACGCTGTGCGCCGTGTTTGGTCGTACCGTGAAATAATTCGTGATACATTTCGGGCTGATTTTTTTCGTCGGTCAACAGACTTTCACGCACCGCCATCACGCCAAAAAAAGTGCGTTCTTGCATCAAGGTGTGACTTTCGGCGTGATGCAAACTCATCGCCGCAGAAATAATCACGCCCATCAAGCCCGCATACGCTACGACGCGCTGACGTAAAAAATACACCGCAATCGTCAACACGCACAAACTAATCACCACGCCGTCGAAATAATCCGTTAAATTCGCCACGCTGAAATAAATCCCTGCGCCAATTATCAGCAATAAAAGCGGGTCAATCAGTTGCATTCCAATTTCTGGTAACGACAATTTTTTCAAACTCGGACGCAACAATAACGCCGCGATAATCATCAACGGATATTCATAAATGCCATTAAAAACAAATGGCGCGACGAACGTGTTAAACATTCCGCCGAGCATTCCCGCAAACGACATAATCAAATAATACGTTGTGAGGTGCGAACTGTGCGGACGTTGCGCGGCGAGTTCCCCGTGGCAAACCATAATCGCAAAGAAAAACGCTATAACGTGAAAAAACAAATACATCCAATACGGCAAATCAGCGGGATTGATAAACGCATACGCTACGAATGGAATTAAAAATACGGGCTGCAATCGCACAAACCACGCATGACTTTTATCGTTCCAGCGCGAAAAGACAACGACGAATGAAAACAAATAAACCGTGAGCGGAATAATCCAAAGTAACGGCACGGATGCAATATCGGTGCTGATAAAATTCGTCAAACCGAGCAATAAACTCGATGGCACAAAAGCCAATGCGCCCCAATAAAATTTGGTTTTCCACGAAAGCGGTGGCGCGTTTGACGCTGAAATTGTGACGTTTTCGTTTTCAATTGATTGATAATTTTTCCACAACGCAAACCCACACGCCGCAATTAACAAACACAATCCCACATAACCCAACGTCCAATCCGATTGTTGCGCGTTCAAACCCCAATTCGGTTCAATCAAAAAAGGATAACTCAACAACGAAACCAAACTGCCCGTATTGCTGGCGGCGTAGAGAAAATATGGGTCGTGGCTGTCTTTATGTCCAACGTGTGCAAACCATTTTTGAATCAGTGGCGCGGTCGTCGAAAGCACGAAAAAGGGCAAACCAATTGCCAACGCCAAAGTTGAAAATAGCCAAAAAGTCGGATTGCTTTCTGTTGGCGGGATTAAATTTTCGGGCAAACCGACGGGCAACGCCAAAAAACTGAGTGAAATAACGGCGAGATGAACAATGATTTGATGGTTGGATTTTAAACGTGTGCCGAGCAAATGCGCGTACAAATAACCCAAAAACAACACGCTTTGATAAAACACCATGCAGCTATTCCACACCGCAGGCGTGCCGCCAAGTAACGGCAAAAGCAATTTTCCAAACAGCGGTTGCAACACAAACATCAATAATGCACTGGAAAATAACGTGCTGGCGAATAAGGCAATTAGGAAGATGGAACGATTTTGAAATGTAGGCATGAGTGACAACGAAGGCAATTGTTTGAAAGACAATTGGTATTTCCCACCTGCGCCGTTGCGTCCTTTCGTCCATGAACCGGAAGGTTCAAGTGGGAACGCTATTGGTTAATCGGGCTGCTTACACGGAGTAAGTATGCACGCCATAATCAGGATGCGCCCCCGAGGGTAATATAGGTTCAGGAAAACCCAGAACACTGTCAAACGCCGCAGGAAATACCGGCATAGTTTAATCGGCTTTAATCATTTTCTAAAACATTTTCTATTTTGTGACGCATATTTGATAAACATTCGTTGAGGTTTTGGTTGAGTCTCAAATTATCTTCTTTCAACAATTGCAGTTCATGCGCGATATTTAATGCGACCATGACTGCAATTCGATCGTCGCCGTTAATTTTGCCCGCGTTGCGAATTTTTCGCATTTTTTCGTCTAATTGTTTGGCGGATTCCAACAGTGATTCTTGTTCGTCAAAATCACAGGCGATTTTGTATTCTTTACCTAAAATAGTCAGCGAGATTGCCGACGGTTGTTTATTATTCATGTATTTTGCTCCATAGCTTTGAGACGACTAATCATTGCTTCGACTTGTGTGCGGGCGAGGGTGGTTTTTTCCAATAATTTCGCTTTTTCACGCACTAAAGCATCTTGTTTGATTTTCAAGGAAGTATTTTCGACTTTAGTGTGATGGTATTGTTCAATCAGCTTGTCGAGTTTGTCGTCAAAGAATTTTAATTCTTCAGCTGGGTAGGATATATTTGGTTTCATAGCATCAAAGTTCAAGAGTAATTAAAAAATAGGTCATCCACGTTTGAAACACGAAAAACCGCACAGAAATGGTCATTAAGTCAATGAACAATGGTAGCATAACGTCTTATTTTAGTTTAGTAGAACCAACATTTTGTAGGGATATTTATGAGTTACATGGCAATTGATACCATTTTAGGACAATATGACGCAGAATTATCTGCGGCGGAAGCGCATGGCATGGCGAGTGGCTTGCTTGCAGTGAATGTAAATTTTAGCGGCGAACAATGGTTGACCGAATTATTACGGCACACCGCGCCATTAACTACTGAAACGCGCGTGGATTTAATGGGTTTATTTGATGACACGCAAGACGTGTTATTGCATGACGAATTTGAATTTGAATTATTGTTGCCCGATGAAGATGACGCAACCTTAATCGAGCGCGTTGAAGCGTTAAGTCAGTGGTGCAAAGGCTTTTTATTCGGCGTAGGTTTTGCCAATACCGCGCCACAATTTTCACCGCAAGCGCAGGAAATTATCAAAGATATTGCCGAAATGACCAAATTAGACACGGCTATCGAATTGGAAGACGAAGAAGCTGAAAATGATTTTATGGAATTAACCGAGTATTTACGCGCGGGCGTGTTGGCGTTGCGGGATGAGTTTACTAAATAATGAAACAAGGTTTATCGTGAAAAACAAAATTTATTACGGCGACAACCTAGACGTTCTGCGCCGCTACATCAAAGATGAAACGGTCGATTTGTGTTACATCGACCCGCCGTTTAATTCCAAACGCAATTACAACCAAATTTACAACAACATCGGCAAAGAAGATGCCGCGCAATCGCAAGCGTTCACCGACACCTGGACATGGGACGACAACGCCAATCAAGGGCTGGCTGAAATCAAAACCAATTACAACGGCGTTTTCACCGAGCAAAGCATCGATTTAATTTGCGGTTTAGAAAAGGTGTTGAAAAAAGGCGCGTTATTCGCGTATTTGGTGAGCATGACGTTACGGATTGCAGAAATTCACCGCGTGTTAAAACCCACCGGCAGTTTTTATTTTCATTGCGACCCAACCGCCAGCCATTATTTGAAATTGGTTTTAGATGCTATTTTTTGTACGACGGGCGGGGATTTCTTGAATGAAATTGTTTGGTGTTACAACGTTGGTGGCAAAGGTAGTAAGCATTGGGCGAGAAAGCATGATGTCATTTTTTTCTATAGCAAATCACACAATTATTATTTTGACGGTAAATCTGTAGGAATAGCACGAGATACGGGAACGAAAAGTTTTGGCGGCAAAATGGGGGTTGATGAAGACGGTAGACGATACCAAGACAAATTAGTGAAAAAAACAAATAAATACTATCGCTATTATGTAGATGAACCAAAAATACCAGAAGATTGGTGGGTTGATATTAACTCAATACAATCAGGCTCAAAAGAACGTTTAGGTTATCCAACTCAAAAACCCGAAGCCCTTTTAGAGCGCATTATTAAAGCGAGTTCAAACAAAGATGGCATTATTTTAGATGCGTATTGCGGTTGCGGCACGACGGTTGCCGTGGCGCAAAAGTTGAATCGTCAATGGATTGGCATCGACATAACTTATCAAAGTATTTCGTTGATTTTGAAACGCCTCGAAGAACAAAGCAAAGATGCGTTAGACAATGTTGAAATTAGCGGCGTGCCAAAAGATTTTGAAAGCGCGGTAGCATTGGCGAATAAATCGGATGATAAAACGCGCAAAGAGTTTGAGAAATGGATGGTGTTACGGTATTCGGATAATCAAGCCATTATTAACGAAAAGAAAGGCGGCGACGGGGGCGTTGATGGCGTGGCGTATATTCCCGACCATATTGTTGGAAAGGTCATTGAATTTAAAAAAGTGATTTTCAGTGTGAAATCGAACGCAAAATTAACGCCGGCGGTTACTCGTGAATTATTCGGCGCGGTTGAACGTGAAAACGCCGCGATTGGGATTTTATTAACGCTGTATCCAATGCCGAATTTAGTTAAAGACAGCAAACAATACGGGCTTTATCACAACGAATATGTCAGAGGTGGCAAAGATTATCCAAAAATTCAGGTGATTTGCGTGGATGATATTTTGAATGGCGCGATTATGGACTTTCCTATTCCGGCTGAAGTGGTAAAAAAAGCCACACAGAAAGCGACTGAACAGAAAGAGTTGTTTTAAACGATGTGATTTTGAAAAGGGAGAATGAATGGTGCAAACGATTATTTTCATAACGAATAACTCATTATTTTTTGAGAAACAATGAAACAAACTGAATTTAAAAAACGTCGTAAACAACTTATGCAGCGCGTCGGCAAAGGTAATATCGCCTTAATTGGCAGCGCAAATGTTCATACTCGCAATCGAGATGTGGATTATCCGTTTCGCCAAGACAGCGATTTTTATTATTTAACCGGCTTTAATGAACCTGATGGGTTAGCGGTATTTATTCCCGGGCGAGAGCAGGGCGAATACATTTTGTTTTGCCGCGAATTCGATAAGAAAAAAGCGTTGTGGGAAGGCGCACACGCGGGTTTAGAAGGGGCAACGAAACATTTCGCGGCGGACGATTCGTTTCCGATTGATGATTTAGACGAAATTTTGTCTGGAATGCTCGAAAACAAAACGAAAGTTTTTTACCCAATGGGGCGCGATTCAGATTTAGATCACAGTTTGCAGGTATGGATTAAACACATTCGCACTCAATCACGTTCTGGCGTGGTGGCTCCGGCTGAACTTGCGTCACTCGAACCGATTTTGCACGAAATGCGTTTGTTCAAAAGTCCTGCTGAATTAGAACTGATGCGTCGTGCGGCGGAAGTGTCTGCCGAAGCACACGTTAAAGCGATGCAACTCTGTCGTGCGGGACGTTATGAATATCAAGTGGAAGCCGATATTGTGCATCATTTTATGCAATCGGGTTTACGCGCGGTGGCGTATCCGTCCATTGTGGCTGGCGGTTCAAACGCTTGCACGCTGCATTACACCTACAATAAAGACCAATTAAAAAATGGCGATTTGTTGCTAATTGATGCAGGTGCCGAATGCGATCATTATGCTGCCGATATTACGCGCACTTTTCCGGTTTCTGGCAAGTTTTCTGAAGCACAAGCGCAACTTTATCAATTAGTTTTGGACGCGCAACTGGCCGCGATTGAACAAATCAAACCCGATATTCCGTGGAATGCCGCGCACGATGCGTCGGTGGAAGTGATGACGAAAGGGCTGGTGAAATTGGGCTTACTGACGGGCAATGTCAAAAAACTGATTAAAGCCGAAAAATATAAACAGTTTTATATGCACCGCATTGGGCATTGGCTGGGAATGGATGTGCATGATGTTGGCGATTACAAACTCAATCAAGAATGGCGCAACTTGCAGCCTGATATGGTGTTGACGATTGAACCTGGTTTGTATATTCCTGAAAATTGCAAAACGGTCGAGGCAAGGTGGCGCGGTATTGGCATTCGGATTGAAGATGATATTTTGGTTACGAAAACGGGGCATGAGATTTTGACCAATGGCGTGCCGAAAACGATTGCAGATATTGAAGCGTTGATGGCGCGTGAAACGGGGGATGAATAGTGGATTACGATTTACTCATTGTGGGTGGCGGATTGGCGGGAAATTGTTTGGCGTTAGCGTTGCAAGAGAGCGGTTTAAACATAGCGATTATTGAAGCGCAAGAACGCGAAGCCTTACAAACAGCAGCGTTAGGCGACAGAGCGTTGGCGTTGGCGGCTGGAACGGTGGAAGCATTAAAATCGTTAAATCTTTGGCAAGGAATTGAACACGCCGCCACGCTGATTGAGCAAATTCACATTTCAGATAAAGGGCATTTTGGCAAAACTCGTTTGTCGGCTCAAAAAGAAAACGTGGCTGCGTTGGGTTATGTAATCACGGCGCGAAATTTGGAATCGCATATTGCTGACCAAGTGGCGGCGGCTGAAAATGTCACGCTGTATTGTCCAGCGCGGGTGATGGGTTTAATCGCAGACGAAAATGCGGTGTTTGTGAATTTAAAACACCGTGACGAAACGCTGAATTTGACTGCAAAATTAGTGGTTGGCGCAGACGGCGGAAATTCGTCGGTTCGACAATTATTAAACATTGAACAACAGGTTTCGGATTACGCCCAAACGGCATTAGTTACGACCATTACCGCCGCGCGTCCACATAAAAATACTGCTTACGAACGTTTCACCTCGTCTGGCCCGCTCGCGTTATTGCCAATGGGAACGCATGATTTCGCCGTTGTTTGGACACGCACAAATGAAGAGGCGGAATCGCTCATGTTGGGTGGCGAAAATGATTTCATTGAACAATTGCAATCGTGTTTTGGTTATCGATTAGGGCTTGTGACGTTAAGTGCGCCACGTCGGGCTTTTCCGTTGTCGTTGATTCGCGCGAAAGCGATGATTTCACAACGGGCGGCGATTATTGGCAATGCCGCGCATCAATTACATCCGGTTGCAGGGCAGGGCTTTAATCTCGGATTGCGTGACGTGATGGAGTTGGCAAAAATGTTGCGCGTGCAAAATGAAACGGGCGATATTGGCGCGTGGGAATTTCTGCAACGCTTTTCTCAGACTCGACAAAGTGATCAATCGCGCACGATTCACTTTACGGATTTGGTGGTGCAAATTTTTTCAAACGAGTGGTTGGCACTCGCAGCGGTTCGCAATATCGGTTTGGCACTTTTAGACGTGCTGCCATTTGCAAAAACGAGGTTAGCGCGGCAAGCAATGGGTTTATCAACGAGTGTGGCGCGTGTAAACAATCAGCAGTAACAATCTATTTTTCAGAGGATAAAAACATGACAGAAATATTTTTTGTATTAACGGTAATTTATGCCGCGTATGTGATTTATGTCGTGGTCAGTGATAGTAAAAAAGCACGAGTCATCGACGATAGCGCGGAAGCATTGATGTCCGTGGCACACACCATGCCGCCGTTGATTCCGGAAAAAGTAATGGCGCAACCATTGGTGAAACCTGTAACAAAAACAGCCATTGTGAAATCGGCGGCAATTAAATCAGGTTTGAGAAATCCTGAAACGGGTGAAATTATTACAACGTATGCGAATTATCGTTTTATGAAACGCTGGATTAAAGAAGCGTTGGTCGCGGAAGGTTTGCTTGAAAAAATTTATAAAAATAATGAGTTGAGCGTAGAAATTGAAACGACCATTAAAGACGCGGTGGCGCGTTTGGAAAGTATTGAGCGTTATCAGATTTTGATTACTTTATGACATTTGAACATATCGAACCGCCGCGTATTAAAAGTTTTGTACAACGCAAAGGGCGCGTCACACCTGGGCAAAAATTCGCCTTAGAAAATCACGCGCCCCGTTATTGTCTTGACCCAAAAACAGAAGTCGATTTTGCTGAAGTGTTTGGAAATGACGCGCCACTGATTGTCGAAATCGGGTTTGGTAACGGTGATAGTTTGGCGAAAACGGCGGCGAAAAATCCCGATAAAAATTATCTTGGCATCGAAGTTCATCAACCAGGTGTGGGACATTTGTTGGTGTTGATTGAAGAAATGCAACTCTCAAACGTGCGAATTTATTGCCACGACGCGATTGAAATTTTAGAACAGCGCGTGCCGAATGAAAGTGTGGCAGGTTTGCATTTGTTTTTCCCAGACCCGTGGCATAAGAAAAAACATTTTAAACGGCGGATTGTGCGCGATAGTTTTGTGGAATTATTGGCGCGAAAACTTGCGCCGAATGGCTATTTTCATGCTGCCACCGATTGGGAAAATTACGCAGAATGGATGTTAGAAATTTTGAATCGTGCGCCGAACTTTGAAAATCTCAGTTCGACGCAGACGTATTGTGAACGTCCCGAATATCGCCCGCTCACGAAATTTGAGCAACGCGGTATTCGGCTTGGGCATGGCGTTTGGGATGTGATATTTAAGCGCGTTTGAAAATCAGTTTGCCTGTTTGAATCGTGTGCGTCACACGACCTGTTAAAGTTTGTCCCCAAAATGGCGTGTTGATTCCTTCACTTTGCCACAAATCAGCATCAACGCGCCACGCTAAATCAGAGTTGAAAATACAAATATCGGCTGGCGCGTCAATCGAAAGCGTGCCAGTTTTCAAACCTAAAATGTCGGCAGGTTTTGCATTCAATAACGCCAAACCGTGCGCCAAATCAATCACGTTTTCAGACACTAATTTCAACAATAACGGCAACAACGTTTCTAACGTCGAAATACCTGCTTTCGTTTCGGGAAATGCCGCGAGTTTGGAATCTAACAGATGCGGTTGATGGTCGCTACAAATCGCGTCAATCGTGCCATTCAATAACCCTGAGCATAAAAAATCGCGATCTTCTAAACTGCGAAACGGCGGTACAACGTGATAATTGCTGTCGAATGGAATTACGTCGTTTTCAGTTAAATGCAATTGGTGCATCGACACATCTGCCGTCACATTCAAACCGTATTTTTTCGCTTGGCGCAATTTAATCACTGCGCGTTTTGAACTCAATTGCCCAAAATGCACACGACAACCAGTCAATTCCGCCAATTCTAAACATTGTTCTAAGGCAATGGTTTCAGCGGCTTCGGGAATACTTGGCAAACCGTAGCGGGTCGCCATCGCGCCTTCGTGAGCGCAACCGCCATTGCTCAAACCAAATTCATTCGGACGATAAACAAATAACAAATCATGACTCGCCGCGTATTCCATTGCGCGGCGCATAATCAGCAGGTTTTTAATCGGAAAGTTACCGTTGCTCATGGCTATGCAACCCGCTTGTTTGAGCGACAACATCGAACTTAATTCGCTGCCTTCCAATTTTTGCGTCAACGCGCCGATGAAATGGATTTGCGAATAATTGGCGCGTTCCGCTAATTCTTGCAAATGTTTGACGACTTCGGGCGTGTCAATCGTTGGTTTAATATCTGGTTGCACACAAAATGACGTTACGCCCGCACTTGCTGCTACCGCACTTTCTTTCGCTACATTTTGCAAGCGCACACTCAAATCCACAAACCCCGCACAAACGATTTGCCCTGTTGCATCAATGATTTCGTCAGCATAAAAATCAGGTGGCGCGTTATCCCACGAAACGATTTTGCCATCTTGAATGTAAATATCGCCGATGAAATCCAGTGCGTTTGCTGCGTCAAGAATTCTACCGTTTTGAATTTTTAATCCCATTCTAAACTTCCACCCGCCGCATAAGACGCATTTTTGCCTTCAAAGAAATTGGTTTCGCCCAAATTCACTTTACTTGCGTCGTCAAACCACGGAATGGGATTTTTTACGTTATACATCGGTTCCAAACCAATCGAATCGAGGCGTTTGTCGGCTAAACTTTGAATAAAGCCTTCGACAATCGTATCGGTCAAACCCAAAACGCCGTCTTGAATAATATATTTTCCCCACGCGATTTCATGTTGGACGGCAAGTTGAATCAACTCGCGGCATTCTTCAATCAATTTTTCGGTAAAAACATGCGGAATTTCTAAGCGCAACGTTTTCCACATATTGATAAATAAATGCAAATGCGCCTCTTCATCTTTTTGAATCAGCTGAATCATTTTCGCGCTATTTTTCATCAAGCCTTGACGTTCCAACGTGTAAAACGTCAAAAAACCATTGAAGAAATAAATCCCTTCGAGCGCGATATTTGCGACAACCGCTTTAACAAAATTCTCTTCTGAAAAACCCGAACCTAAAATTTCCGACGAGCGCGTGATGTACTCATTTTTCTCGGCTAAAACGGGATCAGTGTCGAACATCCAATAAATTTCATCGGGGTCAAAGCCAATCGATTCAATAATTTGCGCGTAAGACAAAACGTGTTGCGCTTCTTCCCACGCTTGGCGCGTGATGCACATTGAAACTTCAGGCGAGGTAATGTATTTGCCGATATTTTTGGTTAAATTGTTAAGTTGAATCCCATCCAAATTACTCAAAAACGCCAACGCTTTTTTGTACGAATTCAAATTACCGTCGGTTAAATGTCCCATCGCATATTGTTTTGCATCTTCGGACAAATCCACTTCGCGCTGATCCCACGCATTATTTTGTTGCTGTTCCAACAATTGCATCGCCCACGCATATTTCACGGGGCGAATTTGCATCAAATTATTGACAGGGCCATTGATTAACTTTCGGTCGTTGATGCTAAATCGTTTTTCACTCATTTTGTGTTTTTGGTTGAGGTTAAAATTGAACGGACGACAGATTTCACTGCCGCCCGTATTTGAAAAATTACTGACAGGCTTCACATTCAGAATTATCGATAGAGCAAAGAAGGACAGGGGATTCATCTTCTTTAATGACTTCTTCGTAAGACAATTCGGAAATTTGTTGCTTCAAATAGTAAGTGGATTTAAGCCCAAGCTCCCACGCCAAGAAATACCAATCTGAAATCACATTGCCTTTCACGTTAGCACGTTTAAACAAATTCACCGACTGTGATTGGTCGATATATTTTTGACGAACAGCCGCCGCTTTAATCAACCATGTTTGGTCAATTTCAAACGCGGTTTTGCACAATTCTGGGCGGTTATGACGCATCGCAGGATCAACCACTTTGAATTTTCCTGATTTGTTTTCTTTCACAAACACTTGTTTGTAAATTGGCTCGATGCACGGTGTTGTGCCGACAATGTTTGCAATCGTGTTGTGATTCACCATACCATTCGCCACATATTCATGCTCGTTCGGCACTTCAATATCAAACGTTGGAACAGCTTCTTTTTGTGGCACGTTTGAAATCACAGGCAACAACAAAATACCTTCTGACATCAACTGCCACGCTAAGGTGTTTTTAACGTCTTCATATTCAATGGCTAATTTTTCAAGCGCGTGAAACGATAAATGACCTTGACGTTTTGCGGTCGCCAAAAATGTTTTGGTGAATTTACTTAATCCGCGAAGAGCTTGAACTTCAGTAATCACTTTTTTGCCGTTCACGCACAAGCCTCTCAAGCTATCTCGTTCTGAACATTTATAAGCAGATACTTTTGATAAAGGTTCGCTCGAATGCCAACCAACTTCACTTAGAAATTTCACGGTGTGACTCGCGTTGGAGATTCTGACGCGATGAACGTCACGATAACCAAATGACCCAGGCTGTGATTTAATCCGTTTCGTCATATAACCCAATGCCCATAAAAGCGCGTGGAGTTGTGACGCTAAAGTTTCGCTCACCGTGCCAATTTCAACAACAGGCGAACCGCGTTCTTGAAACGTCAATGAACCATAGGTGAACAAACCTTGTAAAAATTTTGCAATAATCGTTCGTGGTGACATTCTAATTTTGAGTGGAATGAACGCGCCAGCCGCTCCTTCGCCGTTATTACCGCTCGGTTTTGTCCACAATTCTTCGACAAATAATCTTCCGAGTTCAACCGAATAAAAACATAACGTTGTCACGCCCTGCGAGTGTTCATCCGCTGAATAAACGCCCCACGCTTTACCGATATTTCGCAACACGTCTAAAAATTCAACGTTGTTTTCATTTAGACTGATTTTTACACCTTCCGGCGTGCCGTCAGTTTTGTATTTAACGTAACCATTTGCCATATACGCGCCTAAAAACACTGCCATATCGTCATCAAGCAAAGCGGGGAGGGCGGTTTCTTTTGAATTTATGCCTTGTTCGCCCAATGTAATTATCGGTTGAATTTCAGTGGCTTCGTAGCCACCTAAACGGTGCGCGACTAAATCATCCACAGCGATGTCTTTTAAAAATTTCCATTCCAGTTTGTTTGCAGACGATAACACTTTTAAACGGTGCGAATCCGTGCCGGTGACAGCGTGACCGTTTGCCGTTGTAATGGTTCTAACGTTGTGAACACCGTTGCAATAAAACTTACTCGCTGGACTGTTCGCCGATTGTTGATTAACCACTAAATCAATCGCTTGCCATTGCTCGCCATTCACATCGCCAATTTCGTCCATTCGTAACAAACCGTTTTGTCCTGCAACCAACGTATCTGCGGTAACGCAAGCCGTGGGTGCAATCGCCATACAGTTTGAATTTCGCATACCGTGCTGTTGAATTTCAGTTCGCAACGTATCCCATGATTCCGCATCACGGCTTCCGTGTCGCCATTCGTCAGGTAATTGTCGAGCGGTATCAATCGGCAAAATGCCGTGCGCCCATTTTGAGCCTTCGTAACTACTGTAATGCCCTTTTTCTTTGGCGATTTCCATGGATGATTTGATTGCCCAATACGAGAAATCTTCAAATACAAAATCCGTTAAACGCAAATGTTCGTCCGATTCCCAATCGATGCCTTGCGAAATAATGTAATCCGTCCATCCCATCAAACCCAAACCAACTGGACGATGTTTTAAGTTTGAACGTCGCGCTTTTTCAGTCGGATAAAAATTCAAATCGATGACGTTATCGAGCATTCGCATCGCAATCGGAATCACGCGCGGGAAATCCGCTTGCGTGCAAACTGAAACGTTAATTGAACCCAAATTACAAACGGCTGATTCTTCGTCGCTCGTATTCAGCGATATTTCTGAACAAAGATTACTTGAGCGAATAATCCCCACATGATTTTGGGGATTACGGCGATTGTGTTCATCTTTGAAAGTGATTAACGGCGCACCGGATTCGACCAATGCCGTGATAATCCCTTTCCACAATTCCATTGCGTCGATAACTTTAATCGCGTCGCCACGTTCTTCAGCCGCCAAATAATTGCGTTCAAATTCTTCCCCGTGGGTTTCACACAATTCGACGTTTTTGTGCGAACAAAATAACGACCATTTGGCGCGGGCTTTGACGCGCTTCATGAATAAATCGTTTGCCCAAATGTACGGGAAAATTTCACGCGCCCTTAAACGTTCATCGCCGTTGGGTTTTTTCAAATTGATAAAACGTTCGATGTCGCCATGCCACGGCTCTAAATAAGCGGCGAAAGAACCATTGCGCTTGCCTCCTTGGTTAACAGAAACGGCGGTATCGTTGAAAACTTTTAAATAGGGGACAACGCCTGACGACATGCCGTGCGTACTGCCAATGCCCGCGCCAGCAGGGCGAACGCGCGTCCAATCGGTGCCGATGCCGCCTGCAAATTTTGAATACAACGCACATTCTGTCATCGTCGCAAAAATGCCTTTGCCGAAATTTACGCCGTCTTGTTCTTCCCAAATCGAATCGTCAGTTGTCGTGACAAAGCATGAACTCATTTGTGAGAATTTCGTTCCTGAATTGAAAAGGGTCGGTGTTGAACTCACAAATTCAAATTTCGACAGCACATTATAAAATTCAATCGCCCAGCTTGTGCGTGTTTCCGGTGTTTCATTAAGAGCGATGCCCATTGCGACGCGCATCCAAAAATGCTGCGGCATTTCAATAAGTTTTTGATTTTCATCACGCAATAAATAGCGATCATAAACCGTTTGCATTCCTAAGTATTTGAACAAATCATCACGCGAAACATCGATAGCAGCATTTAATGTTTCTAAATCAAATGATTGCATTTCTGGTTTAATTTTATCTAGCAAAATCGCGTTTGAAATATAAACCGATAACGTTGGGTAATCCGTGTGTTGTGTGACTTCTTTATAAATTTGTTGCAATAATAAACGGGCGGCGGCGAATTCATAATCAGTTTTACCGACATCAATCAAACTCGCCGCGCTGTTGACGAGAGCCGTGTGAATTTGCGCGGTTTTGATGCCATCGAAAAATTGAATATGGGCATTAGTTTCGATTTCGGACAATGAAACCTCTAAACCATTGCACGCCCATTCGACCGCTTTGTGGATTTTGGCAATAGCGATTTTTTGGGTTTCACCATTTCGTTTGACTACAATCATGTTCGATTACCTTGGTTAAAATGTTTTTAATTTGAAGCGGAATAGGGAAGTGATTTCGCGTTTTGGGGCGTTGCGGGGATTTGTGCTAAAAAGCCGTTTATCGCAATATGTAGATTGTATATTCAAAATAAGCACAAGATGTAGGATTTCATGATTTTAATTTTCGGCAATAATGAAAATCAACGAGTTGGCAATTTTGGAATCGGTAGAGGACGGCATTTTATAACGCGACATTATTTATTTAACACAATAACCATTATGCGAAGTCTATTATTACTATTTTGGAACTAGCAAATTACGGATTTTCATCGTGTTTCAAAGTCTTACCAGTGTTAAAATATCCGCTGTTCTTTTAACTTAACTTTTGAAATAATTATGCCGCCTTACGTTTCACCACCCGAAGAAATCGATGATATTCCTGTCAAAGCAATTCCTAAATACATTCCGCTTAAAGATCACGATACGCCAGTTAAAGTGTTATTCACTGGCTACCTCTGCACAGTCGCAGTGGGTTATTTATTCGCTATTATTCAAATTCTATTTACGCACGGTATGGCAGACGGAAAATTCGGTTTATCCGTTGATGATATTGTGTACAGCTATTACGGCAACCGTTCCGGTACAGTTTTAGAAACAAAATTGAATGGTTCTATGAAAGATAATGCCACGGAACAAGAACGTTTTGACATCATTCAATGGGTGCGCGACGGTGCGGATAAAGACGATTACATCGATAATGGAATCCAAAAAGTCGTTGAAAATAAGTGTGTTATGTGCCACAACAAAGACGCGGGCGGCTTGCCAGACTTGTCAAAATTTGACACGGTAAAAGCTCTCAGCGCACAGGATACAGGCGCAACTTTTGCCTCGTTAACACGCATTTCACACATTCATTTGTTTGGGATTAGCTTTATTTTTATGTTTGTTGGTATCATTTTTAGCTTTGCCGAAACAACAAAAACTCGCTTGAAATGTATTGCAATTGGAATGCCTTATGTGTTTTTGATTGCCGATATTTTGTCTTGGTGGCTGACCAAAATTCACCCCATGTTTGCGATGCTTGTCATCCTTGCAGGTATGGGAATGGGCGCGTCGTTTGTCTATATGTGGGTGGTTTCGCTACTTGAGATGTGGCTCTATAAACCCGTTTTTGTCAGTGGTTTAGGCATTCATTATTTGCAATGGCGCGACAATGTTAAATCTGAGATTATTGGCAAAATTGCGGACTACCTTTTCAAGTTAGTCAGAAAAATTCACCCGATTTATATTGCGAAAAAAAGCTGGGAAATTGCCCTGCCCTTGCTGAAAAAATTGTGGGACTTTTTACTGAGTAAAATCAAAAAATAATCCTCGTTTTTAACTTTTCATCTGCGCGGTAATTGATTCATTGATTATCGCGCTTTTCTTTTTGAGCTATTATGAAATTTGCTATTCAAATCAATACCAGCCCTTACCATTCGTCCGCCAGTTTGACCGCCTTTCGTTTTGCGTCAGCGATTTTGGCGCAACATCATGAAATTTTCCGCGTGTTTTTTTACCACGACGGCATTTATCACGCGCTTAAATCGGCAAATCCACCCGATGACGAATTCTCACTTTTTAAAGGTTGGAGCGAACTCGCTCACAAACACGATTTAGATTTAGTCGTGTGTATTTCAGCGGCACAACGACGCGGTTTGATTGATGAAAATGTGGCGGACGGTTTTCGATTGGGCGGTTTGGGGCAGTTGCTCGAAGCGACGATTTTAGCCGACCGTTTTTTAGTTTTTGAGTGAAATGATGATGAAACGTTTTTTATTTGTGCTTCGAAAATCCAGTTACGACGGGCTTTATGTGCAGGAAATGCTGGATATTATTTTAACGACGGCGGCATTTGAGCAAGAAGTGAGCGTGTTATTTTTGGACGATGCTGTTTTTCATTTAAAAGTGAATCAAAATGCCCAAAATTCAGGTTATAAAAATACTGCAATGCTATTTGAAATTTTGCCGACTATGGACGTGAATGCTATTTTTGTTGAAACGGAATCGCTACTTGAACGCGGTTTGAATGCAGAAATGTTAACGCAATCGGTACAATTCAAATCACGCGCCACGATTGCTGATTTCATGGCGCAATTTGATGTTGTTTTTGCAGGCTAATTTCCAAATAACTATAACTCACGCGCTCTTGTTCTAAGCGAATATGATGCGTTTTTAACGTTTGAAAAACGGCTTGTTCAGCTGCCGTTAAATTCGTTAATTCATGTGAAACAGTTTTATCTTCTGGTTCTTTCGTCCACAAATTTTCAAATTTCATTAGCGTTTTGTTATCCATCAAAAACGATTCTGTTTCTGGAAAATAACCGCGCATTCGAGACAAAATCGCAAAACCATGACTGTCCAAATCGCCCCAATAATAGATTTTTACGTTTTTCAAAAGTTGCGCCTGAGCGAGTAAATCGACTGCGTAACCTAAGCGAAAAATCACCAGCGCATTTTCAACGTGTGGAAACGCTAAACCGTTAATTTTATTTTCGGTGATAAAAACAGCGTTAATCGGCAATTCAAGCTGATTAAATTCAAGCAAGCTCAACGTCAAATCCATCAATCCACAAATCGCCAAACGCTTGTCTAAAATCCGTAATCGAATCTGCGGCAATTCGTAACGCAAACCATAACGGCGTTCAAATCCATGATTACTCAATCCCGTGATGGTCAAATTACGCGCGGTTTCTGGCAAAATTACATCGAGAATTTCAGTCAAAATCGCCGTGTTATTTTCGATAAATTTCGTATCCACGCCCACAATATCAAGTTGCCGAATATACACATCAGGTCGCGGATGCTGCATAAAATAATCACAAACCGCCAGCAACGAAAACCAAACCGTCGCAAAATTCATCAGTTTGAACGGGTAACGATTCAACCAATTTTTTAACGTTGAAAAGCGTTGCAATGTTTTCTCCGCCAACGTTTTAAATTCTGAAAATTCGTCACCGTGACGCACATAACGCAAAAAAATCGCTTCATTTTCAAATTCAACCGCAACGGGGATTTTTTGTTCGCCCAATTGCCGATGATTCACGACGCTATGCAAAATCGTAAAACCATGTTTTTTGCTTTGTTCATTCAACGCATAAATCGCCTCTTGAACCGCAGAAAATTCCGTCAATAAAACTTTCGATGACCAACTCGGCAACGAAATCATCACAGGAAAACACACGCTATTCTCTAAAAATGCACGATGTAAATCCCCGCGTTGCCAGATTTTCGCCGCTTGTTCGAGAACGTATTTAGACGGGATTAACTCACGCGCCATTGGCTGATTTTTCTTGGTGATATTCGCTGATGGTTAAATTTCGGAGCATCGATTTTTTGCCGTCTTCGTTGTGAACCAAATTCACGCTTTTTACATAATCCTCAATGACATGGATTTTTTGCAACGGTGTCACAATCAACAATTGCAGATTTAATTTTTTGAATAATTCCAAACCGTACCGCGCCGAATCGTCCGAACCCCGCCCAAACGCTTCATCAATCATCACAAAACGAAAACTGCGCGATTTGGTTTCGCCCCATTCCAAACCGAATTGATACGCCAACGCCGACGCTAAAATGGTGTACGCTAATTTCTCTTTTTGACCGCCCGATTTTCCCGCCGAATCCGAATAGTATTCTTTTTCTTGGTCATCTTCGCGCCACCGTTCCGACGCTGAAAATAAAAACCAATTTCGCACATCAGTAACTTTTTTTGTCCACTTTTTGTCTATATCAACGCTACCTTCTTGTCCTTGAAAACGGTCGATGATTTTTTTGACCTGAAAAAAGCGATGCTCATCATATAAACTTTCTTCGCTACTCAACGCATCGGCTAAACACGCGCGTAAATCTTGTCGAAACGTTCGAACATCATTGTCATTGCTGTGTTCGCAAACCAATTTAATATACGTTCCCGCGTTGTAATCAATCGCCGATAACGAACGATTGATGCGCTCTAATTTATCGCGAATATCTTGTTGTTCTTTGTCTAAATTCGCCTGAAACATGGCGATTTTTTGAATCGTGCCTTCTTTGAGCATTTGATGAAAACGCTGCTCGTGGCGCGGCAAATCTTCCGATTCAAGTTTTTTAAATATCGCGCCAAATTCTGGGGCGGATTCCAATTTGACATCGACATCGCGAGCTTCGATTTTGAAACGGTCTTTGTATTTCTGCATTTGTGCAGTAATTTTTCCGTTTAACTGCGTCGATTTATCCGATTCGCGGTTGATTTGCCCGCCCAACCACGTCCGCATCGTGCTTTTACTGCTGTCGCAATTGGCAATCGTCAACATCACATTTTGCAACGCCGACGGTTGCATCGTGCGTAATGTTGGAAAAATAGTGTGTCGTTTTTCTGCATCCAAACTTTCAACCACTTTCAAACCAGCTTTCAAATCGTTTTTATCGTGTTCTAAATTTGTTTCAAAACTACCGCTGTTTTTAATCGCGATTTCAATTTCACAATCCTTCAGTTTCAACTTTTCAACGATTTCTTGTAATTGATTTTGCAGATTTTTGAGAATGTCGGAACCTTCTTCAATTTGTTTTTTCTCAGTAAGTAAATCGTCAATTTTACGAGTGAAACTTTGCCAATCAATATCGGCAAACGTTTCCACATTGAGTAAATCACGGGCTTTATCACGGCGAGATTCTAACGATTTATGTTGTAAATCGAGGTTTTTTAACTTTTCAATACAAGTAAAACCATCGCGCACGAAGGTCGCTTGTTGTTGCCCAAGCGATTCAATTTTGGCGTGATTATCCCAACCCAAAATAAATTTTGAACGGTCGTCAATCGAATAACGATCATCTTTTTCGTGTCGATTCGCGCCACTTTTGATTTGCCCTGATTGCGTAATCGCTTTGGACTGACGACGAAATTCGTCCAAATTATCCGCACAAAAATAATCAAATCGGCGAGCAATTTCAAGGTTTAACCAATCGTAAAAACGGCTGTCGGTTTTAATCCGTAATTTGTGAAACAACGATTGTGGCGCGGGCAATTCAAATTTTTCAGCGGTAAATTCTTTGATGCGAAAATAAACAATCCGCCCTTTCAAACGATGATTATCAACATAGTGCGCGACTTTTTCGTAATGCTCTTCCGCCACCAACAAACTCAAACCAAAACCATGAAACACGCGCTCAATCGCGCCCGCCCATTCGGGTTGCGCTTCATCAACGTTGAGTAATTCGCCAATAAACGGCACCGAATCTGTCGAAACCCCAATCGCGGCGCAAAGTTGCTCGCGCATTTGTAAATTAGAAAGCGGAATGTTGCTGCGACGCGCCCGCAACGAGGTTAATTCGTCATCCAATTGTTTAATCGATTCATTTAATTCATTGCGCCGAATTGTCGTCGCCATTTTTTCTTGAGTGAGGTCAGCTTGTTGCGGCTCGATTTCGTTCAATAATTTTTGCGCGTGCTGGCGATTATCCAAAAAACGGTCGCTGTCATTCGCGTCAACTAAATCAATCGCGGCGCAAAACGCTTGATAACGTTTGGCTTGATGTACTTTTTGTTGTTTCTGACTTTCTAACCGCGAAATTTCTGTCGCTAAGGTTTCTAAACGTCGCCCGCCATTGTCTTCAATGCTTTGTTTGAGTTGATCGCGATGGTCGCGACAATCAGAAATTTCTTGTTGCTGAGAAAGTAATTTTTCTTGATGTTTCGCCAGCTCAATTTCACGCTGACTAATTCGATCCGTTAAAAACGTGGCTTTGTAATGGGCAAAATAGGCATCTAACGCCTCGCGACATTGTTCTTTTTCGGCGTGAACTTTCTGCGATTGTTGATAATCGTGGTAATCGGCGGCTAATGGACGCAGTAATTCGAGTTGTGATTTCGCTTTTAAAATCGCTTCGTGAGCGCGATTGAGATTATCAAATTCGTGGCAAATGGATTCTACTCGTTCTTGAACGGGCGGTGCTTCAAGCATTTGCTGTTGCACAAATGCCGTTAAATTGCCGACCGATTTCATCGAAACCGTTTGATAAAATAACGTGAGAGCTTGTTCAGATTCAATGCCTAAATGTCGCCGAAAATCTGCTGCGTATTGACTAAAACTGTCGAAAACTTCAACGTTATTAGATTGCCGTTTCAAACGCTTTTTCAAGTCTGAAATATCGCTGCCAAAATTCGAGAAATCATGAGCAATCGTTAATTCGTCGGTGCTGACAATGTAAAAACGTTCGGGTTGCGCTTTATCTTCTTTGCACCACAAAACCTGCGCCAACGTAACTTTGCTGTCATAACCTTGATTGTAAAAATAACCCAATAAAACGCTGTAATTATTTTTGTCTCGCAATGGAACAGGCTTTGAAGTTAAATCTTCAGCATCTTTGCCGCTTTTGTAATGCCCGCGCACATACGATTCTAAATTTCGTTCTTTTCCTTCTGCGCCAGCGGCTTTGTTGAAAATAATTTGTTGCGCGGGAACCAGTAGCGTCGTCAACGCATCCACCACCGTAGATTTCCCTGAACCAATATCGCCGGTGAGCAACGTATTTTCACCATTCGGGAAAATGTGCCAGATGGTTTTGTCGAAAGTTCCCCAGTTATAAAGTTCAAAACGATGCAGGCGAAATCCTGCAAACTCATTTTCGACCATAGATTCAAGCGGCATTGTGTGCATAATTTTGATAAATCGTTAATTTTTCGTTAAGCGCGGATGTCCAATCGGCATCAACCAGCGCGATAATAATGCGTTGAATTTCTAGGTTTTCATCGTCTGTTTTCAGTTTGCGTAAAAACCCTAATTCAATCACTTTGTTAATAGTCGTGGCAATTTGTTCGGTGGTTTGCGCTTCATTACTTTTTTCAGGCATAAACACCCGCATCGAATTTTGCAATTCTTGGCGCGACACAATGACACGCGGCGAATCGCCCGTTGCGTCGGATTCCACCAATTTTTTACGCAACAACACGCACAGCAAACTAATCGGGTAACTCAACTGCCGACGCGCCATCAAACGTGGCAAGGCTTTTTCTTTTTCAGTGGGATTTTCATCGACCGAAATGGCTTGTTGATACAACCACGCAAACCCTTCGCTGTCGTCAATTTGTAAATCCAAGCCTAAAACCGCAATGTAATCGCGCACCTCATTTTCTAAATCGAGCAATGATTCCCACAACGCTGGTTGCTCATCACGAAACAAAATGCCTTTTAAAAGGTGAATAACAACAGGTGAAATTTTGGAATGTCGTAAAGATTTAGTCATATTTTTGATTAAGTTCGGCTAAAAATAATGCGTGGCATCATGGCGGATTTCTTTGTGCCGTCAGGCGTGAACCATTCAATTTCAACGGTTTTTTCAGTTTCGATAATGCCACCGTTATCGGCGGTTGCTAAATTCAAATACGCCACCAATTCACTCAAGCCTTTTTCCAACGGATATTCAACACAGATTTCTTCTAACGTAATTTGCGTTTTAGTTTGTAAGGCTTTACGAATTCGCGCCAGCAATAACAACGTATCGACATAATGCTGACTATAAAGTGCGTCGGTTTCAAATTCCGCCACACCCGAAATCAACGCTTCAGATGACAAAATTTGGCGCGTCGGCGGAGAAAATAAACTGCGTGACATGGACAATATGATGGCGGCTTTCGTGTCATCCAAAAACATAAAATCTTTGTCTTTCGGTGGATTCTGTTTGACGGCAATCGCTTGTTTTTCAACTTCGTGAATAATCGCCATAATCCGTTTATTTTCCAACCAAACTTGATCATCCAAATAACGGCGCAATTGTTCAACCAAACTGGAACTGGTGCGTTGCACTTTTTCGCCCGCTTCGAGCAAATGATATTTCATGCGCGGCAATAATTCGTCCGGTTGGCAACTTTTCACTTCATCAATTGCCAACACTTTTTGAATCAAATCATTAAATTCGTCTTGTTTGGCGGGCGACATTAACAATCCCCAAAAGGCTTTGAAACTTTTGCCTTGATCGGAATCGCCGATTTCATCGTGTTCGCCGAAGATTTCGTCGAGCAATTCGCCTTTGTGTTTATCACTGGTGGTGATTTTTTCGCGGGTTTTGCGGTCAAGTTGGCGGAAATTTTCTTCAATTTGACGAAAATCCATCAATAAACTTCGGGCGGTTTCTTCCAACTGATAGAAGCGTTCTTTGATTTGGCGCGCGTCGTAACGGATGGTTTCGCCGTTTTTTAGGCGGTTAATGTCGGCTTCGATAAGCGATTTTTGTAATTCTAATTCGGCAATTTGTTGTTGCGGGTCGGTTTGCGTCGATTGCAAAATCGCTTTCAGTAAATTAAAAATCGTCAACAAACGCGATTCCGTTCCGATAAATTGCTTTTGCTCCAACCCGCGTAACCATTCAATCGCTTTTTCACTCGCAGGCGTTAAATCAAATTCCGGCTCATCGCTATTTTCGGTGTAATACTTTCGTAAAAAACAATTATCGCCATGCGCCCAATCATTTAAATAGGTTTTGGCTGGCTTGGGATACGTTTTTTCGCCATGAATTTTTCGTAAATGAAACAGCGTATCGTCCAGCTTTTCCACCAAATGACTTTGCAACAAAGAACGACTATTTGGCAGAATAAAAACGCGATAAAAAAAACTAATAATTAACGGCGCATTGTCGGCGCGTAATAATTGCCACGTCGGATGTTGACGCAAATTCACTAAATAATCGTGTTCCATTTTAAACCAACGCCTTCGCCTGCAAATCGGCATGATAAGACGAGCGAACCAACGGCGCACTCGCCACTTGTTTGAAACCTAAGGCTTTTGCGGTGTCGGCGTAACGGTCAAATTGCGCGGGCGTAACATATTCTTCCACCGCTAAATGCGCTTTGCTCGGTTGCAAATACTGCCCCAGCGTCAACATTGAACAACCAACATTTAATAAATCACGCATAACTTGTTCAACTTCTTCTTCCGTTTCGCCAATACCCAACATCAAACCGGATTTCGTGGGAATCTTGGGTTTTGCGGCATGAAATTGACGAAATAATTCCAGCGAACCGTCATAATTCGCACCAGGTCGAGCTTTCGCATACAAACGCGGCACGGTTTCCATGTTGTGATTAAATACGTCACACGGTTGCGCGGCGAGAATTTCAACCGCTTTTTCAATTCGCCCCCGAAAATCAGGCACGAGAATTTCGATTTTTGTTTGTGGTGTTTGTTGGCGAATTTGGCGAATGCAATCGGCAAAATGTCCCGCACCACCGTCACGCAAATCGTCCCGATTCACCGACGTAATCACCACATATTTCAACGCCATCGTTTGAATCGCTTCAGCCAATTGGCGCGGTTCATTAGCGTCTAGCGATTGTGGTTTCCCGTGGGCAACATCACAAAACGGACAACGGCGCGTACACAAATCACCCATAATCATAAACGTCGCCGTGCCGTGTTTGAAACATTCGGCGAGATTCGGACACGCCGCTTCTTCGCAAACCGTGTGTAATTTACTTGCACGCAAAATCTGTTTGATGCGGCTGGTTTCTTGACCCGACGGCAATTTAATCCGAATCCATTCGGGTTTTCGCAACGGCGTTTCGGTGATTTCAACTTTGATGGGAATACGCGCCAATTTTTCACTGTTGCGTTGATGCGTTTTAGGCGTTGCGCGGGATAGAGCTTGATAATCAGTCATTCAAATTTTTTAGTAAGTGGGAGACAATTTGTTGAGAAAGTTCGTTAGTTTTAATAGTCACGCCAAAATCTGCCAATTGTGTCATTTTCAAATCGGCGTAACCGCACGGATTGATAAAATTAAACGGCGTTAAATCCATATTGTTATTCAAACTCAAGCCGTGATAACAGCCATTTTGTTTGATTCGCAGCCCAATCGAACCAATTTTTTTATTTTCGACATAAACGCCACGGGCATCGGCACGCGCCACAGCGGGAATTTTATAATCCGTGAGCGTTTGAATCATTGCATTTTCGAGGTGCGAAACAATCTGTTGGCTGTTGAGATTTCGCCGTTTCAAATCAAACAGAATATAGACAATCGCCTGCCCTTCCCCGTGATACGTCACCTGCCCGCCTCGGTCGGTTTGAATGACAGGGATTTCACCGACGTTTAAAAGATGTTCACGTTTGCCATTCAAACCCAACGTGTAAACAGGAAAATGCTCAACTAGCCAAATCTCATCTGGCGTTTCTGGTGTGCGCGTTTGCGTAAATTGTTGCATGTCGCGCCACACTTTTTCATAAAGTTGAACGCCCAATTGACGGATTTTGAACGGCATAACCTTCTCCAAAAAAATCAAGATTCCTGCTGATGTTTATTAACGCGGCGATAATCGCACATTTCTTTGTAATCGCGTATTATTTAACGCTTGTTTTTGTAGTTCAAGAAACTAAACACAATAATATATTTGGAGGATTTTCTATGAATTTTGATTTCAAGCGCATGTTAAAGATTGAACGTAATTTAAGTGTAAAAGAAAAGCAGTACCGTTTGTATGCCGGTGTTGCGATGATTTTAATATCGGTATTTACCGCGAGTATTGCGCTATTAGTATTCGGTGTATTTTGTGTTTTTGAATTTTATTTATCATGGTGTCCCGTTTGTTCGGCTTTAAACAGAAACACTTGTGAAAATCCGTGATTGAACGCGCCTATGGTTTGTAAAGCCTTAAAAAAGAGAGGCGGGCAAGAATTAGATTCTTGCCCGCTTTTTTGTGATTAAGATTCTGCTTTTTGTTCGCGAGCCAACAAATTTTGAACCGCTTCACGCGGCGCAAGTCCTTCGTAAAGCACTTTGTAAGTTTGTTCGGTAATTGGCATTTCAATTCCGAATTTTTGCGCCAATAAAAAGGTTTGTTTCGCTGCCGAAACACCTTCGATTTCTTGACCGATTTCTTGTCGTGCTTCGTCAGGACTTTTCCCTTGTCCCAACGCCAACCCAAATCGACGATTGCGCGATTGATTGTCGGTACAGGTCAAAAGTAAATCGCCCAAACCCGCTAAACCCATAAACGTATCTTGTTTGCCGCCGAGTTGAATTCCTAAACGAATAATTTCATTCAAACCGCGTGTAATCAACGCCGCGCGAGTGTTCGCACCATAACCCAAACCGTCCGCAATTCCCGCTGCAATCGCCATGACGTTTTTCACCGCGCCACCGACTTCCACACCGATTAAATCGTTGTTGGTGTACGCGCGAAAACGATCGCTGTGCAAAATCGTCGCAAGTTGCGCTGCAAATTCGGGTTGCGTCGAAGCAATCGTAATCGCGGTGGGTAAATCTGCCGCCACTTCTTTCGCAAAACTCGGCCCTGAAACCAATGCAGCGGATGTTTCTGAACCAAAAACCTCCGCAACAATTTCATGCAACAAACCGCCGTTTTCTTTGTTAAAACCTTTGGTTGCCCAGGCGATTTTCACGTTTTCAGACACCAACGGTTTCAACTTTTGCAGCGTATCTTTAAAAGCGTGCGAGGGAACAGACACCAAAATAATGTCACTGAATGCCGCTACTTCCGACAAATCCGACGTAAGCGTCAAATGGTCATTAAATGGCAAATTCGGCAAATATCGCCGATTTTCGCGGTCGAGTTTCAGTGTTTCGATGTGCGCGGGATGATGCCCCCACAATAGCGTTTGGCAACCATTTCGTGCTGCCAACATGGCTAATGCCGTTCCCCAAGACCCCGCGCCAAGTACCGCTATTTTGTTAGTCATAAGCCGTTTGAATGTTAGTTAATCGCGTCAGAACTAGGCGCATTCACAGCGGGTTCTTGTTGTGCGTGTTGCGCGTAAAGTGCGTCAAAATTAACGGGAGCAAGAATGAACTGTGGGAAACCGCCTTTTGCGACTAAATCCGACACCACTTCACGCGCGTACGGGAACAAAATGTTCGGGCAAAAGCTCCCCACCATGCCGCCCATTTCTTGTTCTGAAAAACCACCCAAAACGAAAATTCCCGCTTGCGTGACTTCTACCAAATACGCCACAACGTCATCGCTTTTCACCGTGATGGTTAATTTGATGGCAACTTCAGCGAGGTTTTCGTCAAGTTGCTGAACATTGGTCGCCAAATTAAATTCAACGGCTGGTTTCCATTCTGCCACAAAAACTTGCGGTGAATTGGGCGTTTCAAACGAAATGTCTTTCGTGTAAATTTTTTGAATTGCGAATTGTTTTTCTTGTTCAGCCATGATTTTTCTCTCTTAAAGTTAAAGTTGTGGAAAGGTAAAAAGTTTTAGTTTGTTTTGGTAATACGATTTTTGCTGGTGATTTTAATCGGCAATTTGTATTCATCCTGCCACGCATTCATGCCGCCGGTCAAAATTAACACGTTTTCAAAATCCGATTTGGTTAATAATTTCGCTGCTGCCGCCGCACGAGTTCCCGTTTGGCAAGTAATTAACACCAGATTTTTTTTATATTGTTGCAGCGTGGGAAGTTGTTCGCTTAATTTGCTGAGTGGCGCGTTAATCGCGTTTTCAATGTGACCTTGAATAAAATCAGGCGATTCGCGCACATCCAAAACAATCGTATTTGCATCGTCAATTTTCATCACCGCCAACATCGGTGAAATGAAATCGAACCTTTTGAACACAGTATCAAAAAATTCTTGGATAAGTAAAAATGTCACCACCGCCATTGCCAGTGACAAAATGTAATGATTTAAAATAAATTCGAGATAACGATCCATGCGCCTTGCTTTCTGTGAAGTGAATAAATAATGCAAAATCATACCTTAATTTTGCGTGATGTCGCTGCCATTTTCAAAACACGGTGATTTTAATCGCGTGTTGAATTTTAGCAAATAGAATTTGAAGTAACTACCCGCAACGTTTATCTTTTCTGTTGGTATAATGAACCGCAATTATACCCTACCATTTGCCAATCAATTGTTATAAAGAGGAAAAATCATGGTTCAACGTATTAAGCCGTTAGTTTTATTGATTCTTGATGGATTCGGCTATTCCCCAAAAATTGAAAATAACGCCATTGCACTAGCGAAAACACCGTGCTGGGATAGATTGCAAAAAACGTATCCGATGACGTATTTAAAATGCTCTGGTCACGTTGTCGGTTTGCCAGACGGACAAATGGGCAATTCTGAAGTCGGACATTTACACATTGGCAGTGGGCGTTATGTGCCACAAGATTTTTCAAAAGTGAACGACGCGATTGTGGACGGCAGTTTTTTTGAAAATTCAGTGTTATGCCAAGCCGTGGATACAGCGAAAAATAATGATAAAGCGTTACACATTTTAGGATTACTTTCAGCAGGTGGCGTTCACAGTCACGAAGCGCAAATTGCCGCGATGGTAGAACTTGCCGCGAAACGGGGTCTGACAAAAATTTACGTTCATGCGTTTTTAGATGGACGCGACGTGCCGCCAAAAAGTGCCGCAAGTTCCTTCACATTTTTAGAACATAAAATGGCGGTATTGGGCGTGGGGGAAATCGTGTCGATAACCGGACGTTTTTACGCGATGGATCGCGATAATCGTTGGGAACGTGTGCAACACGCTTACAAAATGTTGATGCAAGCCGACGCACCCCATTTTGCGACAACGGCTCAATCCGGTTTGGAAGCGGCTTACGAACGCGGCGAATCCGACGAATTTGTGTTGCCAACCTTAATCGCTGCCAATCCCGAATCGGTGATTTCGATTGGTTTGGAAGATGCGGTTATTTTCATGAATTTCCGTGCCGACCGCACACGAGAAATTAGCCAAGCGATTACCGAACCGACATTTGATAAATTTGAACGGAATCACGCGCCGCATGCTGGTTATTTTGCGACGTTGACCGAATATCACGAAAAATTCACTTATCCGATTGCGTTTCCGTCGGTTGAAATTAAAAACAGTTTGGGCGAATATCTGTCACAACTCGGCATGACGCAATTGCGTTTGGCTGAAACGGAAAAATACGCGCACGTTACCTTCTTTTTTAACGGCGGACGGGATGAACCATTTGTCGGCGAAGACCGCATTTTAATTCCGTCGCCGAAAGTCAGAACGTACGATTTACAACCTGAAATGAGTGCGCCCGAAGTGACGTATCATTTGGTGAAAACCATTCTCGAAGAAGAACACGACGTGATTATTTGCAATTACGCGAATTGCGATATGGTCGGACACACGGGGAATTTAGAAGCGGCAATTTTGGCAGTGGAAGCAGTGGATTATTCGCTGCACTGTATTGTCGATGCGTTAATTTCAGTCGGTGGACGCATGTTAATTACGGCGGATCATGGCAACATCGAACAAATGACAGACGAAAATACACATCAAGCGCACACCGCACACACCACGAATGTGGTGCCGTTGGTTTATGTGGAAGGCGATGGTGCGTTGGCGGACGGGGGCAATTTAGCTGATATTGCACCGACGATGTTAGCGATTTTGGGAATTACGCCACCCGCTGAAATGAGCGGCAAATCGTTGTTGCGTTGAGTTGTGAAACGTTTGTTTAAATTCTTCTTTGGCTTATTTTTTATGCTCATTGTCGCGAACAGTCACGCTGAAATGGCGGTCGATAAATCCGTGTTGCTCAATAATCAACTCGCCGAACTCGACAAGTTGTACGGCAACACCTCGGCGTTATTGCGAATGCTAGAAAATAAAACCGCGCATCAAAAGCAAAATTTAGCGAAAATTCACACCGAAGTGCAAGCGTTGTCGTTGGAAATTAGCAAACAAAACGACGAACTCGCAGGACAAGTGAAAACGATGTATGCGATGGGGCATAAAGAACGATTGAAATTATTGCTAAATCAAGAAAACCCCTTATTATCTAGTCGAATGTTGGCGTATTACGATTATTTGAACGCGCGGCGCGTGAATCAGCTGAAGAGTGTCAGCGAAACCTGGCGGCATTTGGAAAAGTTGAAGCAGCAAAATGAAGCCGAAACCGCGCAACTTGAACAAAATTTGACACAAAAACACCTTGAACAAAATGCGGTAGAATCACTCAGAAAACAACGAGCGCAATTATTGAAACAAGCGAATCCTGATTTTTTGTCGAACGAACAACAAATCAATCGATTGAAAGACAGCGAAACGACGTTGAAAAATTTACTTTCGACGTTACAAAACTCGAACAGTGATTTAAATGCTGAAATTGAAAAAGCGCGTGTGTTGCGTAAAACACGTTTGGAAGCGGAAGAAGCGGTTTTTGTTGCGCCAAAATTATTGATTGATGACGAACAACCGATTGCTGCCAAAGTTCACAAAGAAACGCCTGTTGTTGCGAAAATAACGCAACCCGTTAATGCTGAAAGTTTTCCGCCATTAGCGGGTGATTTTGCTACGCTGAAAGGTGAATTGCCGTGGCCATTAAAAGGCGAAATAATGCAAAAATTTGGCAGCGCACGAGAAGAAGGTAAATTAGACGGCGTGATTATTGCCGCCGATGAAGGCACGGAAATTCACACCATTACCGATGGTAAGGTGATTTATGCTGATTGGATGCGCGGTTACGGTTTAATTATTATTGTCGATCACGGCAAAGGTTATATTAGTTTGTATGCGTTCAATCAAAGTTTATATAAAAAGGTCGGCGAGGTAGTCAATTCGGGCGATGTGATTGCTACGGTGGGTTTGAGTGGCGGTCACGATAGAGCGAGTTTGTATTTTGGTATTCGTAAAAAAGGCAAACCGCTCAATCCCGTGGAATGGTGTAAATGAAAACAGCAAAAACGATTAAAACCCTAAATTTAAAAACTATTCGAGTATGAAAAGAAAATTATGTTAAAAAAGAAAAGTGTTTATTTGTTGTCATTAGGCGTGGCGTTAGGCGGCACGATTGGCATGAGCAGCAACGTTTTTGCCCAACGCGCTGCAACGGCACCGAGCGAGGTAGCGGTTGATTCCGAAACGTTGCCATTGGAAGATTTAAAAACGTTTACCGAAATTTTTGGACGTATTAAACAGGATTATGTCGAACCTGTTTCTGACAAAAAATTGTTGGAAGACGCGGTGCGTGGGATGTTGAGCGGTTTAGATCCTCATTCGGCATATTTGATTGCTGAAGAATATCAAGATTTAAAAGAAGGCACCACGGGGCAATTCGGCGGTCTGGGCATTGAAGTCACGATGGAAAACGGGTTTATCAAAGTCGTTTCGCCGATTGACGACACGCCCGCCCAACGTGCTGGCATTAAAACGGGCGATTTGATTATTCGTTTGGACGACAAACCCGTGAAAGGCATGTCATTAGCGGATGCAGTGAAATTGATGCGCGGCGATGCGGGCAGCAAAATCTTATTGACCGTGGTGCGCGAAGGTTCCGAAACTCCGTTGAAAATTTCATTGACGCGCGACATTATCAAATCGAAAAGCGTTAAAAGTAAAATGCTGGACAAAAATTACGGTTATGTGCGAATCAGCAGTTTTCAATCTGGCACGGGCGAGAATTTGAAAGAAGCGTTAGCGAGTTTGAAAAAAGAAAACGGCAGCGCGTTGAAAGGCTTGGTTTTGGATTTACGCAATAATCCAGGTGGCGTTTTAAATGCGGCGGTGGATGTCAGCGACGCATTTTTGAAAAGCGGTTTAATCGTTTACACCAAAGGACGGATTCCAAATTCTGAAATGCGTTTTAGTGCCGCGCCCGATGATTTAATCGACGACGCGCCAATGGTCGTTTTGATTAACGCGGGTTCGGCTTCGGCTTCGGAAATCGTCGCAGGTGCGTTACAAGATTCTAAACGTGCGATTATTATGGGCGAAAAATCATTCGGCAAAGGTTCGGTTCAAACGATTTTACCGACCAGCAACGGTTCAGCGGTGAAATTAACCACCGCGCGTTATTACACGCCGTCGGGTCGCTCGATTCAAGCGGAGGGCATTGAACCCGATGTGCCATTGGCGCAAATGAAATTGGAATCGGTTGAAAAATCAGATTTCAAACCAGTGAAAGAAGCAGATTTGTCGAACCATTTGCAAAATAAAAAAGAAAAAGCCGCGACTGAAGAAGCGGGCGCGAAAGAAAAAGATGCCACCGATGCAAAAGATTACGCCTTGAACGAAGCGTTGACGTTGCTGAAAGGCATTAGCATTATGAAACGTTAATTTTAAAATCAACCAAGAGCATTTATGTCAAACACAAAAAAAGTAGTTTTAGCGTATTCAGGCGGTTTGGATACATCAGTCATTTTGAAATGGTTACAAGACGTTTATCAATGTGAAGTCGTCACTTTTACGGCGGATTTAGGACAAGGTGAAGAAGTCGAACCTGCTCGCGCCAAAGCCAAAGCGTTAGGCATTAAAGAAATTTACATTGACGATTTGCGTGAAGAATTTGCCCGCGATTTCGTCTTTCCGATGTTTCGCGCCAACACCGTTTACGAGGGCGAATATCTTTTAGGAACGTCAATTGCGCGTCCGTTGATTGCGAAACGTTTGATTGAAATTGCGAACGAAACGGGTGCAGATGCTATTTCACACGGCGCGACAGGCAAAGGCAACGATCAAGTACGTTTTGAATTGGGCGCGTATGCGTTGCGCCCTGATATTCATGTGATTGCACCTTGGCGCGAATGGGATTTAAACTCGCGTCAATCGTTGCTGGATTACGCCGCGAAACACGGCATTCCCGTTGAAATGAAACAAGGCGGTTCGTCGCCGTATTCGATGGATGCGAATTTGTTGCACATTTCCTACGAAGGTCGTGTATTAGAAAATCCGTGGACAGAACCTGAAGAAACGATGTGGCGTTGGACGGTTTCACCTGAAAACGCACCTGACCAAGCAACATATATTGAGCTGACTTATGCGAAAGGCGACATCGTGGCGATTAACGACGAAGCCGTTTCGCCAGCGACCGTGTTGGAACGCTTGAATAAAATCGGCGGCGAAAATGGCATTGGACGTTTGGATATTGTTGAAAATCGTTATGTCGGCATGAAATCACGCGGCTGTTACGAAACGCCAGCGGGAACGATTATGCTGAAAGCGCATCGCGCGATTGAATCGTTGACGCTTGACCGCGAAGTCGCACATTTAAAAGATGAATTGATGCCGCGTTATGCGACGATTATTTATAACGGTTATTGGTGGAGTCCAGAACGCCAAATGTTGCAAACCATGATTGATGAATCGCAACTTAATGTGAACGGCAAAGTGCGTTTGAAATTGTACAAAGGCAACGTGATTGTGGTCGGACGCGAATCCGCCACAGACAGTTTGTTCGACGAAAGCATTGCGACATTTGAAGACGATCAAGGCGCGTACGATCAAAAAGATGCCGCTGGATTTATTAAATTGAATGCGTTGCGGTTACGAATTGCCGCGAAACGCAAGGTGAAATAATTTTAAGATGTTGAATGTAAAAGTGCCGATTTATTTGTATCCGCTCACTAAAAAACAGTAAACTAAATGCTCTATTTTTGAATTACAGGGGAATACGATGAAAAGATATGTAGTTACAGCAATGTTGAGCGTTATGTTGGCAACAACTGCTCATGCTGACACGTTTGTATCGATGCAACGCGATTTGCAGGCTGTTCAAAAGTTTTACGAAATTATTAGTGATGGGACGAATCCAGCTTTACCCGATTCAGCTAAACAAGTCATTGCTTCCAATTGGAAGGCTATTCCAGCATCAATTGGTGGTAATAATTTGGAAGGGTTTGTTAAAACGTTTCAAATTTACGGTCAAGTGATTCCAGATATGAAATTTAAACCGCAAGAAATTTTGCGTGATGGAAATCGTTATATCGTGCGTTCGACCATAACCGGCACTCCCGTTGCGCCCTTTTTGGTTGGCACGTTACCTAATGGTAAAAGTTTCAAAATCACAGCAACGGATATTCACACTGTCGTCAATGGCAAAATTGTGACTTCCTACCATGTTGAAGATTGGGAAGACGCTGCTCAACAATTACAATAATAAAATTTTGTGTAGTTGAGCCTGACTTAGAAAAACCGCCGTAAAGGCGGTTTTTTTTAAACAATGTAATCTTAACCAAAGTTAAAACTATTAGGAATGTGAAATTATGGCTGAAAAAACAAGCACGCTAACCGGACAAGAAACGCTTACCCACTCAGAAAAAATGATAATAATTCATGAACAAACCGCAACGGCAATTAAAGTAAATCTCAACGAGCCTACTTTTCAACACGGCGAAAATGAGCTTCTTTATTTTGCATTGATGAAGGCTTACGAAGAAATTGCTGCTCACCAAACTGAAAAAGAAAAACGGGCAGACGAATTAGAGATTGCGAACCAAAAATTGGTGTTTCAAAACGTTGAAAAAGATAAACGCGCGGCGGAACTCGTGATGGCAAACCAAGAATTGGCATTCCAAAACATTGAAAAAGAAAAACGCGCCGCCGAACTTGTGATGGCGAACAAAGAACTTAATTTTGTAATTACGCAAAATGAAATTCTGAATCAGCAAATCAATCACCTGCAAAAAATAGAAAGTATTGGGCGGCTGACGGCGGGTATTTCTCATGATTTCAATAACATTTTGGCGTGTATGTTGGGCTACAACGAAATGAATAATGACATTCGTCAGGATATGAAAGACGAGGCGTTAAAATCCGAACTGGAACACAACACTAAACAAATTGCGAATGCCGGTCAACGCGCGGTGGGGTTAATTGCAAAAATGATGACCTATGCCCGCCAAGATACGCAACACGAAAAAGTTATGAACATAAGACACACTCCAGAAGTCATTAACCAGATGGTGGATATGTTACGCCCCGCGTTGACTAGCCGAATCAGACTTGAATTTGACAACAAATGTCATGTGAATACTAGCAACTGTGGTAATTGCTTCATTCGAGATAATTGCGACATGAATATTAAAATTGATGCCGATGAATTGCATCAAATTATCACGAATTTGGCGGTGAATGCGCGAGACGCCATGAAAGATAACGGTAACATCATAACCATTTCGCTCGACAAGGTGACACCCAAATTAAATACTAAATGCACCGCCTGCGCGGCAATAATTGAAGGTAGTTTTATTGAATTAGGCGTGTCGGATAATGGGGCGGGCATCGAACCTAAAATGATTAGTCGAATTTTCGATCCATTTTTCACCACCAAACCACAAGGCGAAGGTACAGGTTTGGGTTTATCAACATTAACGGGTTTGGTACATTCTGCAAAGGGGCATATTATAATTGATTCAAATTTGACACAGCCTAATCAAGGCACGGTGTTTAGATTGCTGTTTCCAGAACCGATTTTTATCCCAGTTTTGGTTTAATTGTTAGAATTGACTTGCACTGACATTTAATCCATAATTTTTTTGCGGTTGATTCGTAAAATCAACTGGTAGCAAAAACTGACAATCGGTATTTTAATGGCGAGAGCCAACTGCTTTTTGCTAGTCATGCACAAAAATTATTCTAAAATGAGGACGAATTATGGCTTTAATTACTTGGACAGCAGAACAATACGCCACAAATGTTGGGTTTGCCGATGACGAACACAAAATCTTGTTCGATAAGTTAAACACGTTGTACGATTTGGCGACGGGCGGTGCAGAACGCGCAGCGATTGGCGCACAGTTGGACGATTTAATTGCTTACGTTGTTGAGCATTTTGCCCATGAAGAACGTGAAATGCAGGCAAAAGGTTATGCTGCTTTCGATGCTCACAAAGCAGAACACACCGCGTTAATTGATATTTGTGCCGATTTACAAAAGAAATTCCACGCTGGCGAAGCCGATGTGACGGAAGAAATCGGTCAATTAGTGAAAGGTTGGTTAGACAGTCATATTCCGACGTTTGATTTTGGTTACAGTAGCACCCTCGGTTAATTTTTAACTACCTCAAAAAAGGCTTGTGAATTTAAACGTTCACAAGCCTTTTTTGCGTTTGGCGTTTTTAAAACTGCATTCAATTAACACGTCAACACCATTTCTCAAAAATCCCGCGCCATTCAAAGCTGCTAATTTATTTTAGTCCGTACAAATTCTAGCGATTCGTTTTAAAATGCGCGGCTACATTCCTTGCACACATAACAAACATAACAAGAGAACTTTTATGAACACAAACACAACAGCAACGCACGCCCATTGGTCATCACGGTTTGCGTTTATTTTAGCGGCAACCGGTTCAGCGGTGGGCTTGGGCAACATTTGGAAATTCCCGTACATCACGGGCGAGAATGGCGGTGGCGCGTTTGTGATGGTGTATTTAGCGTGTGTGTTGCTGATTGGTATTCCGATTATGATTGCCGAAACCATGTTGGGGCGACGCGGTCAACGCAATCCGATTGAAACGATGGAAATGCTCACGACGGAAGCGAATGCCGATAAAAATTGGCATTATTTGGGTTGGATGGGCGTGATTGCGGGCGTGTTGATTTTGTCGTATTACAGCGTGATTGCGGGTTGGGCTTCGGCGTATGTGTTAAAAGCATTTACTGGCAGTTTTTTCGATGCAGACGCGGCGGAAATTCAAACGTTATTCGATCATTTTATCGCCAGCCCGACGCAATTGATTTTTTGGCACAGTTTATTTATGGGTGCGACCATGTGGATTGTGGCGCGTGGCGTGAATAACGGGTTAGAGAAAGCGGTGCGATTTTTAATGCCGAGTTTATTTGTGTTGCTGATTTTGTTGGTCGGTTACGCGATGACCACAAACAGTTATCAACGCGGGTTGGATTTTATGTTTAATGTTGATTTCAGTACGTTGACGCGCAATTCGGTTTTGACGGCGATGGGTCACGCTTTTTTCACGCTAAGTTTAAGCGTGGGCGCGATTATGGTTTATGGCGCGTATTTGCCAAAAAATGTGTCGATTGCGAAAACGACGTATTTGGTCGCAGCGGCTGACACGCTGGTGGCATTATTGGCGGGGATTGCGATTTTCCCACTCGTATTTGAACACGGTTTGCATCCCGCGTCAGGACCTGGATTGATTTTTCAAACCTTGCCGATTGCCTTTGGTAATATGACGGGCGGTTGGTTGATGGGCATTTTGTTTTTTGTATTATTAGTTTTCGCGGCGTTGTCGTCGTCGATTTCATTGATTGAACCAGCGGTGGCGTGGTTGATTGAAAACAAAAATTTCAGCCGTGAAAAAGCCTGCATTTGGACAGGTTTGGGAACGTGGTTTTTAGGCTTGGGAACGGTATTTTCGTTCAACATTTGGGCAAACGTGCATTTCTTTGAACGCACGATTTTTCAATTACTCGATTATGTCACCGCGAATTTAATGTTGCCAATTGGCGGATTTTGCATTGCCGTTTTCGCCGGTTGGATTATGAAACGCGAACACACGGAAAGCGAATTACAAATGCCATGTAAATCCAGCTACAACCTTTGGCGCGTCTTGATTCGTTACGTTGCGCCCGCGTCGATTTTCTTCGTATTTTTGCACGTCGTCGGAGTTTTATAAAAATGACGCTCATAGAAAAAAGTGCGTTGGTGAAATTCTCCGCGCAACAAATGTTTGACTTGGTCAACGATATCGAAAATTATCCGAAATTTTTGCCGTGGTGCAGCGGCAGCCGCATTATTAAACGTGACGAAAATGTGATTGAAGCAGAATTGTCGATTGCAAAAGGCGGTTTTCACAAAAACTTTTCAACCCGCAACACGCTCGAATTTGGTCAAAAAATGACGGTAGAATTACTTGATGGTCCATTTTCACATTTGACGGGCGAATGGAATTTTTTACCGTTGCGCGACGATGCCAGCAAAATTACACTTGATTTAGAATTTGAATTATCGGGAAAATTAGCGAGTTTGGCATTTGGCGTGGTGTTCAATCAAATTTGTAACACGATGGTCAGCTCATTTACACAACGCGCCAAAGAGGTTTATACCGCATGATTGATGTCGAAGTGGTTTACGCTACGCCCGAAAAACAAACGTTATTAACCGTTCGCGTACCTAAAAAAAGTACCGTGTCGCACGCGATTTTGGAATCAGGAATGTTAGCGCAGTTTCCAAAATTGAATTTGGACACGTTGAAAGTGGGAATTTTTTCCACGATTTGCCCGTTGGAACGGGAAATTAAATCGGGCGATAGAATTGAGATTTATCGCCCGTTACAAAACGATCCCAAAGATGCGCGGCGACAACGCGCGATGAAAAAATAAATTGATAAAACTCGAACTGGAATGTGAATCGTATGTTTAGACTTAGCCAATATATGCGCGAAGTGATTGCGCCAACGCCCATCAAACCGACGCGCAAACCCGTTGCGCCCGTGGTGATTTGGAATTTAATTCGGCGTTGTAATTTGACCTGCCAACATTGTTACACGACTTCAGCCGATCGTGATTTTCCAGGCGAATTGACCACGCCCGAAATTTACACAGTGATGGATGATTTAAAAGCGTTCAAGGTTCCCGTGTTGATTTTATCGGGCGGCGAACCGTTGTTACATCCCGATATTTTTGACATTTCACAACGCGCCACCGATATGGGTTTTTATGTGGCGTTGTCGAGTAACGGCACGAAAATTTCGCCTGAAAATATCGCCCAAATTGTCGCAATGAATTATTCGTATATCGGCGTGAGTTTGGACGGCATTCAAGACACGCACGATAATTTTAGACGTTCAAAAGGGTCGTTTAATCAAGCGTTGCGCGGCATTGAATTGTGTTTAGAAAAAGGCATAAAAGTGGGCATTCGGTTCACGTTAACGCAATCGAACGTGCAGGATTTTCCGGCAATGCTGCAATTGATGGACGATTACAACATCGATAAATTTTATTTGTCGCATTTAAATTATGGCGGACGCGGCAATAAAAATCGCGGCGATGACGCGCATTTTTTCATGACGCGCGACGCAATGGATTTGTTATTTGAAACCAGTTATCGCTGGCTGTTGGAAGGCAAAGAACGCGAATTTGTCACGGGCAATAATGATGCCGACGCGGTATATTTTCTGCATTGGGTACGCGCTCGTTTCCCTGAAAAAGCCGCGCATATTCAGGCGAAATTAGAACAATGGGGCGGCAATGCGTCGGGCGTAAATGTGGCGAATATCGACAACACGGGCAATGTGCATCCTGACACATTTTGGTGGCATTACAATTTAGGCAATGTGAAAGAGCGTCCGTTTTCTGAAATTTGGCAAGATACCAGCGACCCGTTAATGGCGGGTTTGAAAAGTTCGCCGCGTCCGCTCGAAGGACGTTGCAAAACCTGTCATTATCAACCGATTTGTAACGGCAATACGCGCGTTCGTGCCGCGCAAACGACGGGGAATTATTGGGCGGAGGATTCGGGGTGTTATTTGAGTGATGGTGAGATAACTGAAAAATGAATAATTTTATCCAAATAGAACTTTTTAATTCTGAACTGCCAAAAGAAAATTTAAAAATCGAAGTTGATGATGTTGATTGGCAAGCAATTCTGGGTTGTTCAATTTTTACACGCAAAGAAATCGCCGTTTTAATTTCTAAAAGCGAAGATTATTACATTTATGTGCTTTGGAAAATGTACACAGCAAAGCCAGTTCCGTTCTATGTTGGTAAAGGTCACTTTGACCGAGTTATCAAACACGAAATGCCAAGTGATAAGCAAAACAAAGTCAAAAATAACATCATCAATAAACATCAACGATTAGGTTTTAATGTTGGTTATTCAATTCTGAGTTGGCATAAAGAAGAACAAGACGCTCTCAATCGAGAAGTTGAATTGATTGTACAAATTGGCAGAGCCGATTTAAAACAAGGAATTTTAACCAATAAAACAGAAGGCGGTGATGGTACACGCGGACATTTATCACCTAAACGTGGTGATAGTTATAGCGCAAAACCTGTTTATGCGATGGTTGATGAAAAAGTAACACGCTTTTCTTGTGTTGAGGATTGTGCCAAAGCTCTTGGTATATCTGGTGGCGCGTTATCGAAACGAATTAAAAACGGTTGGATTGGATATTATTACGAAGATGGAGGACAACAGCCCACAATTAGTACACATCAAGGTTTTTACCGAAAAGTAGTTCATACGCCAGATGGTGTTTTTGAATCACTTGCTGAAGCAGGACGGCAACTAAATGTTTCACATAAACAAATTCACAAACGAATAGGCTACGGTTGGGAAGGTTATTACTATGTTGATGAAGGACAACGCCCACGCCGTTGTGCTGAAAAAGCCGTAGAAATTACGGGAATAAAATTCAATAGTCAAACGGAAGCAGCTAGAGAATTTGAAATACCAAAAGATACGCTTGCTGTGAGATTAAGAAGTTCCAATTATCCTGATTGGTTAGACTTGTCAGGAACGATTAAGAAAGAAGAAAAAAGGCACGCTGTTCAAGCTATTTGGATTGGCGAAATAAAATACAGTTCGCTAGTTGAAGCTGAAAAAGCCACTGGTATTAAAAATTGTACTCTTGCCGCAAGAGCAAAAAGTTCAAATTATCCCGATATAAAAATCGACGGAATGGTTAAAACACAGCGGTCTGAAAAAATGGGAAAAATAGCCGTTTCAGTAACAGTTGAAGGCGTTGAATATAAAGCATTATCTGATGCGGCACGAGCAATCGGAATTGATATAAACTCGGTTAAACAAAGATGCCGTAGCACATCATTTCCTGCCTACATTTCAAACGATGTCGATTTGCAAAAGAAACTACCTAAAAGTGGACTTCCTTATTTAGGCAAAATTGTTGTCGATGGCGTTAAATATCATTCGATAAGTGCGGCATTTGAAGCTGTTGGTATTCAACGGGCAAAATTAAAAAAAATGGCTTTGGATAAAAGCGTGCCGAATGTTTATTTTGAAATTTGAAAATACATGAAAAATGCTGACTTAAACACAGGATGCACAATGTCATTTGCGCCAATCAGCGTTAATGCCTACATTCCAATCCGATGCGCTCGCGCCGAAAAGAAAATACCGTTCGGTTTTTCGGCAGGCAAACGCGCCACTTCTTTCAACGTATTCGTATCATAAACGGTGACCGCATTATCGTCCCGCAACGCAATCCAAACCTGTTCGCCGCGTGGCGTAAATTCAAAATGCAACGCCGCTTTTCCCGCGCTAAATGTATTTGAAACGTTCAGCGAATTCGCGTCGATAATTTGAATTTGTGAATTATCGGGCATCGCAAAATTGACCCAAATTTGCCGCCCGTCAGGTCGCGCCATCACAAAAATGGGTTGACCGATCACGGGAATCGTTTTGACCAATTGCCACGTTTTTTTATCGACCACCAAAACCTCGTGCCGCCCAATTCCAGGCACAAAAACGTAATCCGAAGTCATTGCCCAGCCTTCAAAATGCGGCATTTTATAAACCGGCAATTGCTCATCGTCTTTGCCATAATCTGCCAAAATGCGTTTGACACCCGATTCAGAATGCCACAAATCCAATAACGCCAAGCCTTTTTCACCAAATAAACCGGCAATATAATAACGTCCGTCAGGTGAAATCAGCGCGTCGTAAGGTTGTTTGCCGATGTGGGTAAATTTTTCGATTTGCGGCGATTTAGGATTTTTCGCATCAATTACCCAAATTTCACCCGCATCAAATAAACTCACGACAAATTTTTGATTTGGTGCATCGACCAAACCAACGGTTTTTGAAAGTTGACCTTTTGCGTCAATTGCGGGAATTTCCGCCAGCAATTCCAGCGTGTCTGACGAAAATAATTTCACGCCCGCCGGTTGATAATTCGAGACGGCAATAATTTTTCCGTCTTGTGAAATCGCACCGCCAATTGAATTGCCACCTTGAACAATTCGTGCCGCAATTTCATCTTCGAGCAAATCAATTTTAGTCAATCCGCCGTCACGTCCAAAAACGTACGCAAAACGTTCGTCGCGCGAAAACACTACTGAAGCGTGTGATAAATCACCCAAGCCTTCAATTCTGGCGAGTTGGCGCGGTTGTGATGTGTTAATAATCAACGCCGAATTGGATTCCCGCTCGATAACCAAGCCCAAATCACCGGTGGCGCGTAATTCATCCGCGTGAACATTTAACACGAACAACAAACTAAAACTTAAAAAAGAAACGAATTTTGTCATGGCGATAGCGTGAAAATAAGAAAAATAATGTCGGTCATGATAACAAAAAAAATAATGAATCAGCGGTAAAAAATGCTAGAATTTTGTCAACTTCTTAACGAACAGTAGGTGATTTCAATGACAAACGCTTTAGCTTTACCGACTAATTTATCCGTTGGCACTTTTGACGCTTATTTGGGTGTTGTCCGTCAAATGCCGCAATTGACTGTTGAACAAGAACGCGAGCTGGCATTACGTTTTCGGGATGAAGGCGATTTAGAAGCCGCGCGTCAATTAGTCATGACTAATTTGCGTTTTGTGGTTCATGTCGCGCGAGGTTACAGCGGTTACGGTTTGTCGATGCCGGATATTATTCAAGAAGGCAACGTTGGTTTAATGAAAGCGGTGAAACGTTTTAATCCTGACATGGGCGTGCGATTGGTGTCTTTTGCGGTGCATTGGATTAAAGCCGAAATTCACGAATATGTGATTAAAAATTGGGGCATTGTTAAAATTGCGACCACGAAAGCGCAACGTAAATTGTTTTTTAACTTACGCAAAATGAAAAAAAATTTGAATTGGCTGACACACGACGATGCGACCGCGATTGCTGCCGATTTGAATGTGAGTGTGAGCGACGTTTATGAAATGGAAAAACGGTTGAGCAGTCACGATATGTCGTTTGATATGTCGAACGATGATAACGATGACGAAAATTACGCGGCACCCGTGAATTATTTGCAAAAATATCACGCGGATCCAGCGGAATTGTTGGAAGCGTCTGATTGGGAAGGTCGTGAACATGAGTTATTAACCGAAGCGATGAAAACACTGGATGAACGCAGTTTAGATATTTTGGCGAGTCGTTGGTTAATTGAAAAGAAATTAACGTTACAAGATTTGGCAGCGAAATATAATGTTTCGCCGGAACGAATTCGGCAACTCGAACAAAATGCGATGAAGAAAATCCGCAACGCCTCGGTGTTTATCGCTTAAATTAAATATAGCGTTAAAAAAAAGCCCCGATTTGCAGCTGTGGTTGGGGTTTTTTTGAGGCATTGAATTTTTTAATAAGCCGATTGTCTTAACGTATCAACCGCCCACTGATTAAGACTTTTTCCAGACGCACTCGCCGCACTCGCGACGGCGGCATGGTCTTCGGGTGGAATTCGCAACACAAATTTTCCTGAATAGAATTTAAACGGTTCAACGCCATCTTCGTGGCAGGATTCCAGAAAAATTTTGAGTGAAATCGCACCTTCACGTTTTAAACCTTCAACATCTTTCGCATAAAAATCCGCGCCGCCATTCAGTCCTAAAAATTCACCGCGAAACATATCAATGTCGGAATCGTAAGTAATGACCGCTTTCACGCCGTCAATGGTCATTTGGTTAATCATGGTTTTACTCCGTTGTTAAATAACCAATCCCGCAAACTGGCTAACGCGCCTTTATCGGTAGTTGGTGTGGGATGTGGACGTTGAAATACGCGCCATTCGCCGAATAATTTAATCAACATCCGTGAGCCTTCACGTTCTTCTTCTTCGATTTGTGCGCCGAGTTCAAACAACAAAGTTTCAATGTCAATCCAACGTACGTTTGCCGAAATTGGACGTGCAAAAATAAGCTCGAGTATTTTTTGATGTTTTCTTTTCATGCTCGAAATAGTATCGATATTTAGTATCTAAGTCAAAACAAAAACCCCCGATTGCATCCCGCCATCGAGGCTTTTTTGCGTGAAAAATCAAAATACAACCTCGCACTAAATAAAACCAATCGCCCGACCCTTGCACCACGACAACGCACAATTTTAAGGCAAACGCCTTTTTCATATTCACCAAAAAGAACAATACATAATAAAATCAAAGCCTTTTAGCGTTGGCATTATGTTTGCGAATTGTAATTTCAAACAGCACTTTTGAGGTTACACGTTATGAATACAAAACCCACACTCGTGGTCGTCGGAAACAGCATGGTTGGTCAGTATTTTCTTAGCCAACTTGCCGAAAGTCCGTTAAAAGAAACCCATCAAATCGTCACTTTTTGCGAAGAAATTCGTCCCGCTTACGACCGCGTGCATTTGTCTGAATTTGTTGAAGTTCTGGAAGATGGAACGGTTGAAATGATTGAGTTGAGTTAAGCTAGTGTTAACGCTAAAAATACTTGTCGGTTGTGCTAGCGACAAAGGTATCAAACCGCGCAACGAAGATTTCGTTGGCGTACATTTCCCTGACGGTTCGGAATTAACGTTAAAAGGCGCAGTTGCGGCGATTGCCGACGGAATGAGTAGCAGCGAAGCCGGTCAACACGCCAGTCAATGTTGCGTCGTCAGTTTTTTAGCAGATTATTACAGCACGCCCGATTCGTGGTCAGTGAAACACGCCGCGCAGAAAATTTTATCCGCCACTAATTCGTGGCTTTACAGTCAAGGTCAAGCGCGTTATCAATCCACAAAAGGCATGGTCAGCACCTTGAGTTTGATTGTTTTTAAAGCTACCATCGCGCATTTATTTCATATTGGCGATTCTCGAATTTACCGTTTACGCGCGGGGAATTTAGAACAATTAACCCGCGATCATCGAGTTTGGGTGTCGAGTGATAAAAGTTATTTAAATCGTGCAATGGGAATCGACCCGCGTTTGGAGGTCGATTATCAAGCGATTCCGTTGGAATTGGGCGACGTATTTTTGATGACGACGGACGGCGTGCATGATTTTATCGATGAAAAAACGATGAAAAAATTGCTGCTAAGTGACCATCATTTAAACGTTATTGCCCAAGATTTTATTCGTACTGCCAGTGAAAATAAAAGTGATGATAATTTAACCTGTCAAATTCTGTGTGTGATGGAGTTGCCCGAAGTCAAAGAAGACGCAATCATTCGTCCGCAAAAAGCATTGCCTTTTCCACCGCCATTGTCGGTTGGCGAAAAATTAGACGGTTATCAAATCATTGCCGAACTTCACGCCAGCAGACGCACGCAAATTTATCAAGTAATTGACACAGATTCGGGCGAAACGGTGGTATTAAAAACGCCGTCTATTTTGTACGACGACGATACGAATTACATTGAAAATTTTATACATGAAGAATGGGCAGGTAAACGCTTAAATCATGCGAACATTTTGAATGTGTTAACGCCCAATCGTTACAGAACATATTTGTATTATGTGACGGAATTTTTGGACGGACAAACCTTACGCGAATGGATTGAAGCGAATCCCAAACCCGACATTAAAATCGTCGTCAAAATCATTGAACAATTAGTAAAAGGCTTGCAAGCATTTCATCGAATGGAAATGTTGCACCAAGATTTAAAACCCGAAAACGTGTTGATTGACGTAACTGGCGTGGTGAAAATTATTGATTTTGGTTCGGTGAAAATTGCTGGCATTGCCGAAATTAGCCCGTTGCATTCGCATGAAGAAGAAAATGTGTTGGGAACGTTGAATTACACCGCGCCAGAATATCATTCTGGACAACGCGGCACGGTGAAATCGGATTTGTTTTCGTTGGGCGTGATGGCGTATGAATTGTTGAATGGCACGTTGCCGTTTGGTGACACGTTGCCCGATAAACCTACCGCAGCCCATTTTGCAAAATTGATTTATGTGCCGAGTTCGCAGCATAACGAAATGATTCCAAATTGGATGGATGGCGCGTTGCGTAAAGCGACCGCGATAAATCCCACGCTGCGTTATGACACATTATCTGAATTTTTGTACGATTTCACGCACCCCAATTCTGCGTTTTTGAAAGCCGAAAAATTTGTGCCGTTAATCGAACGAAATGCGACGCTTTTTTGGAAAGTGGTGTCACTCGTATTGCTGATTAGTAATTTAGTTTTGTTGTATAGATCACTCTAAAAATAAAATCGCTTACCCATTGGCATCGCGCGTGCATTGCTTTCTCGTGTGAGTTACTATTACTCAAAGAGCCATTTGAAATGTTCGATTCATTAAGACGTTGGGAATTAAAATTGATTTGCTTCGTCTGCGAACGCGCCAAAATTTACTTTGAGCTTCCCGATTACTACAAATATTTTGCTCATCTTTTTATCTGAGTGCGAGAAATCGCATTAAACAGAGGATTTTTTATGAAACGACGTACTCACGCCTTGTCGCTATTGACGGTGGCATTTTTTACCAGTTTAATCGCAGCAAATCCTGCGGCGGCTGATTACGATAAAACTATCGAAGATGCGTTGAAATTTGGTGATGGTGGCGCGATTAAATTTGATGCCAATTATCGCTGGGAAAATGTTGACCAAGATTTAGGCAAAAAAACTGCCAATGCCAACACGATTCGCACTCGAATTGGTGTGTTGTCACCAAAATTTCACGGCTTTCAAGGTTTTGCTGAATACGAAGGCACGCACGCTTTGCAAGCGGATTACAATGATGGACGTGGCAATAAACCCACCTTTTCAAACATCGCAGACCCCGCACAAAACGAGTTAAACCAGTTGTGGATTAGCTACAGTAATTTTGACACCATTGTCAAAGGCGGTCGCCAGCGAATTGCTTTTGATGATCAGCGTTTTATTGGCAGCGTCCCTTGGCGACAAATGGAAACCACGTTTGATTCGGTTTTAGTCACGAACACGTCGCTTAAAAATTTAACGGTCAACGCCGGCTATATTGGCAATGTGCAGACGTTTTTATCAACGACTGAAAACATCAAAGCACCTATTTTGAATGTGAATTATAAACTCGGTGATTATGGCAATGTAGTTGGCTACGGTTATTGGTTGGATTATTCCGACAAAGATTCGGCTGCCATTCGTAATAAATCAAACCAAACATTTGGTTTACGTTTAAACGGTGCAACACCGAAATTTTATGAACATTACAGCCTTCTTTACACGGCGGAATGGAGCATTCAACAAGATTACGGTCATCGTGCGGTTGCTTATGAAGCGAACCGTTATAACGTGATGGGTGGTTTCAATGCTTATTTCTTAACGTTTCAAGGCGCGATGGAACAGTTAAACGGTAATGGTACAAGCGCATTTTTCACGCCTCTGGGTACAAATCATCCTTTTCAAGGTTGGGCAGATTTGTTTTCTACTGGAACGCCCGTCAATGGTCTTCGTGATGTATTCGGAACGGTGAGCGCGAAAGTGTGGCACGATAGTTTGACATTAAGCGGCGTGTATCACGATTACAGCGACGATACGGGACAACAGCATTACGGCGACGAATGGGATTTCCAAGCAGTGAAAAAGTTTGGTAAACATTATTCAGTGATGGCAAAGTATGCGTATTACAACGCAGATCGTAGTGACGGTTATTTAACGACTGGTACGAACGTCAATACTGACACCCAAAAAATCTGGTTGCAAGGTAATATCAACTTTTAATTCGGACAACGATTTTTATTTTAAAAATTAATATATAGTTTGGACGGTTTTTACAATAATGTTGATTTTAAATTGCTCTTTAAATTTACACGAAAAAATATAAATTTTTAATTTTTATTGCACTATATTTTTTCGTGTACGCTCTAACAAAACTGTCCGAATTTCCGAATTATTGAGAGTTAAAAAATATGAAAAAAATATCTCAACTCACTATTAAAGCCCGATTCGGCATTATTTTAAGCGTTTTAATTGTTGGCTTTTCACTCTTCGGCTTGGCAACGCTGAAAGCAATGAATACACTTAACGTGAATGGTCCAATTTACCAACGAATTGTTCAAGGGAAAGATTTAATCGCTGACATTTTGCCCCCGCCCGAATACATTTTGGAATCCTATTTGGTCGTTTTGCAACTTACTCACGCAACAAATACCGATGAAATTTTGGCGTTAACCGATCGCTTTCAAATTTTAAAAGTTGAGTACGACATGCGACACACTTATTGGCAAAATGAAACGTTAGAATCAGAATTAAAAACGCCACTATTAGAACGCTCTTATTATGCCGCGCAAGCCTTTTACAACGAAGCACAACAGCATTTTATTCCAAGTGTTCTGGCGCAAAATCACAACGAAATGATGGCTAGTTTGGAAAAAATGCGGGGGCGTTACGAACAACATCGTTTGGCAATTGATGAAGTAGTTAAAGCTACGAGAAAACGTAATGGTGGAGACGAAAAACACGCTCATTCTTTGCTTGGCCGTTACGATGCGGGATTATTAGCTATTTTCAGTTTAAGTGTTGTTTTAGCATTATTTTTAACCTGGTGGATTAGTCGTGGTATTTTGCAATCGTTGACTTCGGCGCGACAAATTGCGAATGCGATTTCGATAGGGAATTTAAGTTCAATCATTGATACTTCTCAAAGTGATGAAATAGGTGATTTATTACGTTCCATGAATACCATGCAACGTGCTATTAACGCCTTCGTGCAAGCACAAGATGAAATGGCGGAAAGACACGCCGCTGGTTTTGTTAAAGAGTTGCTCGATGTATCACAATTTAGCGGTACTTATGCACGAATGGCACATGAAATAAATGATTTAATTCAATCTCGAATTGTGATTAACCGCCAAATTTTGGACATTATTAGCCAATACGCGAGAGGCGATTTTTCAATCGATATGGACGTATTGCCCGGCGAAACAATCCTAATTACACAAACCATGAACAGCATTAAACATGCTTTATTGTCGATAAATCATGAAATTGAAACTTTAGCGAAAGCAGGCGCAAACGGTGATTTTTCTAAACGTGCGAATGCTGATAATTTTGAATTTATGTTTCGCGATATGTTGAGTGATTTAAACTTATTGATTGATACTTGTGACACGGGTTTTAACGATATTTTGCGGGTTTCAAATTCCTTAGCACAAGGCGATTTAACGCAAAATATCGTCCATAATTACCCTGGAACTTTTGGCAAAGTGAAAGAAGGAATCAATTGCACCGTCGAAAATTTACAAGCGTTAGTGGGTGAAATTAAAGATTCGACTCAACAAATCAATACGGCGGCACAAGAAATTGCGGCAGGAAATAATGATTTGTCACAACGCACTGAAAAACAAGCAGCCAGTTTAGAAGAAACCGCTGCAAGTATGACGCAACTCACCAGCACCGTGCAGAACAACGCTGAAAATGCAAAACAAGCGAATGAGTTAGCCCGAGAAGCCGCCAGAATTGCGAGCCAAGGCGGAGTTGTGGTGGGTAACGTCGTGATAACAATGGAAATTATTAACGAATCCTCACGCAAAGTGGTCGAGATTATTTCAGTTATCGATAACATTGCATTTCAAACCAACATTTTAGCGTTAAATGCCGCTGTTGAAGCGGCACGGGCGGGTGAACAAGGTCGTGGTTTTGCAGTAGTTGCAATTGAAGTGCGTAATTTGGCGCAACGTGCAGCGGCAGCGGCAGGTGAAATTCAAATATTAATCGGTGATTCCGTGGATAAAATTCAAGAAGGTAGTCAATTAGTCACGCAAGCGGGTAAAACGATGCACGAAATTGTGCAGGCTGTACAAGGTGTGACGACCATTATGGGCGAAATTACCGCTGCATCGGTTGAGCAAAGTGCCGGAATTGCTCAAGTCAATCACGCGATTTCTCAAATGGATGACGTGACGCAGCAAAATGCGGCATTAGTTGAAGAAGCGGCGGCGGGTGCTGAATCGCTGGAGAATCAGGCGCAGAAATTATCTGTCACAGTAGCGAATTTTAAAACAGTTTAACTTTAATGGTTGCAAATTCATGACTAAAACGATTCAAGCTACTTGCCCATATTGTGGCGTGGGCTGCGGCATTAGTGCAAAAGTTGACGATAAAAATCGCCATATTAAAATCAACGGCGACAGTTCACATCCTGCGAATTTTGGGCGGTTGTGTTCAAAAGGTTCTGCGCTCGGCGAAACAATTGAACTCAAAGGGCAATTATTGCAGCCGAACGTTTATGGACGTGAAACCTCGTGGACGGAAGCGTTAGATTTAGTCGCCGATTCGTTTAAAAGCGTAATTGAAAAACACGGCGCAAATGCCGTGGCAATTTACGGTTCGGGGCAATTATTGACCGAAGATTATTACGTTGCCAATAAATTGATGAAAGGCTTTATCGGTAGCGGCAACATGGATACCAATAGCCGTTTGTGTATGTCGTCATCCGTGGCGGGACACAAACGCGCGTTTGGTGGCGACGTGGTGCCGAATTGTTACGAAGATTTTGAACACGCGGATTTGATTTTGCTGATTGGTTCAAATGCCGCGTGGTGTCATCCCGTGAGTTTTCAACGCATTCGTGCCGCGAAAGAAGCGAATCCGAATTTAAAAGTGGTCGTGATTGATCCGCGCAAAACAGCGAGTTGTGATATTGCCGATTTGCATTTGCCATTAGCGAGTGGCGCAGATGCGATTTTGTTCAACGGTTTATTTCAATTTTTGCACGCGCAAAATAAGTTGGATTTGGATTTTGTCAAAAATCATACTGAAGGATTTGAAGCGGTTTTAGCGGGTTTGAAATTGGATAATGTCAGCGTTGAAAATGTCGCCAATCGTTGTAATTTAAAAACCCACGACGTTAAAAATTTCTACGAATGGTTTGCGAATACCGAAAAATCGTTGAGTTTATACAGCCAAGGCATCAATCAATCGGAATCAGGCACGGACAAAGTCAACGCGATTTTGAATTGTCATTTAGCCACGGGACGCATTGGCGAAGTCGGTAGCGGCGCGTTTTCATTGACGGGACAACCGAATGCAATGGGCGGACGTGAAGTCGGTGGACTCGCGCACCAACTCGCCGCGCATACCGATTTTTCAAATCCTGCCGAAATTGATTTAGTTTCACGTTTTTGGCACGCGCCCAATATCGCGCAAAAAGGCGGTTTGCCTGCGATTGAATTATTCGATGCGATTCACGATGGCAAAATCAAAGCAGTTTGGATTATGGGAACGAATCCCGTGGTCAGTTTGCCGAATACCGACAAAGTCAAAGAAGCGTTGAAGCAGTGTGAGTTTGTCGTGGTGTCCGATTGCATCGCACACACTGACACGACGGCGTTGGCACACGTTTTATTGCCCGCGCAAGGTTGGAGCGAAAAAGACGGCACAGTAACGAATTCCGAACGGCGCATTTCACGGCAACGGGCGTTACTTTCACCCGCTGGCAGCGCAAAACCCGATTGGTGGATTGTCACGCAAGTTGCGCGACGTTTGGGTTTTGAGCAAGCATTTCATTATCAAAGCCCAGTTGAAATTTTCCGTGAACACGCGGCGTTATCTGGTTTTGAAAATAACGGTGAACGCGCGTTCAACATTTCAGCGTTGGCGAATATCAGCGGGGAAGATTACGATAATTTCCAACCGACGCAATGGGGCATTACGCCCGATTCACCGAACGGCACGGCACGTTTTTTTGCCGATGGACAATTTTTTACAAAGTCGGGCAAAGCACAGTTAATTCCGATTACGCCGCGTTTGCCAGTGAATTCGCCAGACAAAAAATATCCGTTGATTTTGAACACAGGGCGAATTCGTGACCAATGGCATACGATGACGCGCACTGCGATTGCCGCAAAATTAAATCAGCATAAACCTGAGTCGTTTGTCGAAATTCATCCTGAAGACGCGCAGCGTTTTGAATTGAAAACAAATCAGCTCGCAAAAATTGAAAGTGCTTGGGGTGCGATGTTGGCGCGAGTTCACGTCACCGACGCGCAACGCGAAAGTGAAATTTTCGTGCCGATGCACTGGACGGCGCAACAATCGAGCGCGGGGCGAATGGGCGCGTTGGTAAATCTTGTTTTTGATCCCATTTCAAAACAACCCGAAAGCAAACACACGCCCGTTAAAATTTCACTTTATCAACCGGCGTGGCAAGGTTTTGTGTTGTCACGGCGCGAATTGAAAATCACCGAACCCGAATACTGGGTGAATAATAAAGGCGACGGATTTTATCGTTACGAATTAGCGGGAAATAAATCACCGAAAATTGGGCAGATTGGGCGCGAAATACGTTGTGCGCCAATGAAAGTATCGCGCCACAATGGCAAGAATACGCCGATTTAACACGCTGCAATTATCGTTCGGCGCGGTTTATCGATGGGCATTTGGAAAGCCTATTTTTCGTCACGGCAACCGACGAATTGCCGTCGCGTCATTGGCTGATGAGTTTATTCGCGCAAACTGAAATTTCAAAAATTGAACGTTTAGCCTTAATTAACGGGCGAACCGCCGAAAGGCGCGGAAGATGTCGGAACGATTGTGTGTGCGTGTTTCAATATCGGTGAAAAAACGATTCAACAAGCGATTAAAAAATACGGTTTGAAAACCCTCAAGAAGTCGGCAACTGTTTGAAAGCAGGAACAAATTGCGGTTCATGCGTGCCAAAAATTAAAGCATTATTATAAGTCGAGTGAGTATGCGTGTTTTAACATTTTTTAAAAGCGAAAAAGCACTATTTACCAAGTCTTAAATTTTGAAAAATTTCGTCAAAAAATGAAACATGAAAAAATGTTAAGCGACTTATTGCTTCTTAAATCAGTTAATCATTCCGTTAAAAATCTAATAATTGCATGTTTGATTTAGCTTCATCGATATTTTTTTCAAGGGACGAATCGGTGCTGACCGCGTTATCACTTAAACTAATTTTCAAACGTAAATTGTTGGGTGAATCCGAATTTCCCAGCGCATTTTCAAGTGAGATTTTGCCTTGTTCGTACAATTTTTGCAGATGTGAATCAAAGGTTTGCATGCCGATATTTTCAGATTTTTCCATCGCTTCTTTAATACCGTGAATTTCACCTTTTAAAATCAAATCGCTAACATATTGAGTATTTAATAAAATTTCTATCGCCGCGACACGCTGACCGTCAATAGTGGGAACCAACCGTTGCGACACAAAGGCTTTTAAATTTAACGATAAATCCATCAACAATTGTGAACGGCGTTCTTCAGGAAAAAAGTTAATAATTCGGTCGAGAGCTTGATTGGAATTATTCGCGTGCAAGGTTGATAAACATAAATGCCCAGTTTCGGCAAACGCCAGCGCGTGCTCCATCGTTTCACGCGAGCGAATCTCACCAATCAAAATCACGTCGGGAGCTTGGCGCAACGTATTTTGTAACGCATCTTCGTAACTCATGGTGTCCACGCCCACTTCGCGCTGATTGACCAACGATTTTTTGTGTTGATGAATAAACTCAATCGGATCTTCAATGGTAATAATATGACCGGACGCATTGCTGTTGCGGTAATCGATTAACGCCGCTAACGAAGTCGATTTGCCCGAACCTGTGCCGCCGATAAACAAAATCAGCCCGCGTTTTTCCATAATCGATTGCTTTAAAATCGGCGGGAGTCCTAACGTATCGATATTGGGAATGTTGGTTTTAATGTTCCGAATGACCAATGAAAAACTATTTCGTTGGCGAAAGATATTGACGCGAAAACGTCCCACGCCGTGTTCTGAAATGGCCAAATTTAATTCGGGGTGTAATTCAAAGGCTTTTTTCTGTTCGTCGCTCATCAAACTGTGCGCGATTTCTTGTAAACGTAGCGTGGTTAATTTGATATTTTCCAGCGGTTTTAACACGCCTTGGAATTTGGCAGCGGGCGGCGCACCCAATGTGAGATATAAATCCGAGCCGTCGTTTTCAGCCAAAATGCGTAAGTAATCTTTGAATTCCATAAATGTCGTCTATTGTGGTGGGGGCAAAATTAAACAAAAAGTATCCTGAAAAAGTCGTCAGGTTGCAATAGACAAGATAGGTTTTTTAATTGTTACGAAAAATCATAATGTACCTGTCAAAATCAAATCGGCAAAGTATCAGGTTGTAAGAGGTAAAAAATGCTTGTACACCATCACCAGGTCGTAAAAATAGAGGTGGTCAATGATTCCCCATTCACCTGTTGGATAGATTTCCCCTGTATGTGAAAAAGCAAGAGCAGCACATAATAATAGTAAATGTTTGAAAGGCGAGTTCGCCTCTTGTTAAACGAGGAGTCGGCACCACAAGACATTGATTTACAAACGCCTTTACGGAAAAATAGGAAGGTCGATCGTCCAAAAACGTTTGTGCCGTTGCTAATGAAAAAACAGCAATTAATCAAAACCGTTATCGGGCAGCTAACCGATTGTTTTCATATCGAAAAAGTTCGCGCTCGAGATAGTTTGCATTTCAGTAATCAATTTATCCGCAAACTTCTAGCTCATACTTAGGGAAACATTTTTGAATCGAATTTTGGGAAATCCAATTTTGTATTTTGATGACTTGGTTTTGACCTAAAAGTCGAACATCGCATAAAATTGTAAAAAACCATCAAGCTAAAATCAATTCCCGATATAATTGCTCAAGTTTTCAACACTGAGAGTCTCGAAAAACAATATGATAAAAAATATACTTATCTGGAGTGCCATCGCCATGCTGCTGATGTCACTATTTAATAATTTTGGCAGCACACAAAACGAGCGCGGTGATTCGTCCTCATCGTCGCTGTCTTATTCGCAATTCATTGATTCAGTCAAAGCCGGACAAGTTCAGCAAGTGATGATTGATGACAATACGATTAAAGGTAAGTTGCAAAACGGTCAAATTTTCAAAACGTACGCGCCAAATGATGGGCATTTAGTGGACGATTTGCTGGCTAATAATGTTGAAATCAAAGTGGTTCCGCCTGAACAGCCTACAATGCTGATGCAATTATTGGTGTCGTTTGGCCCGATGTTGTTATTGATTGGTGTGTGGGTGTTTTTCATGCGCCAAATGAACGGCGGCATGGGCGGAAAAAATCCCATGAGTTTTGGCAAAAGCAAAGCGCGTTTGCTTGAAGAAGATCAAATCAAAGTCACGTTTGTCGATGTCGCAGGTTGCGATGAAGCCAAAGAAGAAGTGGAAGAAATGGTTGATTTCTTGCGTGACCCCGCAAAATATCAAAAATTGGGCGGCAAAATTCCACGCGGCGCGTTGATGATTGGCCCGCCAGGAACGGGTAAAACTTTGCTGGCGCGGGCGATTGCGGGCGAAGCGAAAGTACCTTTTTTCACCATTTCGGGTTCCGATTTTGTCGAAATGTTTGTCGGTGTCGGCGCATCTCGGGTGCGTGATATGTTTGAAACGGCTAAAAAACACGCGCCGTGTATTATTTTTATCGATGAAATTGACGCAGTCGGTCGGCAACGCGGCGCAGGTTTAGGCGGCGGTAATGATGAACGTGAACAAACGTTAAATCAGCTACTCGTAGAAATGGATGGTTTTGAAGGCAACGAAGGCATTATTGTTATCGCTGCCACGAACCGTCCGGATGTGTTGGACAAAGCGTTATTGCGTCCAGGTCGTTTTGATCGCCAAGTCACCGTCGGTTTACCGGATGTGCGTGGACGCGAACAAATTTTAAACGTTCACATCAAAAAAGTGCCGAGCGATAACGATGTCGAAGTGAAATATATCGCGCAAGGTACGCCTGGTTTTTCGGGTGCCGATTTAGCGAATTTAATTAACGAAGCAGCTTTGTTTGCGGCACGAATGAATAAGCGTGTTGTCAGTATGGCGGATTTAGAAAAAGCCAAAGACAAAATCATTATGGGCGCAGAACGCTACTCGATGGTGATGAACGAAAAAGAAAAGGAAATGACAGCGTATCACGAAGCGGGTCACGCGATTGTTGGGCAATTAGTACCCGAACACGATCCCGTTTATAAAGTCAGCATTATGCCGCGTGGGCGTGCGTTAGGCGTGACGATGTTTTTACCCGAGCGCGACACCTACAGCGCGAGTAAACAAAAATTGGACAGCATGATTTCCAGTTTATACGGCGGTCGAATTGCGGAAGAACTTATTTTTGGTTCGGAACAAGTGACGACGGGTGCGTCTAACGACATTGAACGCGCTACCGAATTAGCCCGAAATATGGTCACGAAATGGGGCTTTTCAGAACGTTTAGGGCCGCTTTCGTACAGCGAAGAAGAAGGCGAAGTATTTTTAGGGCGTTCGGTTACACGTCACAAAACTGTTGCGGAAGAAACGTCGCACAGTATTGACGAAGAAATTCGCACCTTTATTGATAAAAATTATCAGCGCACCGAAGCGATTTTAAAAGCCAATCTCGACGTTTTACACACGATGGCAGCGGCGTTAATGAAATATGAAACCATTGATAAAAGTCAGATTGATGATTTGATGTCGCGTAAACCCGTGCGTGATCCAGCTGGTTGGAATGATGCGTTACCACGCGGCGGTTTGCATATTGTGGTGGGTGATGCCAAAAATGATAACGAACTTCCGCCGTCGTTAGATAAAACGGTTGAGCAAAACTAATTTTCGTTAAACCGCTACAAATTCGAGGAGAATCGCCATGCGGTTCTCCTTTTTTTTATTACTGCATTTTGGAATAACTCACTATGACAAGAAAATATTTTGGAACAGATGGCATTCGCGGCAAAGTCGGCGTGCCACCCATTACGCCCGATTTTTTATTAAAACTGGGTTGGGCGGCGGGACAAGTGTTTGCGAACGAAGGACATAATTTTGTTTTGGTTGGCAAAGACACACGCATTTCGGGTTATATGTTTGAATCGGCATTGGAAGCGGGTTTGACGGCAGCTGGCGTTGATACCCGATTAGTTGGGCCGATGCCAACGCCCGCGATTGCGTATTTAACGCGCACGTTGCACGCGAAAGCGGGCATTGTGATTAGCGCGTCGCACAATCCGTATTACGATAATGGAATTAAGTTTTTTTCAGCACAAGGAACAAAACTACCCGATGAAATCGAACGTAAAATTGAAGCCTATTTAGATTTACCGATTACCACGGTGGAATCGTCAAAATTAGGAAAAGCCAAACGGGTAGTGGATGCGGCGGGACGCTATATTGAATTTTGTAAAGCCAGCGTGCCAACGGGCATGACGTTTGACGGCATGAAAATCGTGGTGGATTGCGCGAATGGCGCGACCTATCACGTTGCACCGCACGTTTTCACCGAATTGGGCGCAGACGTTATCACCATTGGCGCAGAACCTGACGGTTTGAACATCAACGAAGGTTATGGCGCGACCAGTCCTGAAAATTTAGTGAAAACTGTTTTAGAACAGCAAGCGCATTTCGGTATTGCGTTAGACGGTGACGGCGACCGCCTCATTATGGTTGATCACAAAGGTGAGTTAGTCGATGGCGACGAGTTGATTTACATTATTGCGAAAGCACGTTTAAAAGCGGGTTTATTGCACGGCCCAGTTGTCGGCACGTTAATGACAAATTTAGGCATGGAACTGGCGTTGAAAGGTTTGAACGTGCCATTGTTACGCGCCAACGTGGGCGATCGTTATGTGATTGAAATGTTGACGGAACACAAAGGAATGCTCGGCGGCGAAAATTCGGGACATATTATTTGTTTGGATAAAACCACTACTGGCGACGGCATTATTGCGGCATTACAAGTGATTGCCGAAATGCAAAAAACGGGATTGTCGCTGCACGATTTGAAATCGGGGATGCAAAAATATCCGCAGGTGTTAATTAACGTGCGAACGGCACAAAAAGTAGATTTAGCCCATGAAGGGATTCAACAGGCGGTACGCGCCGTTGAACAAAGTTTAGGAAACGAAGGGCGGGTATTATTGCGTGCCTCCGGAACAGAGCCGCTAATTCGCGTAATGGTTGAAGGGCGTAATCAATTTGACGTGGAAAATTACGCCAAACAGTTGGCTAATGACGTGAAACAGGCAATCGTTGCTTGAATAAAATGGTCGTAAACGTTACTATACGCGCCAGTTAGCCGTTGTTGCGGCGTATTTTTAGATGTTTAACTGCTATACGTTTTGAGTCGGTCTATGTATCAAGTCATTATTGTTGTTCATGTGTTGTTGGGTTTAGGGGTTGTAGGCTTAGTGCTAATGCAACAGGGTAAAGGTGCGGATGCTGGTGGTGGATTTAGCACAGGTTCATCAGGTTCAGTATTTGGCGCACAAGGTGCCGCCTCATTTTTATCACGTTCTACAGCAGTATTAGCATCATTATTTTTTACAACGAGTTTAGGTTTGGCAGTAATGAACAGCCAACAATCCTCTGCGAAAGATTTGATTGTTAATCCTACAGTTCAACAAGACGTACCAAGCATAACACCTGCAAAACCTATTTCTGCTGAAGTTCCTGAAGCGAAAGCGGTTGAAAATACAAAATAAGATTATCAAGCCGATGTGGTGAAATGGTAGACACGCCATCTTGAGGGGGTGGTGACGCAAGTCGTGCTGGTTCAAATCCAGTCATCGGTACCAAATAGGTATTAGAAGTGATGTAAAGAAGTTTAAAAACCCGCAAGTTATCTAACTTAGCGGGTTTTTTATTATTTAAATTTCTAAAAATAGTCAGGATAAATAAGGTTGAAACCTTCGTCCTTTAGGCAAGCAGATTTATCTTTTTCTTTTGTGTTCGTCAGAAAATTTTGATGTAAAGAATTCAGTTGAAAAGAAGCATTGTACTTGGAATTTAGTGTCTGTTGATGACGAGTACACGTCGTTAAGCCGACGTATTTAAGCTGAACTTTCAGTCCGCTGACTAAACAACCCACCAGCTGAAAGAAGCTGGTGGGTTGTTTAGTCAAGCAAGGGAACGCTTTCTATCAAATCGAGGATAAATTAGTATCACATTAAACGTTAATTTTCGTCTCACTCATAAAAAAGCCGCAACGTGTAGAAAATGCACGTTGCGGCTTTTTAGTTTAAAGCATTAAGAAACTATTTTTTCTCTTTCGCTTTATTGCGTTCGGTAACTTCTTTAATCACTTCATCCGCGACGTTTTTAGGGCAAGGCAAATAATGTGAGAATTCCATCGAGAACTGACCACGACCAGAAGTCATGGTACGCAAATCACCGATGTAACCAAACATTTCGCTCAGTGGCACTTCAGATTTAATCCGAACACCGGTTACGCCTGCATCTTGTGATTTAATCATGCCGCGACGACGGTTTAAATCGCCGATAACATCACCAACGTGATCCGACGGTGTGAATGTATCCACAGACATAATCGGTTCAATCAATTGCGGTGCTGCTTTTGGAATAGATTGACGGAACGCCGCTTTCGCTGCAATTTCAAACGCGATGGCAGATGAATCGACCGCGTGGAATCCACCGTCCATCAACATAACTTTGAAATCTAAACACGGGAATCCAGCCAAAACGCCTTTATCCAACATCGATTTAAAGCCTTTTTCAACTGCTGGCCAGTATTCGCGTGGCACGTTACCGCCGGTTACTTTTGATTCAAAAATGAAACCTGAACCAGGTTCACCTGGCTCGATGATGTAGTTGATTTTACCGTATTGACCAGAACCACCAGATTGTTTTTTGTGCGTGTATTCGTCTTCGACCGCGCGTGTAATCGTTTCGCGGTACGCCACTTGTGGTTTGCCGACGATTACTTCAACGCCATGTGTACGACGCAAAATATCCACTTTGATGTCTAAATGTAACTCGCCCATGCCTTTCAAAATCGTTTCGCCGCTGTCTTCGTCGGTTTCAACGTGGAAAGAAGGATCTTCTTGAATCATTTTACCCAACGCCACGCCCATTTTTTCAGAAGCGGCTTTGTCTTTTGGCGAAATCGCTAACGAAATTACAGGCTCTGGGAATACCATTGGCTCTAATGTCGCAGGGAATTTTGGATCGCACAAAGTGTGACCGGTTTGCACATTTTTCATGCCCAACACTGCTACGATGTCACCCGCTTGCGCCGATTCTAATTCGATACGCGCGTTCGCGTGCATTTCCACGATACGACCAATACGCTCCGTTTTGCCGGTGAACGTATTTAAAACAGACGTACCTTTTTCCAATTTACCAGAATAGATACGCAAGAAAGTCAACGCGCCAAAACGGTCGTCCATAATTTTAAACGCCAATGAACGCAAGGGTTTGTCTACATTTACTTCTGCAAATAAACCGGTTGGATTGCCGTCTAAATCGACTTCAGGCTGTGGTTTCACTTCGGTAGGACACGGCAAATAATCAATAACTGCGTCTAATACTAATTGCACGCCTTTGTTTTTAAATGACGAACCGCAAAGTGTTGGGAAGAAATCCATGTTGATGGTGCCTTTACGAATGCAACGTTTCAACGTTTCAATATCCGGTTCTTCGCCGTCTAAATATCTTTCCATTACGTCGTCGAATTGATCAGCTACATCATCAATCAATTTTTCGCGCCATGTTTCAACCGCTTCCGCCATGTCAGCAGGTACATCTTCAATGGTGTAGTTTAATGGATCGCCCGATTCATCCCATATCCACGCTTTGCGTGTCAACAAATCGACCACGCCCACGAATTTGTCTTCTTCGCCGATTGGCAACGTCATGACAACAGGTTTTGCGCCTAAAACGGTTTCAACTTGTTTGACCACGCGGTAAAAATCGGCACCAATGCGGTCTAATTTGTTGACGTAAATGACACGAGAAACGCCAGAATCATTCGCATAACGCCAGTTGGTTTCGGATTGCGGTTCAACACCGCCAGAACCACAAAATACGCCGATACCGCCGTCTAATACTTTTAATGAACGATACACTTCAATGGTGAAATCAACGTGTCCTGGTGTGTCGATAATGTTGAAACGGTAATCTTTCCAAAAACAAGTCGTTGCTGCTGATTGAATGGTAATTCCGCGTTCTTGTTCTTGTTCCATGAAATCGGTAGTCGCTGCGCCATCGTGAACTTCGCCGATTTTGTGAATTTTGCCAGTCAATTTCAAAATACGTTCGGTCGTGGTAGTTTTACCCGCGTCAACGTGGGCAAAAATACCGATGTTTCTATAAAGGGCTAAATCTGTCATGTTTTACTTGCTCTAAAGGGTGGAAAAATGGGGTTTTAAAACGTGGCATTTTAACCTAAAAACACCTAAAAAAGATAAAAAACCGTTCAGTCATGCTTAATACGGTTTGATTGCATCGGTTTTCTGTTTGTCGAGTGGCAAAAATTTGACCAATTTCACCGCATTTTCGTCACGTTTCAAAATTTCCAGCGCGTAACCGTGCAAACGAATACTGGTGCCACTATTTGGAATTGTTTCCATGAAATTTAAAATCAAACCGTTTAACGTTTTCGCGCCTTCTGTTGGTAACGACCATCGGGTGATACGATTCAATTCTCGCACGTTGACGCTGGCATCGACCAAATAACTGCCGTCACTTTGTAATTGCACGGTATTTTCTTCTTCGGTAATCAATTCGCCAACAATCTCTTGCAATAAATCATCGAACGTCACCAAACCTTGCACGTCGCCGTATTCATCCACCACCAAACCAATCCGAATCCGTTCAGTTTTAAAGCGTAACATTTGCGTGTGAACGGGCGTACTTTCTGGGATAAACGTCGGTTTGCTCAACAAACTAATAATCGTTTGTTTATCAAAATCTTCATGATGAATTTCAATTAACACTTTGCGTAAGTGTAAAAAACCAATCACTTTATCCACGTTCTGTTTATAAACGGGCAAACGGGTAAATGCGCTGTGTTTTATGTGAGAAATAATGGTTTCAATCGGCAATTCTAAATCAATGCCAACAATTTCATTACGCGGAGTCATGATATCTTCAACCGTCGCCGATTCTAAATCGAGAATACCGAGCAGCATTTTTTGATAACGATTCGGCATCACATTTTCAGCTTCCGCGATAATCGTTTTGAGTTCGTCTTTATTGAGTAAATCGTTATTTTTTTTCGTCGTATCTACGCCCATCCAACGCAACAAACAATGCGCCAAGGTATTGACCAACCAAACAAGAGGATAAAAGATTTTTAATAAAACTGTGTAAACCCACGCCGACGGAAAGGCGAGTAATTCAGGTTTAATTGTGGCAAGCGTTTTAGGCGTGACCTCTGAAAAAATTAGCATCACCAACGTGAGCAGCGCGGCGGCAATGGCGACGCTCGATTCCTCGTCTGCATACAATTTTATGGCAATCACAGTAGCAATCGATGACGCGAAATTATTGACGAAATTATTGCATAATAAAATCAAACCTAACACCCGATCGGGACGTTGGAGCAATTTGTTCGCCTTCATCGCACCGGAATGTTTCAATTTCACTAAATGCCGTAATCGATAGCGATTCAGCGTCATCAAAGACGTTTCAGAGCCAGAAAAAAAGGCGGATAAAACTAACATCAACACAAGTATGCCAAAAAGCATACTAACGGGCATATCGTTCAAAGAAAACGCTCACTGGATTGTTAATAACACGCTTAGTGTCTACGGTGGCGAATTTTTGTCAAGCTCAAAAATTGACGCAATTTTATGTTTGGTAGTTTAAATGAC